>DWYP01000031.1 GCA_019118605.1 Candidatus Alistipes faecavium | reverse complement strand
TTCACCTTCTCCGCGTTGATCACGATGACATAGTCACCGCAGTCGGCGTGGGGCGTGTAGCAGGGCTTGTTCTTGCCTCGGAGGATCTTCGCGACCTGCGATGCAAGACGTCCCAGTACCTCGTTCGTTGCGTCGATCACCACCCATTCCTTGGTGACGGTCGAGGCATTGGCCGAGATAGTCTTGTAGCTTAATGAATCCACTGTTTTTACGTTTAATTTAACTTATTGTAATCCGTTCCCGCACTTTGCGGGTGCGCAAAGGTACGAAAAGTTTTTTGATATGCAAAGACATACCATAAATAAAAAAAGGCCCGTGACAAGGCACGGACCTTTTTTTGCGGACTCCGGCTCCGGACGGACGGCCCTTGCGGACCGGCGCCGCGCCGGACAAGGGATTCCTATCCGAGGAACGAGAGCAGGATACCTGCGGCAACCGCCGAACCCACCACGCCGGCCACATTGGGACCCATGGCGTGCATCAGCAGGAAGTTCGACGGATCGGCCTTCTGGCCCTCGGTCTGCGACACGCGGGCGGCCATCGGAACGGCCGACACGCCGGCCGAGCCGATCAGCGGGTTGATCTTCTTGCCCTCCTTGGCGAAGAGGTTCATCACCTTGGCCAGGAGCACGCCGCCGGCGGTTCCGAAGCTGAAGGCGATGACGCCCAGCAGCAGGATGAACAGCGTACGGGCGTTGATGAAGGCCTCGGCCGTGGCCGTGGCGCCCACCGTGATGCCCAGGAAGATCACCACGATGTTCATCAGCTCGTTCTGCACGGTCTTCGACAGACGGTCCACCACGCCGCACTCCTTCATCAGGTTGCCCAGCATGAGGCAGCCCACGAGCGGAGCGGCCGAGGGCAGCAGCAGCGCGATAATTACCGTGATGATGAGCGGGAAGAGGATCTTCTCGGTCTTCGACACGGGACGCAGCTGCTTCATCTTGATCTTGCGCTCCTTCTCGGTGGTCAGCAGGCGCATGATGGGCGGCTGGATCACCGGCACAAGGGCCATGTAGGAGTAGGCGGCCACGGCAATCGGGCCCAGCAGTTCGGGAGCGAGGATCGCCGTGAGGTAGATCGACGTCGGGCCGTCGGCGCCTCCGATGATACCGATCGACGCGGCCTCCTCGGGCGAGAAGTCCAGGGCATAGGCGCCGATGAAGGTGGCGAAGATACCCAACTGGGCGGCAGCGCCCAGCAGGAAGCTCTTGGGATTGGCGATCAGCGGACCGAAGTCGGTCATGGCGCCCACCCCGAGGAAGATCAGACACGGATAGATGCCCAGCTTAACGCCCAGATAGAGGTAGTCGAGCAGTCCGGCCTTGGAGACGAAGATGTCCCAGTGCACATGCCCGCCGGCAAAGAGCTCGGTATGGTACATATTGGCACCCGGGAGGTTCGACAGCAGCATGCCGAACGCGATGGTCAGCAGCAGCAGCGGTTCGAACTTGTGCTTGATGGCCAGGTAGAGCAGCAGGAAGGCGACGCAGATCATCGCCACGTTGCCCCATCCCATGTCGCCGAACAACATGGAGATACCCGTCGAGTCGACGAAGGTCTCAAGGCTTTCGAGCACGAAGTTGGAACCCGATGACAATACACTCCACATAAGCCTATTCGATTACGATTAACGTATCGCCCTCCATGACCGTGGCGCCCTGCTGGACGAGGATCTGCTTGACAACGCCGCCGCGGTCGGCGTCGATGTTGTTCTCCATCTTCATGGCCTCGAGGATCACGAGCGTCTGGCCCTTGGTGATGGTATCGCCCACGGCGACCTTCACGCTGAGCACCGTACCGGGCAGCGGGCACTTCACGCTGTAGCCCGACGAGGGGGGAATGGCCGACAGGCGCGGCGACGGCGTGGCCGTCGAGGGCATGATCATTCCGCTGTTGGCCGATTTGGGAGCCGGCGCAACCTGCGGCCGGGATACCGACGAGGTCTTGGCGCCCTCGATTTCGACTTCATAATCCACGCCGTTGACGATCACGTGTGCGATGTTCGAGTTCTCGTTCGCGTCGTCGATCTGGACGTTGTAATTATGACCGTTGATTTTCAGTGAGTAATCTTTCATTGGTATGTACTTTCTATTTCCGCGAAGGAAGCTGTGTTAAACCGTGAATTTTGGAATTCCAGGGCGAATAGGCCCGCTTGATGCTGAGGATCGTCACCACCTCCGACTCGCGGTCGTGCAGGACGCTGTGGTAGATTTTCAGCGCCGTGGCGATGGCGGCAATCTCCTCCTGGCTGATGATCGGCTGCGTCTTGACGGGTTTCGTGCTGCGCTGGTGGCGGATCTGGAAGCAGGCGCCGAAGAGCTTCATGATGAAGATCAGCGCTACGAGCAGAATGAACACCAGGCAGAAACCGATCAGGGCGACCCAGAGGATCTCCGACCAACTCCAGCTGACAGTTAGAATGCTCATGGTATCTACGGTTTACAGAGGAATATTCGAATGTTTCTTGGGCGGATTCTGCAGGCGCTTGGTAGCCAGCAGCTGAAGCGCGCGGATGATGCGGAAACGCGTGTTGCGCGGCTCGATCACGTCGTCGATGTAGCCGTAGCGGGCGGCGTTGTAGGGGTTGGAGAACTTGTCGTTGTACTCCTTCTCCTTCTCGGCGATGAATGCGGCCTTCTCCTCGGGTTTGTCGGCGAGCTCCTTGAGCTCCTTGCCGTAGAGCACCTCCACGGCGCCGCTCGCACCCATCACGGCGATCTCGGCCGTCGGCCATGCGTAGTTGATGTCACCGCGGATGTGCTTCGACGACATCACGATGTAGGCGCCTCCGTAGGCCTTGCGCAGCGTGACGGTGATCTTCGGAACCGTCGCCTCGCAGTAGGCGAACAGGAGCTTCGCGCCGTGGGTGATCACGCCGCCGTACTCCTGGGTCGTGCCCGGCAGGAAGCCCGGCACGTCGACGAGCGTCACGATCGGAATGTTGAAGGCGTCGCAGAAGCGCACGAAACGCGCGGCCTTGCGGCTGGCGTTGATGTCGAGCACGCCGGCCATGAACTTCGGCTGGTTGGCGATGATGCCCACCGACTGTCCGTTGAAGCGCGCGAAGCAGGTGATGATGTTCTTGGCATATCCTGCCGCGGACTCCAGGTACTCGCCGTTGTCGACGATGGCGCGGATGACCTCGGCCATGTCATAGGGCTTGTTGGCGCTGTCGGGGATGATGTCGTTGAGCGAATCCTCCAGACGGGTGATCTTGTCGGTGCAGACCGTCAGCGGAGCGTCCTCCATGTTGTTCTGGGGCATGTAGGAGATGAGTTTCTTTATCAGCTCGATACCCTCCTCCTCGGTGTCGACGGCAAACTGGGCCACGCCCGACTTGGTCGTGTGCATCGTGGCGCCTCCGAGCTGCTCCTGCGTCACGTCCTCGCCCGTGACGGTCTTCACGACCTTCGGGCCGGTGAGGAACATGTTCGAGGTCTCCTTCTTCATGATGATGAAGTCGGTCAGCGCGGGCGAATAGACGGCGCCTCCGGCGCAGGGGCCGAAGATGGCCGAGATCTGCGGAATGACGCCCGAGGACATCACGTTGCGCTGGAAAATGTTGGCATATCCGGCCAGGGCGTTGACACCCTCCTGGATGCGGGCGCCGCCCGAGTCGTTCATGCCGATGCAGGGAGCGCCGTTGCGCAGGGCCATATCCATGACCTTGCAGATCTTGTCGGACATCGACAGCGACAACGATCCGGCCGTCACCGTGAAATCCTGGGCGAAGACATAGACCAGACGTCCGCCGATCGTACCGTAGCCCGTCACCACTCCGTCGCCGAAGTAGTGTTTCTTCTCCATACCGAAATCGTAGCAGCGGTGCGTCACAAACATGTCGAACTCCTCGAACGAACCCTCGTCGAGGAGCATCTGGATACGTTCCCGGGCGGTGTACTTGCCCTTCTCGTGCTGTTTGTCGATCGCCTTCTGACCGCCGCCCATGCGGGCCGTTTCCCGGTTATCGATCAGCTGCTTGATCTTCTCCTGAATCTGACTCATAATGATTTTCTTATTTGTTTTTGTTCTCGCAAAGTTCGGTCAGGATGCCCTGGGTCGATTTCGGGTGCAGGAAAGCGATCGTCAGGCCTTCGGCGCCCTTGCGCGGGGTCTTGTCGATCAGGCGGATGCCCTTGGCCTCGGCATCGGCCAGCTGCTCCTCGATATTCTCGCAGGCAAGGGCCATGTGGTGGATGCCCACGCCGCGGTTCTCGATGTACTTGGCGATCGTGGAATCCTCCGAGGTGGGCTCCAGCAGCTCGATTTTCGTCTGCCCCAGCATGAAGAATGCCGTGCGAACCTTCTGGTCGGCGACCTCCTCGATAGCATAACATTTCAGACCCAATACGTTCTCCCAGTAGGGGATGGCTTCGTCGAGGCTCTTGACGGCTACGCCGAGGTGCTCGATATGAGATACTTTCATGTCAATAAAGGATTTAAAGTGATTGAATTATTGATTGAATTTTCATGCCCTTTTTTGCGAACACAAAGATAGGGCAATCTTTCAGAAAAGCCAAAATTCGACCCGACTTTTTTTGGGATTATTTCCCTCCGGAAGTTACACGGAGTTGTTCGGAACCGGAAATCGGCCGGAAGCGTCGCGAAACCGCCCCGCAAGAGGAGTCCGGAGCCGTGCGCCGCGGCCCCCGGGAGCGGTTTTTCGCTCGCCGGGGGACAAAAAATTGCTCCGTCGGCAAATATTTCGTATCTTTCGACAGCCAAACAAGCATCGCCATGAAGAAAGTCCTGCTTATCGTGCTGTTCGTCACGGGAATCGCCTGCGGGGCCGCAGCCCAGAACATCGTGCTCGGCGAACGCGTCCCGGAACTGAAGGCCGCGGCGTGGCTCAACGACCGCGAGCCGGTTCCCGCGCCGATGACCTACATCGAGTTCTTCCACTCCGCGAACCCCTCCTGCCTGCATTCGGTCAAACGGCTCAACGAGCTGACGACCCGGATGAACGGCCGCATCTGCGTCATCGTCGTCACGAAGGAGGATCCCGAGAAGGTCGCCCAGCTCATCGGCGCCTACCAGAACAAGCGATTCTTCATCGCGCTGCGGGCCGACAAGGGATTCGAGCTCTTCGGCGTGGCATACGTCCCCTCGGGCGTGCTCGTCGACCCGCGCAACCGTGCGCTCTGGATGGGCAACTCCCTGCAGTTCACCGAAAAGACAATCGAACAATCAACGCGATAAAGAACCATGTCCTTCACCAAGATAGACCACTACGAAAAGGAGTATGCGGACACGCATCATGACACGGCCCTGAACGTCACGGAAGGCGTTGAAGACCAGCCGATCATCAGCCCCTACTTCAAGCGGCGCAAGAAGCGCACGCTCTCGACCGAAGAGTATGTCGGGGGCATCCTCGCGGGAAACATCACCACCCTCTCGCAGGCCATCACGCTCATCGAGTCGTCGAACCCCGAACACTACGCTCAGGCGCAGGAGATCATCGAACGCTGCCTGCCCCACGCCGGGAAGTCGGTGCGCATCGGCATCACGGGTGTCCCGGGCGCCGGGAAGTCGACCTTCATCGAGGCCGTGGGCAACATGGTCACCTCCCTGCGCCACAAGCTCGCCGTGCTGGCCATCGACCCCTCGTCGGAACGCAGCGGAGGATCCATCCTCGGCGACAAGACCCGCATGGAGAGCATCTGCAACAACCCCGACGTCTTCATCCGCCCCTCACCCTCGGCCGGATCGCTCGGAGGCGTGGCCCGCAAGACGCGCGAGACGATCGTGCTGTGCGAGGCCGCGGGATTCGACGTGATCTTCATCGAGACGGTGGGCGTCGGACAGTCCGAAACGGCCGTGCACTCGATGGTCGACCTCTTCATGCTGCTGCAGATCTCCGGGGCCGGAGACGAACTGCAGGGCATCAAGCGCGGAATCATGGAGATGGCCGACCTGATGGTCATCACGAAGGCCGACGGCGAGAACATCCACAAGGCCGAGCTGGCGAAGACCCAGTTCCAGGGGGCCCTGCGTCTCTTCCCCGTGCCCGAATCGGGCTGGCGGCCCAAGGTCTACACCTGCTCGTCGGCCACGCACACCGGGCTGGAGGAGGTATGGAAGGGCGTCGAGGAGTACCTCGACCACATCCAGCGCAACGGATATTTCCAGCACAACCGCAACCGGCAGAACAAATACTGGATGTACGAGTCGATCAACGAGGTGCTGCGCAACTCGTTCTACCACGATCCGGCCGTCGAGTCGAAGATCGCCGAGTACGAACAGCGGGTGCTCGACGACAAGATCTCGTCGTTCATCGCCGCAAAGGAGCTGCTGGAACTCTATTTCAAGGATCTGAAGTAGCGCCGCGGAGGGGGGGGGTGAGCACAACGTCCGGCAGGGAAAACCTCCGGCTGGAAAAAACGATCGGCAGGAAAACCTCCGGCAGGAAAACCTCCGGCAGGAAAACCTCCGGCAGGGCATACGGAAAAAGCGGGAGCGCCACGACGGTGTTCCCGCTTTTCTGTTTCCGGTATTCGTAAATCTCGTCCCGGAACCCCAGGGGCCCGAGAATCTTCGGATCTTCGGATCCCGGGCCCGCCCTATTTCAGGGTCGGGAGCTTCAGCCCGAAGTGCACGGAGACGACCCGCGCGGCGATCACCGCCACGGCCGTCACGATCTGCAATGCCGCACCCGACATGCCCGCCTCGCGGCAGACCCAGAAGACCACCCCGCCGAAAACACACGCCAGGGCGTAGATCTCCTTGCGGAAAATCAGCGGCTCCTCGTTGATGAGGATGTCGCGCAGCACGCCGCCCGCCGCACCGGTCATCGTGCCCATGATGACGGCCACCCAGAAGGGGAAACCCGCGGCGAGGGTCTTCTCGATGCCCACGACGGCGAACAGCCCCAGACCGATGGCGTCGAAGATGAAGAAGGTGTTGTTGAGCCGGATCAGGTAGCGGCCGAAGACGATGACGATGCCCAGGGCGATGGCCGTAACGATGAGGTAGATGCTGTCGAGCATCCAGAAAGGGGTCTGCGAGAGCATCAGGTCGCGCATCGTTCCGCCTCCGATGGCCGTGGTGAAGCCCACGACATAGGCTCCGAACCAGTCGAAGCGTTTGGCCGAGGCGAGGCGGATGCCGCTGATGGCGAAGGCCAGCGTGCCGAGCATCTCGATGATGAAGTAGAAAGACATGTGCGTAAGGATGGAAATCGGAAATCGGAAATCGGGCATTCGGTTTACGGTGCGGGAGGGGTCATCCGCGGCGCAGCAGTTCGGCCAGCTCGGGAACCCCCTCGGCGGCGCGTTTGCGGATAAGGGTCAGCGGGTTGCGGATGCCCGTCGTGTCGGGATGCCCCGGGTCGACAACGTAGATCGGAATCCCCGGGCGGGCGTAGCGCACGAGCGAAGCCGCCGGGTAGACGGCCAGCGACGTCCCGACGACGACCATCGCCTCGGCTCCGGAGGCGATCTCCGCGGCCCGTTCGAACATCGGCACCGACTCGCCGAAGAAGACGATATGCGGGCGCAGCAGCGATCCGTCGGGCGCCGTGGCGTCGAGCCGCTGCTCCCACCCCTCGATCGGGACGATCAGATCGGGATTGCGCGTCGAGCGCAGCTTGCGCAGCTCGCCGTGCAGGTGCGTCACGTGCGTCGACCCGGCGCGTTCATGCAGGTCGTCGACGTTCTGCGTCACCACCTCGACGTCGAAATCCCGCTCGAGGGCCGCGATGGCCCGATGCCCGGCATTGGGCTCGGCGGCCAGCATCTCGCGCCGCCGCATGTTGTAGAACTCGATGACCAGCGCCCGGTTGCGGGCAAGGGCCTCGGGCGTGCAGACCTCCTCGATGCGGTAGTTGGCCCACAGGCCGTCCGAATCGCGGAACGTCGCCAGGCCGCTGTCGGCGCTCATTCCCGCGCCGGTGAAAACCACGAGCTTCTTCATGGCGAATGTCATTTTGTGTTACGGCAAAGATACGCACTTTTCGGCAAATCGCACGGGCGTTTTCCGTCCGGAGCGAAAAAAAACACCCCGAAGGGCGTTTTGAAGGCGGGGCTTCCGCGCGTCCGAACCGGATGCGGGCGGCAGCGACCTGCGTCGTCACCCGAGGCGCCGGGACAGCAGCCCGGGCAGCACCACCGCGACGATGGCCAGCACCTTGAGCAGGATGCCGGTCACGCACCGCAACACCGGCTCCGAGCCGGTGACGAGCGCCTCCAGCTGGGAGTAGAACACCGCAGCCACCAGCAACACGAGCAGCAGCCCCACCGCAATACGAGCCACCCACACCCCCACGGGGCCTTTTTGCATCAGACGGTCGACCCACTCCTCCTCCTCGGCCTCCGCCGGTTTTTCGTCGGATTTGGTCGTGGCCCAGATGCCGAGGCTCCAGCAAAACACCATCAGCACGGCGGCGAGAGCGCCCCGCGACAGAGCCCCGGCAACCGGCAGGTCGGCCGTGCGCAGCAGGAAAAACAGCAGGAACGACACGATCGCCACGACGGGCAGCCCGAGCCACAGGCGGCTGTGGCGGAAAAGGTAAAAACGCTCGCGGAAGCTCCGCGGCGGAGACGAAGTTTTTTCGGGTACCGGACGACGGTCGGGATTTCGGAATCTGTACATCGTTGGCAATTATTTTCGGTTCGGGTGGGACTTCAGGGCATCTTCGGAGGAGGCAGGCGTTTTCGCGGTCACGGGATCGGGCGCTCCGGAGCCTCCCGCCGGTCCGGACGCTGCCGCCGCACGCGGACGGCTCCTTTTCAGCCGCCCGCTGCGCCGCAGGGCATCGGCGATGATCCACTGGAGCTGGCCGTTGATCGAGCGGAACTCATCCTCGGCCCACGCCTCCAGCGCCTCCATCGTCTGCGCATCGACACGCAGGACAAACGTCTTGTTTTTCTCTCCCGGCATGGCTTATGGGAATCAATGGTGCAGGGTGCCGGCGTTGACCACGGGCTGCGCCGACTCGTCGGCGCACAGCACGACCAGCAGGTTCGAAACCATCGCGGCCTTGCGCTCCTCGTCCAGCGAGACGATCTGCTCGTCGGCAATGCGCTCGAGGGCCATGTGTACCATCGACACGGCGCCCTCGACGATCTTCTCGCGCGCCGCGATGATGGCATCTGCCTGCTGGCGGCGCAGCATCACGGCCGCAATCTCGGGAGCGTAGGCCAGGTAGTTGATGCGCGCCTCGACCACCTCGATGCCGGCCATCGAGAGGCGCTCGTTGAGCGTCGCCTCGAGCTGCTCGTTGATTTGCTCGCTGTTCGAGCGCAGGGTGAGGGACCCCGCCTCGGTGCCCGTATCGTCGTAGGCGTAGCAGCCCGCCACCTGACGCAGCGCGGCGTCGCTCTGCACGCTCACGAAGTTCGAGAGGACGTTCATCCGCGCCCCGGCCGAAACGGCCGCTCCGGGCGTGCTGCCGGCCGACGCCGCATCGATCTCGAAGACCGCCTTGTAGATGTCGTCGCGCTTGATCCGCCACACGAGCACCAGGCCGATCATGATCGGGTTGCCGGTCTTGTCGTTGACCTTGATCGGGTCGACGTTCAGGTTGCGCGCACGCATCGAGATCTTCTTGGCCGACATCAGCGGGTTGACCCACCAGAAGCCCGTTTCGTAAAAGGTGCCGCGGTAGTTTCCGAAAAACAGGAGCACTCGCGCCTCGTTGGGTTCCAGCAGCATGAAGCCTCCCATCAAAACCAAAGATACAAGTACGCCGACGATCCCCGCGCCGATCATCCAGCCGCTGCCCGGCGCCCCTGCTTCCGAGCGCACGGCCCCGGCCACGATCAGGCAGACAAAGCCCGCAAGCAACAAGACAAGCACTCCCAATGCGGCGAATCCGCCGGTCTTCCAGCCTTTGTAGGCATAGTTCTTCGATTCCATGAGAAAAGGGTTTAATGATATTATTTTGATATCACAAATATATCACCTGATTTTGACGTGTGCAAGAAAAAAACGGTTTTTTTCAAACGGAGGCGGCGTTCCTGGGCAAGCCAGACCCGCCGTCGGGAAAAGATCCCGCGCATTTGCGAACACTTTCCTTCGCGAAAAAAACTTGCCCGTCCGGGGAAAAATAGCTATTTTTATCGCGTTTTTTCAGTTCCTTGCGCCGATGAAAGAGATTTTCGACATTTTCCTGATCGTCATGTCCGTACTGGCCCTCGCGGTCTTCATCGCCCTGCACTTCGTCGAGGCCGGGTACGGCTACCTGTTCGACCGCCGTTACGGGCCCCCGCTGCCGAACAAGCTCGGGTGGGTCCTGATGGAGTCCCCGGTCTTCGTCCTGATGGCCGTGCTCTGGGCCTGCTCCGACCGCATGTGGCAGGCCGGGCCGCTGGCTCTGTTCCTGTTATTTGAGGCCCATTACTTACAGAGGTCCTTCATCTTCCCGCTGCTCCTGCGCGGAAACTCGAAAATGCCCCTCGGAATCGTCCTCATGGGCATGGTCTTCAATACGCTCAACGCCCTGATGCAGGGAGGCTGGATCTTCTACATCTCCCCCGCCGACTATTATACCGGATGGTTCGCAAAGCCCTTCATCTACATCGGCGGCGCGCTCTTCATCGCCGGAATGGCCGTCAATCTCCACTCCGACCACATCATCCGCCACCTGCGAAAACCCGGCGACACGCGCCACTACATCCCCCGCGGCGGCATGTTCCGCTACGTCTCCTCGGCAAACTACTTCGGGGAGCTGCTCGAATGGGTGGGATTCGCCGTCGCCTCGTGGTCGTGGGCCGGAGCGGTCTTCGCATGGTGGACGTTCGCCAACCTCGCACCCCGCGCAGCGTCGCTCCGCCGCCGCTACGAGCAGGAATTCGGCGAAGAATTCACAAAACTCCGCCGCAAGCGCATCATCCCCTTCATCTACTGATTACGACAACTCATCGATACCGACACATGTCTGACCTCTTCACACCTTACAAGCTCGGGCCCGTCACGCTGCGCAACCGCACGATCCGCTCGGCGGCCTTCGAATCCATGGGCAAGGATTTCGGGCCCACACAGCAGCTCAAGGATTACCACATCGCCGTGGCCCGCGGCGGCATCGGCATGACAACGCTCGCCTATGCGGCCGTCAGCCGCAGCGGACTGTCGTTCAACAAGCAGCTGTGGCTCCGCCCCGAGATCGTCCCCGGGCTGCGCGACATCACCGACGCCATCCACCGCGAGGGGGCCGCGGCCGCCATACAGATCGGCCACTGCGGCAACATGACCCACTGGACCACCGCCGGGCAGATGCCCATCGGCGCCTCGTCGGGCATCAACCTCTACGCCTACACCCCCGTGCGGGGCATGCGGCGCAGCGAGATCGAACAGGTCGCCCGCGACTTCGGACGCGCCGTGCGCACGGCCCACGACGCCGGATTCGACTCCGTGGAGGTGCACGCCGGGCACGGGTACCTCATCTCGCAGTTCCTCTCGCCCTACACCAACCACCGCCGCGACGAGTACGGAGGATCGCTCGAAAACCGCATGCGCTTCATGCGCATGTGCCTCTCGGAGGCCGTCGAGGCCGCACGCGCCTGCGGCATGGCCATCACCGTCAAGCACAACATGTACGACGGATTCAAGGGCGGCATCGAGATCCCCGAAAGCATCGAGATCGCCAAAGTCATCGAATCGTTCGGCGTCGACGGAATCGTCCTCTCCGCGGGATTCGTTTCCAAGGCCCCGATGGCCGTCATGCGCGGGCTGATTCCCCTCTACACGATGAGCTACTACTCGCCGCTTTGGCTGCGGTACTTCATCCGCTGGTGCGGGCCCTTCATGATCAAGCAGTTCCCCTTCGAGGAGTGCTATTTCCTCGAGGATGCGAAGAAGTTCCGCGCGGCGCTGAAGGGGCCGCTGATCTATGTCGGAGGGCTCGTGAGCCGCGAAGGGATCGACCGCGCCCTCGACGCGGGATTCGAAATGGTGCAGATGGCCCGCGCACTGGTCAACGACCCGGGGTTCGTCAACAAGCTCCGCGAGGGCGACGCCTCGACGCGCAGCGCCTGCGACCACCGCAACTACTGCATCGCGCGCATGTACTCCGTGGACATGAAGTGCTGCAAGAACTGTCCCGACCTCCCGCGGAAGATCCGCGAGGAGCTGGCAAAGCTCCCCTGACCGACAAAAAAAACACCGCAATGGCTCACAAGATCGTTCCCGGAAGCGCCTGGGCGCTGGTAACCGGCGCCGGATCGGGTATCGGGCGCTGCTTCGCCCTGCGGCTCGCAGCAACGGGGTATCACCTCGTGCTGGCGGGAGCCCGAAGCAGCACGCTCGAAGAGACGAAGGCGATGGTACTCGCCCGGGCGGCAGAGACCGAAGCCGCAGCAAAGGGGCGGAAACATCCCGGAAGCGGGTTCCGCCCCGAGGTGCACTGCGTGGAGATCGACCTCGCACGCACGGAGGCCGCCCGGGAGCTTTTCGGATACACGCAAGCTGAAGGGCTGCCGATCGACGTGGTCGTCAACAACGCCGGGATGTTCTCGTTCTGCGACATCCTGGCAACGCCCCCCGAGCGCATCGAGCGCATGATCCTGCTCCACGACGTGACCAACACGCAGCTCTGCCGCCTCTATGCCGCGGAGATGGTTCGCCGCGGATGCCGCGGGCACCTGCTCAACATGTCGTCCTATTCGCTGTGGATGCCCTTCCCCGGACTGGCCCTCTACAGCGCCTCGAAGGCATACCTGCGGGCCTTTTCGGTCGCATTCGCCAAGGAGGTGCGCGAACACGGCATCCGCGTCACGGCGGCATGTCCGGCCGGCGTGGCGACCGACCTCTACGGGCTCACGCCCCGCTGGCAGCGGATCGGACTCCGCTGCGGCGTGCTGATCTCCGCGGACACCTGCGCCCGCAAGGGGCTGCGCGCCCTGTGGCGGGGACGCCGCACGGTGGTGCCCGACTGGTGGAACCGCCTGTGGATCCCCCTCTGCAAGCTCCTGCCGATGTGGGTGCTGCGCCCCATCCGCAGGTTCACCATGAAATTCCAGAAATAACCGCTCAAAATACACGCCGCACAATGATAAAAGACGTGGTTTTCGATCTCGGAGGCGTCCTGGTCGACCTCGACATCGGACGCTGCATGGAGGCCTTCCGGAGCCTCGGCATGCCGAAGGTAGCCGAGCTGCTCAACCCCTACTACCCCGCCGAGATGATCGGACGCCTCGAAAGCGGGAAGATCTCCTTCCACGAGGCCTGCGACGAGATGCGCCGACTCGACGCCCGGCCGGACATCTCCGACGAACGCATCACATGGGCCTACGGCGAATTCCTGAGGGGCGTGCCCGTCGCGAAGCTGCGGCAGATCGACCGCCTGCGCGAACAGGGCCTGCGCACATGGGTGCTCTCGAACAACAACCCCGTTTCGATGGAGTTCGTGCAGCGCATGTTCACGGTCGACGGGAAGACGATGGAGAAGTATTTCGACGGCATCTTCCTCTCCTACGAGATGCACGAACTGAAGCCCTCGGAGGCGATCTTCCGCAAGATGATCGACGCAAGCGGCATGCAGCCCGCAAAGACGCTCTTCATCGACGACGGGCCGCGGAACATCGACACGGCCCGGCAGCTCGGGTTTGCGGTCTACATGCCTGCCCCCGGAGAGGATTTCGGGCACGTGCTGGAGCTGGCCGCCTCGGGAGCGTGGCAATAGGCCCGGCGGGCAATCCTCACGGCGGGCAATCCTCACGGCGGATTGCGGGCCATTTTCGGGGCAAAAATTGGCTTTTCGGAAAAAAGCCGTTATCTTTGCACTCCGGAATCGGAGAATTGCCCTCGGGAGCCCGCACCGCAAAGCGGAGCGAAGTGTCCCGGGAAAATCTTCCGGCCGAAACAAGTTCGGGGTGTAGCGCAGTCCGGTTAGCGCACCTGCTTTGGGAGCAGGGGGTCACAGGTTCGAATCCTGTTACCCCGACAGACAGAAAACATCTTTTTCGTTCGGGGTGTAGCGCAGTCCGGTTAGCGCGCCAGCTTCGGGAGTTGGAGGTCGCTGGTTCGAATCCAGTCTCCCCGACACAAGAGAAAATCCCTCTGTTCACGCGGAACAGAGGGATTTTTTCTGTTTTGGGGTTCCGGAGCCTCCGTGTCCAAACGGAATTGCCGGAGAAAAGGGTCGGAAAGGAGGTCGGAGGCGGCCGGCGCATCGGGTGTCGGGGTGTCGGGACGCCGGGATATCAGGATATCAGGATATCAGAACGTCAGGAACGTCGGGGCGTCGGGACGCCGGGAACGTCGGGACGCCGGGACGCCGGGACGCCGGGACGTCAGGAACGTCGGGGCGTCGGGAATGTTACTTGCGCGTCAGGGTGTATTTCCCGGAGGCATCGGTCGGAGCAAGCGCCCCGTCGAGCCACTCCAGGCGGTCTCCCAGGAAGCGGAAATGAAGCGTCGCGCCCCCTTCGAACGGCCGCAGCTCGTACACGACGGCATTCTCGTCCGTCGCATCGCCCCGCAGCGTAAACATCCGGCCGACCTGCTCCGCCGCCGCATCCGTTCCGGGGTTCGTCACGAAACGGTAGACCCCGTCCCCGCCGTTGTCGTACGTATACAGGGTCAGCGTGCACGCCGCATCCCCGGAAAGTGTCTGAACAAGCCTTCCGAAACGGCGGATGTCGAGCACGCTTCCCGACGAGGGCATGGCGAGCGAGTCGAGCAGCGAGTAACCCCCGGAGGTCATGAAATCGGCACGGGCATAGTCGACCCGGTAGCGGCCCTCCTTCCCGAGCGACATCGTGTCGGCATCCAGGCGGATGATCTCCAGCGTATCGGAGAAGTCGAGCGTCTGGCCGTTGCCGATGCTCCGGCCCCGAAGAACCAACCGGTCGTCGTGGCGTTCCCATCCGACATACCTCAAGGTGTGCATGCCGATCGAGGCGGCTCCTCCGTCGGCGTCGAGACGGATTCCCTGAACAATCTGCGGATTGGCAGGCATCGATTCGATCCAATGGCCCGGGAGGTTTTCGTAGGATGCGGAGCCCGCACAGGAGACAAGAAGCAGGAGCGATCCCGCTGCAAAGAGGTTTTTCTTCATGGCTTAGGTTTTTTAGGAATACGAATTGCACAAAGATACGACAAAAATATTCCGACTGTTTCCACATGTGTTCCGATTCCGGAGATATTGCTGTCCGGAAGTTCCCCGGTTTTGTCGATATGTTCGCACATACGGATTTTCCGGGGCGGCAGGCCGGAAGTGGCGGAGATAAAAAGAGGAGGAAGGAGGGGGAGGTATCGGAAGAGGAAGAGGAAGAGGAAGAGGAAAGAGGAAAGAAGCCATGCGGAGGTATCCGGGAAGATCGTGCGGAGGGATTCGGGAAAATCGTGCAGAAGCGTCTGGAAAAGCCGCGCAGAGGCATCCGGAAGATCGTGCAGAAGCGTCTGGAAAAGCCGCGCAGAGGCATTCGGGAAGGCCATGCAGAGGTATTCGGGAAGGCCCTGCGGAGGGCTGTGCGCAGCGGCGGCCGCAGCACGAAGCGTCGGAACGGCGCCCGGAACCGCAGTCGGGACGATTTTTTCGGAAATTTATTTTGCCGTTTCGGATTTTAGGATTATCTTTGTGCGCTCTTGAAACAATAAGGGCATTGTTCGGGGTGTAGCGCAGTCCGGTTAGCGCGCCAGCTTCGGGAGTTGGAGGTCGCTGGTTCGAATCCAGTCTCCCCGACAAAAACAGAAAAACCTTTGCTTTCCACAGCAAAGGTTTTTTTCGTTTCCGCCCCGTCCGCCCCGTCCGCCCCGCCCTCCGGAAAGCACGGGCGGCGCACGGTGCGGCCGCGCGGCAGGTGCCGTCATCGAAAGTCCGTGTGCGGGAGCGACCGGGTGTGCGAAGGGTTCGCCGAGGCTCGGCCCACCCTACAGCCGTCGGTAGTGGCAGCAGAGCAGCTCCCCGTTGTCGTCGCGCAGGTGCATGCCCCCGCCCAGGCAGTAGCGGAACATCCGGCAGTCGGCACAGGGCCCCTTCCGCGCCCATTCCCGGTTGCGGAACGGCTCGAAACGGTTCTCCCACACCTCCCAGAAGCGGTCGCGGTAGATGTTTCCCTGGTGGTAGTTCCCTCGGATCGACGTGCAGCCCGAGATGGCGCCGTCGACGCGGATCGAGGCCACAGAGACCCCCGCGGCACATTGGTAGAAGTGGTCGCGAACCTCGGCCTCGTAGCCGCCGAGAAAACCTTCGCAGGCATAGCTGGCGTCGATGCGCCCCTCGCTGCGCGTGCGGCGGATGAACTCCAGCAGTGCGCGGAACTGCGCGTCGGAGAGCTGCAGCGTAGCATCTCCCCTGGCACGGCCCATCGGGAAGATCGAGAAGAGCCGCCAATGCTCCACACCCTCGGCGATCAGCATGTCGCGGAACGGCTCCAGCGTCGGAAGCACAGGGGGTGTGACGCACGTGATGACGTCGTAGGCAAGGGTCGGCTCGCGGACGATCATCCGCAGGGCCGCAAGCGCCCGGTCGTAGCTGAGAGGGTTGCCGCGCAGGCGGTTGTGTTCGGCCTCGAAACCGTCGAGGCTCACGGCGATCGACCGCAGCCCGGCGTCCATCAGTCCGCGGAAGCGCGCTTCGGTCAGCGCCATGCCGTTGGTCACCATGCCCCAGGGGTATCCGCGGCGCGCGACCTCCCGCCCCGCCTCCTCGAGGTCGCTGCGCACGAGCACCTCCCCGCCCGAGAAGATCACGAGCACCTCCGAGGGGTCGACATGCGGCGTGACTTCCTCGTCGAGGACCTTCAGGAAATCGGCCAGCGGCATGTCGGCGACGCCGGGGTCGACACGGCAGTCGCTCCCGCAGTGGCGGCACGCGAGGTTGCACCGCAGCGTACACTCCCAGAAGAGCGTATCGAGGCGGTGTTCGCGGACTTTCGCGGTATAGAGATCGGAAAAGATATCGAGGGCCAGGCGTTTGCGAAGCCCCAGGCGGCGGCCCCTCATCGGTCGGATCATTTACCGTCCGGATGCGGATCCTCCTCCCGCGGCTCCTCGGCGACGGGAGGCAGCGAATCGGGCATCATGCGCTCCATGCGCTGCCGGCGGAGGCTGTCGGACTGGGGCGAAAAGACTCCGTACATGACGATGATCCGGGGTTGGGACTCCCCGGCATCCGGATCGCCGACGACAATGACCGAATCGCCGTCCTTCTGCCGGTCTTTCTGCTTCGGGGCCTGTTTCACCGACGAGCAGGCCGTCGAGAAGCCCAGCAGGGCCGCAACG
Source organism: Candidatus Alistipes faecavium (assembly GCA_019118605.1). GTDB lineage: Bacteria > Bacteroidota > Bacteroidia > Bacteroidales > Rikenellaceae > Alistipes > Alistipes faecavium. The sequence goes on along the minus strand of DWYP01000031.1, from coordinate 1,416 downwards.
AACAATTTCAGTTTCCGCTTCATGACTTCTTGCCATTGGTTCGCTTATCGTAACAAATATACGAATTTTTCGCCGGAGACGAAAAAATATGAAAAAAAGTTTTGAATCACCCTGTTTTTTAGTTTACTTTGCGAATACATTCCATTAACTTAATAAACAAATTCTTTATGACAGGCAAGGTAAAATGGTTCGATAGCAAAAAAGGCTACGGATTCATTACAGCGGAGAACGGCAAGGAGATTTTCGTCCACTTTTCGGGCATCGTCAAGGAGGGGTTCAAGTCCCTCAACGAGGGCCAGAACGTCACGTTCGAAATCGGCAATGGAGCCAAAGGCGAACAGGCTGTCAACGTAACGGTGGTTGAGTAAATATATTACCAGTCTGCTATTCTAAAGGGAAGGTATTCCCCCTGCGGGGAATATCCTCCCTTTTTCTTTCCCCCGCAGCGTCGGAGTATCGCATTTTTCTTGCCCGTTTGAAAAAAATGTCGTACTTTTGGACGATTGAAAAACAAACATCGGTTCAAATCATAAACCATTTAAAACCATGAAAGAAGCAATCGCAATCCTCACCGGCGGAGGTCCCGCTCCCGGCATGAACACTGTCGTTGGCAGCGTCGCCAAAACTTTCATCCGCAAAGGTTATCGCGTGATCGGCCTCCACGAGGGCTATACCGGACTTTTCAACCCTTCGCCCCGTACCGTCGACATCGACTACCCCATGGCCGACGGAATCTTCAACCAGGGAGGTTCGTTCCTGCAGATGAGCCGCTTCAAACCCAAGGATTCGGATTTCGAGAACAACTTCAACCTCAAGTTCTTCACCGACAACAACATCAAGCTACTCGTAACCGTCGGCGGCGATGACACCGCCTCCACGGCAAACCGCATCGCCAAGTTCCTCGAGGCCAAGAAATACCCCATCGCAAACATCCACGTCCCGAAGACCATCGACAACGACCTCCCGCTTCCCAAGGGCACGCCGACATTCGGCTATGAGTCCGCAAAGGACAAGGGTGCCGTCATCGCCCGCGCCGTCTATGTCGACGCCCGCACCAGCGGAAACTGGTTCGTGCTCGCTGCCATGGGCCGCTCGGCCGGACACCTCGCATTCGGTATCGGCGAGGCCTGCCACTACCCGATGATCGTCATCCCCGAGATGTTCGACAAGACCGAAATCACCGTCGAGAAGATCGTCAACCTCGTGATCTCGTCGATCATCAAGCGCAAGATCATGGGCATGGACTACGGCGCCGCCGTCATCTCCGAAGGCGTGTTCCACGCGCTGTCGGATGAGGAAATCCGCAAGAGCGGCGTGCACTTCACCTACGACGAGCACGGACATCCCGAGCTGGGCAAGGTGTCGAAGGCACACATCTTCAACGAGATGATCGAGAAAAAGACCAAGGAGCTCGGA
>DWYP01000001.1 GCA_019118605.1 Candidatus Alistipes faecavium | reverse complement strand
CGACATGCGGATGGTTTTGGTGGCACCTTTTGCCACCAAAAGGTGACGCCGGCTTAAGAAGCCGGTTTTAGGGCGGCAAAAAGACTTTCTCCGACCGTTCCGGTCGTTGGAATTAGGCCGCTTTTGGATCGGCAAAAAGCGGCGTAAAAACCGCCCGGCGTGCGAAAAACACGGAAAGAGCACGTCCCTCCATGGCGCCGGGCGACTACGCGGGTTTGCATGCAAACCGTCCCCGGCGCTTGCATTCCGGTACGCGCTCTTTCTTCATCGCGTTTTTCGCAGAGCCGGAAATCCCTTTTATACGCGCAAAAGAGTTTTCCGCATTCTCGATCTTTGCGGAGAAAAAATCCGGAGAGCCGCAGCGCGCCCGGAACGGGAGGGAGTATAGGCCCGATCTTACTCCGCCCGCTCAGCGGGGACGACGGCCGGAACCCGCGCAAGGCGACATGCGGATGGTTTTGGTGGCACCTTTTGCCACCAAAAGGTGCCGGCCCGGCTTAAGAAGCCGGCCTTGTGAGGCAGATGAAGTACAGGAAACCCTTTTATTCCAGCTCGCCGATCAACCCGCGGATGACGACCGAGGCGCAGCCGATGCCGAACAGCGGCGGAAGATAGGAGATCGTCCCGACGTTGGACTTCTTGTTCTGCTCCTCGCAGAGTATCATCGCCCCCTCGCGGATCGGTTCGGGCGAAAAAACCGCCCGGAACCCGCTGCGGATGCCGATCTTGTGGAGACGTTTGCGCAGCATGTGGGCCAGCGGGCAGTGGTGGGTCTTCGAAATGTCGGCAATCTCCATGCGCGTGGGATCCGTTTTCGCCCCCGCGCCCATCGAACTGACGAGCGGGTAGCCGCGTTCGAGGGCCGCGGCGATCAGCGCAAGCTTCGGCGAGAGCGTGTCGATGGCGTCGACCACATAGTCGTACCGTGCGGCATCGAGCAGCCGGTAGGTCTCCTCGTCGCGGATGTAGCGGTTGACGACCGTCAGCTCAATGTCGGGGTTGATGTCGCGCAGCCGCTCGGCCAGCACCTCGGCCTTCTGCCGTCCGACGGTGGAGTGCAGGGCCACGAGCTGCCGGTTGATGTTCGTGACGTTCACCGTGTCGGCGTCGGCGACGGTCATTCTCCCGACACCCGCGCGGGCGATCATCTCCGCGGCGTAGGCCCCCACGCCGCCCAGTCCCACGACCAGCACGTGGGCGCGGCGCAGGAGTCCGAGTTTCTCCTCTCCGAGCAGCAGCCCGGTTCGTTCCAGCCAGTTATCCATTCTGTTTTCCGAATAAGCGTTCGTAGTTTCCGTATGTCGCCGCGCAGAGGGCGTCGACCGTCTCTCCGCGCAGGCGTGCGACCTCCTCATACACCGCGGCGATCGGCGCGGGGTCTTCGTCGGTCTCCAGGAAGAGCCGGTCGGAGGGCGTAGCCCGCAGGGCCTCGATGCTCCGCGGCGAGGCGAACGTGCGCACCCCGAACGAGAGGTAATATCCCCGTCCGAGTGCCTGCCGGGCCTGCTGGGGCGATCCGATGAATCCGTGGAAGATCACCGCCCGGGGCTCGCACACGGCCAGCTCGCGCATCAGCGGCTCGAAGGCCCTCACGCAGTGCAGCACCACCGGAAGTCCGCGTTCGCAGGCCATCCGCAGCTGGGCCCGCAGCGCTGCGGCCTGTACCTCGTGCGCAGGGCCTTTGGCGAAGTCGAGTCCGATCTCGCCCACGGCCTGAATCCCCGCGGCCTCCGGCAACCCCGCGCCTTGCAGCCCCGTGACCTCCAGCAGCCCTGCAATCTCTGGCAGCCCCGCGGCCTCCGGCAGTCCCGCGGCACGTTCGGCGTCCCAGGGGTGTATGCCGACCGTCCGGAGGCCGATTTCCTCCTCCCGGGGCAGGCGGTGAGCGTGTATGTTGACATATCGCATCATGGCGTTGCAAATGTAGCGATTCCGTGCGGAAATCCCATCGCCCGGGGCGGAAAACGGCCCTCGCTGCCACGCCGGTGGGGGCGGAAAAAGCCGCGGGATGGAATTTTAAGTAAATTTAGGAAATAATGCACTGCGGATGGGAAAAATTCGGAAAAAAATTCGTATTTTCGCACGCGAATTATTGTGTTAGCCTGCTAACAATTCCGCCCGTTGTGAAGAGACCTGTCGCATACCGTTGTGGACGAAGCCGATACGGCTGTCCGGAATCCGGATCCGGCACGGGAGCGGGGTGCGGACGGAAACGGTTGCGGCAGCCTATCGGTATCCGACAAATCTGCAACGATTAAACACATACACACAAATCAAAAAATTCTTAACTCTTTAACCATGTCGAAAATCATTACACTACGCAAGGGTTTAGACATCAATCTGGTGGGCAAGCCCCAGGAGTCGCTGGCCGACGCGCCGCAGGCTTCGGAGTATGCCCTCTCGCCGCTCGATTTCGAGGGTGTGACTCCCAAGTTGCTGGTTAAGGTGGGCGATCGCGTGAAGGCCGGGACGCCGTTGTTCTTCAACAAGTACGACGAGCGGATCCTCTTTACGTCGCCCGTCAGCGGTACGGTGGCCGCCGTGAATCGCGGAGAGAAGCGCAAGGTTCTCTCGGTGACGGTGACTCCCGACGCACGGCAGGAGTACGAAGCCTTCGGGAAGCCCGACCTGGGCAAGGCCACGCGGGAGCAGATCGTCGAACTGTTGCTCCATTCGGGCCTCTGGCCGATGATCGTGCAGCGCCCCTACGGCATTATCGCCAATCCGAGCGATACGCCGAAGGCGATCTTCATCTCGGCGTTCGACTCCGCGCCGCTGGCTCCCGACTACAACTTCGTGCTGAAGGCGGAGCAGAAGAACCTGCAGGCCGGTATCGACCTGCTGCGCCGCCTCACGCCGGGGAAGGTGCACCTCTCGGTGCGCGCCAAGGCCGAAGGGCAGATGACGGCGCTCAAGGGCGTTGATCTGCATGCGTTCGCAGGCAAGCACCCCGTGGGCAACGTCGGCGTGCAGATCCACCACATCGACCCCATCAACAAGGGCGACATCGTCTGGACGGTGAACATCCAGGACGTGGCGATCCTCGGCCGCCTGGTCAACGAGGGGCGTGTCGACATGACGCGTGTCATCGCCGTGGCCGGCTCGGAGATCGAGCACCCGCAGTACGTGCGCGTCATCGCGGGTGCGAAGGTCGACTCGATCGTCAAGGGCAACGTCAAGGCCCAGGGCGAAGGCAACCGCATCCGCTTCATCTCGGGCAACGTCCTCACCGGTACGAAAACCGCGCTGGACGGATACCTCGGCTACTACGCCAACATGCTGACGGCCATTCCCGAGGGCGACAAGTACGAACTCCTGGGCTGGGCCATGCCGCGCCTGAAGAAGTTTTCCGTGTCGCGGGCCTATTTCTCGTGGCTCTGCCCCCGCAAGGCCTACGACCTCGATACGAATCTCAACGGCGGAGAGCGTCCGTTCATCGTAACGGGTCTCTACGAGCGTTACCTGCCGATGGACATCTACCCGATGTACCTGCTCAAGGCGTGCCTGGCGGGCGACATCGACAAGATGGAGAATCTCGGTATCTATGAAGTTGTGGAAGAGGACTTTGCACTGTGCGAGTTCGTGGATCCCTCGAAGACCGAGATCCAGCAGATCATCCGCGACGGTATTAACTTAATGATTAAGGAGGCATAACGATGAGCGCATTACGTAATTTGGTTGACAAGATGAAGCCCACCTTCTCCGAAGGGGGTAAGCTGAGCTTCCTGGCATCGACGTTCGAGGCCTTCGAAACATTCCTTTTCGTACCCAACACCACCACGAAGAAAGGCGCGCACATCCGCGACTGCAACGACATGAAGCGTACGATGATCATGGTCGTGCTGGCGCTGATGCCCGCCTTCCTGTTCGGCTGCTGGTGGACCGGCGCGCAGGTCGGACTCGAGGGCTTCCAAGCCTTCTTCTACGGTCTGGTTCGCGTGCTTCCGATGGTCTGCGTGTCGTACATCGTGGGCCTTGCCATCGAGTTCGGCTTCGCACAGGCCCGCGGACACGAAGTCAACGAGGGATTCCTCGTGACGGGACTGCTGATCCCGATGATCTTCCCTGTTTCCACGCCGCTGTGGATGGTCGCCCTCTCGACGGCCTTCGCCGTGGTCTTCGGCAAGGAGGTCTTCGGCGGTACGGGTATGAACGTCTTCAACCCCGCGCTGCTGGCCCGCGCCTTCGCCTTCTTCGCCTACACGCCCTCGATGTCGGGTGAGACCGTATGGTACTCCGACTGGACGATGATGGGCGCACAGGTCGACGGCATCACCGGCGCCACGGCCCTCGAGCAGCTCGGCACGACCGGGACGATGACCTTTTCGCCGCTGGACGCCTTCCTGGGCATGATCCCCGGATCGTTCGGCGAGACTTCGACCCTGGCGATCCTCATCGGCGGCGCCATCCTGCTCGTCACGGGCATCGCCTCGTGGCGCACGATGATCTCGGTCTTCGTCGGCGGACTGGCCATGGGTTACTTCTTCCAGTGGATCGGCGTGACGGAGTATCCCGCCTGGTGGCACCTGATCGTCGGCGGCTTCGCCTTCGGTGCGGTCTTCATGGCCACGGACCCCGTGACCTCGGCCCAGACCAACAAGGGCAAGTACATCGTGGGTCTGATGACCGGCGCGCTCGCCGTGCTGATCCGCGTGGTGAACCCCGCATACCCCGAAGGCATGATGCTTTCGATCATCTTCATGAATGCGTTGGCGCCGCTGGTCGACTACTACGTGGTCGAGGCGAACATCTCGCGCCGCAAGAAACGTGTCAAACTCGCAAAATAGGCAGACACCATGGCAACGAAAAAATTCAAATGCAATGTTTGCGGCTACATCCACGAGGGTGACGCCGCACCCGCGACCTGCCCCGTCTGCGCGGCCCCTGCTTCGGAGTTCACGGAGATCACCGAGCCGAAGAAGAAGAAGGGGATGTTCAGCGACAAGAACGGCAACGCCTATATCATCATGTACTCGACGGTGATGGTCGTCATCGTGGCCACGCTGCTGGCGCTGGCCGCCCTGGGGCTCCAGAAACGCCAGTACGAGAACGAGCTCAACGAGAAGAAGAAGTCGATCCTGCTGTCGCTCTATGCGGGCGACGCCCAGAAGCAGGGCGTTGCAGCCGAGGAGCTGATCCAGACGGTGAAATACGACGACGTGATCGACGCCTATGTGGTCGACAAGACCGGACAGCGCGTCGAGGGCGAGGATGTCTTCGCGCTGCTGAACGACCTTCCGGGGGCCTTTGCCGCCGGGAAGTTCCCGATCTTCGAGGCCAGGGACGGCCGCGTGGTCATTCCCGTGACGGGTACGGGCCTCTGGGGCCCCGTGTGGGGATATGTGGCCCTGGAGAAGGACATGAACACCGTCGCCGGCATCATCATGGCCCACAAGGGTGAGACCCCGGGTCTGGGCGCCGAGATCGCCACGACGAAGTATCAGTCGAAGTTCATCGGCAAGACCATTTTCGAGGGCAACGAGTTCGTCTCGGTGACGCTGCGCAAGGGCGGCGCCAAGGATCCGGCCCATGAAGTCGACGCCGTCTCGGGCGGCACGAAGACTTCGGACGGCGTAACGGCCATGCTCCGCAACAGCCTCGGGAACTACCTCCCGCTGCTCGAGTCGAAGCGTCAGGGCGCGGCCCCGGCCGAAGTGTCTAACGTAGAAAATGTGGAAAACAATGAGTAAGATGGAAAAAGAGCCCATGTTTTCGGCCAAGAACATGAAATATCTGACGGGCCCGTTCTCGGCGAACAACCCCGTCATCGTGCAGATCCTGGGTATCTGCTCGGCCCTTGCCGTCACGGTGCAGCTCAAGCCGGCCATCGTCATGGCGTTGAGCGTGACGGTCGTCACGGCCTTCTCGAACCTCGTGATGTCGCTGCTGCGCAACGGCGTGCCGGCGCGTATCCGCATCATCGTGCAGCTCGTCGTGATCGCCGCGCTTGTGATCCTCGTCGACCAGGTGCTCAAGGCCTTCGTCTATGAGATCTCCAAGCAGCTGTCGGTCTACGTCGGGCTTATCATCACCAACTGTATCGTCATGGGGCGTGTCGAGGCCTTTGCCCTGGGCAACAAGCCGTGGGCGTCGTTCCTCGACGGTATCGGCAACGGCCTCGGCTACGGCATGATCCTCGTTATCGTGGCCTTCTTCCGCGAACTGCTCGGCTCGGGCTCGCTGCTCGGCTTCCGCATCGTTCCCGAGAGCTGGTACATGACCGAAGGGGGATTCTATTCGAACTGCGGCCTGATGCTCTTCCCGCCGATGGCCCTGATCATCGTGGGTTGCATCATCTGGGTGCACCGCTCGCGCAACAAGGACTTACAGGAAAAATAGGAGGATAGCATATGGAAGCATTGAATATCTTTATCCGGTCGATCTTCATCGACAACATGGTCTTCGCCTTCTTCTTCGGCATGTGCTCCTACATCGCCGTGTCGAAGAGCGTGAAGACGGCCCTCGGACTGGGCGCTGCCGTTACGTTCGTGATGGTGATGACCGTTCCGCTGAACTACCTCTTGTATGAATACGTGCTGAAGGCCGATGCCCTGATTCCGGGCGTCGATCTGAACTTCCTGTCGTTCATCGTCTTCATCGCCACGATTGCGGCCTTCGTGCAGCTCGTGGAGATGATCGTCGAGAAATTCTCCCCGACGCTCTACAGCCAGCTGGGTATCTTCCTGCCGCTGATTGCCGTGAACTGCGCCATCATGGGCGGTTCGCTGTTCATGCAGCAGAAGGTCGATGCCGGGGAGCTCACGACCTTCTGGCAGACGGTTGTCTACGGTCTGGGCTCGGGTCTTGGCTGGTGGCTTGCAATCGTCATGATGGCGGCCATCCGAGAGAAAACGACCTACTCGCATATCCCCGCCGCCCTCAAGGGCCCGGGTATCGCGTTCATCATCACCGGACTGATGGGTATCGCGTTCATGATTTTCTCGGGTATTCAGTTCTAATCTTTAAACGGAGATTTCGAAACAATGACTACAACGATTTTAATAGCGATCGCAGCCTTCCTGGTGATCACGCTGGCGCTTGTGGCCCTGCTGCTCTATGCCAAGGCGAAGCTGACCACCTCGGGCGCTGTGACGATCGACATCAACAACGGCGAGAAGGTCCTCACCACCGAGAGCGGCTCGACGCTGCTTGCGACGCTTGCCAACAACAAGGTATTCCTGCCTTCGGCCTGCGGAGGCGGCGGCTCGTGCGGCATGTGCAAATGCCAGGTGCTCGAGGGTGGGGGAGACATCCTTCCCACCGAGACGGGCTTCATCACGCGCAAGATGGCCAAGGATCACTGGCGCCTCGGCTGCCAGGTCAAGGTCAAGGAGAACCTCAAGATCAAGGTTCCGGAGGCCGTGCTGGGCGTCAAGAAGTGGGAGTGCACGGTGGTTTCGAACCGCAACATTTCTACGTTCCTCAAGGAATTTGTCGTGAAGCTTCCCGAGGGTGAGAACCTGAAGTTCCGCAGCGGCGGCTACATCCAGATCGACATTCCGAAGTACGACGCGATCAAGTTCTCGGACATGGACGTGGACGAGAAGTTCCGCGCCGACTGGGACAAGATGAAGATGTGGGATCTCGTGACGACGAACCCCGAGCCGACGTTCCGCGCCTACTCGATGGCCAACCACCCGGCCGAGGGCAACATCATCATGCTCAACATCCGTATTGCCACGCCGCCGTTCGACCGCGCCACGGGTTCGTTCATGAAGGTGAATCCGGGTATCTGCTCGTCGTACATCTTCTCGCGCAAGCCGGGCGACAAGGTGACGATTTCGGGCCCTTACGGAGAGTTCTTCCTTCCGGACAACCTGCCCGACACGCAGGAGCTGATCTTCATCGGCGGAGGTGCCGGTATGGCGCCGATGCGCAGCCACATCATGCACCTGTTCAAGACCGAGAAGACGAAGCGTCCGGTATCGTTCTGGTACGGCGCCCGCGCCATGAAGGAGGCTCCCTACCTGCACGAGTTCCACGAGATCGAGGAGCAGTTCCCGAACTTCAAGTTCAACCTTGCCCTGGACCGTCCGGATCCCGAGGCCGATGCCGCAGGCGTTCCCTACACGCCGGGCTTCGTGCACAACGTGCTGTACGAGAACTACCTGAAGCACCATCAGGCTCCCGAGGACTGCATTTACCTCATGTGCGGACCTCCGATGATGATCGCTTCGGTGGTAAAGATGCTCGACTCGCTCGGCGTACCGCCCGAGAACATCCTTTACGACAACTTCGGCAGCTGATAGCTGTCCGCGGGGCGGAAGCCCGATTCCTGCAGCGTGAGGGTCCGACTGAGTGCGGACCCTCACGTTTTTGTTTTGTGTGCCGGATTGCGGCTTTTTCGACGCCAGGGGGCGAATGACATGCCGAATGCTCGCTGACGTCCCCAAACGCATGCTGTACGCGTCAAACAGACGCCCCGTTCCTCCCTTTTTCTCCGACCTTTCCTCTGGTTCGCCCGTCTGCGCACTCCCTTTCCTGGCTCGTCTGTCTGCGACTCCCTTGTCTGCATAAAACGCTCTCTCTCCGGCCCTTCCTCATGCTCCGACTCTCCCTCTTTTTTCGGTCCTTCCTCTGGCTCGCCCGTCCGCTCTTCCATGTCTGCACGAAGTGCTTCCCTTTCCTGGCCTTTCCCCTGCCTTCCCGCTTTTTTATACTCGCGCGAACCCCTTTTCAGGCCTTCCGGGAGCAGTTTCGGGTGTCCGATTTCGTGCTCGTTGTGGCACGATATGATATAAAAATGCCTCCGATTGGCTCCCGTTTGCCCCTTTATGTGTCGCGAAAACATACAAATTTGTGCCAAAGTAGTGTCGGATTATGTACTTTTTCGTATTTTGCGGCGCGGTTTTTTTTGTGGCTGATACGAATTGCATACCTTTGTTTGACCTAAAAAACTATGTGCGAACCTAAACCAACCTGCTTATGGGAATTTTCTTTCCATCCTTATTATCATTCGCACCGGCCGATCCCGGTATGCGGATTCTTCAACACTGTTTCACTAACTAATTCAATTTCCCGGTTTCCGGCAGTCGCGCTCCATGCGGACATGCCGGAGTCCCATTCATTATTTCATCATTAAAACAAACTACTTATGACTAAATTTAAGTATCAGGTCATTGTAGCGGTTTTGTGGCTGATTCTCCCCCCCCCGATGCTGGGATACTCGGCCGAGACCGAACATCTTAATGCTCTGGAACAGACCTCCAAGCTGACCGTCCGGGGCGTCGTGAAGGATGCTCAGGGCAATCCGCTGCCCGGTGTTACCGTTCTCGTCGAAGGTACCTCCACGGGCGCTTCGACCAACCTGAACGGTGAGTATGAACTTTCGTGCCCCTCGGATGCGGAACTCAGTTTCTCGTTCATCGGTTACGCCACGCAGAAACTGCCTGTGGCCAACCGTACGATGATCGACGTCACGCTCCAGGAGGATACGCAGCTCGTCGACGAGGTGATCGTGATCGGTTACGGTACGACGACCCGCCGCCGGGCCGTGGGTGCCGTGGATCAGGTCAAGTCGGAGGCGATCTCCGAGCGCTCGGTGGCCAACCTCTCGCAGGCCCTGCAGGGTACCTCCCCGAGCCTTGTGATCCAGCAGCGCAGCAACGACCCTGCCGACAACCAGCTTAACATCAACATCCGCGGTATCGGTACGATGAACAACAACGAACCGCTGATCGTCATCGACGGACTGGTTTCCGACAACGCCAGCTTCAACAAGCTCAACCCCTCGGACATCGAGTCGGTTTCGGTGCTGAAGGATGCCGGTACGGCCGCCATCTACGGATCGCGCGCCGCCAACGGCGTACTGCTCATCACGACCAAGAAGGGCCAGAAGAACCAGGCTCCGGTCGTGCAGCTTTCGGCGATGGTGGGCGTGCAGGATCCCGAGGTGCTCTATACGCCGGTCGAGGGTTGGCAGAACGCCACGCTGCTCAATATCGCCAAGGCCAATTCGGGGCTGGCTCCCGAGTTCACGGCCGAGCAGATCCGCGACCTGAAGGAGCACGGGAACGGCACCTATTACATGGATGAGATCTTCCAGCCGGCGCTGCAGCAGAATTACAACGTCAGCCTCTCGGGCGGCGGCGACAACACGACCTACATGATCTCGGCGGGCTACTTCGACCAGGAGAGCAACTACGTGGGTCCCGACTACGGACGCCAGCGCTACAACTTCCGTACGAACCTCACCACCGAGTACAAGCGGTTGAAGGTGACGGCGCTGCTTTCGTATGCGCACGAGAACAGCAAGACGACGATCGACGGAAACGCCATCGCCAACGCCTCGCGTATCCCGACCTACTACTACTACCGCCAGTATGACCCCGCCACGGGCAAGTACCTGCTCAACGACAAGCTGACGGACTTCAACTCCCTGGGACTTCTCAAGGAGGGCGGCTGGAACAAGTACCGCAACGACTACGTCAACGCGAACCTCTCGGCCGAGGTGAAGATCATCGACGGACTGAAGCTCCGCGGCGTGCTGGGTGCCGACGTTTTCGCCAACCACCGCTACACGCGCACCTATGAGGTGATCTTCTACAACACCGACGCCCAGGGCAACCCGATCGGCGACGGGCGTTCGGCCAACAACGACGACAAGTCGGAAGACTGGAACCAGCAGGCCTACCTGATCAACTCGCAGCTGATGCTCGACTTCGACCGCACGTTCGGCAAGCACCACGTAAGCGCACTGCTCGGCGCCTCGAACGAGTCCTACACCTCGGAGTCGAACCAGATCAGCCTGAAGTGGGCCGACGACCTGGGTATCAAGGGCGACGGTACGGAGATCGTGCTGGGCTCGTCGTCCGTGACGCCCGAGAACACGACGCGCACGAGCCTCACGTCGGTCTTCGGACGTGCGGCCTACGACTACGACGACCGCTACTACGCCGAGTTCTCGTTCCGTTACGACGGTTCGTCGAAGTTCCGCTCCGACCTGCGCTGGGGTTTCTTCCCCTCGGTATCGCTCGGATGGCGCCTCTCGGAGGAGGCCTTCATGGAGGGCTACCGCGACAATGTCGGCGACCTGAAGATCCGCGGATCGTACGGTACGCTGGGTAACCAGTCGGTAGGGGACTACCAGTACTTCACGACCTACAACGTCTACGCCAACACCTATGCCTTCAACAATGCGGCCGTCGGCGGCGCGGGCTTCCAGCTTGGAACCGACAACCTGCGCTGGGAGGTGTCGAAGACCTTCAACATCGGTTTCGACGCTTCGTTCTTCAAGGGCTCGCTGAACCTCGGCTTCGACTACTTCAACAAGCACACGACCGACATTCTCGTCACGCCGAAGACCCCGGCGATGCTGGGCACCACGCTCCAGAACTACAACGCCGGAGAGATGCGCACGCAGGGCTGGGAGTTGACGATCAACTATACGCTGCGGAAGCAGGACTGGACGCATAACTTCCAGTTCAACATCGGCGACTCGTGGAACGAGGTGCTCAAGTACGAGGGCTTCGAGACGATTTCGAGCCAGGAGGAGTTCTGGCGCATCACGCGCGAGGGACTTCCGTTCAACTCCTACTACGGATACAAGACCGACGGATTCTTCCAGAGCTACGAGGAGATTGCCAATTCGGCCATCCCGACGGGCAAGACCGTGCAGCCGGGCGACCTGAAGTTCGTGGACCGCAACGGCGACGGCGTGATCGACGAGAACGACCGCTTCTACCTCGGCAACGCCTTCCCGCGCTATACGTACGGCTTCACCTACAACGTGGCATGGAAGGGATTCGACCTCTCGATCTTCCTGCAGGGCGTGATGAAGCGTGACATGATGATCCGCGGCGAGCTTGTGGAGCCGTTCCACTCGAACTACGGCTACACGATGTACGAGCACCAGCTCGACTTCTGGACTCCGACCAATACGGATGCCCGCTGGCCGCGTCTTACGGATATTTCGGACGCCTCGAACCAGAACAACTACCGCATGGGTTCGGACATCTACATGTTCGACGGAAGCTACCTGCGTCTGAAGAATATCCAGCTGGGCTACACGCTTCCCTCGCGGATCTCGAAGAAGTTCGGCGTTTCGAAGTTCAAGATCTACGTCAATGCCCAGAACCTGCTCACCTTCAGCGGCTGCTCGTTCGTCGATCCCGAGTCGTCGGAGTTCGGTTCGAACATGAACGCCGGAGGCGCCAACTCGGCCCGTAACTACCCGAACCTGCGGTACTACGGCGTGGGCCTGGATGTCACATTTTAATTAAGGCTGAAATATGAAAGCGATATTGAAACATACTACGATCCTTGCCTGCACCGTCCTGCTGCTCGGAAGCTGCAACTCGCTGGACCAGGAGCCTACCAACAAATATACCGACAAGGTGTTCTGGACCTCTCCCGAGCGTGCGAACCTGGTGCTCAACATGGCATACAACCAGATGTTCTCCCACGACAAGATCTGGACCGACGAGGCGCTGAGCGACAACCTCTACGAGCAGCGCGGCAACCCCGACACGCGTACCATCCGCACGGGACAGGCTACGCCCAACACGTCCATTTTCCAGAGCGAGTGGTCGTGGATCTTCCAGGGTATCAAGACCTGCAACGTCTTCATGCAGTTCGTGGACGGCGTTCCGGGCATCACCGACGAGGAGCTTACCTCGATGAAGGCGCAGATCCGCTTCATCCGGGCCTTCCTCTATTTCCGCCTGGCCTGCTTCTACGGCGACATTCCGTTCTTCCTGCAGGACATCTCCCTCGAGGAGTCGCGTCAGATGACCCGCACCCCCTACAAGACGGTGCTGGAGACGCTGCACACGGAGATCGACGAGATTCTCGACGACCTTCCGAGCCGCGACGAACTGACGTCGGCCGACAACGGCCGCATCACGAAGGCTGCCGCCATGGTGCTCAAGGCGCGCATGTACCTCTATGAGAACGTGCAGCGCACGGGCAACCCCGTGGCTGAGAACATGCGCAAGGTGGCCGATATCTGCGACAAGCTGATGCACGAGCAGGGCACCTACGGCACCTACGGCCTGCTGACCGAGGGTACCTCCGACGGCATTTCGGCCTACGAGTACCTCTTCACCTCGGCCGCCGAGTACAACAGCGAGGTGATCCTCGACTATGCGGCCATCGAACTCGACAAGCAGTGGTCGACGCTCTATTCGATGGTTCCCCTGACGATGGGCGCAAACCTCTGCCAGAAGGCCCCGACGCGCGCGCTTGTCGACAGCTACCTGAATATCGACGGTACGACCCCGGCCGATCCGACGGTCTACACGGGCCGCGACCCGCGCCTTGCCGCGACGGTCGTATACCACGGCTACGACTGGAAGGACCGCGACGCTTCGGGCAACTACGTCTCGAAGGGCACGATCAACGTCACCTCGGGATCGGATGCCGCCGGTACGGCCAACGGCTCGCCCACGGGATTCTATACGCGCAAGTATTTCGATACGGACCACGGTCTGAACCTCGAGATGTGGACCAACATCATCATGATGCGCTACGCCGACGTGCTGCTGATGTACGCCGAGGCGAAGGCCTACCTGGGTGAGATGAATGAGACGGTCTGGAATGAGACGATCCGTCCGATCCGCGAGCGTGCGGGGATTATCGGCAAGGGTCTCGAGTTCCCCACCTCGGGCGACTACACGCAGATCGTGCGTGACGAGCGCCGTGTGGAGCTGGCCCTCGAGGGACTTCGGTATTTCGACCTGATCCGGTGGATCAACTACCGCGACGCGAAGTCGCAGGGTGTGATCGACCTGCTGAACGGTCCGGTCTACGGAGCCAAGGAGCTCGGCAACGGACGCCAGATCGACGAATACTCGTTCAATCCCGACCGGGATGTGCTGTGGTCGCTGCCGCTCTCCGAGACGCAGCTCGTACCGTCGCTGCTCCCCAACAACTCGGGTTACTAATCGAATCAAGATTATCGAAAGCCATGAAAAGATTATTGAACATACTGATGGCGGGGCTTGTCATCGCGGGAGCATCCTGCTCGGACGACCTGACCTACGAACCCGGAGGCGTAACGCCCGTGACGGGGCTGCTGGCGCCTGCCGACAACTATTACGTGGAGCTGTTGAGCGCCTCGACGGCGACGGTGGAGTTCTCGTGGGAACCCGCCCTTGCCGAAGACGGACAGCTTCCCCACTACGAGGTGGTCTTCATGAGCCAGCCCGACGGTGAGATCGTTTACCGTCTCGATGCGGGCTCGTCGACCACGGCATCCTTCGCACACAAGGATCTCAACCTGGCCGCCAAGGCTGCCGGCATCGAGGCCGGGGAGTCGGGCGACATGTATTGGGCCGTTGTTTCGAGCCGCGGCGTGACGGAGGCTCCCGTAGGCGCCACTCCGCGCTGCATTTCGGTGAAGCGTCTGTTCGGTTTCGACGTCATTCCTTCGACGCTCTACCTCACGGGCGAGGCTACCGAGACGGGTACCGACCTGGCAAGCGCCATGCAGTTCCAGATGACCGGCGCCGACGGAGGCGAATTCACCGTGATCGGTTACCTGGAGGCCGGAAAGACCTACGAGATGTGTGAGGACACTTCGGGCTCGGGACGCCGCTTCTCGATCGAAAGCGGCGAGCTGCGCGAGTTCGGCGCCGATGTGAAGCCGGCCACTGCGGCAGCTTCCGTGGAGACGAGCGGCATCTACCGTATCTACGTCGACTTCAACACCCGTGCGACGATCGTCGAGCAGGTGACGAAGCTGGCCATGTACCAGCGCGACAACGTGGGCGGGGCCGTCGAACTCACCTACCAGGGTCTGGGCGTATGGCTCCTGGAGAAGCACACGACCGAGGACGGCGACAACCGTTACGGATTCGTGGCCACGCTCTCCGGCGATACGACCTATCAGGAGAAGTGGTCGAGCGTCAACTACAACAACAACGACGCGCCGACGAGCGGCAGCGCCCCCGACTGGTGGAAGATCTACATGAACAAGGACATCACCTCCGACGGCTGGTGGGGATACACCTTCAAGTGGATCACCGACAGCTGGAGCGCCACGAAGGTCGTGACGATCGAGGTTCACATGGATCATACGCGTGATTACTATTATCATACGGTAACTTATATTGAATAACATCCGGGAAGGAGGTTCCGTTTGCTCCCTTTGCGGAGCGAACGGAGCACTTCCGGGTAATGACGAGAATCGCATATGAAAGCAATCATCAATAAATTGGCTGTTCTGCTGCTCGCCGCTTTCGCCCTGAGCGCCTGCACCGAGCATACGGAATACGACGACACGGGGTTCAGCGCCGTGGAGACGTTGCTCTACCCGTCGGACGGTTATTCGCTCGATCTGATCGACCAGGCCGACGCCAGCCTCTATTTCGAATGGGAGGTATCGAAGACCGGAACCCCCGTCTACACCGTGGTTTTCACGGATGCCAACGGTGAGGAGGTCGGACGCTACCTGTCCGACAACAGCGGCAAGCGTGCCACGCTCGACATGCCGCACAGCACCCTGAACTCCATTGCCGCCGAGGCCGGCATCGCGATCGGCGCCACGGGCGTGATCCGCTGGACGGTCTGCGCCGGTCTGGGCAATGTCGAGAAACTCTCCGACGCCGAGCCGCACGAGCTCTATGTGAAGCGCTACAACAAGACCGAGGCTCCCTACCGTCTCTACGTGACCGGCGAGGGCTCCGAGTTCGGCGCGGATCCTGCCAATGCGCAGGAGATGCGCAACCTGGGCGACGGGCGCTTCGAGATCTACACGAAACTTTCGGGAACCTACAGCTTCATCAACCGCAACGAGGCGGGCAACAAGCGCACGTTCGGCGTTTCGGAGACCGAGGCCGGGGTGCTGGCCGAGGGTGACGAGGCTTCGGACTCGGGCAACGGCGTCTACCGCATCGTCGTGGACTTCAACGCCCTGACGGTTACGAAGGAGCAGATCACCGACGTGATCCTGCTGCGTGCCGGGACGAATTACGATGGAACGCCCCTGGCAACGTTCGAATACGACTCGAACGGAGCGTGGCGTGCCGACAACTTCCGTGTGCCGACCGACGGCGACGACCGTTACCGCTTCTGCGCCAAGGTCGACGGCGAGTATGAGGTCTGGGGCTCGAAGGATGGCCGGGATGCTTCGGATCCGGGTCAGATCGAGGGCGGCAGCTACTTCAACATCTATATCCATTCCGGAGAGGAAATCCGGGATGACTCCTATGCGCGCATCTGGAAGTTCTACAGCCAGCTCAAGGGCCTTGAAGTCAACGTTCTGGTACACATGTCGCCCGATGCCGACAACTACTACCACTCGTTCGACGTGGGCTTCGAACCCGATGCCAAGCCCGTATCGACGCTGCTTGCTCCGGCTGCCGACGCCACGGTAGAGCTGAACGCCCAGGCCGGTGCGAAGATCTCCTTCTCGTGGGAGAAGCTCTCCGGATCGACTCCCGACGTGCAGCTGACGACCTATTCGCTCGTCTTCTTCTCCGACGCTGCGCTGACCTCCGAAGTCAGCCGCGTGAGCGTCGGCGCCAACGGCTCGGCCGACGTGACCTACACGCAGCTCGAGCAGATCGCCCAGTCGGCAGGCATCGCCGCCGAGGGTACGGGCGACATCTACTGGGCGGTCGAGAGCTCGCTGCTCGGTTCGACGGCCCTCTCCGACGGACGCAAGCTGACCGTCACGCGCATGAAGGGCATCCCGACGGTTGCCTACATCTCGGGTGACGCTTCGGAGTACGGTTCGGGCTCGAAGGCGCTCAAGTCGCTGGGCGGCGGCAAGTTCGAGATCTACACGAAGCTGACGCGGGGCACCTACTACGTCACCGACTCGAACGATGCCGAGGCACGCTACTTCTCGGTAACGGGCGGCGCGATCAGCGAGGGCGCCGCAGGCAGCGGCAACACCTCGTCCGAGGAGGCCATCTACCGCATCACGCTCGACTTCGCGTCCGGGACGTCGACCTTCGAGAAGATCACCGACGTGAAGTACGACTTCAAGATGAGCGGCCATGTCGTAGACCTGCCTTACCAGGGCGACGGCGTCTGGGGCAAGAACAACTTCTCGGCCACCAACGGCGGAAACGACACGCGCTACTACCTCTACATGAGCTTCGACGGCAAGCAGATGCGTCTGGGCAACAAGAATCCCGACTATGCGAGCGCCGACCCGAACAGCTTCTCGGAGGAGGGCGACAGCAACTTCTACGTCTATCTGATGGAGGAGCCGAGCGACCAGTGGTCCTACTACTTCAAGTTCCCGGGATCGTACCGCGGCACGCAGAACACGATCTCCGTGAAACTGAACATGAGCAGCGACGTCGAGAACTATTACACCTACGTCACCGATCAGACGATATTTTAATGAGCAACAACCGATCGGAGGGGGCGCCTGCCCGCAGGCGGGCGCCCGCCCGGTCGACAACAAGAATGACTTATGAAAAAATACATCTTGGCGCTTACCTCCGCAGCTGCGCTGCTGTGCGCCTGCGAGGTGGAAGACAAATACTACGGTGAAGTGGCCGTCGATCCTGCCGAGCAGATCAAGCCGGCCTACGACATCGACTGGACAGCCGCTGCCGACACGATCGACGAGAAACTCATCGAGCATTTCATGGACACCGACCGCGGCACGTTCTGGTACACCGACCAGGATCGCACCGGGGAGTCGACCTACTGCTACTGGCCCCAGGCGCACGCCATGGACGTGCTTGTCGACGCCTACCTGCGCATTCCCGAGGGCGATGCGCGCCGTACGACCTATGTCGGCTACATGTCGAAGTGGTACGACAACAAGGGCAACAACTACTCGAATCCCTATATGGGAAGCTCCGGATTCGGAAACGCCTATACCGATGACTCGGAGTGGATCATTCTGACGCTCATCCGCATGTACGAGGCCACGGGCGATCAGAAGTACCTCGACGCTGCGGCCACGACCTATGCCGAGACGGTGATCACCCGCTGGACGGACGACGAGAACGGCGGGGGCATCCGCTGGAGCCTCGACAAGCCGAACAGCAAGAACGCCTGCTCGAACGGCCCGGCCATTCTGTGCGCCATGCGTCTGTGGGCGAACTCCACCGACGAGGCCGCAAAGGAGCAGTACCTTGCCGATGCCAAAAAGATCTACAACTGGCTCAGCTCGACGCTTTACAACCCGCTGACGGGCGCCGTCTCGGACAACATGTCCAACGGCACGATCAACGGCGGTGCGCTGACCTACAACCAGGGCACCTTCCTGGGCGGCGCGCACGAGCTTTTCAAGGCTACGGGCGATACGATGTACCTGACGGCAGCCGCCCGTGCTGCGCGCTATACGATGAACTCGATGGTATCCGACGGGGTGCTGAACAACGAGGGTTCGGGCGACAACGCCCTCTTCAAGGGGATCTTCGTCCGCTACGCGATGAACCTCTGGAAGGATGCGTCGGTGGATGCCGCGGATGCCACGCTGCGTGCGGAGATCGAGCAGTTCCTGATCTACAACGGCCTGATCTGCTGGACGAAGGGTGTGGATCAGTCGGAGGGCTCGAACTGGTTCTTCGGTGCGTTCTGGGGCGAGCCGGGATCGTCGTGGGACGGACGTCTGAACGAGCAGGTCAGCGCTTCGACGATGATCGAGGCCATGGCCCTGCTGGTCGAATAGCGACCCGTACGACTGATATGCCGACGGCCGGAAAGAATCACTCTTTCCGGCCGTCTTTTTTTGCGGCACTTTGTGTGTTTTGCATGTCTGCGCAGGTCGCAGGGCCTCTTCCCGGATTCCTGTTATGCCCGGGAAACTTCGGAATCTTCCGGTCCTTCCGCTTTTTCCTCCCCTTCGCCCGAGGCGCCCGCCACCTCCTCCTGCATCTGCGAGAGCTTCTGCTTGCGGTAAACCTTCGGCGTGCAGCCGTACTTCGCGGCAAAACACTTGAAGAACGTCCCGCGGTTGACAAACCCCGCCTTGTAGATGATCTCGTCGATCGAAAGTTTGGTCGTGGTGAGCAGCTGCTCGGCCTTCATCAGGCGGTACTCCTTGATGATGTGCGTCGGGGTCTGGTTGAGAATCCCCTCCAGACGCCGGTAGAGGTTCCGCACGCTGACGCCCATGCTGTCGGCGATGAAGCGCGTGGAGATCTCCGTGTTGGAGATGTTGTCGTTGATGATCTGCATCATGCGGTCGATGAATTCCTTGTCATCCTGGTGCAGCATCTTCCCGTCGGAGAACTCGTAGGTGCTGATGGCCGAGGAGTAGTAATATTTGAGCGACTGCGAGCGTTTGAGCAGCTGCTCGGTGACGGCCTTCAGGTATTCGACGTTGAAGGGCAGCGTGAGGCAGACGTCCGCCCCCGACTCGACGCTGCGGATGCGCTCCTCGATCTGTCGCGCCGACGAGAGGAGGATGACCGGGATATGCGAGGTGAGTTTTCCCTCCTTGACCGCCCGGATGGCCTCCAGGGCGTCGGACTGCGGGGTGAAGGCCCCGCACACCACGATGTCGGGATGCATCTGTTTGAGCAGTTCGGTCATCGCCGGGGCGTTGTCCACGATCTTGATGTTGTAGTCCGCCTCGAAGAGGTCCGCCACGAAGTCCGTGATCTCGGGGTTGTCGTTCATGACGAAAACCGTGGGGCGGTTCTTGTCGAAACGGTACTCGTGCCGCACCTCCTCGCGCACCGGGAGCCGGTACCCCGACAGGGACGGCATCGAGGGCAGGCGGTCGTCGGCGCGTGCAGCCGGGTCGTCGGCCTTCGTGAGGTCGAGCTTCGGGAGACGCACGGTGAATGTCGTCAGGTCGTTGGGCGTGCTCTCCACGGTGATGTCGCCGCCCATGCGCAGGGCCGTGCTGTGGCAGATGGCCAGGCGCAGGTCGCCCTGGAACGAGAGGCCCCGCTCGCTCTTGCGCTCGAAGTAGTCGAGGATGCGGTAGCGGTCGAAAATCGCCTCAATATCCTCGAGGTTGACCCCTACGCTGTTGTTTGCGACGATGATGAGCAGCTCGCCGCCGTCGCTGCGGATCGTGAGCCTGACGGTGCCGTTGTAGGGCGTATGCTTGAAGGCATTCGTCAGCAGGGTGTTGAGAATCGTCGAGATTCCGTCGCGGTCGGTGGGCCACACCAGGTCGGGTTCGATGTCGATCTCGCAGCGGATGCTGTTGCTGTCGGCATAGTCGGTGAAGGTCTCGGCGACGCTGCTCCCGAGTTCCGACATCGAGACCAGTTCGATATTTTCCGGATGATCCGTCTCACGGACATTGACCCGGAATTCGCGGAGCATGTAGATCAGGTCGTGGAGCCGGGAGACGTTCTGGCGGATCGTCTCGGCGTGGCGGCGGACATATCTGTCGGCCCCCGCATGGGTGAGGATCTGCTGGCAGGGCCCCGAGATCATCGTCAGGGGCACGGTCAGCTCCTGGGTGACGTTCGTCACGAAGCTCATTTTCGAGTCGTAGATCTCTTCGCGGCGGCGTATTTCGAGTTGTTGCTGGCGTTCCGCTCTCTTGCGGCGGTATCGCATCAGGTAGTAGCGGATCGCGCCGCCGATTCCCAGCAGGACAATGAGTACGTAGAGTATCTGCGCGAGGGTGGAGGCGTACCATGCCGGGCGGATGCGTATCGGGAGCGTGTAGACGGGGCTGTCCTCTCCGGAGATGTTGTTGTGGTAGCGGACGTGGAGTTCGTGGTATCCCGTCGGGAGGTCGGTGAACGAGAAGCGTCCCGTACTTGCGACCCACTGCTCGTCGAGCCCGGCCAGCTGGCTGAAATAGGTGTAGTTGCTGCCGTCGATGTAGTCGAGTGCCGCGACCGTGAGGGTGAAGATGCGCTGGTCGTGGCGCAGGGTCAGCACGCCCCTGCGCGAGAGCAGGCTCTCGACGCTGAATACCTCGTCGGCGATGCGGATGTCGCGGAACTGTACGGGAGGCGCGAAGGCGGGTTCCTCGTAGGGGGTTTGCTGGACGGTGACGATTCCGTTCGTGCCACCGAAAAAGAGGGTTCCGTTCGCGGAGTCGTTGTAACAGGCTCCGTCGCTGTATTCGATGGTGTTCAGCCCGTAGGAGTATCCGTATACGACCGTATTGTCGGTCTGCGGGGTGTAGCGGATCAGTCCGCGATTTGTGCTGAGCCAGAGATTGTTTTTTTCGTCCTCGAGGATTCCGTGGATGGCGCGGTTCGTGGCGCAGACCGTCGAGTCGCGCTCCAGGGGTATGAGTCCGCCGCTGGTTCCGAACCATACGTGTCCGTCGCGGCTGCAGTGGATGGCGTAAATGTCGTTGGCGATGGCGTTGCGCCCGTGGTCGAACTTGAGCACCTCGCTCTCGCCGGTCCGCAGGTCGTAGCGTACGGCGCCCCCTCCGCGGTTTCCGAACCACATCAGGTTGTCTCCCTGCGGGTGGAGCGTGAAGAAGAAGTTCTTGATCTCCAGTTCATCGTTGAAATGCAGGCGTTCGACGGCCCGGATCTGCGGCCGGGCGTCGTCTCCCGCGAGTTCGACCCGGTAGACCCCGCACCCGACCGTGGCGACCCACAGCGTCGAGGGGTCGGATTCGTACAGTCCGTGAATGTATTTCAGTGCCCCGGGGACGGGCGACTGGATCCGGTGTATGGTGTGGTCGCGGTAGGAGTAGTAGTTCAGCCCGTCGCCGTCGCTTCCGATCCACAGCACGTCGCGGTGGCTGTGCGCAAAGGCGTAGACCGAATTGTCGAGCAGCGCGCTGTTTGCCGTGGTGATCTGCCGGGTGTTCTGCAGGTTGAACTCCTTCTGGCGGTAGAAGTCGCGGATGCGGAGGATCCCTTCGCCCTTGGTTCCGATCCAAAGTGCCCCTTCGTCGTCGACCACCAGGGCCCGTGCGGGTTTCGAGAGGCGGTAGGGGAGGTCGTTGTAGGTGATCGAGCGGAAGGCCACGTCGTTGCGCGTCTGCTGGAAAAGCCCCTGGCCGTCGCTTCCGATCCATACGATCTCCTGCCGGGCGTCCCGGAGCAGCGAAAAGATGCCTCCCTGGATGTCTATCGGCTCGATGACGTAGCCTTCCCGCGTCTGGGGCGTCCGCTGCAGGCGGAGGGCCCCGTCGGTATAGAACGAGATGAGGTAGTCGTCGCCGTCGCGAATGATGCTCGAGACGTTTCCGCGGTCGGCGAGCTCCTCCTGGAGTTCCATGACGTAGCGGAGCCGTGATTCGGAGATCTCGACCTCGAAAAGCGTCTGCCGGGCGTCGATCAGGCAGATGCGCTCCCCGTCGGCGAAGGCGCAGAGGATCGGGGCTTCGTGGCGGAGGATGGTTCCCTCCCCGAATTCGGGCGTTCCGTTCTCCTGGAATGTGACGGGGATGCGGTGCACGCCCTCGCGGGTGCAGATCCAGAGGTTGCAGTCGGTGTCGAAGAGCATGGCCAGCGCATTGTCGTACCCGATGCCGTAGGGGAATCCGATACTTACGAATTCCCGGATGAGGGGGTCGTAGCTCCATGCGCGGCGATCCTGTGTCAGGACGAGGACTTCGCGGCTCGTGCGGCACGCGATCTTGTACATTCCCTGAAACTGGGGGTGCCGTTCGACGCTCTTGTCTGCCGGGTCGAAGAGGTCGAGTCCGTAGTTGGTGCGGATCCAGAAGAGCGAATCGCGCGTGACGGCGATCTGTTCGATCAGGTTTCCGGAGAGGCCTTCGTTTTTTTGCCAGGCGTTGGGGAAGAGCTGCATCCGTTCGCCGTCCCACATGTTCAGACCGTCGCATGTCCCGACCCAGAGGAATCCGTACTTGTCCTGTCCGAGCGACAGTACGGCGTTGTTGGAGATGCCTTCGAGGCTGGATATCTGGCGGAGGTTGTTGCCCTCGGCGGGATGGGAGGCGAATATCAGGAGCAGCGGCAGCAGGGTGGCGGCAAGTGGTTTCATAGGTTGTCCGGTTGGCGTGTGACGAAGCGAAACCCGGGGCGCATGCGATGCGGCGGGTCCCGGATGCAATAATATGAAAAAAAGTGCAAATAACCGTACGGATCGTCACAAAAACATACATTTCGGGGGAATCTTATCCGTACAACGACAAATCGGAGGCCTTTCCAACGCGCTGAGCGCGCGAAAAAAGGGTATTTTTTCGTCTTTTGGCGCGAAAGCGTACTATTTGTACATGTTAACGGACTGCCGGAATGCGTATGTTCGTTATTTTTGTTGGCTGAAAGACCGGCGCCCCGACGACGCTCCGCGACGGTGTCGCAGAACCTCCCGCCCGGGCGCCCCGACCAAGACAAACCAAACAAACAAACCTATGAGAAAACCGATTTTTGCCTCTTTTGTGATGCTGGCCCTGGCGGCGACGTCGTGCCAGAAACCCGCGGAGCCGGAAAACCGCAACCTCTCGCGCGCCAAGGCGACGATGGCCGCCATCTATGCCAACTACGGCGTGGAGGATTCGTTCCTGCTGCGAGAAAACTATCCCTTCAACGAAGACTATCGTGCCGGCTACCTCGCCTCGGAGGAGCAGGCGCGTCCGAATCCCTACTCCTACCTGTGGCCCTTCTCGGGCACGCTCTCCGCGGCGAACGTCATCCTCGAGTCCGATCCCTCGTACCGCAGCGTGCTCGACGAGCGCGTGCTGCCCGGACTGGCCGAGTACCTCGACACGACGCGCATGCCCGTCGCCTATTCGTCGTACGTGCGCACGGCTCCGGCTTCGGACCGCTTCTACGACGACAACGTATGGCTGGGCATCGACTTCTGCGACATCTACGCCGCAACCGGCGACGCGAAATACCTCGAGGAGGCGCAGCGGATCTGGAAATTCATCGAGAGCGGCATGGACGACGTGCTGGGCGGCGGCATCTACTGGTGCGAGCAGAAGAAGCACTCGAAGAACACCTGTTCGAACGCCCCCGGAACCGTCTACGCGATGAAACTTTACGCCACGACGGGCGACGAGCGCTACCTCGAGCAGGCCCGGTCGCTCTATGCGTGGACGAAAGAGAAGCTCCTCGATACCGAGGACGGGCTCTATTTCGACAACGTGAACCTCGCGGGCGCGATCAGCCGCGCGAAGTACGCCTACAACAGCGGACAGATGGTGCAGGCCGGGGTGCTGCTCTACAATGCCACGGGCGACGAGACCTATCTGAAAGACGCGCAGCGCACGGCCGCAGCCTGCCACGATCGCTTCTTCGAGCCCTTCACGGCGGTCGACGGTACCTCCTTCCGGATCATCTGCAAGGGCAACGTGTGGTTCACGGCCGTGATGGTCCGCGGTCTTGCGGAGCTGTATGCCGTCGACGGGAATGCTGCCTGCCTGAACGACGTGCAGCGCAGCCTGGACTACGCCTGGGAGCATGCGCGCGACGAACGCGGCCTCTTCGAGACCGATTTCACGGGCGTCGGCAAGGATTCGGAGAAGTGGCTGCTGACCCAGGCTGCGATGGCCGAGATGTACGGGCGCATGAGCCGCATCCCGCTCGATGGCGAGTAGCTGCCCGAAAATGCCTGCTTTTGCGGAACGGGAACGGAAAAGGAAAAGGAAAAGGAAACCCCCTCCGCGTACAGAAATAAACTTAAACGAACCATATAACATCCGATGAAAAAACTGATTTCTATCGCGCAGCTGTGTCTGGCTGCCGCAATGCTCCTGACGGCCGGAAGCCTTCCCGCCGTCGCCGGGACGGCCCCTGCCGACAAGGGCCGCGCCGCTGCCGAGAAGGCATACGCAAAGACCAACCGCCCGGCCGAGTCGGAGCGCCTTTTCCGCTCGGAGGCCGTCGAGGCGGAGATCGTCCGCGTGAAGAAGGCCCTGACGAACGCCCGTCTGGCCTGGATGTTCGAAAACTGCTTCCCCAACACGCTCGACACCACGGTGCACTTCCGCAAGGATACCGACGGCATGGACGACACGTTCGTCTACACGGGCGACATCCATGCCATGTGGCTCCGCGACTCGGGCGCGCAGGTGTGGCCCTACGTGCAGCTTGCCAACCGCGACGAACATCTGCGGCGGATGCTGGCCGGGGTCATCAACCGGCAGTTCAAGTGCCTGATCCTCGATCCGTATGCCAACGCCTTCAACGACGGCCCGACGGGCGGCGAGTGGATGTCGGACGGCACGGACATGATCCCCGAGGTGCATGAGCGCAAGTGGGAGATCGACTCGCAGTGCTATCCGATCCGCCTGGCCTACCACTACTGGAAAACCACGGGCGACGAAAGCGTCTTCGGCGACAACTGGCTCAAGGCCATGCGCCGGGTGCTGACCACGCTGCGCGAGCAGCAGCGCAAGGAGGATCTGGGTCCGTATGTCTTCCTGCGCAAGACCGACCGTCAGCTCGACACGAAATGCTGCAAGGGTTACGGCAATCCGGTCAATCCCGTAGGGTTGATTGTCTCGTCGTTCCGCCCGTCGGACGACGCCACGACCTTCGATTTCCTCATCCCGTCGAACTTCTTCGCCGTGACCTCGCTGCGCAAGGCCGCGGAGATCCTCACCGCGGTGAATCACGACGCGGAGATGGCCGCCGAGTGTACGGCGCTGGCCGACGAGGTGGAGCAGGCGCTGAAGAAATACGCCACCTATGAACATCCGGAGTTCGGCACGATCTACGCCTTTGAGGTCGACGGATTCGGCAACCGCTACCTGATGGACGATGCCAACGTTCCGTCGCTGCTGGCGATGGCCTACCTGGGCGACGTGGACGTCAACGACCCGATCTACCAGAACACGCGGCGCTTCGTGTGGAGCGAGTCGAACCCCTACTTCTTCCGCGGCACGGCGGGCGAGGGTATCGGCGGCCCGCACGTTGGCTACGACATGGCCTGGCCGATGAGCATCATGATGAAGGCCTTCACGTCGCAGGACGACGCGGAGATCAAGCGCTGCATCGAGATGCTGATGACCACCGACGCCGGTACGGGCTTCATGCACGAGTCGTTCAACGTGAACGATCCCACGGACTTCACGCGGGCGTGGTTTGCCTGGCAGAACACGCTCTTCGGGGAGCTGATCCTCAAGCTGGTCAACGAAGGGAAACTCGACCTGCTGAACTCGATCACCGTGGAGTGACCCGTTTCCGCAGCGAAGACCGTCCGAGGCGTTTCCGCCCCGGACGGTTTCTCCGTATTACGGGGACGTGGCGGGATGCTGAAAACGACACCAAACTTATACCTTCAAGATGAAAAAAATTCTTCTTCTGTCGCTTCCGCTGCTCATGGCGGGCTGCGCAGGCTCCGGAGTTCCGACTGGAGAGACGCATGCGAGCGAACTGCGGGCTCCGGCCTATCCGCTCGTGACGATCGACCCCTACACGAGTGCGTGGTCGATGACCGACAACCTTTATGACGGCCCCGTCCGCCACTGGACGGGCGCGGAGTTCCCGCTGATCGGTGCGCTGAAGGTCGACGGCGTCGTCTACCGCTTCATGGGCACCGAGGACCAGGAGTTCCTTCCCGTGGTTCCGACGTCGCTTCAGGGCGAGTGGTCGGGACGCTACACGACCGAACGCCCCGCGGGCAACTGGATGAAACCCGGGTATGCCGACGCATCGTGGACCGCGGCCCCGGGGGCCTTCGGTACGCCGAACGAATCGTCGGCCCGGACCCGCTGGACGACGCGCGACATCTGGGTGCGCCGCACGGCGACGCTCGACGAGGACCTGCGCGGCAAGACCGTCTACCTGGAGTTCTCGAACGACGACGATGCCGTCTTCTACGTCAACGGCGTCGAGGTCTACAACACGGGGTCGATCTGCAACCGCAACCGCCGCGTGGCGCTTCCCGAGGAGGCCGTGCGCACGCTCGGGAAGGGCGAGGTGCTTCTCGCCGCGCACTGCACCAATCCGCAGGGCTTCGGGATCATTGATTTCGGTCTGATCGTCCCGAAGGAGCAGCGCGCCTGCCTGACGCAGACGGCCGAGCAGCGTTCGGTCGACGTGCAGGCCACGCAGACGCACTATGCCTTCACGTGCGGCGGGGTAGACCTCGAGATCTCGTTCTCGGCGCCGCTGTTCCTCGACGACCTGGATCTCGTGAGCCGTCCTGTGAACTACCTGACCTACCGCGCCGTCTCGAACGACGGGCAGCCGCATGAGATGGAGCTCTACCTCGAGGCCGGCCCGGCCTGGGCCCTCGACCAGCCCTATCAGGCGTGCGTGAGCGAGTGCACGGAGCAGGAGGGGTTGGTATGCCTGCGCAGCGGGAGCCGGGAGCAGAATATCCTGGCCAAATGCGGCGACGACCTGCGCATCGACTGGGGCTACTTCTACCTTGCCGCCGAGCAGGAGAACACGCTCGGGATGGTCGGCACGAGCGAGGCGCTTCGCAACCGCTTCGTCGAGGGCACGACCGAGGGCGTCGGCACGTCGGGCGAGAACGGCGCCGCGCGCATGGCGCTGATCCGCACGCTGGGCACCTCCGACAAGGCTGCAGGCAAGGTGCTTCTGGCCTACGACGACATCTATTCGATCCAGTATTTCGGCGAGAACCTGCGCCCCTATTGGAACCGCGACGGGAAACAGACGATCCTCGGCCAGCTGACGGCCGCGAACCGCGACTACGCGTCGCTGATCAAACGCTGCTACGCCTTCGACCGGGAGCTGATGGAGGAGGCTGCGGCAGCCGGCGGACAGCACTACGCCGAACTGTGCGCCCTGGCCTACCGCCAGGCCATTGCCGCGCACAAGCTGGTGCTCTCTCCCGAAGGCGACCTGCTGTGGCTCTCGAAGGAGAACAACAGCAACGGTTCGATCGGCACGGTCGACGTGACCTATCCCTCGGCGCCGCTTTTCCTGCGCTACAACGTCGAGCTGGCCAAGGGGCTGATGAACCACATCTACTATTTCAGCGAGAGCGGCCGGTGGACGAAGCCCTTCGCGGCGCATGACGTGGGCACCTACCCGCTGGCCAACGGCCAGACCTACGGCGGCGACATGCCTGTCGAGGAGTCTGGGAACATGCTGTCGCTGACGGCCGCCGTCTGCATGATGGAGGGTTCGGCGGCCTACGCCGAGAAGCACTGGGAGGTGCTGACCACGTGGGTGAACTACCTGGTCGAGAAGGGTCTCGATCCCGAGAACCAGCTCTGCACGGATGACTTTGCCGGACACTTCGCCCACAACGCCAACCTTTCGATCAAGGCGATCCTGGGCATCGCCTCCTACGGGCGCATGGCCGAGATGCTGGGCAAGACGGATGTCGCCGAGCAGTACACGGCCAAGGCGCGCGAGCTGGCACAGGAGTGGGTGCGCATGGCCGACGACGGCGACCACTACCGGCTGACGTTCGACAAGACGGGGACGTGGAGCCAGAAGTACAACCTCGTGTGGGACAAGCTCCTCGGACTGGACATCTTCCCTGCGGAGGTTGCCGGTCGGGAGATCGCCTACTACCTCACGAAGCAGAACCGTTACGGATTTCCGCTGGACAGCCGCGAGACCTATACGAAGTCGGACTGGATCGTCTGGACGGCGACGCTGGCCGACGACCGCGCGACCTTCGAGCGCTTCATCGACCCGCTGTACGCCTTCATGAACGAGACCGTCGACCGGGTTCCGATGTCCGACTGGTACTATACCGACCGTCCGAACTACCGCGGCTTCAAGGCGCGTTCGGTTGTCGGCGGGTACTTCATCAAGATGCTCGAGCCGCATATCGAAAAGTAACCCGGAGCGGCACGCGCACGACATGGCCCGCCGGAACGGACGTCAACCCCGTTCCGCGCGGGCCGTTTTTGTCCTGCGGCCGCCCTTTTGCAGAAACAGCCAATACCACAAGCACATGAAGAAGACATTCCGATACCTTGTCCCCGCCGTGCTGCTGGCCTGCACGGCGTGCGGGGGCGAACGCTTCGAGACGGTCGACCGTCCCGACACCTCCACCCGGAACGCCCACTATGTGAGCAACCTTGCGCCGCTGCAGCCCCAGTATTTCATTCCGCTGCCGATGGGCTCCGTCCGCCCGGCGGGGTGGGTGGCCCGTCAGCTGGAGCTTCAGGCCGAGGGGCTGAACGGCCACCTCGGGGAGATCAGCATCTGGCTCGAGAAGGAGCACAACGCCTGGCTGGGGCGCGGCACGGCGAACGGCTGGGAGGAGGTTCCCTACTGGCTGCGGGGTTATGCCGCCGCGGCCTACCTGCTCGAGGATCCCGAGATGCTTGCCGAGACGCGCTTCTGGATCGAGGGTATCCTCTCGACGCAGCAGCCCGACGGGTGGTTCGGTCCGGCGCTGGACGACGAGCGCGGCAACCGCGACCTGCTGGCCAACATGACCGTCTGCTGGATCATGCAGGACTACTACGAATACACGGGCGACGAGCGCATTCCGGCGTTCCTCGCGGCCTATTGCAAATGGCTGGCACAGTACCCCGAAGAGCGCTTCCTGAAGCATTACTGGGACAACAGCCGCGGGGGCGACCAGATGTGGAGCGTCGCGTGGCTCTACAACCGCACGGGCGACGAGTCGCTGCTCGACCTTGCGGCGAAGATCCACCGCAACACGGCCGACTGGCGTCGTTCGACGCAGCTTCCGAACTGGCATGTCGTGAACATTGCGCAGTGCTTCCGCGAGCCTGCCGAGTGGTGGATGTTCTCGGGCGACGAGGAGGCGCTTCACGCGTCGTACAACGTCCAGAGCTTCATTCGCCGGGCCTTCGGGCAGTTCCCGGGCGGGATGTTCGCCGCCGACGAGAACGCGCGCATCGGCTTCTTCGACCCGCGGCAGGGCACCGAGACCTGCGCCTTCGTGGAGCAGATGCTCTCCGACAACCTCATGCTCCAGATGACGGGCGACCCCTCGTGGGCGGAGAACTGCGAGGACGTGGCCTTCAACAGCTATCCCGCGGCGCTTACGCCCGACTACCGTGCGCTCCGCTACCTCACGTGCGCCAACCACACGGTCAGCGACTCGAAGAACCACCACCCGGGTATCGACAACAGCGGGCCGTTCCTGGCGATGAATCCCTTCAGCAGCCGGTGCTGCCAGCACAACCACGGCATGGGCTGGCCCTACTACATCCGGCACCTGATCCTCGCCACGCCCGACAACGGGGCTGCCGCGGTGGTCTACAGCGCCTGCACGGCCGACATCACGGTGGGTGACGGGGAGCGCATCCGCCTCGTCGAATCGGGGAACTATCCCTTCGAGGAGCGCGTGGAGTTCACCGTCGAATGCGACGGGGAGGCGACCTTCCCGCTCTACCTGCGCATCCCGACCTGGTGCGACGCGGCGAGCGTTGCGATCAACGGCCGCCGGGCGGCGGGGGAGTGCACCCCGGGGCGCTACGTGCGTATCGCGCGGACGTGGCGCAACGGCGACCGGGTGACGCTCGACCTTCCGATGGAGGTGTCGCAGCGCACGTGGCAGGTCAACAAGAACGGCATTACGGTCGATTACGGGCCGCTGACCCTTTCGCTGAAGATCGACGAGGAGTACCGCCGGATCGACAGCCGCACGACGGCCGTGCACGATGCGCGGTGGCAGGAGGGTGCCGACGATTCGCAGTGGCCCTCGTGGGAGATCCACGCGGCCTCGCCGTGGAACTATGCGCTGGTCGGCGACGCTCCGATCCGCCTGACGCGCCGCGCGTGGCCCTCCGACGACCAGCCCTTCACGCTGGAGTCGGTGCCTCTGGAGTTCTCGGCCAGCGGGCGGAAGGTTCCGTCGTGGGGCTTCGATGAATACGGCCTGACGGGTGTGCTTCCCGATCCGTGGGATGTGCGCGAGGAGCAGGTCGAACCGATCACGCTCGTGCCGATGGGCGCCGCGCGGCTGCGCGTCACGGTCTTCCCTCCGGCGGAATAGCCGCCGTACGGAAACCCTGCGGCGCCTTCCCTATTGGCGGAATCGCCGCCGCGCGGAAACGCCTGCAATGCATTTTCTTCGGCGGAGAACCCCTCCCCGCCACAGCCGATGGATGGAATCCCGGCCCGGACTTTGCTCCGGGCCGGGATTTTCCTGTTTCCGCAGCCCCGGGATGAAACCGTGCCGCAGGAGCTCCGCCGTCCCGGGTGAAGCTGTGCGCAGAAGCCTCCGCGGCTCCGGACAAGCCGTGCGACAGAACCTCCGCGGCCCCGCATCAACCTTCCACGGGCCACCGACGTGCTGGCTGCCCGGCCTTCCGCGGGAGGTGCCTGTGACGGCTGCCCGGCCTTCCAGGGAGCGCGTCGGGGCGCCGATGCAATTTTTTTTGATAAAAATATCTTCTCCGGGCGACAAATCCATGATATTTTCGTACCTTTATACCAATCTGTGTCAACCATCTAAAACTATCGTCTGAAATGAACATCCCAACGATTTTCTGGATCGTTCCCGCGGCATCAATCATCGCCCTGCTCTTTGCATGGGCCTTCTACCGGTTGATGAAACGCGAGGACGAAGGGACGGAGCGCATGCGTGAGATCGCCGCGCACGTCCGCAAGGGTGCCATGGCCTACCTGCGCCAGCAGTACAAGGTCGTCACCGTCGTATTCGTCATTCTGGCGCTGTTCTTCGCCTACCTGGCCTACGGCGTCGGGGTACAGAACCCCTGGGTTCCGTTCGCCTTCCTTACGGGCGGCTTCTTCTCGGGACTTGCCGGCTACTTCGGCATGAAGACCGCGACCTACGCCTCGGCCCGCACGGCCAATGCGGCGCGGCAGTCGCTCGACCGGGGCCTGAAGGTCGCCTTCCGCAGCGGCGCCGTGATGGGACTGGTGGTCGTGGGCCTGGGTCTTCTCGACATCTCGTTCTGGTACCTCGTGCTCGACCACTTCACCGACGTCACGGGCCCGCAGAAACTCGTCGTCATCACCACGACGATGCTGACCTTCGGCATGGGCGCCTCGACACAGGCCCTCTTCGCGCGTGTCGGCGGCGGTATCTACACGAAGGCCGCCGACGTGGGCGCCGACCTTGTGGGCAAGGTCGAGGCGGGGAGCCGAAACAATACAAAACTTTGCCTTGCGCCGCCGGGTGGACCAGGACACCGCCGGGGCGGTGCGGGACTTC
>DWYP01000030.1 GCA_019118605.1 Candidatus Alistipes faecavium | reverse complement strand
AAGGCAACTATTCGGGATGGCTCGAGCAGAAAACCAAACGCATGGCCATGGAGGAGAAGCAGGAGTCGAAGCGCCGCAAGACCCTCGAGCGCGAGCTGGAGTGGGTGCGCATGTCGCCTTCGGGGCGCCATGCCAAGTCGAAGGCGCGTCTTTCGGCCTACGACAAGCTGATGAACGAGGATACGAAGCAGAAGGAGGAGAAGCTCGAAATCTTCATCCCCAACGGACCGCGTCTCGGCGACGTGGTGATCGAGGCGCACGACGTCTCGAAGGCCTTCGGCGACCGCGTGCTGTACGAGCACCTGGAGTTCTCGCTGCCGCCCGCAGGCATCGTGGGCGTCATCGGCCCCAACGGCACGGGCAAGACGACGCTCTTCCGCATGATCATGGGCCTCGAGCAGCCCACGAGCGGCTCGTTCCGCGTGGGCCCCACGGTGAAGCTCGCCTACGTCGACCAGCAGCACAAGTCGATCGACCCCGAGAAGACGGTCTTCGAGGTGATCTCCGGGGGCGCCGACCTCATCACGCTGGGCAACCGGCAGGTCAACGCCCGGGCCTACGTCGCGCGTTTCAACTTCTCGGGCGCCGACCAGGAGAAGAAGTGCGGCATGCTGTCAGGCGGCGAGCGCAACCGCCTGCACCTGGCCCTCGCGCTCAAGGAGGAGGGCAACGTCCTGCTGCTGGACGAGCCGACGAACGACATCGACGTCAACACGCTGCGGGCGCTGGAGGAGGGTCTCGAAAACTTCGCCGGCTGCGCCGTGGTGATCTCCCACGACCGGTGGTTCCTCGACCGCATCGCCACGCACATCCTCTCCTTCGAGGGCGACTCGAAGGTGGTCTTCTACGAGGGCTCCTATTCGGAGTACGAGGCATGGAAGAAGGCGCAGGGAGGCGATACGGAGCCGCACCGCGTGAAGTACAAGAAACTGATGGAGTAATCCGACGCAGGCGCCCGGCTTTCAGGGCGCAAAGCGCATAAACGACATAAACCATTCATACATGGCACAGAAACCATCCATACCCAAGGGTACGCGCGACTTCTCCCCCGCGGAGATGATGCGCCGACAGTATATTTTCGACACGGTGAAGCGGGTGTTCCGCAGCTACGGGTTCGCCCCGCTGGAGACTCCCGCGATGGAGAACCTCTCGACGCTGCTGGGCAAATACGGCGACGAGGGCGACAAGCTCCTCTTCAAGATCCTCAATTCGGGCGACTACGCCGCAGGCCTTTCGGACGAGGAGGTGCGGCAGGCCTCGCGGATCTGCGAAAAGGGACTTCGCTACGACCTGACTGTTCCCTTCGCGCGCTACGTCGTGCAGCACCAGGGCGAGCTGACCTTCCCCTTCAAGCGCTACCAGATCCAGCCCGTGTGGCGCGCCGACCGTCCGCAGAAGGGGCGTTACCGCGAATTCTACCAGTGCGACGTCGACGTGATCGGCACACGGTCGCTGCTGTGCGAGGTCGAGCTGGTGGAGATCGTCGAGCGGGTCTTCAAGGCGCTGGGCATCCGCGTGTCGCTGAAGATGAACAACCGCAAGATCCTCTTCGGCATCGCCGAGGCGATCGGCCACGCCGACAAGATGATGGACATCACGGTGGCGATCGACAAGCTCGAGAAAATCGGGCTCGACAACGTGAAGGCCGAGCTGCTGGAGCGGGGGCTGTCGCAGGAGGCGGTCGAGCGGCTTCAACCGATTCTCGAGCTCCGCGGCAGCAATGCGGAGAAGCTCAATAAATTGCGCGACGTTCTCTCCGGATCCGAAACCGGCCTGAAGGGCATCGCCGAGATGGAGACCATCTTCGGATATGTCGGACGCCTGGGCATCGACCTCGAAGTGGAGCTCGACCTTTCGCTGGCCCGCGGGCTGAACTACTATACCGGGGCGATCTTCGAGGTCAAGGCCCTCGACTTCGCCATCGGCTCGATCTGCGGCGGCGGACGCTACGACGACCTCACGGGCATCTTCGGTATGCCCAATATGTCGGGCGTGGGCATCTCGTTCGGCGCCGACCGCATCTACGACGTCATGACGGGCCTCGGGCTCTTCCCCGAGGAGGTCAACTGCACGACGCGCGTGCTCTTCACGAACCTCGGCGCCGCGGAGGAGGCCGCCGTGCTGCCCCTGTTGCGGGCCCTGCGCGGCGAGGGCATCTCCGCGGAGATCTACCCCGAGGCGGGGAAGATGAAGAAGCAGATGGAGTACGCCAACCGCCGCGGCATTCCCTTCGTGGTGATCGTGGGCTCGCAGGAGCTCGAGGCCGGGGCCGCCACGGTCAAGGAGATGCGCAGCGGCGAGCAGTGCCAGGTGCCCTTCGACGCCGTTGCGCCGCTCGTCCGGTAGGTAATAAATCCGCGACGGCGCCGTTATTCCCGTAACCGCCCCGGCCTCGGACAAGGGGCCGGGGCGGTTTACAATATTGTATAAACCACACCACATGCATCCCATGCGCAGACTGATTCTTTTCACTCTTTTCCCGACGCTACTCCTCGCAACGCCCCTGGCGGCGCAGAACAGCGATGCGGCCCGCGAGTTCCAGAAACTCGCCCGGGTCTACCACTACCTTTCGGGTCTCTATGTCGACGAGGTCGATATGGCCCCGATCGTCGAGGGGGCCATCGAGGGAATGCTCGGGGAGCTGGACCCCCACTCGGCCTACATCGGCGCCGAGGAGATGCAGGGCGTGCAGGAGAGCTTCGACGGGGAGTTCAGCGGCATCGGCGTGGAGTTCAACCTCCTGCGCGACACGGTCGTGGTGGTGAACACCGTCTCGGGCGGCCCGGCCGAACGGGTCGGCATGCGGGCCAACGACCGCATCGTGCGCATCGACACGCTCGATGCCGTGGGGCTCGAACGCGCCGACGTGCCGAAATACCTGCGCGGGAAGTCGGGGACGAAGGTTGCGATCGACGTCGTGCGCCCCGGCACTCCGGAGCGGCTGCATTTCGAGATCACCCGCGACCGCATCCCGCTCAATACGGTCGACGCCTCGTACCTCGCGGCCGAGGGGATCGGCTACATCCGCGTCAACCGCTTCGGGCGCACGACGATGGAGGAGTTCACGGCGGCTTTCCGGGATCTCGGAAGCCCGCAGGGGCTGATCCTCGACCTGCGCGGAAATGGCGGCGGCCTGCTCGACCAGGCCGTGGAGATGGCGGGATTCTTCCTTCCGCAGGGGGCCGTGATCGTCTCGACCGAGGGGCGCGCCGTGCCGCCGACGTCGTTCACGGCCCAAAGCGACGGCGAGGATCTCCGCGGGCGGCTTGTGGTGCTCCTCGACGAATCGTCGGCTTCGGCCTCGGAGATCGTCGCCGGGGCCATGCAGGACTGGGACCGGGGCGTTGTCGTCGGGCGTCCGAGCTTCGGCAAGGGGCTTGTGCAGCGGCAGGTCGAACTCCCCGACGGCTCGGCCGTGCGTCTCACCGTGGCCCGCTACCATACGCCCTCGGGACGCGTGATCCAGCGTCCCTACGAGAAGGGCGACCGCCGGGGCTACTACCTCGACCATCTGCGGCGCTACGACGACGCCGTGCGCGACTCGCTCGACGCCCATACGCCGACCTACACCACGCTGCGCAGCGGCCGCACGGTGCACGGCGGGGGCGGCATCCGCCCGGACGTGATCCTGCCGCCCGATACGACGGGATATTCGGACTATTATGCGGGCCTGATCCGCCGGGGCGTCATCTACGAGTTCGTGAACGAGTGGCTCGACCGCACACGCGACAGCCTCGCGGCGCGCTACCCCGCGTTCGAGGATTTCGACAAGGGGTTCGAGCCTTCCGACGAGCTGCTCGGACGCCTGACGGCGTTCGGCGCGTCGCGCTCCGTGGCGTATGATCCCGAGGGTTTTGCGACCTCGCGGGAGCTGATGCGCACGCAGCTGAAGGCCCTTGCCGGGCAGCGGCTTTTCGGCACCGGGGCCTTCTACCGGGTGATCAACAGCCGCCTGAGCACGGCGTATGCGCGGGCGCTGACGATCCTCGGGGATTGGGACCGCGAAGGGCGTCCGCTGCTGGAGGCTCCTGCGGGAAATAAATAAAGAATTGTAAAAATAGTGCGTAAGTTTTGGTCTTTCACATTTTTTTGTTAAATTCGTATACACGAAGCGGAAAAATTTCCCATTCGAAAATTAACACCAAAAACTACGACCATGTCACCCTATTCTCAGCCTCGAAGAGAAAACGAGGAATACGGAGATCAGATTCTTTCGAAAGCTGTGAAGGCCGGGCGTCGGACCTATTTTTTCGATGTGCGGGCCACGCGTGCCGACGACTATTTTCTGACGATTACCGAAAGCCGCAAGATGACGGCTGCAGACGGCTCGGTCTCCTATGACCGGCACAAGATTTTCCTCTACAAGGAGGATTTTTCGAAATTCGCCGACGGACTGAAGGAGGTCGTCGAATTCATCCGCCGCACGAAAGGCCTCGAAGAGCCGCAGCCGTTGCAGACGGCCGAGGAGTAGCCCGCGGTGCGGGAAAAAGCATGTGGCAGCGCGTGTTGCCGACAGGCGCAGCGCCTCCGATCTTTCGGAGGCGCTTTTTTTCGGGGTGCCGCAGGGTGCCGTTCCCGAAGCCGCACGGAATCCACCCCACCCCTCCTCCGGAATGCTGATGCCGGGCCTTTGTGTTTTGCACCTGCCGCAGGCCCCGACACTTCCTCGCGCCGCACTCATTTTGGCCTCTCCGGGCATCGGAAATGGCGGAAAATTCGTATCTTTGCCGGCGAACAATTTAAAAAACAGACTCCGCTATGAATTTTATCCGCTATGTCATTCTCGCGCTCAAAGGCTGCGCCATGGGTATGGCCGACGTCGTCCCGGGAGTCTCGGGAGGCACCATCGCCTTTATCTCGGGAATCTACGAGGAACTGCTCGACTCGATCCGCCGTTTCGACGCCACGGCCCTCAAACTGCTCGTCCGGCTGCGCTTCGGCGATCTCTGGCGCCACGTCAATGCCGGCTTCCTGCTCCCCGTGCTGACGGGAATCGCCATTGCCATCTTCTCGCTGGCCCGGCTGATGACCTACCTGCTCGAACACCACCCGATCGCCATCTGGTCGTTCTTCTTCGGGCTGATCGTTGCCTCGGCGCTGCTCGTGGCGCGCCAGATCGGACGATGGAAGTGGACGACGCTCCTCTCCTTCGCCGTGGGCACCGCCGCGGCATGGTGGATCACCGTCGCCACGCCCTCCGAGACGCCCGACACGTGGTGGTTCGTCATGCTTTCGGGAGCCATTGCCATCTGCGCGATGATCCTCCCCGGCATTTCGGGTGCCTTCATCCTGCTGCTGCTCGGCAAATACCAGTACATCATGCAGGCGGTCATCGACCTGAACATCCCCGTCATGGCGATCTTCGTCATCGGGGCCGCCGCCGGCATCATCTCCTTCTCGCATCTGCTCTTGTGGCTGCTCAAGCGGTGGCACGACCTGACCGTCGCCGCGCTGATGGGCTTCATGGTCGGGTCGCTCAACAAGGTGTGGCCCTGGAAGGACGATCCCGCGGGGCTGATCCAGCACAACGTCACCCCCGGGGAGTTCGAGGCGCTCCACAACCAGCCCTCGCTGCTGCTCGAAGCCGTGCTGCTCTGCGCGGCGGGCTTCCTGACCATCTACGGCATCGAACAGCTCGCCCGGTGGCTCCAACACAAACGCAAGGCCTGACGATGCGACGCTTCGGACTGATCGGTCGGCCGCTCGTGCATTCGGCTTCGGCGGCCTACTTCACGCGGAAATTCGCCGCGGAGGGGCTCTCCGACTGTGCCTATGAACTTTATGAACTTCCGTCGGCCGCGGCGCTTGCGGAACTTCTGGAGCAGCACCCCGACCTGTGCGGGCTGAACGTCACGATCCCCTACAAACGCGACGTCATCCCCTTTTTGGACAGCGTGTCGGCGGAGGCCCGGGCGATCGGCGCCGTGAACTGCATCCGCCGCACGGCGGAGGGGCGCCTCGAAGGGTACAACACCGACATCATCGGACTGCGCGAGTCGCTGGGCGAACTGCTGGGTCTCGACGAACCCGAACATGCCCTGATCCTCGGAACCGGGGGCGCTTCGCAGGCCGTGCAGTACGCGCTTGCGGAGCGGGGCATCCCCTACGACCTCGTGTCGCGCGACGCGGCGAAGGGCAACTACACCTACGACAACCTCCCCGCGGAGGTGGTCGAGGGCTCCCGGCTGATCGTCAACGCCTCGCCCGTGGGTACCTATCCCGCCGTCGACGCCGCGCCCCGCATTCCCTACGCCTTCCTCACGCCGCGCCACTACCTGCTCGACCTGGTCTACAACCCGCCGCTGACGCGCTTCCTCGACTACGGGCGGCAGCGCGGGGCGACGATTCTCAACGGCGAGACGATGTTCGTCGCGCAGGCCGAGGCGTCGTGGAGCATCTGGAACGGAACATTCGAATACTGAAACCTGTTGATACCATGAACCGCATTTTTCGCAACATGCTGACTGCCCTGGCGCTGCTGGCCGGAGTCGGGGCCTCGGCGCAGGTGGAGCTGGAGCTGGAGCTCACCCCTCCGCGCTTCAACGGCGCCGATGTCGATTATTTCATGGGACGCCTGGTCGGCGAGTTCCAGAAGGTGGCCCGCGAGCGGGAGATCCCCGCCGGGGAGCTCTCGCCGAGCGTCTGCATGGCCTTCAAGGTCGACACGCTGGGGCGTACGGGCGAATGGCGCCTGTGCGACAGCACCTCCGCGGGCCGCGACCGCTGCCTCCTCGCCCCGGCGACCGGGGCGACGCGCGAGGCGCTTTTCGAGGCCTTCTCGCGCCTCGAGGGGTGGCAGCCCGCCGAGGACGCCCTCGGCCGGAAATCGGACTACACGTGGCGGCTGACCCTGCGCCTTCCGATCGAGAAGCTGGCCCGCGAGCAGGAGGCCGATCCGCTGCTTTTCGAGGGCGAGGATCCCGCGAAGAGCTTCCCGGAATGGATGCGCACGAAGGTGCGCTACGACGAGCGTTTCGCCAATACGGGCGGTGTCGTGCGCGTGAAGTTCTACATCGAGCCCGACGGCCGGATCACCGGTGAGGAGGTGCTCGAGACACCCGACAAGCGGCTTTCGTGGTACGTGGTCAAGGCGATCCGCTCGAGCCGCGGGAAGTGGACGCCGCGCAAGGTGCGGGGTGTCCCGCAGCGTACGGCCTGGGAGTTTTCGTGCAACTACATCAACGAGGGCGAATAGGACCGGGCGGACCCGAAAGACCGGGGCCGATCCGAAAGGCCGGGGCTTCTCCCCGAAAAGCCGAAGGGCGTCACGATAATCGTGACGCCCTTTTTCCGGACCTGTTTCACGGATTTCCCGCGCGGGGCTACCTGTGTTGAAGCAGGTTTTTCGCCTTTTCGTAATCCTCCTCGCGGACGACCACCTGTGCGGGCATGGTCCCGATCGGATAGATGGCCGACATGTATTCGTTGCGGATCGTCGACCAGATTCCGGCGCTGTCGAGCATCGACTTGGCGATTTCGGCCTCTGTGATGGTGTTGTACTCCGCCAGTACAATCATGCTGTCGTCTTGCATACGTTCATCGGTTTTGGTTCGGTATTATAAAGTTAAGCATTTTGTTGAAAAAATGCAAGAGCCGAACCATAAAAGTCGGCATTATTTGCGTATCTTTGTTGAGCTAAAAATTTTCCAGATTCATGTCCCGGTTCGTCCATCTGCACGTACACTCGCAATATTCCATCCTCGACGGCCAGGCCAGCATCCAGCGCCTGGTCGACAAGGCCATGGACGACGGACAGCCCGGCATCGCCGTGACGGATCACGGCAACATGTTCGGGATCAAGGAGTTCTACAACTACGTCAAGAAGGTCAAGGGCAAGCTCAAGGAGAAGGCTGCGGCGTGCGAGGAGCGCCTCGCGGCACTGCACGAGGGCCGGGAGGCGGCCGACGACCCCTCGGCGGAGATCGCCCGCTGCGAGAAGCAGCTCGCGGAGCTGCGCGGGAAACTCGCCTTCAAGCCGATCATCGGCTGCGAGGTCTACGTCGCGCGCCGGCGCCTGCACGACAAGGAGGGCAAGCCCGACCAGAGCGGTTACCACCTGATCCTGCTGGCCAAGAACCTCAAGGGATACCACAACCTCATCAAGATCGTCTCGAAGGCGTGGACCGAAGGATTCTACATGCGCCCGCGAACGGATCGCGCGGAGCTGGAAAAATACCACGAGGGGCTGATCTGCTGCTCGGCCTGCCTGGCCGGGGAGGTGCCGCGCGCCATTACGGCCGAGGACTACGCCAGGGCCGAGGAGGCGGTGCTGTGGCACAAGAACCTCTTCGGCGAGGACTACTTCCTCGAGTTGCAGCTCCACAAGGCCACCGTCGAGCGTGCGAA
The DNA here is from genome assembly GCA_019118605.1 of Candidatus Alistipes faecavium. GTDB lineage: Bacteria > Bacteroidota > Bacteroidia > Bacteroidales > Rikenellaceae > Alistipes > Alistipes faecavium. Next base: position 6,206 of record DWYP01000030.1, on the reverse strand, counting down.
CCACGAGGCCTACCCCATGCAGCTGAAGGTCAACGAATACCTGCGGCAGCTGGCCGCGAAACACCATATCCGCACGGTCTGCACGAACGACGTGCACTTCGTCGACGAGGACAACGCCGAGGCGCACGACCGCCTGATCTGCCTCTCGACGGGAAAGGATCTCGACGACCCGAAGCGCATGCTCTATTCGAAGCAGGAGTGGCTCAAGACCACCGCCGAGATGGCCTCGATCTTCGGGGAGACGGATCCCGAGGCGATGGCCGCGACGGTCGAGATCTGCGACCGGGTCGAGAACTACTCGATCGACCACGCGCCGATCATGCCGGAGTTCGAGATTCCCGCGGAGTTCGGAACCGAGGCGGGCTACCGCGAGCGCTTCACGGAGCAGGATCTCTACGACGAGTTCACGCGCGACGAGAACGGCCGCGTGGTGATGTCCGAGGAGGAGGGGCGCAAGAAGATCGAGAAACTCGGGGGCTATGACAAACTCTACCGTATCAAGCTCGAGGCCGACTACCTTGCGAAGCTCACGATGGAGGGCGCCCGCCGCCGCTACGGCGAGCACCTGACCGAGGAGCAGGAGGAGCGCCTGCGCTTCGAGCTGCACGTGATGAAGACGATGGGCTTCCCGGGCTACTTCCTCATCGTGCAGGACTTCATCCGCGCGGCCCGCGAGGAGCTCGACGTCTCGGTAGGCCCGGGCCGAGGCTCCGCGGCCGGTTCGGCCGTAGCCTACTGCCTGGGCATCACGCAGATCGACCCCATCGCCTACGACCTGCTGTTCGAGCGCTTCCTGAACCCCGACCGCATCTCGCTGCCCGATATCGACGTGGACTTCGACGACGACGGCCGCGGGCGCGTGCTGAACTGGGTGACGCAGAAATACGGCAAGGAGAAGGTCGCGCACATCATTACCTACGGCACGATGGCCACGAAGCTGGCCATCAAGGACGTTGCGCGCGTGCAGAAGCTGCTGCTCGCCGAATCGGACCGATTGTGCAAGCTCGTTCCCGACAAGACGCCCGACGGCAAGGCGGTGAAGAACCTCTCGCAGGCCATCGAACTGGTTCCGGAGCTGAAGGCCGCCGAGGAGTCCGACAACCCGATCCTGCACGATACGATCCTCTACGCCAAGATGCTCGAGGGCAACGTCCGCAATACGGGCGTGCACGCCTGCGGCACGATCATCTGCCGCGACGACATCACCGACTGGGTGCCGGTTTCGACGGCCGACGACAAGGTGACGGGCGAGAAGATGCTCGTCACGCAGTACGAAGGCTCGGTGATCGAGGACACGGGGCTCATCAAGATGGACTTCCTGGGTCTGAAGACCCTGTCGATCATCAAGGACGCCGTGGAGAACATCCGCCAGACCCGGGGCGCGAAGGTCGATATCGACGACTTCTCGATCATCAACGATCTTCCGACCTACAGGCTTTACAGCGAGGGACGCACCGTCGGGACGTTCCAGTTCGAGTCCGCGGGGATGCAGAAGTACCTCCGGGAGCTGCAGCCCTCGACCTTCGAGGATCTGATCGCCATGAACGCCCTCTACCGTCCGGGCCCGATGGACTACATCCCGGACTTCATCGCGCGCAAGCACGGCCGGAGTCCGATCGTCTACGACATCCCGGTGATGGAGAAGTACCTCAAGGACACCTACGGCATCACGGTCTACCAGGAGCAGGTCATGCTGCTCTCGCGCCTGCTTGCGAACTTCACGCGCGGCGAGTCGGACACGCTGCGCAAGGCGATGGGCAAGAAGCTCAAGGACAAGCTGGACCACCTGAAGCCGAAATTCATCGAGGGAGGCACGAAGAACGGCCACGACCCCCGGGTGCTCGAGAAGATCTGGGGCGACTGGGAGAAGTTCGCCTCCTACGCCTTCAACAAGTCGCATGCGACGTGCTATTCGTGGGTGGCGTTCCAGACGGCCTACCTCAAGGCCAACTACCCTTCGGAATACATGGCCGCGGTGCTGAGCCGCAACCTCACGAACATCGAGCAGCTGACGCTCTACATGAACGAGTGCAAGCGCATGGGCATCAGCGTGCTGGGGCCCGACGTCAACGAGTCGATGCGGACCTTCTCGGCCAACCGTTCGGGCGACATCCGTTTCGGCATGGCCGCCGTGAAGGGCGTCGGGGCCGCCGCCGTGGAGAGCATCATCGCCGAGCGCACGGCCCACGGGCCCTTCAAGGACATCTTCGACTTCGTCGAGCGTGTGAACTTCTCGCTGGTCAACCGCAAGTGCATCGAGAACCTCGCCTATGCCGGGGCCTTCGACTCCATTGCGGACTTCGCGCGCTGCAAATTCTTCGGCGTCGACCTGCGGGATTCGAGCGGCCAGACCTTCGTCGAGCAGCTGATGCGTTACGGGCAGCGGTTCCAGACCGAACGGGACAATGCCCAGCAGAGCCTTTTCGGGGGCGGCGGGCACGTGGACATCCAGCGTCCGGTGCTTCCGGCGTGCGCCGACTGGAGCCAGTTGGAGAAGCTGACCAAGGAGCGCGAGATGGTGGGTCTGTACCTTTCGGCCCATCCGCTCGACGAATACAAGATCATCATCGACCACATGTGCAAGACGCGGCTTACGGAGCTGGAGAACCTCGAGGCGCTGCGCGGACAGGAAATCGGCGTCGCGGGCATGGTCGTGAGCGTGCAGAACCTGATGTACAAGAACAACCGTCCGTGGGGGAAATTCAAGCTCGAGGATTACAACGGATCGCACGAATTCGCCCTCTTTGGCAAGGATTATGAGAACTTCCGCAAGTACCTTTTCGAGGATTACTTCCTCTTCATCCGCGGGAAGGTGCAGCCCAAACCCTACCGTGAGAACGAACTGGAGTTCAAGGTACTCTCGATGACGCAGCTGCAGGAGCTGCGCGACTCGATCAAGGAGCTCTACGTGCAGCTTCCCCTGGAGGCGATCACCCCGGGGCTGGTCGAGGAGCTGACCCGGCGTGTCAAGAAGTCGAAGGGGAAGACGATCCTGCGGTTCACGGTCCTGGACCGCGAGGCGCAGGTTTCGCTGAACCTCTTCTCGAAGAGCTGCCGGGTGGACCTCACGCAGTCGCTGATCGGCTTCCTGGATGACAACAGCCTCCAGTATTCGATCGCGTGACAACAGGGGTTGCAGACGGAATACGATATGGAATATGTTTAACTTAAAAACTTATAAATCATGGCTTTAGCAATTAACAAGGAGAACTTTGAATCGTTGGTGGCTGGCGCACAGCCCGTAGTGATCGACTTTTGGGCCGAGTGGTGCGGCCCGTGCCGCATGATGTCGCCCATCGTGGACGAACTGGCCGGGGAATTCGAGGGCCGCGTGGTCATCGGCAAGTGCGATGTCGAGGAGAACGACGACATCACGATGAAGTACGGCGTGCGGAACATCCCGACGATCATCTTCCTCAAGGAGGGAAAGATGGTCGACAAGCAGGTCGGCGCCTGCTCGAAGGAGGCCCTGAAGGCCAAGATCGAGAAACTCCTCTAAGCCGCCGGGACGATGATCCGCTGTGTCGATTACCACGGACTGCAGGCCGTGGAGTTCTCGAAGGGGGACTACACGGCGCTGCTGATCCCCTCGATGGGCGCGAACCTCGTCCGCCTGTGCCACACGGGGCTGGGCGTCGAGGTGCTGCGCACGCCTGCGGCCGACGAGATCGAGACCTTCCTGCGGCGTCCGCATGTCTTCGGCGTGCCGATCCTCCTGCCGCCCAACCGCATTGCCGACGGATGCTATACGTTCGAGGGACGCACGTACCGCTTCCCGATCACCATCGAGAAGGAGCACAACTACCACCACGGAATCCTCAAGAGCCAGCCGTTCCAGGTCTCGAAGGCCCTGGAGCGCGACGACGAGGTGCTCGTCGAGTGCCGCTACTATTCGAATCCGGGGTGCGACGCCATTTTCCGCGACTTCCCGCACGCCTTCAAGTGCAAGATCACCTACCGCCTGACGGCCGGAGGGCTGGAGCAGGAGGTGATGTTCGCCAACCGCAGCACGCAGCGCATGCCGCTGGGCGTGGGGTTCCACACGCCGCTGAACATCCCCTTCGCCGGGGGTACGGACGCCGACTACGTGATGCGCGTGGCCGTGGGCGAGCAGGTCGAGCTGGGGCCGCGCAACCTTCCGACGGGGCGGCGGCTGCCGCTCTCGGAGAGCTTTGCGCGGCTGCGTGAGGGCGGGCTCCGCGTCACGGGCTGCGAGCCGATCGAGGCGGGCTTCACGTTGCGGGAGATCGACGTCGACGGCAAGCCCTTCCGGGGCGCGTTGGTCGAGAACCTCCGTACGGGGGTGAGAACCTTCTACGAGGTCGACGACCGGACGATCTACTGGACGATCTGGAACAACGGCGGACAGGTGCCCTACTGCTGCCCCGAGCCGCAGACTTGGATCACCGATGCGCCCCATGCGGCGGATCCCGAGGCCGCGGGCTTCCGCTCGGTGGCTCCGGGTGAGAGCTGGCGGGCGAGGTACCGGTTCTACGTCAAGTAGTTCTGCGTATTACTTAAAGCAAGACAGGAGGCCTTCGGCAAGGTCTCCTGTTGTTGTTTGGTGTGTCCGGATGGAACGCCGCGGCGTCAGAACGTCTCCTCGACGACGGTCTCCGCGAGGGGCTTCCGCAGCGTGTCGTGGCGTTCGGGCGAGGCGGGCTCCCCGGCGCCGTATCCGACGATCAGGATGTTCACCGGCTCGACATGCTCCGGGAGGCGGAACTCCTCGCGCACGGCCTCGGGCCTGAACATGCAGACCCACAGGGTGTCGAGCCCCAGCGAAGCGGCGCAGAGCATCATGTGATCCGTCACGATCGAGGCGTCGATGTCGGAGATCGTCTTGTTGTCGTATTTGCGTGTCCACGCCTCGGAGGTGTCGGCGCAGACGATGATTGCCAGGGGCGCCCCGAAGTCGCGCGTGCAGCGCGCCAGGCGCTCCATCCCCTCCTTCGAGCGCACGACCACGAGCCGCTGCGGCTGGCGGTTGGCGCCCGTCGGGGCCACGCGCCCCGCTTCGAGGATCTGCATGAGTTTTTCCTCCTCGACTTTGCGGTCGAGGTACTGGCGGCAGGCATACCGTTTTTTTGCCAATGCGAGAAAATCCATGTCCGTAAAGAGTTTGATTCCGTTTGATGCGAAGGTACGCAAAATTTCGCCGCTGTCCAAGCTCCGCCCGGCCGCGATTGTCAGTTGCGACTGCCATTCTGTCAGAAATGCCGCGCTGGCACACGGTTTGATAGATTCTCCGCAGGAAAAAACAAAAAACAATATAACGCCTGAAGATATGAAAAACGGAAAAATCGGAGTTACGACGGAGAACATCTTCCCCGTCATCAAGAAATTCCTCTATTCGGATCACGAAATTTTCCTGCGCGAGCTGATTTCCAATGCCGTGGACGCGACGCAGAAGCTGAAGACCCTCTCGTCGATCGGCGAGGTGAAGGGCGAGCTGGGCGATTTGACGATCCACGTCTCGGTCGACGCAAAGGCCCATACGCTGACGGTCACCGACCGCGGTGTGGGCATGACGGCCGAGGAGGTCGAGCGCTACATCAACCAGATCGCCTTCTCGGGGGCCGAGGAGTTCATGGAGAAGTACAAGAACCAGGCGATCATCGGCCATTTCGGACTGGGATTCTACTCGGCCTTCATGGTCTCGGACAAGGTCGAGCTCTTCACCCGCTCCTACCGTGAGGGCGCGAAGACCGTGCACTGGAGCTGCACGGGAACCCCGGAGTTCGAGATGGAGGAGACCGACGAGGCCCGTGACCGCGGCACGACGGTCGTCCTGCACCTCTCGGAGGACGCCTACGAATATGCCGAGGAGTCGAAGGTCTCGGAGCTGCTGAAGAAATACTGCCGCTTCCTTCCGGTGCCCATCGCCTTCGGCAAGGTCAAGGAGTGGAAGGACGGCAAGTACGTCGACACCGACAAGGACAACATCATCAACGACGTCGAGCCGCTGTGGACGCGCAAGCCTTCGGAGATCACCGAGGAGCAGTACAAGGAGTTCTACCGCGAGCTCTACCCGATGGGTGAGGATCCGTTGTTCTCGATCCACCTGAACATCGACTATCCGTTCCACCTGACGGGCATTCTCTACTTCCCGAAGATCCGCAACAACTTCGAGATCCAGAAGAACAAGATCCAGCTCTACTGCAACCAGGTCTACGTCACGGATCAGGTCGAGGGCATCGTCCCGG
>DWYP01000029.1 GCA_019118605.1 Candidatus Alistipes faecavium | reverse complement strand
AGGAAATCCGACAGCGAAAGGCGCTCCGACAGGAGGTACGCCTTGGGGAATGTCGGCAGGACCCGGTTCATCAGGATGACCGCCTCCTCGCGTGTCAGGCAGTTGCCGATCGTCACGCGGAAATAGGGCGGAGGGCTGTAGACCGCATAGACCTTGATCCCGGGATAGGTCTCCTCGAAAAGTTTCTTGGCGGCGAAGGCCTCTTCACGCGCATCGGGGCCGTTGTCGGAAAAGATGCACACGCGGTGCCCCTCGACCTGGAGCTTGTGTCCGGCACGCGTCGCCTCGGCAACGATCCGTGCGGCATCGCCGTGTTCGGTGACGGTGACCTGCGCACGGCCGAAAAGCGTCGCGGCCGAAACCGCGGGCCGTGCCAGCTGCTGCTTGAAGGCGTCGAGCGACTGTGCCCGCAACGGGACGGCCGCCGACAGCAGCAGGGGAAACAGAAGATGGATGATTCCTCGCATTACTCCAAAAAGTTTTCAATATCCTTGATCGACAGGCCAAAGGTATTCAAAAAATCCGACACGGGCATCCTTTGGCAGGAAAAATTTACGGGATAACGCCCGCTGCGGCCCTCGATGTGGGCCGAGATCCCGATCCGCTCCGTGTCGCCGCTGCGAAGCCTGCGCCCCAAGGCGTAATAGGCCATCGGATCTTCGGTGCGCAGGCGCCAGAGGGTCCGGCAGTCGGAGGTCGTGCGCCCGGGAATCCGCACGGGCTCGTGCAGGCGGAACTCCGCGACCGGAGCCCCGTCGAGGTAGAATTCGAATCGCGCCTCTTCGAAACAGAGCTCCCGGCGCGAGCCGTTGCGGATCCGCAGCGTCACGGAGGCCCCCGCCGACCCGAGGCGCGCGGCCTGCACGACCTGTTCGATGCGGATGCCGCGCGCCGCGCGTCCGCCCACGCCGCGGCACGAGGGGACGCCGAGCGCCACGGCAAGCGCCACGACCGGGAGCAGCGCCCGGCGGACGAGAGACCCCATCGCACCCCTCATCGCTCGCCGATGTAGATTTGCGCGATCCCGAAGCTCTGGCTCCGGGCGCGGCAGTTGTGGAATCCGGCCCGTGCGAGCATCTCGAGGAACCGCTCGGGAGCGGGGAATTCGGCCACCGAGGCCGGGAGATACTCGTAGGCGCGCCTGTCGTGCGAGACCATTCCTCCGATGCGGGGCAGGATGCGGCCGGAGTACCACTCGTAGAGTTTCCGGACGAGGGCGTTGCGCGGACGCGAGAACTCCAGGATGACGACCTTCCCGCCGGGCCGCACCACCCGGGCCAGCTCGCACAGCCCGGCTTCGAGATGCTCGAAATTCCGGACTCCGAAAGCTACCGTCGCCACGTCGACGGCGCCGTTTCCGAGATCGAGGCGTTCGGCGTCCCCGCGGTCGAGGACGATGCGATCCTCGAGGCCGTGGCGTGCGATCTTGCGGCGTGCGACCTCGAGCATCTGCTCCGCGAGGTCGATGCCGAGCACCTGCACACCGCGGATGCGCCGGGCCATGGCGATGGCCAGGTCGCCCGTACCGGTCGCCACGTCGAGGATCCGCCGGGGCCGCGACCTGCGCACCTCGCGCATGACGCGCCGGCGCCACAGGCGGTCGATGTTCCACGACAGGGTATGGTTCAGCAGGTCGTATTTCGGCGCGATGCGGTCGAACATCTCGCGGATCTCCTCCTTTTTGGTCTGATCGGTATCGTAAGGCTTCATGAGCGGTTCGGGTTTATTCGTATCGGATGGTTTCTTCGGGTTTCACGCGGGCGATGACGGCCGTAGGGATCACCAGCAGGGCGACGATCGCCGCCAGGAATCCGGCATTGAGCGCCAGCCACCAGCCCCATCCCAGCGACACGGGCACCTCGGAGAGCAGGTACCCTTCGGAATCGAGCTTCACGGCATGCGTCCAGAGCTGCAGCGCGCACAGCCCGAGGCCCGCGGCATTCCCCCACGCCAGGCCGCGCAGCGAGACGAAGGCCGCCCTCCAGAGGAAGATCCTCCGCAGCTGCCCGGAGCCCATGCCCAGGGCCTTGAGCAGCCCGATCATGCGCGTGCGCTCGAGCACGAGGATCAGCAGCGCCGAGGTCATGTTGAAAAAGGCCACCACAAGCATGATGACGATAATCACCGCGGCGTTGACGTCGTGGGCCCTCAGCCAGTCGAAAATATTGGCATAGCGTTCTGTGACGCTCGTGGCCACGAGGTTGAGCGTATCGTCGGAGTCGTCGTGCAGCAGCCGGTGGTCGAGCTCCCGGGCGAAATCCTCCGCCTCGGAGAGCTCCCGGAGCCGGATCTCGTATCCCGAGATCTGGTCGGCGCTCCATTCGCACAGCCGCTGCACGTTGCGGATGTCGGTCACCACGACCGTCTTGTCCATCTCCTCCATGCCCGAGGAGTAGATCCCCGCCACCTTGAAACGGTCGCGGCGCGGCAGCTCCCCGGGTTCGACGAAGAGCATCTCGACCTTGTCGCCCACGCCGAGCAGCATGCGGTCGGCGAGCGACTGCGACAGCAGGATGTCCTTCGTGCGCACCGAATCGCCGATGCGCGGCAGCTCCCCGGCCATGAGCCACTCGCGGAAACAGCTCCAGTCGTAGTCACGCTCGACACCCTTGAGGAGCACCTCGCCCACGGCGTCGGGCGTACGGACGATCCCGCCCTTCAGGGCGTAGGGGTCCATCGAGCGGAACCCCTCCATCGAGCGGACGAGCTCCTCGACATGCGCGCTGCGCCGCACGGGTTCGGCATCCAGGGCGTCGACGCCCCGGATATCGGTCAGGGTGACGTGCGCGGCGAATCCCTCCATCTTGTAGGCCACTTCGCGCTTGAAACCCATGATGACGGCCAGGGCGAGGATCATCACGGCGACGCCCAGGGCCACCGACATCACGGCGATGCGCTCCATGACCCCGGGCCTGCAACCCGGAGCGGGGCGCGCCATGCGGCGGGCGATGAAAAAGGCGAGACTCACGACGATCTATTTTGTGAAATTTATGCAAAGAAACACATAAATTTCGTATTTTTGCCCGAAAGATCCGCTTTTTATGCAAAAACAGGCTCTCATCACGGGCGCCACGTCGGGAATCGGCCGCGCCACAGCCCTCCGCCTCGCCGGGGCGGGGTACGACATCATCGCCACGGGCCGCCGGGCCGAACGCCTCGCCGAACTGAAGGCCGGGATCGAGGCCGCCGGGGGATGCTGCACGACGCTCGCGTTCGACGTGCGCTCCGAAGAGGAGGTGCGGCGGAACCTCGAGCCGCTCGCACACATCGACCTGCTGGTCAACAACGCGGGGCTGGCCGCCGGGCTGGAGCACATCGACCGCGGCGACACGCGCGACTGGGACGCCATGATCGACACCAACGTCAAGGGGCTGCTCTACGTCACGCGCGTCATCGCCCCGAAGATGGTCGCCGCGGGCGGCGGGCACATCGTCAACATCGGCTCGATCGCCGGAACGGAGCCCTACGAGAACGGCGCGGTCTACTGCGCCTCGAAGCACGCCGTGCACGCCATCTCGCAGTCGATGCGCGCCGACCTGCTCGCCGCGGGGATCAAGGTCACGGAGATCCGCCCGGGCATGGTCGAGACCGAGTTTTCCGAGGTGCGCTTCCACGGCGACCGCCGGCGCGCCGCACAGGTCTATGCCGGGGTCGAGCCCCTCACCGGAGCCGATATCGCCGAAGCAATCGCATGGGTCGCACAATTACCGGCCCACATGAACGTTAATGAAATGGTGCTGATGCCCTCGCAACAGGCGGGGTCGTATTACACGTACCGCAAACAGTAAAAACGCAAATCCGAAAACACAATGACACTTCTGTTCCTCGGCCTGCTCCAGGCAGGCTATTACGCCGAACCGCACGCCGCACGCTACGACGCCGCCACGATGGGCATGTTCCTGCTGATTATCGCCATCGGCATCGCCGGATACATCGTCCAGGCGCGTCTGCAGTCGGTCTTCAGGAAATACTCGAAGGTTCAGTTCCCCGGCGGGCTGACCGGCGCCCAGGTCGCCGAGAAGATGCTGCGCGAGAACAACATCCACAACGTGAAGGTCACCAACGTCAGGGGACACCTCACCGACCACTTCAATCCCCAGACGATGACCGTCAACCTGAGCGATTCGGTCTATTCGTCGACGAGCGTCGCCGCCGCGGCCGTCGCCGCCCACGAATGCGGACACGCCGTGCAGCATGCCCGGGGGTATGCACCCCTTGTGCTGCGCTCGCAGCTCGTTCCCGTGGTGCAGTTCGCCTCCTCGGCCGCCACGTGGGTCATCATCCTCGGACTGGTGATCCTCGCCACGACGCAGAACGAACTGCTCTGCTGGATCGGCGTGGGTATGATCGCCCTCTCGGCGCTCTTCTCGATCGTCACGCTGCCCGTGGAGTACAACGCCTCGGCCCGCGCCCTGGAGTGGCTCCAGACCAGCCGCACGATGCAGGGCGAAGCCCTCGTACAGGCCCGCGAAGCCCTCTCGTGGGCGGCCCGCACCTACCTCGTGGCAGCGCTCAGCGCCATCGCCTCGGTGCTCTACTACGTCTTCCTGATCCTCGGACGGCGCGACTGATCCCGACATGAAGTCCCCGGAAAAAGACTACATCCATCGCAGCTGGCTCGCCACCGCGGCACTCATCGTCGTGCTCGTGGGCGTGAGCTTCATTCCGCCGCAGGAGGTCTGGGGCATCAAGCTCCGCCGGGCGAACATCCTCTCGGACCTGATTACCTTCGACGACTCGCAGGCCGACGACTCCGCGGCCTCGGAGCCGCAGCTCTTCGACGAGGAGGAGTTCCATATCGACCTGGCGGCCGTCGTCGAACAGATCGAGGCCGACACCCTTCCGCGCGAGGTGCCCACGCGTTTCGACTGGTCGCTCGCGCAGGACACCCTGCCCTGCCGCAGGGCGCTCCCGGATTCAATACGCCGCATCGACGGGGCGCTGATACCGATCGAGGACTTCAGCGACAGCGGACTCCTCGCGGCCTTCTGCGACACGCTGCTCCAGGCCCGGCGGCCCGTGCGCATCGCCTTCCTGGGCGACTCGTTCGTCGAGGGCGACATCCTTACGGCCGACCTGCGCGAAGCGCTCCAGAGCGCCTACGGAAACCGCCCCGGAGGCGGCGCGGGATTCGCGCCGATGGCCTCCCCGCTGACGGGCTTCCGCCGCACGATCCGCACCCAGTCCAAAGGGTGGACGGCCTACAACATCATGCAGCGCAAGTCGGCCCCCGAACACCTGCGTGCGAACTTCTACGTCTCGGGCTGGGTCTGCCAGCCTGCGGCCGGGGCCTCGACGCGCTGGGAGAACACCGACTTCCGCCGCCAGCTGGACTCCTGCACCACGGGCCGCGTCTTCTTCCTCTCGCCGCGCGACAGCCGCGTCGAGGTGACGCTCAACGATTCGCTGCGGCATGAATTCGCCGTCGCGGGCGACGACGCCGTGCGTCAGGTCGTCGTCACGGCCCCGCACATCCATTCGCTCGCCTTCAAGGTGCTCTCCGGGACGGAGGGATTCATCGGCTACGGCGCGCTGTTCGAAGGGCGCGGCGTGGTGGTGGACAACTACTCGATCCGCAGCAACAACGGACAGGCGATGTTCTGGACAAACCCCTCGGTCAACGCGCAGATCCACGCCATGCTGCACTACGACCTGGTGATCCTCCAGTACGGGCTCAACATCATGCAGGCCGGGGTGAAGAACTACACGGCCTACTCCTCGCAGATCGAGAAGATGGTGGCATACGTGCGGCAGTGCTTCCCGGGCGCCGCCGTGCTGGTGCTGGGCGTCAGCGACCGCTCGGTGAAGACCGACTCGGGATTCGAACCCATGGACGCCATCCCCCACATGCTCGAATACCAGCGCCGCGCCGCGCGCGCGGCGGGTGCGGCCTTCTGGCCCGTGAGCGACGCCATGCGCGCGCAGGGCGGCATGGAGGAGTTCGTGCGGCGCGGCTGGGCCGGGAAGGACTTCACGCACATCAACTACGCCGGAGGCCAGCGGGTGGCCTGGGCCCTCGCCGACGCCCTGAACGCCGAGGTGCGCAGGGTCTACGCCGCGCATCTGGCCGAGGAGGCCCGGCGCAAAGCCGAGGCCGCCGTCGTGGATTCGCTCCGCGCAAGCCGCATCCGCCGGGAGCTGCTGCCCGCCGTCGGAGCCGAAACCCTTAACCTCCCGCATCCATGACCCTGCCCGCGACGGATGGCATAGGAGAAAAGCTCCTGGCGCTGCTCGACTACGACGCCACCTCGCCGCTGATCTTCAGCAGCGGGCTGTTCCTGTTTCTCTTCGCGGGTTTCCTGCTGCTCTACAGCGCCTTCCGCCGCGCCCCGATGGCTCGCATCGTCTACGTGGTGCTCTTCTCGCTCTACTTCTACTACAAGTCGAGCGGCATCTACTTCCTGCTGCTGATCTTCGCCGCAACGAGCGACTTCCTCATCGCGCAGGGGATCTTCCGCGCACGGAGCCGCACGGCCAAGCGCTGGCTCGTGGCCCTGAGCGTAGCGGTGAACCTCGGGATGCTGGGATACTTCAAGTACACGAACTTCCTGATCGACATCTCGAACCAGCTCTTCGGACAGGGATTCCTCGAGTTTCGGAACATCTTCCTCCCGGTGGGCATCTCGTTCTTCGTCTTCCAGTCGATGAGCTACACGATCGACATCTACCGCGGACAGCTGCGGCCGCTCACGAACTGGCTCGACTACCTCTTCTACCTCTCGTTCTTCCCGCAGCTGGTCGCAGGCCCCATCGTCCGGGCCCGGGACTTCATTCCGCAGATCCGCCAAAATCCCGTGGTCATCACGCGCGAGATGTTCGGCACGGGGGTCTTCCTCATCCTCACGGGACTCTTCAAGAAGGCGATCATCTCGGACTACATCTCGCTGAACTTCGTCGACCGCATTTTCGACGAGCCGCTGCTTTACACGGGATTCGAGTGCCTGATGGGCATCTACGGCTATGCGCTGCAGATCTACTGCGACTTCTCGGGATACTCCGACATGGCCATCGGCATCGCCCTGCTGCTTGGCTTCCGCTTCCCGAAGAACTTCGACGCCCCCTACAAGTCGGCGACGATCACCGAGTTCTGGCGCCGGTGGCACATATCGCTCTCCTCGTGGCTGCGCGACTATCTCTACATCTCGCTCGGAGGAAACCGCAAGGGGCGCCTGCGCACCTACGGGAACCTGCTGCTGACGATGCTCCTCGGGGGGCTGTGGCACGGCGCGGCCGTGCGCTTCATCCTCTGGGGCGGGCTGCACGGCGCGGCCTTGGCGCTGCACAAGCTCTGGATGGCCGTCGTTCCCGGGGCCAAGGCTACGGGGGCGCAGATGCACTGGTGGAGCCGCGCCGCAGGGATCTTCTTCACGTTCAACCTGGTATGCTTCGGGTGGCTGATGTTCCGCGCGGAGTCGATGCAGACCGTCACGCTGATGCTCCACCAGATCTTCAGCAACTTCAACGCCCCGATGATCCCGCAGGTACTGGCCGGATATGCCGGTGTCTTCGCGCTGATTGCCGTGGGGTACCTCCTGCACATGCTCCCGGGGCGCGTCGACGCCCTGGCGCAGCGGCTCGTCGCCCACGCCCCGCTGGTGCTGCAGGTCGTCATGGCCGCCGCGATGATCTGGTGCGTCATGCAGATCAAGTCGAGCGACATCCAGCCGTTCATCTACTTCCAGTTCTGAAACCCTGAAACACCGCCCTTTCCGATGCACGATTTCGACCAAAGGCTCTTCCTGCTGCTCAATTTCGACGGCGGCCCCGTGTGGGACCGCGTGATGCTCGCCGTCTCGGGCACCACGATGTGGATTCCGCTCTACGTGCTGATCCTGTGGCTCGTATGGCGCCGTGCGGGATGGCGCGGAACGCTGACGTTCCTCGTGCTGATGGCCGCGGCCGTGGGGCTCGCCGACATGGTGGCCGGGATCTTCAAGCACACGGGAGTGCTCGGAGGGCTCCTTCCCGACCTCGAACCGCGTCTGCGCCCGATGTTCACCCCCTCGCTCGAGGGGCTCGACATCCCGCCCGACTCGCTGGCGGCGATCCGCCGCGCGGCGCTCCCGGGCGACTGGGCCGTGCACGTCCCGCGGGGAGCCGTCGCGGGCCGTTACGGCACCGTCTCGGCCCACGCCTCGACGATCGTCGCCCTGGCGCTCCTTTCGGCCGCGGTGATCCGCCGGCGGTGGTTCACGATTCTCGTCACGCTCTGCGCGCTGCTGATCTGCTACTCGCGCATCTACCTGGCGAAGCACTTCCCGATGGACATCCTCTGGGGCGCACTGCTCGGCGCGGCGCTCGGAGGGGTGGCCTACTGGATCTATCACCGGCTCACGACACGAAAAAAAAAGGAGGCGAAGTAAGCCTCCTTTTTCGTTTGCGGAGCCGCACCGGAGAGCGGCTCACGGATTCTTTGCTCACCCGCTACAATCCCCAGTCCGCAGGATTGCACTGCTGCTTGACCGACGCGGGGACATCGGGGAAGAAGGTGAATCCCGTCTGCTGCTCGATCCACTCCACGGAACGCATCTGGTCGGCGCCGAGTGTCGGCGTGGCCGCCCCGCTGTCGTCCGTGCCGTCGCCGTTCTCGAACCAGAAGCCCACGGCAATCAGTTCGTCGGCGCTGCACTCCTGAATCGCCTTGCCGGTATTACCCTTGCGGGTGCGCAGCACAAGCTTGTAGTAGTGGGTCGGCACCTCACAGGGTTTGGATTCGGCGATATGGCCCCGGGTCTGGGCGTTGTTGTTGACCCAGCTGCCGTCGTAGGCGGCGATGGCGTTGGCGCCGAAATGGGCTCCGGAGACGCAGTAGAGCGTGTCGGCGCAAAGGCAGTTGTCCTGAATGTGCCATTCGGCCTGCTGCCACAGCGAGCTGAAGACCTCGCCGCCCTGCGGCGCGATGTTGCACGAGTAGAAGGTCTGGACGTTGATCTCCGCGGGATCCTTGGCGTTTCCGCAGCCGCGGTATCCCGAGGCGAGCATGTGCCCGCGGCCCCAGCGGTAGAGCGGCGACTCCGACACGACGTACTTGTCGCGGTTGTCGCCCGGCCATACCCAGATGATCGCCTGTTCGTCGAGGGTCATGTTGGGATCCGCGGCCCAGGGGCTCGTCTCCGGACGGGTGTAGCCGCCCTCCTGGTAGCAGGCGTGCTGCGGGTGGGCGATCCAGAGCGGGCAGTGGCGCTGCGTATCGTAGCAGTAGGTGTAGTTGCGCAGGTACTGCTTCGAGGTGACGGTCTCGGCCCAGAAGGTATGGATCTTCTTGCCGGTCATGTCGGCGGGCGTGGCGGGAAGCTCGGCCCAGCGGTACTGCGCGCCGGAAGCGCCGAACCCGACCTGCTGGCCTCCGCCGCCCTGCACCAGCAGCATATCGTCGAAATTCAGCCCGTAGGTGCGATCCACCCCGGCCACGCGGAAACGGATCGACAGCTGCGGAACGGACTCCGCGAGGGTGAAGCCCACGGTCGCCAGCGTCCAGGTGTTATAGGACGAGGCGCCCTTGTAGGTAAGGGGCACCCAGCTCTTCCCGTCGGCGCTCACCTCGAGGAACATGTCGCCCTCGGGGAAGATCGTGCCGAAGGAGAGGGTCAGATCCCGGGCTCCGGACGGAAGCGAGATGTTCTGGATGGTGAAGTACCCCGGGTCTCCGTCGGTGAAGATCTTGGCATAGGACTTTCCCGAAGCTCCCGAATAGCGGCCCGAGGAGCCGAAGTTGTCGTTGTTGATACGCATCCGCGACATGGAGTAGGAGACCGTTGCGGCACCCGTGCCGGTCTGGGTCTTCCACTCGTCGTTCGAGTCGGCCCAGACGCCGCCGGAGCCGTCTCCGAAGTCGAGACGGAAGATCGCCTCCGAGGAGATCTCGGAACCCCGCGTAATGGGGACTTCGACCGTCCGGGCGTTGTCGCCCTGTCCGGCGGTGATGACCAGCGTGCAGCTCTTGCCCGAGGGGGCGTCCGTGACGGTGATCACGCCGTCGCCGGTCCCGGAGGTGGGCGAGAAGGCCAATTCGGAGTCGGAGCACGACGCCGTCCACGAGGTATTGGACGAAACGGAGATCTGGTTCGTGGCCAGCGGATTGAAAGTCAGCGTCTCGGGCGAGACCGTCAGCGTCACGTTCTCCTCCGGGGTGTTGCGGGTGATGGTCACCATCTGCGGGGTCGTCTTGCCCGAAGAGGTCCGCACACCGATCTGCACGGTCTCACCCACGGGCATGTCGGCGACATAGAACGAACCGTCGCCGATTCCCGAAGCGGGGACGACCGACACTTCGGCGGTTGCGGGCTCCCAGTAGACCTCCCAGACGCCGTTGGAGAGTACCTGGATCCGGTTGTAGGAGGGATTCGCTTCGTTGAAGGTCAGCGTGGCGGCCTGCACGACCGCATAGGTGTCATCCGACGACTCTTTGTTGTTGTTGCAGGCTGCGGCCAACACGGCAACGCAGACCGACAGCGCAAACACGAAAACCGGGGGTTTCCGCATGCGGGACAGAAAAGCGTCTACATGTTTCATATTTTCCGATTTAAGGATTGGGGAGGATAAATATAAAGAATTTCTCCGAAACGGCAAAATCCCCGGGGCATTTTGAAAATCCTCCCGCGGGTTGGTATTTTGCGGGGTTTTTCGTATTTTTGCGCGGATAACCGAAACAATCAAAAACACACGATATGGCAATCGAACTCAGCGAACAGGAACAGCTTCGCAGACAGTCTCTCCAAGCCTTGCGCGACCTGGGCATCGAACCCTATCCCGCCGCGCGCTTCGAGGTGACGGCCACGGCGCGCGAAATCGCCGAAGGGTACGACGATGAAAAGAAGAATTTCAACGACGTGCACATCGCCGGACGCATCATGTCGCGCCGCATCATGGGCAGCGCGTCGTTCTTCGAGCTGCAGGACCACACGGGCCGCATCCAGGTCTACATCCGCCGCGACGACATCTGCCCCGAAGGCGATCCGACGCTCTACAATACGGTCTTCAAGAAACTCCTCGACATCGGCGACTTCCTCGGCATCGAGGGATTTGCCTTCCGCACCAATACCGGGGAGCTGTCGGTACACTGCCGGCGCTTCACCGTGCTGTCGAAGTCGATCCGCCCGCTGCCGGTGGTCAAGGAGAAGGACGGCAAGACCTTCGACGCCTTCACCGACCCGGAGATCCGCTACCGCCAGCGGTACCTCGACCTGATCGTCAACCCCCAGGTCAAGGAGGTCTTCGTCAAGCGCGCGAAGATCATGGCCACGATGCGCGAGTTCTTCAACTCGAAGGGCTACGTCGAGGTCGAGACGCCGATCCTGCAGCCCATTCCGGGCGGAGCCTCGGCGCGCCCCTTCATCACGCACCACAACTCCCTCGACGTGGATCTCTACCTGCGCATCGCCACGGAGCTCTACCTCAAGAAGCTGATCGTCGGAGGTTTCGACGGCGTGTACGAGTTCGGCAAGAACTTCCGCAACGAGGGGATGGATCGCACGCACAACCCCGAATTCACCTGCATGGAGATCTACGTCGCCTACAAGGACTACCGTTGGATGATGTCCTTCACGGAGGAGATGCTCGAACGCGTGGCGATGGCCGTGAACGGCACCACGGAGCTCGAAATCGACGGCCGGAAGATCTCCTTCAAGGCGCCGTTCCGCCGTCTGACGATGACCGACGCCATCCGCGAAAAGACCGGATACGACATCACCGGGCAGAGCGAAGAGCAGCTGCGCGAGGCCTGCAAGCGTTTGAACGTCGAGACCGACGAGACGATGGGCAAGGGCAAGCTCATCGACGCCATCTTCGGACAGTACTGCGAGGAGGAGCTCATCCAGCCGACGTTCGTCTGCGACTATCCGCGCGAGATGTCGCCGCTGTGCAAGCGCCACCGCGACAACGCAGACCTTACGGAGCGTTTCGAATTGTTCGTCAACGGCAAGGAGCTCTGCAACGCCTACTCGGAGCTCAACGACCCGATCGACCAGCTGGAGCGCTTCCAGGAGCAGCTGCGCCTCTCGGAGAAGGGCGACGACGAGGCGATGTTCATCGACATGGACTTCGTGCGCGCCCTGGAGTACGGCATGCCGACCTGCTCGGGAATGGGCATCGGCATCGACCGCCTGACGATGTTCATGACGGGCCAGCCGTCGATCCAGGACGTGCTCTTCTTCCCGCAGATGCGCCCCGAGAAGAAGCCGGTGAACGATCCCGTCGAGGCCTACACGGCCATCGGGGTGCCCGAGGAGTGGGTGCCGGTGATCCAGAAGATGGGCTACCTCACGGTCGACTCGCTGCGCAAACTCGCCCCGGGGAAGTTCTTCAACGACCTCTGCGGCTTCAACAAGAAGAACAAGCTCGGACTGAAGGCCCCCTCGATGGAGGAGGTCAAGGCGTGGTGCGCCGCGGAATAACGGGCGGAACAACAAACCGAACAATCAACTGTCCAAACAACTTATAAGCTATGAGAAAGAAAATCGTTGCCGGCAACTGGAAGATGAATACGCTTCCTGCCGAAGGAGTCGAACTGGCCAAGGGCGTCGTCGCAGGACGCGGCGAGGTATGCTCGTGCGTGAACTTCATCGTCTGCCCGCCGTTCACCCACCTCTCGCAGGTGGCCGAGGCCCTGAAGGGTTCGGACGTCGCACTCGGCGCCCAGAACTGCGCCGCCGAGGCCAAGGGTGCCTACACGGGCGAGGTCGCAGCCTCGATGATCGCCGCCCTGGGCTGCAAGTACGTGATCCTGGGCCACTCGGAGCGCCGCCAGTACTACGGCGAGACCTCCGCGACGCTCAACAAGAAGATGGAGCAGGCCTACGCCAACCACCTCACGCCGATCTACTGCGTGGGTGAGAACCTCGAGGAGCGCGAGGCCGGGAAGCACTTCGACGTGGTGAAGGCCCAGATCGAGGAGGTGGTCTACAACCTCACGGAGGAGCAGTTCAAGGAGCTCGTCATCGCCTACGAGCCCGTATGGGCCATCGGTACGGGCAAGACCGCCACGGCCGACCAGGCGCAGGAGATCCACGCCTACATCCGCAAGGTGCTCGCCGCGAAGTTCGGCGCCGCAGCCGCCGAGTGCCCGATCCTCTACGGAGGTTCGTGCAAGCCCTCGAACGCTGCCGAGATCTTCGCCAAGGAGGATGTCGACGGAGGCCTGATCGGAGGCGCCGCGCTGAAGGCCGAGGACTTCCTCGCCATCGGCAAGGGATTTCAGAAATAGTCCTGTGCGGAACAGGACGTCCGGAACGCCCGGGGCGGAATGAACCGCCGCGGCATTCCCGGCCGGAAAGGCGGGCCCGAGATTCGGGCCCGTTTTTTTGCGCCCCCACACCTGCCGCGGATCGGGACTTTTTCGTATCTTTGTCCGAAACGAGCAAACACCCGAACCATGAGCAAACTGATTATCCGCGATTTCGACGATTTCGCCCGCTACACGGGCCAGGAACTGGGCGTCTCCGACTACCTGAAGATCACCCAGGAACAGATCAACCTCTTTGCCGACGCCACGCTCGACCACCAGTGGATCCATGTGGACCCCGAGCGCGCACGGACGGAAAGCCCATACAAGACAACCATCGCCCACGGCTACCTGACCCTCTCGCTGCTCCCCTACCTCTGGGGACAGGTTCTCGAGGTGCAAAACGTCAAGATGCTGGTCAACTACGGCATCGAGAAGCTGCGGTTCAACCAGCCGGTCGCCGTGGACAGCGAAGTACGCCTCCGAGCCTCGCTGGTCTCGATCACCAACCTGCGGGGCATTGCCAAAGCGGAGATCAAACTCTCCATCGAGATCCGCGACTGCCCGAAGACGGCCCTCGACGCCACGGTCGTGTTCCTCTACCATTTCAATTAGGCGCGCAGGGCCGCTCCTGCCACGGCGCCTTTCAACCGGAGGCGCAGCGCCGACGCGGGACGAAGCGAATAAAGCCCCGCCGCGGAGTGCGCCGCCCGCAAAAAAACTCCGGATCCGCACAATGCGGATCCGGAGTTTTCCGTCTCTGCGCCCGGGCGGAAGCCAGGCAGGAAGCGCTTCGCGCGATCAGTCGTCGATGTCGATCACGCGGAACTGACGGTCGAACTTGATCTCCAGCCCGTTGGAGAGCTCCACCTCCCACGAGTACTTGTCGCGCTCGATCTTCCGGATGTACGACCCGTTGAAGGTTTTGGCGACATACTCCGCAATCTCGGTCGGGACGATCGAAGCCGGGACGGCCGCATACTTGCGCTCGACGGACGACCACTGGCCGTCGGTGCGGAAATCGACCTCCGTGCGGTCGGTGTAGACCACCTCGTACTCCGAGCCGATGTATTTCGGATCCTCGGTGGCAAAGGCCAGCGTCAGGTCGGCAAAATGGGTCTTCAGGAAGGTCTGGGCCGCAACGGGCAGCTTGTCCAACGTGATCGGACGCTCGCGTCCGTCGGCGAAGGTCGAGGTGGTGCCGGCGAAGAGCAGCGCGGCAAGGGCAATCAGCATCTTTTTCATAGTCGTAGTGGTTTTTATCGGTTCCTGTTTGTTTTAATTTCCACTACAAAGGTCGGGCACAATTCTGAACGGAATCTAAAATTCCGCCTCCAGGGCGATTTTTTGCGCCGGACGCTTTTTTCGCCTCCCGCGCGTCACTCTCCGGAGCGGTCGGCGAGGGCCGAGAGCTCCTCCACGCCAAGGGCCGGATCCCAAATGCAGGGCATGCCATAGGTCTCCCCGACCAGTTTGACATACTCCCCGACGGGCCCGAGGCCGACCGTTGCCCGCAGCGAGTCAAGCTGCCCGGGAGACTCCACAGGCCAGAGGTAACACCGCTGCTCCACGAACGCCGAATCCCCTTCGACAAGGCGCAAAGCGGAGACCGTCTGCGTTCCGTAGCGCTGCGGAAGCCCTTCGCGCATCAGGATCCTGTCGAGCAGGGTGGCGTAACCCGATGCCGAAACCCTTCCGGCCCGCACCTGTTCCTCGATGAGCGGCATGTAACGCTTCTGCATCGCCGCATCCGCATGGTCGATCACCAGTCAGATCGTTTCACTCGACTCGTCGGAGATACCCTCGGGCCATCCGTTGCGGTCGAGCAACCCGGCGACAATGCGCTGGTTCGCGGCATCGGTCTCCTCCATCCGCGCACAGGCGGCCAGCAGCGAATCGGCCTGCGGGGGCACCTGCCGCGAAAGGCGGATCACCTCCTCCCGTACGGCCTGGTCGCGGTCGTGAACCACCCGAAGCAGGGAGTCAACGCCCTCGGGCGTCTCCGGCGTCCGACCCGGCACTGCAAAGGAGGCCAATATCAAAACGGCGGTCAGGGAAAAACGGCATTTCACCATATGCATTATCGTTAAGATTTCAGATCCGACAAATTCCAGCCTGCGTGCATTCCGAAAAAATCCCCGGAAAGGAGGCCTTGCTGCTGCAATTCCCTCCCTCCGGGGATTTTCCGATCCTTCGGCAGGGTTCCGCGAAGCGCCCTCCGGCCCCTCGCCCGCCCCGCCGCGGAAACTACATCTTCTTGCCGACGTTGGTCTTCTTGGCAGCCTTCGGAGCGGCAGCCTTGGCAGCCGTCGACTTCGGGGCCTTCGGAGCGGCGGCCTTCTTGGCCGGAGCCTTCTTCGGCTCGCCCTCTACGACCGTAGCTTCCTCCACGGCGTCGGTCTTCTTCGCGGCGCTCTTGCGCGAACGGCGCGTCTTCGGCTTCGCCTCAGCGGCAGCTGCCGGAGCGATGCCCAGCGTATAGGCCTCGTTGAAGTCCACGAACTCGATGATGCACATGTCGGCAGCATCGCCCAGACGGAATCCCGTCTTCAGGATGCGGGTGTAACCGCCCGGGCGCTCGGCGATCTTCGGGGCGATCGTGCGGAAGAGCTCCGTAACGGCCTCCTTCTGTTTGAGGTACGAAAATACGACGCGGCGCGAGTGGGTCGTGTCCTCTTTCGACTTCGTAACCAGAGGCTCCACGAACTGACGTACGGCCTTGGCCTTCGCTACGGTGGTCTCGATGCGCTTGTGCAGAATCAGCGACGACGCCATGTTCGAAAGCATCGCCTTGCGATGTCCCGCCTGACGGCCGAGGTGGTTGTAATTCTTATTGTGTCTCATTGAAATTAATCTTTGTCAAGTTTGTAGATTGATACGTCCATACCGAACTTCAGGTTCAGCGAGGCGAGCAGCTCGTCGAGCTCCGTGAGCGACTTCTTGCCGAAGTTGCGGAACTTCAGCAGGTCGTTGCGGTTCAGCTTCACGAGATCGCCCACCGTGTCGACGTCGGCAGCCTTCAGGCAGTTCAGCGCACGCACCGAGAGATCCTGGTCCGAGAGCTTGGTCTTCAGCAGCTGACGCATGTGCAGCACATCCTCGTCGAACTCCTCGGCGCCGTTCGTATCCTCCATATTCACCGTGATCTTCTCGTCGGAGAAGAGCATGAAGTGCTGGATGAGGATCTTCGCGGCCTCCTTGAGAGCCTCCTTCGGATGAATCGACCCGTCGGTAGTAATTTCCAAATTCAACTTCTCGTAGTCGGTCTTCTGCTCCACGCGGTAGTTCTCGATCGAGTACTTCACGTTCTTGATCGGCGTGAAGATCGAGTCGATGGGCAGCGTGCCGAACTCGCTCTCGGCCGGAGCATTCTCCTCGGCCGGAACGTATCCGCGGCCTTTGCCGATCGTGAGCGTCATCTGCATTTTGGTACCCGGGGCCAGGTGGCAGATCACCAGTTCGGGATTCAGCACCTTGAAGAACGACAGGTAATTCGAGATATATCCGGCAGTCAGCTCCGTCACACCCGCAACGTTAATGGATACTTTTTCGGCATCCTGATTATCGACTGTGCGGATAAAACGAACCTGCTTCAGATTGAGGATGATGTTCAACATATCCTCCATCACACCGGGGATAGCGGCAAACTCGTGATCGACACCGGCGACCTTGACAGTCGTGATTGCGTAGCCCTCGAGCGACGAGAGCAGAATACGACGCAAAGCGTTACCGACAGTCATGCCGAATCCGGGCTCCAGCGGTCGGAATTCGAACTTCCCGAACGACGAAGTGGATTCAAGCATTATAACCTTCTCAGGTTTCTGGAATGCTAATATTGCCATAGTGGTGAATTTGTTGTTTGATTACTACTTCGAGTACAACTCGACGATCAGCTGCTCCTTGATGTTCTCGGGGATCTCCTCACGCTCGGGGCGCTGCAGGAACTTGCCGCTCATCGAAGCGTTGTCCCACTCCAGCCAGGCGTAACGGCTCCGCGCCGCGCCCGACAGAGAGGCCGTAATCACTTCCAGGCTCTTCGACTTCTCGCGCACCGAGACGATATCGCCCACGCGCAGCGAGTACGAAGGAATGTTTACCACGTTGCCGTTCACGCAGATGTGACGGTGCGAAACCAGCTGGCGGGCGGCGGCGCGCGTCGGGGCGATGCCCAGGCGGTACACCACGTTGTCCAGACGGCACTCGAGCAGCTTCAGCAGGTTCTCACCCGTGATGCCGCCCATGCGGGCTGCCTGCTCGTAGGTGCGCGAGAACTGCTTCTCGAGCAGTCCGTAGGTGTACTTGGCCTTCTGCTTCTCGTTCAACTGCGTGCCGTACTCCGACACCTTCTTGCGCTTGCGCGCCAGACCGTGCTGTCCGGGCGGGACGTTGCGCTTCTCGAGCACCTTGTCCGCACCATAGATAGCTTCGCCGAACTTACGGGCGATTTTCGATTTAGGTCCTATGTATTTTCCCATTGTCTTGACTTTTTTAAAACTTTGACATAATCCTCAACACGTGCCTCGTAATTATACACGGCGACGGTTCGGAGCACGGCAACCGTTGTGCGGCAGCGGAGTCACGTCGATGATCTCCATCACCTCGATGCCGGCGCCATGGATCGTGCGCACGGCCGACTCGCGGCCTGCACCGGGACCCTTGACATAGACCTTCACCTTGCGCAGACCCATGTCGTAGGCCACCTTCGCGCAATCGGCCGAAGCCGTCTGTGCGGCATACGGAGTATTCTTCTTCGAACCACGGAAGCCCATCTTACCGGCCGACGACCAGCTGATGACGTCACCCACCTCGTTGGTGATGGTGATGATCACGTTGTTGAAAGTAGAGTGTACGTAGGCGTTACCCACGGCACCGACCTTAACAACCTTTTTCTTGACTGTTCCAGTTTTCTTTGCCATAATTCTCTAAAGATTACTTTGTTGCCTTTTTCTTGTTTGCCACAGTCTTCTTGCGGCCCTTGCGCGTGCGGGCGTTGTTCTTCGTCGACTGGCCGCGAACCGGAAGGCCCAGACGGTGACGGATGCCGCGGTAGCAGCCGATATCCATCAGTCGCTTGATGTTGAGCTGGACCATCGAACGGCATTCGCCTTCGACCTTGATGCCCATTTCGGCGATCTGCGAACGGATCGCTCCGACCTGGTCGTCCGACCAGTCCTGTACCTTGACGTCGTAGCTGATGCCTGCGGCGTCGAGAATCTTGCGGGCGGTGGAGCGACCGATGCCGTAGATATAGGTCAGGCCGATCTCGCCTCTTTTGTTTTTCGGTAAATCTACACCGACAATACGTGCCATATGAATTCTTTTTCTTTTTTGACTGGTTTAAAAAACATTAACCCTGGCGCATTTTGAACTTGGGATTCTTCTTGCAAATGACGTAAAGTTTGCCCTTACGCTTCACAATCTTGCAATCCTCGCTCCTCTTCTTGATGGATGCTTTTACTTTCATGATTTTCAAGCAATCTAAGGTTATTTGTACCGGAAGGAGATACGGCCCTTCGTAAGGTCGTAGGGCGTCATCTCCACTTTTACTTTATCTCCGGGAAGGATCTTGATGTAGTGCATGCGCATCTTCCCCGAGATATGGGCCGTGAGCACGTGGCCGTTGTCCAGCTCGACGCGGAACATCGCATTGGACAGCGCCTCGATGATCGTCCCGTCCCGTTCGATAGCAGCTTGTTTTGCCATAGAGTCTCAATTGTTTAATGCCTGTTCGATGATACTGAAATCCGTCAGTACGTCGGGTCCCGACTTGCGAACCGCCACGGCGAACTCGTAGTGCGCCGCCGGTTTGCGGTCCCGCGTGCGGACGGTCCAACCATCCGACTCGAATACGACCGCTTTGGTCCCCATGTTGATCATGGGTTCGATGCAGATCACCATGCCCTCCTTCAACAGCGGGCCGCGGCCGCGCGCTCCGTAATTGGGCACTCCGGGGTCTTCGTGCATCTTCCGACCCAATCCGTGACCCTCCAGCTCGCGCACTACGCCGTAGCCGAAATGCTCGGCATGTTCCTGCACGGCCGCCGACACATCGCCTACGCGATTGCCGGCCTTGGCCTGCGCCGTACCTTTATAAAGAGCCTCTTTGGTGAC
>DWYP01000028.1 GCA_019118605.1 Candidatus Alistipes faecavium | reverse complement strand
TGAATTTAATTAAATTATTATGACCCAAGCTGAAAACCTTAGAGCAGAACGCGAATCTAGAACAGTCGCATATACTTTATTTCTAGAAGAATATAATAAACATAAGCCTATATGCTACGGTTTTGTTGAAGGTAAAGATGATCCATCCTATTATCAATGTCATATAGATAATTATTTACCTTCAGGATATAAAATCCGGTTATTTCCAACAGGTCGGAAAGAATGCGTAAAACAAACATATGATTTGTTTGATTGGCGGTCTTTCAACAAGAAAAGAATCGTGTTTTTTATGGATAGAGATTTGTCTGATATTATCGAGGATCCTTATATTATCAAGGATTCAAATGTATATATCACGGATCAATATTCTATTGAAAATGATATGATTTCCACAGACACATTAGAAGCAGTGTTAAGGCAATTGCTTGGTTTTGCAGAAACGCCACAAAAAGAGATTGATACTGTAATACGTTTGTTTGAGATTGCACGAGATGAATTTGATCGTATAATGCTTCCTGTTATGGGAAACATCATTTACTGGAAAACAAGAGGTTTTTTAACTGCAAACTATAGAAATTTAAAAATTAATCACATTATTTCTATTCAAAATGGGCGACTAACCATATCAAAAAACGAAGAAGAAATTGTACGATTAATATATAAGCAAAGTGGATTGGATTTGTCCGCCTATAGTAAAGAAGACGTCGAGGCCATTTGTAGGAAAATAGTGGCTAAGAAGTGTATTCGAAATATTACAAGAGGGAAATATTTGGCAACTTTCTTTATAGAATTTTGCAATTCTGTATATCGAGATCGTGTTCGTATTGCTATCACAAAAACTCATAAAGGATGTACTATTAGCGAGGGGGATATAATGAAAATGATTGCACCCCGTTGCCGTATCGGCAATTCATTAAGAACCTTTATTAATAACACTATATTAGCATATATAGCTGCTGCGTAATTTTGTAATTATAAAACCGGATGTTTTCAAGGGCTACACAGATCTCAAAGGCACCTTGTTTTATTCGTTTATTTTGTTCTTAATATCTGAACATAGAAAAATACGCCATTTAAAAATGGAATTCCCGCAGATTCTTTAAGACTGATTATATTATGAAATTTTCTCCGCTCCGCCATCCCTTTCCATCCGATAGCGACCAGTCCCGGACTTGGCGGAGTCGGATGCAAGGCCGTCCCCGTGGGACGCTCCGTACAGCCTTGCAGCTGACGCCGGCAAGTCGGATCTTTGCGGACGGGTGGAAAGGTGGCCTCTCGCCAAAGAGTTGCAACTGGCGCGCCTCCGTTACCGGCTCGGGCCGCGCGACTTCTTCTTCGGGGAGATAAAGCGTCGTGGCCGGTCCTGCTGTTTTTGGGTCTGTGAAGGCCGTGGTTCGCGGGGATCGTCCCAACTCTCCCGGTAGATCGTATCCGATTCTTTCTCCTTCCACAGATAGGGACGTGCCGTCGTGCCTCCTCTCCATTTCACCAGCGCCCGCACGACATAGCCTGCCTCAATTCGGTCCCGATCCATGCGTCGCATCGTGTATTTCCCGTATTCTACCCAGTCCCGCGGATCGTCCCGATAGACCCACGCCATCTGCAGTCGGTCGTCCATCACCACATATCCCTCCAACTTCGTTCCCCGCACGAAGATCGGCTCCCCTTCGCGGAGCGTCTCGATCTGCTCCTTGGTCAGAGGCACGCCGGCAATCGATAGTTTCCGACGCGGCGGCTCCGACTGTTGTTGCCGTTGCTTCTCCGTCTCCAACTTTTGCAGGATAGCTGTGACCTGCGGTTGTTGTTCATCCGTGTAGTTGCGGACCCGCTCGATCATCGCCTGCCGGAAGCGATTCTGCTCAATTCGTTGTGTCAGGCGGCCGTAGCTGAACTTCCGATCCACCTGCGAAGCCTTGAACGTATGTCCCTCCAGGGTAAAGGTCACGCCCTGGATCTCCTTCGCCGTATCTCCGCCCCGATGGACAAAGGTCGTGGCGACCTGTCGTCTGGCCAGTTCTTCTGCGAGCGTTGCCCAAGAGGTACAGTCGGGCAGCAGCTCCCGCAGGTGGTCGTAAATGCGGTGGCGCAGCTGCTCCGGGCCATGTAGTCGTTCCGTGGAGACCTGCTCCTTGCCGCGCGAGAAAGTCAGTCCGTACTCCTGTTTGAGCTCCCTGCAAATGCGCATGTTGCGCAGACGTTCGTTGCGGTCCGGGACCAGCGTCGCGTCGTAGCGTACCCGGTTATAGAGGATATGCAGGTGAGGATGTTTCGTATCGGTGTGGCGCACGACAAGGTACTGCGTGCCGGTAATCTCCATGCGTTGCATATACTCACGTGCCAAGTCGAGCATCAACCGGTTCGACATCCGCGGGTCATCGTCGGGGTGGAACGATAGGGAAATATGACCGACGACCCGTTCGACATCGGGGCGGGCCCGGCGTTGGAACTCGAAGCTGCCGATCAGCGCCTGCCGGGAGGTGAGTTCCACGCCGTCGCTCGTCAGAATGTAAGCCTTTCCCGGCTCTTTGCCAAGCAGGTAGCGCACCGCGCCGCCAAAGGATTTGCCGGTTACGATTTTGCCGATCATCGTCTTAGAGTTTTTGTTTCAACCGTCCGATCACCTCGTCGTAGAAGCGGAGGATCCGCCTCAGCTCCTCTTCGTGGGAGGCAACCCCGAAGGCGTGCTGGAGGAAGGCCAGTTGGTTCAGGTTATTCCGTTCGCGCGTCAATTCGGAGACCAGGCGCAACTCCTCGGGACCGATCCGCCGCAGGATCCGTCCCGAGGTGACCGCCTGGCGGGCATACTCCGAGAGGGCCAAATTGCAGGCCTTTGCCTTGCGTTGCGCCCGGAGGTACTCCGCCTCGCTCACGCGGAAACGTACCGTGCGTGAGCGCAACATCGCCGCGCTCTTCCGCGGGCGACCGCCCTTGGGTTTCGTTACCTCCATGGTGCGGAGACGTTGGCGGTGGAACAAATAAGCGGGAGCTGTTTCGCGCAGCGTGCTTCGTCGGACTGGCGTGACGTCCTGTGCCCCGAATCCGCGGCGAGCCCGGCGAGCGGCGGATGGTTCGGGATGCGACCCTCGGGAGCAGACCGGGCGGGGCAGCCCCGCAGGGCGAGGTGGTTCGAGATGGCAGCCAAAAACCCGATGCGGGGTTTTTGTGCCACGAGAACACAACCTCGCTCCTTACGGTTTTCGGACCCGGGAATCGGCAGCATATTCGACGCCAGCAGTCGAACTGCGTGGAATCCCGGGATCGCAAAGGCTTCAGCGCGGAGGCGCTCCCGTACTGGCAAACGGCAGGAGGTTCATGTCGCGGCAAGGATGGGGAGCGTGCAGCTTTTGGCCCGAACGGATCGGAGCATGTCGTCGTCCAACCGAGGGCGACAGGCAGCAGATAAAAGGTGGTCTGCTCTTCATTGGGGAGCTGAGGAAGGGATGAATGGCGTAGTCATGGTCGGTGGTTTTTGCGTTGTTTCGAGGATAACGGCACCTGCTGCCGCTTTGTTTCACCAAAGGGCGCGATTGCGCGTTCTTGCTGGTAGTTGCATTATAAATGCGACAACTGTTCAAACTTTGATAAAACAGTTTTTTTATTTAAATTCGTACTTGCATGTGCATTGGCTTCAATTAATTGACATGGAGATAATCAACAATATAGACAAAACCCTGAAGGACGATTTTATCGAAGAGATTAAATCGGGAAGCAAGATTGCCATTGCAGCATCTTGTTTTTCAATTTATGCCTTTCAGGAGTTGAAAAAACAACTGAAAGACATCGAAGAATTACGCTTCATCTTTACGTCTCCGACTTTTATTACTGAAAAAGCCAACAAGCAAAAACGGGAGTTTTACATTCCCAGATTAAACCGAGAGCGCAATCTATATGGTTCTGAATTCGAAATAAAGCTTCGTAACGAGTTATCTCAAAAAGCCATCGCCAAAGAGTGTGCGGAGTGGATCCGGCGAAAGGCTTGCTTCAAATCCAATCGGACGAATGAGAACATGATGGGATTTGCCAATATAGATAACAAAAGTTATATGCCCATTGCCGGATTCACCACAGTCGAATTGGGGTGTGAACGAGGCAATAATGCATATACAATGGTCAACAAATTGGATTTCCCCATGTCTCAACAATTTTTGGCCCTGTTCGATCAACTTTGGAACGACACATCCCGAATGCAGATTGTCACAGACGAAGTTCTGGACAACATAACCAATGCCTACAAGGAAAACGCACCCGATTTTCTCTATTTTGTCACATTATACAATATTTTCAACGAATTTCTGGAAGATATATCCGAGGATGTCCTGCCTAATGAGGCCACCGGGTTCAAGAACAGCATCATCTGGAACAAACTATATAATTTCCAGAAAGATGCATGTCTGGCCATCATAAACAAACTGGAAAAATACAACGGCTGTATCTTGGCCGACAGCGTTGGTCTGGGCAAAACATTCACAGCCCTTTCGGTCATAAAATATTATGAAACCCGGAACAAATCAGTTCTGGTCCTTTGCCCCAAGAAATTATACGACAATTGGGCAACCTACCGCAGCAACTATAAGAACAATCCCATAGCCAAGGATCGGCTACGATATGACATACTTTTTCATTCCGATCTGTCCCGCGAAAGCGGAAAGTCCAATGGGATAGACCTGACACATATCAACTGGTCAAATTATGATCTTGTCGTCATAGACGAATCGCATAATTTCCGCAATGGAGGCAAAGTTTCCACGGATGAGAACGATGAGAACCCAAGAGAAAACCGTTACCTGCAACTCCTCAACAAAGTAATCCGACAAGGCGTCCGGACCAAGGTCCTCATGCTGTCCGCAACTCCCGTAAACAACCGCTTCAACGATCTCAAGAATCAGATCGCTCTGGCTTATGAAGGAGATGCAGCCAATATCAACTCACTGCTGAATACCCAGAACGGGATAGACGATATTTTCCGGCAGGCTCAAGCTGCATACAACAGTTGGGTTCGTCTGCCACAAGCCGAACGCACAACCAAAGCGTTGCTCGACAAGTTGAGTTTTGACTTCTTCGAGGTCCTCGACTCCGTTACGATTGCCCGCAGCCGCAAACACATCGAGCAATATTACGATACGGCCGATATCGGCCAATTCCCAAAGCGGCTTGCTCCGATATCCCGTCGGCCTCACCTGACCGATCTGGATCGGGCAATCAATTATAACGAGATATTCGGACTTCTTCAGCAACTGAATCTGGCCATCTATACGCCTTCGCTATTCATCTTGCCCAGTTCGCGTGCCAAATACACCAAAAGCGACTCGCAGGAGGGCTATGCGAACCTCACCATGGCCGGACGGGAGAGCGGTCTGCGTCAATTGATGAGCAGCAATCTGTTGAAACGGCTTGAAAGTTCGGTCAATTCTTTCCGACTGACCCTCACCCGTATCCAGAGCTTCATCAACGCCACTATCCGGAAAATCGACAGCCACGATACGGAAACGACCGCCATCGACGATTTCGACTTCACCTCCGGACTGGATATCGACGATCAGGACAGCCTTTTCATTGGAGGCCGTAAGTCGCAAATCGCGTTGAAGGACATGGACTACGTCAGCTGGAAGCGATACCTCTCCGAGGATCTCGAAACGCTCGACCTGCTGCTGTTCATGCTGGCCGACATAACCCCGGAACACGATTGCAAGTTGCAGCAGCTCATTGACGACTTACGCCATAAATTCGAACACCCGATCAATGACGGGAACATGAAGGTTCTTGTCTTTACGGCATTTTCCGATACGGCCGAGTATCTGTACAACAATCTGGCGGAACGCATTCACGAAAAGACAGGTCTCCACACGGCGCTTGTTACCGGCGATGTGGAGGCCCGAAGCACTCTGCGTCTGCGCCAGAAACTCGATTTCAACACCGTGCTGACCCTCTTCTCGCCGATATCGAAGGAAAAAGAGGTGCTTTTCCCGGATATCCACGAACAGATTGATGTGCTCATCGCCACGGACTGCATCTCCG
The DNA here is from genome assembly GCA_019118605.1 of Candidatus Alistipes faecavium. GTDB lineage: Bacteria > Bacteroidota > Bacteroidia > Bacteroidales > Rikenellaceae > Alistipes > Alistipes faecavium. The sequence continues at coordinate 23,303 of DWYP01000028.1, read as the reverse complement.
AAGGACAGAATCTGCAGGATTGCGACTATCTGATCAATTACGACATCCACTGGAATCCCGTGCGGATCATCCAACGCTTCGGACGAATCGACCGCATCGGGTCGCGCAACGCCGTTATCCAGCTAGTCAACTACTGGCCGGACATGACGCTCGACGAATATATCGACCTCAAGGGACGTGTCGAAGCCCGCATGAAGGTGTCGGTTCTGACCTCAACGGGAGACGACAACCCGATTTCACCCGAGGAGAAGGGCGACCTGGAATACCGACGCGAACAGCTCAAACGGCTGCAATCGGAGGTGGTCGACATCGAGGAGATGTCGTCGGGTATCTCCATCATGGACCTGGGGCTGAATGAATTCCGGCTCGACCTGCTGGATTACATGAAGACGAATCCCGATATCGAACATACCCCCTTCGGACTGCATGCCGTCGTCAACCATACGGACAACTGCCCGCCGGGCGCAATCTACGTCCTGAAGAACCGCAACAACTCGGTCAATATCGACCGCCAGAATCGCCTCCACCCGTTCTATCTGGTCTATATTTCGGAAACGGGTTCCGTCGTCATCAACCACCTCGCCCCGAAAGAGCTGCTCGACCGGCTTCGCCGCCTATGCAAGGGCCACAGCGAACCCGATGCGACGCTCTGCCGGGAATTCAACCACCTCACCCGCGACGGCCGCGAGATGCGCCACTACTCGGAACTGCTCAACCAGGCCATCGCCTCCATGGTGGAGGTCAAGGCCGAGAGCGATCTGGACAGTTTCCTGAGCGGGGCTCCGGGACGCCTGTTCGCCGACGAGATCAAGGGTCTCGATGATTTCGAACTGATCTGTTTCATCGTTATCCAGTAACCCATGTACGGACTTCCTTCCTCCACCGAGATGCGCCGGTCGCTTCCCAAGAAGACGATCTACTCGCGTTTTGAATTGCGGGCGGCGCAGCGCGACCGGTTCGATGCCGACATCAGCCGCATCGACATCGTTGCCGAGGTCTCACCGGCCACGGTTCCGGCCCTTGCAGAGGGTGAACGGGTGAAAAAATTTTATCTGCTTGACGTCCAGCTCAAACACCGCGAATGTCAGGCGAAGAATCTGGAACTGTTGGTCCGATTAATCCCACAAAATCTTATCTTTGCATTATCGTTCGACGGCGAGGTCCGGCTGGCACTCTTTTGTTCGCGGATGATATTCTCTGCCTGGCAACCCGCCGGGAGTGTCCGCATACCGCTCCGGGGATTGAATCTCGATGCCGTATGGGATGAAATTGTCGCCTCGATCGGAGCCGTTACCCCCACCGAGGGGCGCAGCGTTGCCGAACAGATTGTGCAGGAGGACTGCCGCGCGAAACTGCTTCACCAGATCGAGGTGCTGGAACGCAAGGCCCGTTCGGAGCGGCAACCGCGGCGGAAAACGGAGTTGTTCGAGAAAATACAAAAATTAAAGTTAGAAATATAGCTATGGATTCGTCGAAAAAAGAACAAAAAGCGATTTCATATGTTAAGGACATTATAAATAATTGCCCACTTCTTAACGCTTATGACATCAGAGAAGGCGATAAGGAAATGAGCTGGGATGGCTTTATTCGCATTCACAAGTCAAGCCAAACACATTCAAAAAGCAATCTCGAAGGTAGAGTTTTTGTTCAAATAAAAGGATCCGCCAAAAGAAATCTTGAGGCTGAAACGATCACATATCCTGCCGAGGTGTCAGATTTACGAAATTATTTAAATGATGGCGGCGCAATCTATATTGTCGTATATATCGATCCTAAAGATCGACGAAAAATATACTATGAAACTTTAACAGTTGTCAAATTAAAGGAATATCTTTCTAAAGTCAAATCTACTCAAAAGAGTAAATCCATATCTTTAAAGGCGCTTCCATTACATCCGGACGAAATTGAAACAATCTTTATCAACTTCTATACTGAAACTCAGAAGCAGAAAGGATTCGCCAATCTACCTCTCTATACCTTAAAGGATCTTAAAGATCATCACGGATATAAAGGATTCTCTATCTCAACAACAAAAATAGGAAATATTCCGAGTAGTTTCATAGATAGGCAGGCTCCCTTTTTTGAGAATGAAATATATGGTTATGCCTTATTAGACGGTTTTGACATTCCTATTCCAATAGCAGAACGAATAACTGCTATTGAAATCTCTCATAACATAAACGAGCCTGTTACTGTTAATGGTAAAGTATTTTATTCAGGCTGTCAAGTTTCACAGAACAAAAAAGATCAAGTCTCTATTAAGATTGGGGGAGTCATCCAATATGCAATATCTAAGGACGGCAAATGCGAATTTCGATATAACCCACCCAAACTACATCGAGATCGATTACAAGCTAATAAATTTATTCAATGCGCCATATCCAATAAAAGTTTTGATATTGGCAAGATGCATTTAGGAATGAACATGGATGGAGTTGATAAATTCTTAAACTCCCTATGTGATGAGATCGCATCTTTAGAAAAAATGGATACTTTATTAAAAACAATACACGTCCAAGAACAAATAGATACCTACTCTCTGAAAACGCAAGATTATCGCCATATCAATCTTCTATATCGAAGTATCGTTGAGAAAAAACTACTACCGAACCTCAAAGTAAAAGACAATGGGCCCACAATATATATCACCCCAATAGCTAATTTGAGAATAAAAATTGTGATATATCCTGTTACCGTCGATAATGAACCTGAGCAATATTGCATAGAGGATTTTTTTCATGTAAAGGAAAATTTTCTTGCATATAAAAAAGATCCGGATGACGATCATTATTATATGATTCCACCTTATCTTGTATCGACTATCGACGAATATGCTTCAATATCAAACATCGATTATGAGAATATAAAAACAACATTACAATCATATTTAGAAGCAGATAAGGATTTATATTCATTTGTCAATACTGCACTATTACAAATGCTATCGGCTTATGACATAAAAAGAAACAATAAACGTTTATTAAACGCCGCTGAATTTATCGCAAAATGTTTAATTGATTGCGATACCCCAGCTCTTAGTATGTCGGCCAAGAAGATAAATTTTTTTCAAGTAATAAAACGATATAGGGCTTTCACAGAAGAGGAAGAAAATCAACTGATGACGATAAAAGACGATGTAAATCTGGATCCGATTGGGAAAACTGCCATTTGTCTATTGTTGGATGATCATAAAAGTGCCAAATTTTATTACAAACAAGCTTCACAAGAAGAACGATCTTTTTTTAATACTCTTCCTATACACAGATTCTGGAATACAACTAAATAATCCCCATGGAACACCTGAAGATGCAGACGGCGGATATGGCCGATAGAAATATAGAACAAATCGGGGCGTTGTTCCCCGAGTGTCTGACCGAACGAATCAACAGCAATGGTCGCGTCGAACAGGCCATCGACTTCGACAAACTCCGCCAACTCCTGGCTCACGACGTGGTCGAAGGCCCCGAACAGCGTTACCAGTTCACCTGGCCCGACAAGCGCGCGGCCATCCGGCTGGCCAATACCCCGACCTCGAAAACCTTGCGCCCGTGCCGTGCCGAAAGCGTCGACTTCGATACCACCCAAAACCTCTACATCGAAGGCGACAACCTCGACGTGCTGAAACTCCTGCGCGAGAACTACCTCGGCAAGGTGAAGATGATCTACATCGATCCGCCCTACAACACGGGCAACGATTTCGTCTATAACGACGACTTTGCTCAGGGCAAAACGGATTTTGAGCAGCGCAGCGGGCTGTTCGATGAGGAGGGCAACCAAACCATCGACCCGATGCAGCGCAATACCGAAGCCAACGGGCGTTTCCATACCGATTGGCTCAATATGATCTATCCCCGCTTGAAAGTGGCCCGCGACCTGTTGTCGGACGACGGGGTGATTTTTATCTCGATCGACGACAACGAGATAGAAAACCTTAAAAAAGTTGGTAATGAAATATTCGGAGAATCCAACTTCGTTGGACAGTGGAATTGGTTTAAAAGTGCAACTCCTCCGAATTTATCATATAAAATAAAGAAAAACATCGAATATATTATAGCTTATGAAAAACATAAAGATAATATTCGATATTCAGGACTGCAGAAAGTTAGCTCAAGTAGTGACCCTTTTACTAAACCTCAAAATTCGTTGAAGGTCCTCACTTTTCCAGCAGGATCTATCCAAACGAACTTAAAAGATGGTGTATACTCTAAAGGAATATATGGAACAGATAAGTTCCCGAATGAGTTGCTAAATGATTTGATTGTCGAAAATGGAATAAACTCAAATGCTGTATCGTTTCGTAATAAATTTATTTGGGTTCAATCTACTTTAGATGAAAATTTAAAACAAAAACTAAAAGTATATTTAAGTAAATCATTAGTATTATCATACAAACGAGCTGAATACAATCCAGAATGTCCGCCTAATCTTATTGATCAAAATGTACAAGTGTCAACGACAGAGCAGGCTGGTTCTGATTTAGATTCTTTATTTGACAAAATTTCAGTTTTTGATTATCCCAAACCTGTATCATTACTGACCTACTTATTAAGATTTAAGAATGATCCATCTTCGATTGTTCTTGATTTCTTTTCCGGGTCGGCCACAACGGCCCATGCCGTGATGCAGCTCAATGCCGAGGATGGGGGAAACCGCAAGTTTATTATGGTCCAGCTGCCCGAAAAGACCGACCCCAATAGCGAAGCTTACAAAGCCGGATACCCGAACATCTGCGAAATCGGCAAGGAGCGCATTCGCCGGGCCGGAAAGAAGATCAAGGAGGAAAACAAGGACAAGGAGGCAATCGACCGTCTCGACACCGGATTCCGCGTGTTGAAACTCGACTCCTCGAACATGGCCGATGTCTATTACACCCCGGCCGAGACGCCCATCGAACAGACCCTGGGGTTCGAGGCCTTCGAGGACAACATCAAGCCGGACCGTACGGCGGAAGATTTGTTGTTCCAGGTGATGCCGGAGTGCAATCTGCCCTTGTCGAGCCGCATCGAGGAGCGCGAGATTCACGGCAAGAAGGTCTATGCGGTCGATGACAACTACCTGGTAGCCTGCTTTGACCGCGACATCGACGAGCTGGTGATCACGGAGATTGCCCGCATGCAGCCCTATTATTTTGTGATGCGCGATGCCTCGGCCACCACGGACAACGTGCTGGACAACTTCGACCAGATTTTCAACGCATACAGCAAGGAGACCATCCGTCGGATTTTGTAGAGAGTGCCATGAAATTCAGATTCAAGATACAGCAATACCAGACCGATGTGGTGGAGAGTACGGTCGATGTGTTTGCCGGACAGCCTTCGCAGGGAAATGCCACATACCGTCGCGACCTCGGCAAGCGGGAGAAAGAATACCAAACCCGGATGGATGAACGTGAGCTGGAGACCGGCTACCGGAACCAGGAGGTTTGGCTCAACGCCTCGGAGCTGCTGGAGAACATCCATAAGATACAGGACCGCAACAACATCAAGCGTTCCGAGGCTTTGTCCAGAGGATTGGGCGCCTGCAGTCTCGACATCGAGATGGAGACCGGTACGGGAAAGACCTACGTCTATATCAAGACGATGTTCGAGATGAACAAGCGGTACGGCTGGTCGAAATTCATCGTCGTGGTGCCCAGCATCGCCATCCGCGAAGGAGTGGCCAAGAGTTTCGGGATGCTCGAAGACCACTTCATGGAGTATTACGGCAAGAAGGCCCGCTGGTTTATCTACAACAGCGCCAATCTGCAACAACTCGATTCATTCTCGTCGGATGCCGGGCTGAACGTGATGATTATCAATACACAGGCTTTTGCCGCCTCGATGAAGGAAGGGGGACGCAGCAAGGAGAGCCGCATCATTTACTCGCAGCGCGACGAATTCGGCAGCCGCCGGCCGATTGATGTGATTGCCGCCAACCATCCGATTATCATCATGGATGAGCCCCAGAAGATGGAGGGCGAGGTCACGCAAACGGCGCTGGCCAAATTCCAGCCGCTGTTTATGCTGAACTACTCGGCCACGCACAAGACTCGGCACAATACGGTCTACGCGCTCGATGCACTCGATGCCTACAACATGAAACTGGTAAAAAAGATTCAGGTGAAGGGCTTCGAGATCAAGAATCTGCGCGGATTGTCGAGTTATCTCTACCTTGACAGCATTGTATTGTCGAAAAACAGGCCTCCCATGGCCCGTATCGATCTGGAGATAAACACCCCGTCGGGCATAAAGCGCAAAGCTCACACATTCGGGGTCGGCGACAAGCTGATCAGCGAAAGCGGGCTGGCTCAATACGAAGGATTCGACATTTCGGAGATTGATCCCTATGCCAACTCCGTGACCTTTCTCAACGGCATTACGCTCCACAAGGGAGAGGTATTCGGCGACACCACCGAACTGGCCATGCAGCGGGTGCAGATTCGGGAGACGATCATGTCGCACTTCGAAAAGGAGAGCGAACTTTTTGCCAGGGGAATCAAGACGCTGTCGTTGTTCTTTGTCGACGAGGTGGCCAAATACAAAAGCTACGACGCGGAGGGACACGAAGTCAAAGAGATATTCGCAAAGATATTCGAGGAGGAGTACACGAACATTCTCAACGAGCGGTTGTCGCTCTTCGATTCGGATTATCAGCAATATCTGCGGCGGTTCAACGTGGGCGACATTCATCGGGGCTACTTCTCGATCGACAAAAAGGGGCGCTCCGTGGACAGTGAAGTGAAACGCGGCAAGGATACTTCCGACGACATATCGGCCTACGATCTGATTCTGAAGAACAAGGAGCGTCTGTTGAGTTTCGATGAGCCCACGCGGTTTATCTTCTCGCACTCGGCCCTTCGGGAAGGTTGGGACAACCCGAATGTTTTCCAGATCTGCACGCTGCGTCACTCCAATTCCGCCGTGGCCAAGCGTCAGGAGGTAGGCCGAGGACTGCGTCTGTGTGTGGACAGGAACGGCGTTCGAATCGACTTTGAAACCCTGGGCGAGAACGTACACGATCTGAACCGACTGACGGTCATTGCCAATGAGAGTTACAGCAGTTTTGTCGATGCCCTGCAGCGTGAGACCAAGGAGGTATTGCGGGATCGTCCGACAAAAGCCGATGTTGCATACTTTACGGGAATGTTTGTTTTGTGTGATGGTGAAAAGCATGCAATCACCAAAGAGGAGGCAACTGCCATTCGGAGCTATTTGTGGGAAAACGACTATATTGACGACAAGGATCAGATTACCGAACAATACAAATCCGATCTGGGAAACAATGCGCTTGCCCCCATGTCCCGGAAACTCGCGCTGATGGCTGAAGGTATTCAGATGTTGATCCGCGCCCTGTACGATGAGGCAACCCAAGATGCCGTCAGCAAGATGTTCGAGAACGGGAATAAGCCCAATGTTCAGAATAACAGGCTCAATGAAAACTTCAACAAGAAAGAGTTCCAGGCCTTGTGGAACGAGATCAACCACAAATATGCTTATACGGTTCACTACAACAGCGAAGAACTTATTAAGAATGCGATAAAAAGCATAAACGCCAAATTACACGTCAACCAATTGCGATATGTTGTAGTCTCCGGCGAGCAACAAACGGTGGATGCATTCGACGAAACATCTTCGACCTCGAAAACCTTGGATACCTTATCCACATCGTCTGTCGCGTACGATCTCGTCGGCGAGATTGCCCGGGGAGCCACGCTGACACGCCGTTCGGTAGTCAAGATTCTCAATGGTCTGACTCCATCCAAGTTGGCCATGTTCCGCAATAATCCCGAAGAGTTTATCCGCAATACGATCAAACTGATTCGAGAGGAAAAAGCGACGATGATTATCGAGCACATATCCTACAATCTGATCGAAGGCAAATACGACAGCAGCATATTCACCCGAGAGAAGCCCGTACAAAGTCTGGATAAGGCATATCCTGCGAAAAAACACATTTTGGATTATGTCTTTTCTGATTCTGTAAAAGAGCGGGACTTTGCAAAAGATATGGATGCGGCGGCAGAGGTATGTGTTTACGCCAAACTGCCCCGATCTTTCCAGATACCAACTCCTGTTGGAAACTACGCTCCGGATTGGGCCATTGCATTCGATACGGGGAAGGTCAGACATGTTTTCTTTATTGCTGAAACCAAGGGATCAATGAGATCAATGGATCTCAGAGGGGTAGAAACCGCTAAAATAGAGTGTGCAAAAAAATTATTTAATGAGGTTTCAACGAGCAATGTAAAATATGGCGTAATTGCGTCCTATGAAGATCTGCGATCAATTATTACCAGAATAAACTGATAAAGCAATATGGCACAAAGGACTCCTCCGATTTTTAAAATCGGAGGAGTCCTTTGTCTGTTACTCGGCAGCCGGCCGAAGGTTGCGGTCAAGGACCGCCCGGATCCCCGATTCGGGATAGAGCAGTAGGCGGTTGCCAAGTACCGTGAAGGGAATCTGTCGCCGATTCCGCAGCGTCTGCAAGGTGCGCGGTGAAAGGTGCAGGCGTGTGCAGACCTCCTCACCGGTTAGGTAACGTTCTTCACCGATCATCGGGCGACGCTCCTCGGAGGCCTTCCGCAGCGTGCGTTCCACGCCGTCCAGCCGGGCAAACAAGCGTTGTACCTCGTCGCTCGCTTCGTTGAGATAATCCAGCGGCATGGCTATCGCGTTTGAACGGTTTTGCGGGAGAGCCATGCAGCGAGGTCCCGGCGTCGGTAGTAGAATTTACCGCCCAATCGCGAGCAGGGAATCGCTCCCCGGTCCCGGTAGCTCTGCAGCGTGCGTTTGGTGATGTTCAGTGCCCGGCACACCTCTTCGCTGTCCAATCACCCGTCGTCCTGCGGTGGCGTCAAACGGTGTTCCAGGCGTTGGGCAAGGGCAGACAAGTGTTCCACCCGTTCGAGGAGCCGCTGCCAACTCCGCTCCCCGATACATACGATCTTTTCCATGGTCTTCTTTTCTGCTTGGTTTGACTATGCTGCAACCCGCCTTTGAGGGTTGCACTCTGTGTGGATGGAGCCGCCGAACATTCAGCGGTCCCGGATCCGAAAGGCACAGCGTTTCATCTTTTTCCCGGTTTATGAATCTTTGTTCCTGCAAGCTTGCACTTGGATAACGCGCGTGCCCCTCAAAAGTTTCGCCCGCAAAGTGATGTGGCAGCGGTTGGCGTCGGTTGGCGTCGAGAGGGTGGACAAACTGCAGTGAAAAAGCCGGTTTATGCCGTCAGCACCTTACCGATGCGGCGCATCTCGCGGCTGATGTTCGCCTCGGAAATCTTCGCATAGCGCCGTGTCATGTTCGTATTCGTATGCCCCAAAATCTTGGCGATGATGTCGATCGGCATCCCGTATTCAATCGCCAGCGTGGCGAACGTATGGCGCGCGCAATGTGAAAAACATGCCCAAACAGCATTTCGCAGTTGGCAGCAACAAAAACGTAAACGGTTTGGAATGAGGCGATTTTCCGTTTTCGAGGAAGCAGTCCACCGCACATTGTAGCGAGACAACCGTTACCAGATCGTTACCCGTATCGTTACCACGGCGTCCACAGGTAACCGGTAGCGATTGACAGACCTCCGCACGGCGTTTTATTCTCTGAATCACCGGATTTTGCATAACGACGAACGCTTTGAACCACGGTATCTTTGCCCAGAGCAGGGAACCCTAAAAACCAGTCGTTATGAAAGACGTCAGTTGCAAGGTTTTGCTCTACCTGAAAAGGAGCTCCCTGACCGCTTCGGGTCAGGCCCCGATCATGTGCCGCGTGACGGTCGGCCGATCGATGGTGCAGTTCAGCAGCAAGCTCACCTGTACCCCCGCGTTGTGGAATGTCCGCGAGCGGCGCCTCAGCGGCAAGAGCCGCGAAGCCGTGGAGACCAACGCTCGGATCGAGAAGCTGCTGCTGGGAATCCATGAGGCCGTCAAGAGCCTCTCGACCCGCCCGGGAGGGTTCGATGCCGAGGCGGTCAAATGCCAGTACCAGGGCAGTCTGGAGACCCGCATGACCCTTCTCCGCCTGCTGGACCGCTACATCGAAGGACTCCGCAGCCGGGTGGGTATCGACTGCGCCCGAACCACGCTGAGCACCTACGTCTACACGCGACGCTCGCTGGAGGCATTTATCCGCCGAAGGTTCGGACTCCCGGACCTCGCCTTCGGACAACTGAACGAACAGTTCATCCGCGAGTATCAGGATTTCACGCAGACCGAGCAGGGCTACGCCCTGCAGACGGTACGCCACTACCTGGCCGTGGTGAAGAAGATCTGCCGCCTGGCCTTCAAGGAGGGACACTCCGAGAAACTGCATTTCGCCTACTACAAGCTGCCCCGACAGGTGGAGACGACACCCAAAGCGTTGAGCCGCGCCAGCTTCGAGCGGATCCGCGATCTGGACATTCCCGCACAGCGACGGTCGCTCTCGCTGAGCCGCGATCTCTTCCTCTTCGCCTGCTATACGGGCACCTCCTATGCGGACGTTTCGCGCCTGACCGGAGAGAACCTCTACACGGATGAATCGGGCGCCTTGTGGCTCAAGTACCGAAGGAAGAAGACCGACTACCAGGCCCGTGTGAAACTGCTTCCCGAAGCGCTGGCCCTGCTCGACAAATACCGCGATGCGGAGCGGGAGACACTCTTCCCGCACCAGTCGGCCGACGTAGTGAAGGCCAACATGAAGGGGCTTCGGGGGCTGACAGGCATCCCGGAGGCGCTGACCTACCACGCCGGGCGGCACAGCTTCGCCAGTCTGATCACCCTCGACGAAGGGGTTCCGATCGAGACCATCAGCCGGATGCTGGGCCACAGCAACATCCAGACCACGCAGATCTATGCACGCGTCACGCCCCGGAAACTCTTCGAGGATATGGACCGGCTGATCGCCGCCACAAGCGACCTGAAACTCATCCTGTAAACCCGTTTATTCATCGTTCAAATCCTTTCTACCATGCGAAGTACCTTTCGAGTCTTCTGTTATATCGATCGCCAGAAGGTCCGGGCGGACGGCACGACGGCCATCTGGTGCCGGTTGAGTATCGACGGCAAGCGTGCCGTGCTGACATCGGGCATCTATTGCCGGCCCGAGATGTGGAATGCCTGCCGCGGGGAGATCCTTTCGCCCCGGGAGAACAACCATCTGGAAGCCTTCCGCCAGCGGGTTGTCCGCACCTACGAACAGATGCTGGAGGAGCAGGGCGTGGTGAGCGCCGCGATGCTGAAGGAGCGGCTTGTCGGGCGCCATCCGGTTCCGACGACCCTGCTGGCGACAGGCGAGGCGGAGCTTGAGCGGCTGGAGCGCCGTGCCGAACGGATCGGCTCGACCTCCACGTGGCGGGAGTCGCGCCTTATGCAGGGCAACCTGCGGCGCTTCCTGCAAAGCCGTGGCGAGGAAGATCTTCCGCTGCGGGATCTGACCGAGGCATTCGGGCAGGCCTTCAAACTCTACCTGAAGAGCTCGCAGCAACGCAGCCCCTCCTACGTCAATCGCAGCCTGACCTGGCTCAACCGACTGGCCTATATCGCCGTCGATCGGGAGATCCTGCGATGCAATCCGCTGGAGGATCTCCCTTACGAGAAGAAAGTCCCGCCGCGCCATCGGGCCATCAGCCGCGAGGATCTGCAGCGTCTGCTGACACACCCGCAGGCGGATCCACGGCTGGAGCTGATCCGCCGGATGTTTCTCTTCTCCTGCCTGACGGGACTTGCCTATGCGGACATGCAATCGCTCTACCCGCGCCACATCGGACAGACCGCCGGGGGTCGGAGCTACATCCGCAAGCAGCGGGTCAAGACCCGCATCGAGGCCTTCATCCCGCTGCATCCCATCGCCGAGCAGATCCTCGCGCTCTACAACCGGACGGACGACACGCAGCCGGTCTTCCCGCTGGGACCACGCGACGGAATCTGGCACGACACCCATCAGCTGGGCATCATCGTCGGCATCCGGGAGAACCTCTCATACCACCAGAGCCGCCACAGCTTCGGCACGCTGGCCATCTCCGCCGGGCTTTCCATCGAGAGCATTGCCAAGATGATGGGACATGCAAACATCTCCACCACCCAGGGCTACGCACAGATCACCGAGCAGAAGATCTCCGAGGATATGGACCGCCTGATCCGCCGCCGCGCACAGCGGCAGGACGAAACCCCGTCCAAAATATAGCAACTTCCCGACGACGGCCGGCTCCCGGAGATCCCGAGGCCGGCCGTTGTGTTTGTCCCTGCTCCTTTTCATCCGGCAGCAAGATAATGGGCCGGAGCGAAATGCCAACCTCATGTCCCGAGGGGTTTTCCCGGCGGGTGTCTCCCCAGATGGAGATGCTCCCCGGGAAAAAGGTTGTCGTATTCGCTCCGGCCCGTTTGGGAAAATGCTACCGATGAAAAGGCGAAAAACTATGAACGGCTACTCCCGTAAGAGTTTGGTAGCTCGTGCTCCTTTTCTATTCTCAGTATGCCCAGCCTCTTCCCCTCCCCGTATTCTCTGTCTTTTCTTTTTGCCTCTTGTCTACCGAAATTCGTTGCGATAGCCCTCCTCCAGCATCCGTTCGACATCCGAGGAGCGGTAGAGGATCTTGCCGCCCAGCTTGATGTAGGGAATCCGTCCCTGATTGCGGTAATCCTGCAAACTCCGACGACTGATTTTCAGCCGCTGCGAAAGCTCCTCGTCCGTATAGAAGCTCTCGCCGTCCAACGAGGATTTACGCTTCGAAAACAACGTCTCCAACGCCTTGGAAAGACGCTCCAGCGCCTGGAAGTACGAGCGAATCCGCTCGTCATACTCCGTAATCAATTCATTGCCCATTTTCCGTCTGTTTGATGCGAGATTCGGCCCGACACCACCACGAGTGCCGCAATCCGGATCCCGCTGTTTATACTCCGTTTCTGCGCTTCTGTTCGTGCTTGCGCCGTGCCTCCAGCACCGCAAAGAACGACCGTACATCTTCGGCCCGATAGTAGATTTTGTGGTTAATCTGCGTGTAGGACAATGACCCGTTGCTGCGAAGGGTCTGCAACGTCCGTTTGGAGATATTCAGCAGCTGGCAGACCTGCTGGTTGTCCAGCCATGGCTCCGGCTCGCCGATGCAGTGCGCATGGCAGAGTGCGTCCATTCGTCGGGCGAACTCCTCGAACCGCGCAAGCATCCGCTCAAAGGTCCGGGATTCTACATTGACTATTCCCATGGCAGTGTTGTTTTAAGATCCCGGGAAAGAGCCTGAAACCGGTTGCGGCACCAGGCCGTAATTTCCTCGTCGAAGGTTGCGAAGTGGTGTTCCAGCACACGGTCCAGATAGCTGTACATCGAGATTTTGTCGTTGTCGAGGAGTCGCACAATTCGCTGGATCCGTTGGTGAAACTCCGGACGGACATAAATGGCCTTGCCGTGGAGAGCCGCGGTCTTGACCGGCTGCAGGAAGAGGCGCTCGTAGTTGGAGACTTTTCTCGATAAAGTCCCGGAGTCGAGGGCCGCCGTTCGGTCGTCGCCCCGAAGTTCATTCGTCTGTTCTTGCATAATGATAGACTTTTAAGGTTTCGGAGGCGAATATAGGGGCTGCGGAGGCGTTTTCTCCGCCATCAGCGCTCTATGGCAGTGGTTGGCGTCGGTGTGGCACCGGTTGGCGTCGGTAGCGGGTGTGCAAAGCCTCCGAAACAGATGTTTCCGATCTTTCAGACGCCAAAGCCTCCAAAGATAAAGAGTACATAGCCCAGGAGATCAAGAAGCCATGAGCCCAAGACTTCACCAGGGAGTGTGCTTCAGATCTCATGACTTCTTGAAGTCCGGACATCAAGGAATCCGGAGGTCATGAGTTCTTGACCTCTGGAATTCACGAGTCCAAGAGCTCATGATTTCGGGACATCAGGAGCTCATGACGTCTGGCGATCAAGACACCAAGACTTCAATCCGTATTGATTTCCTGGCATCACTATTTCATGATGGATTGAGTTCAAGATTTATTCATCCCGTTTTGGTGCAGTTTTGTTCCCGATGTCGGCTTCGGGAACGGGTGGTTCGCCTCTTTGCGCTGGCCGGAGAACAAGCGGGAACGGGACGTGATATTCGACCCGTTTTTGAGTCCCCGGAACATTATATGTTTCGGGACTCGGCAAGCTGTGTTTTCAGTTACGCGAAATAGATTTCGTAACAGAAAACAGCTTGCCCGCAAGGGGATGGAAAACTCCTCCGAAGTCGTCGTTTTTTACCGGGCACTCCCTGTGCCAACTTCAATTTGCAAAAGACTCGGGATTTTCACCGGTCCTACTCGATATGTGCTTCATTGAGATCTGAAAACAAGCCTAAACAGGCACAAAACGGAGGATAATTTTAACATTATATTCACCAAAAGCTTTATTGAATATCCTTTTTGCGAATAAAATGCACAAATTTCGGGCTGGTTTTAGCAATTAACCGCGACTCTATAAGAACAGACTATCTTGTCTGACTTCAATGAAAACACACTTTAACGGAGTAGACAAGCGATATTTACATGCGAAAAATGATTAGATTATTGCGGGGTGCAATACACCACACGATCGGTCGCAATCCATGCTCAGACCCATATGCAATACGAATAGCCCATGCGAAATTGTATTGTGCAGGACAAAGGTCTGCGGGCACAATCTGTACATCCACATGGCGTCCTGTTACATTTCTTTTATCTTCGAATTTAGGGTTTCGCACTCACATCTCCTTGTAAGCGGTAGGTGAACAGCCCACAGTCTTCTTGAAGTATACACCGAAAAACGACTGATTGGCGAAATTCAGCATATCGGACACCTGTTGGATCGTATATTGCCCGCTTTTCAATAAGGCCTTGGCCTCCAGAATCACATAGTCGCGTATCCATTCGCCGGCGTGCCGTCCGCTGACGGCATACACCACCTGCGAGAGGTATTTCGGCGTCAGGCACAACCGGTCGGCATAGAACTGGATGCTGCGTTCCATGGTGCAATGCTGCCGCAACTCCGCAACGAAGCGGTCGAAGATTTGTTTCTTGCGCGAACCCTGCCGGGCATCCTGCTGTTCGACATGCGGAGCCATCAGCTGGCAGATTTCGCTGTAAAGCACCTGCAGATAGCCTTTAAGGACATCGTCCTTGAAGCGGAAGTCCGGCCGGCGGAGCTTGTCATACAAGGCCCTATAGAGGGCAAGGATCTCAGCCGTCTGTGTGTCGGTGAGTTGCAGGATGGACTGTTGCGCGAGAAATTTACGGACGATAAGCGCTCCTTCGGAGTTGCTTTCCGTGATGACGTAGTCGCTGGACAGGGCTACGAGAATGATCCGGCAATCGGGCGACAGCTCGAGGCACTGGCCGATCGATCCCGGCGTAACGATCAGCAGCGAATTGCGGTGCAGCTCGTACTCGTTGAGGTTCAGCCGGACGCGCATTGACCCGCTAAGGCACAGATGCGCCATGGCAAACTGAATCTTGAATGGATACGGCGTCGTGAGAAAAGGCAGCATCGACAGGTCGTGCGTCAGGTCGCGCGGAGGTTTCGTGTCGTCGAGATCGCCGGCAAGGATAAATCGGTTCTCGAAGACACAGGCCTGCTCATCGAAGGGGATCGTCGTCAGATTGAGTGCATTGAAGTTCCGGGTTTCGGCCATGATTATTCGCTTTTTCGTCGGCAAATATACTGATTAGAACAAGAAAACAGCTCTGTCATACCGTCAAAAAGCCGTTTTGTCATCCTTTCAAACAACAAACCCACAACATGCGACAAAATCCATACGGGGAAAAGCAGGAACTTTGCCAGCGGAAAACCATAAAACCAGATATGAAATGAGGAAAATTGGAAAAAACAGACTGGGGGCCGTACTCGTGGCGGCTTTGCTGTGCAGTTGCTCGGGACGGACGGCCTCGGAGCCGTTCGTCCAAAGCGTGAGCCTGACAACGCCCGTGGCATTGGGCGGAGAGACCACGCGCACCTATTCGGGCATGGTCAAGGCCGCGCATGAGGTGAGCCTGGGATTCAAGACGGCCGGGCAGATAGCCCGCATTCACGTCTCCGAGGGAGATTATGTGCAGCAGGGGCAGCTGCTCGCCGAACTCGACGATGCCGACTACCGGCTGGCGGTCGAAGCGCTGCAGATCCAATATGACCAGCTCAAGGATGAGGTCGAACGCACGAAGCAGCTTTTCAATCAGAAAAGCGTTTCGGCCAACGATTACGAAAAAGCCACGGCCGGCCTGCGGCAGCTGGGCGTGCAGCTGCAGGCCAACCGCAACAAACTCGACTATACGAAACTTTACGCTCCGACCGACGGGTATATTCAGCAGGTGAACTTCTCGCCGGCGGAGATGGTCGATGCCGGAACGGCACTCTTCACGCTGCTGGATGTTTCGCGACTGGAGATCGAGGTCAGCATTCCGGCCGGCGAGTACCTCCGTCGTGACCGGTTCACGGGCTTCACCTGCCGGGCCGCAGGGCTGGAGAGCGCGATGCCGATGCGTTTGAGAGGCATTACGCCCAAGGCCGACGGCACACAGCTCTACCATCTGACGCTGACATTCGCAGAGCGTCCCGACCGACGGCTGACAGCCGGGATGAACGTCGAGGTGGGTATCACGGTGGCCGACACCGCTCGCTCCGATGGTTTCGGCGTGCCGCCCGGCGCCGTCTTTCTGGATGGAGAGACCCCCTGCGTATGGGTTTTCAAGGCGGACTCCACCATCGAGCGGCGTCCAGTCACACTGCGCGACATGGATAGCGAGGGTCGTGCGATGGTCATCGACGGGCTGACCGGAGAGGAACAGATCGTGCGAGCCGGCGTTTCGGCGCTCGAAGAGGGGGAAAAGGTCCGTGTAGTAGCCACACCGAGTCAAACCAATGCAGGAGGGCTGTTGTGATGAAGACAACCGAATTTTTCGTACGGCGGCCCGTGCTGTTCTGGTCGCTCATGGCGGCCATCCTCATTGCCGGCCTTCTGTCGTTCATCCAGATGCCCAAGCTGGAGGATCCGGCCGTGGCAGTCAAGCAGGCGATGGTCATGGTCCCCTACCCAGGGGCCAGCGCCCACGAGGTGGAGCTCAAGGTGGCGCAGATGATGGAGGATGAACTGCGCGCGCTGCCCAACGTCAAGAAGGTGAAGAGCGAATGCCGCAACGGCTCGGCGATGCTGACCGTCGAGTTCCAGATGACGGTGCTGAACCGCGACCTGGAACAGCACTTCGACCTGTTGCGCCGCAAGGTCAATGACGCCGCGTCGCGCCTTCCCGAGGGGTGCTACGACCCGGTGGTCATCGACGACATGATGGATGTCTACGGCATCTTCTACGGCCTGACGGCCGACGGTTACGACTACCCGGAGATGTACCGCTACGCCAAGTTCCTGCGGCGCGAACTGCTCGACGTGAAGGGTGTCAAGCGGATCCTCATCGCCGGCAACCGCGACGAGGTAATCAACATCATCCTCTCGAAGGAGCAGATCGCCCGCAACGGTGTGATCCCGACGCAGATCATGTCGGCGCTGCAACAGGCCGGCAAGACGGTCAATGCCGGGGCGTATCCGACCGGCGAGGAACGCATAGCGCTCTATGTCGATTCGGCGGTCGACGACGTGGAGGAGATCCGCGACCTGGAGATCCGCACGATGGATGGGCGCCAGCTGCGCATCGGCGACGTGGCCCGTGTCGAGCGGGGTTATGCCGCGCCGCAGCGCAACGGCTTTTTCGTCGACGGACGCCCGGCGCTGGCCCTCTGCATCGCCATGGAGTCCTCGGCCATCGTCCCCGACGTGGGCCGGGCCGTCGATGCCCGGCTCACGGAGGCCATGCGGCAGCTCCCGGCGGGGTTCCAGACGGAAAAAATCTTCTTCCAGCCCGACAAGGTCTCGGAGGCCATCTCGTCATTCATGTGGAATCTGCTGGAGTCCGTACTGATCGTCATTCTGGTGCTGATCTTCACCATGGGATTCCGCAGCGGACTGATCATCGGATTCGGACTGGTGCTCACGGTGGCTGTTTCGTTCCCGATCCTGCTGACGTGCGGCACGACGCTGCAGCGCATCTCGCTCGGCGCCTTCATCGTGGCGATGGGCATGCTGGTCGACAACGCCGTGGTGATCATGGACGGCATTCTGATCGACAAGAAGCGGGGCTTGAGCCCGAAGGTCTATCTCTACCGCATCGGCCGCAATACGGCCATGCCCCTGCTCGGGGCAACCGTCATCGCCGCCTCGACATTTCTGGGCATCTATCTCTCGCCCGATTCGACGGGCGAATATGCCGGCGACCTCTTTCTGGTGCTGTGCGTGAGTCTGCTGGCCAGCTGGGTGCTGGCGCTCGTCCAGGTGCCGATCTGCGCCAAGTCGTGGCTCCCGACCCGCGAAAAGGGAGAGAGCGGAGCACAGAAACCCGCCGTGATGAATTCACCGGTCCACCGCTTCGTACGGCGCGCCATCTCGTTCCTCGTCGGCTACAAACGCACGACGATCGCCGCGGCCGTGGTGGTGCTGGCCCTCTCGATCTTCGGCATGACGCGCGTCAAGAACCTCTTTTTCCCCGACTTCGACTACAAACAGTTCGTCGTCGAGTGCTTCTTCCCGTCGGCGACGGATGCCGATCGGGTGCGTGACCGCCTGCTCGAGATGAGCGACAGCGTGCGGCGCAATCCCGCTGTCGAGCGCGTGGCCGTCAGCCAGGGAAGCGCTCCGGCCCACTACTGCCTGGTGCGCCCGATGACTTCGGGCGGCGACTGCTACGGCGAGCTGATCGTCGACTGCGCCGACTACCGGACCGTGCAGGAGCAGATTCCGACGATCCGGCGTCAGTTGCGCGAAGCCTTTCCCGAGGCCTACATCCGCATCCGCAAGTACAACTTCTCGATCTCGACGTCGCACACCGTCGAGGTGGAGTTCGCGGGTCCCGACCCGGCCGTGCTGCGCGATTTGAGCGCGCAGGCCGAGGCCGTCATGCGCCGCTGCCCCTATGTCGATGCCTACTCGGTACAGAACAACTGGAAGCCGAAGGGCAAGGCGCTCATTGCCGAGTTCAACCAGCAGGATGCCCTGCGGGCCGGGATCGGCCGCGGCGATGTGGCCAACGCCCTGCTGGCTGCCACGGACGGCATGCCGGTCGGTGTGCTGAATGATCAGGACCGCATGGTGATGCTGAACCTTCAGGTCCGCAACGACGACGGAAGCCGCATCCGCAACCTCGACGAGATTCCGGTCTGGAGCATGATGAACCTCCGGCTGAGCAACGAGGAGCTGCAGGGAGCACTGGCTGGCGGTCGGGGGATGAGCGAGCTGCAGGACCGCATGTTCCGCGCCATGCCGCTGGGTAACGCCGTGCGGGATATCCGTCTTGACTGGGATGAGGATGTCGTGCTGCGGATGAACGGCCGAAGGGTGATCGAGGCCGAATGCGACCCGAATCCCGACTGCGACGAGGCTACACCGGCCAAGGTCGTGGCATCGATACGCGACGAGATCGAGGCCATTCCGCTGCCCGACGGCTACACGAGGCGCTGGGTCGGCGAGGGCGAGTTGCAGGGCGAGGCGATCGGCAACCTGATGAAGTACATGCCGCTGACGATCTTCCTGATCCTGGCCATCCTGCTGCTGCTGTTCAACAGCTGGCGCAAGGTGCTGCTCATCCTCATGTGCTTCCCGTTCGTCTTCTGCGGCATCACCCCGTCGCTGTTCCTCACGGGGCAGCCGCTGACCTTCATGGCCATCATCGGCATGATGGGCCTGATCGGCATGATGGTCAAGAATGCCATCGTCCTGGTCGACGAAATCAACCGTCTGCAGGCCGAGGAGCACCGCTCGCCCTATACGGCCGTCATCGAGGCAACGGTCTCCCGCGTGCGTCCCGTGCTGATGGCTTCGCTGACGACCATCGTCGGAATGATTCCGCTGGTCGGCGACCCGATGTACGGCTCGATGGCCCTGACGATCATGGGCGGACTTACGGTCGGCACGATCATCACGCTCATTCTGCTGCCGATTTTCTACGCGGCCCTGTTCCGCATTCGCAAACCTCAAAATGCATAAACGATGAATATCAGAATATATGCGGCTCTGGGGGCCGCACTGCTGTCGGGCCTTGCGGCCCGGGCTCAACAACCGCTGCTGCTCTCGCTGGCCGAGTGCCGCGAACGGGCCCTTGCCCACAGCGAGGAGCTTCAACAGGCCGACAACCGGCTCGAACAGGCTCGCCTCGACCGCCGGATCGCCGCCACGGCCGCCCTGCCCAAAATAGAGGGATCGGCCACCGGCGCATATGTGCTGCCCGATATGGATATGATGGGGATGGATCTTCGGATGCGCGGCACCTATATGGCAGGGCTCACTCTGACCCAGCCGATCTATGCCGGGGGCAAGATCTCGGCAGCGCGGCGGATGGCCCGTATCGGCGAAGAGGTGGCCGGCGAGCAGCGGCGGATGACCCGCATGGATGTGCTGGTCGAGGCCGACAACGCCTACTGGACCACGGTGGCCGTTGACCGCAAGGTGCGCATGCTTGAGAGCTACGCGGCACAGATGGATACGCTATACCGCCAAACCGCCGCCGCCTTCGAGGCGGGCATGGCCATCGAGAACGACCTGATGCGCATCGAGGCAAAACGCAGCGAGATCCGCTATCAGCTGCAGAAGGCGCAGAACGGAGCCGAATTGTGCCGCATGTCGTTGTGTCGGGTGATCGGTGCGGAGCGAGACCAGTATCCGGTTCCGACCGATACGCTTTTTCAAATGTCCGAACCCGGAGCGTTGATGTCGGACCTCGCATCCCGCCCCGAATTGCGGATGCTGGAGCGGCAGGTGGCCGTCGGGGAGCAGCAGATCCGCGACGTTCGTTCGGCCATGCTGCCGTCGGTCGGTCTGTCGCTGGGCTATACCTACTACGGCAATATCAAACTCCAGAGCGTGGTCGATGCAGGCAACGGAACCTTCATTCCCCATACACAGGAGTTTCGCGACGGAATCGGTCTGGCCATGTTGGCCGTGAAGATCCCGATCTTCCATTGGGGCGAGAGCCGCAAAAAGGTGCGCAAGGCCCGTTACGAACTGCAGAACGCCCAACTTGATCTGCAGAAAAACACGCGTCTGATGTCGCTCGAGGTTGAGCAGGCAATCCGCAACGTCGAGGACGGCTACCGACTGATCCAGACTGCCGAGCTCGCGTTGCAGCAGGCCGAGGAGAATCTGCGCGTCATGCGCAACCGATATAAGGCACAGATGGCCCCGCTGACCGACCTGCTGGATGCCCAGTCGCAGTGGCAGCAGGCTGCCAGCAACCGGATCGAGGCGCAGACGCAGTACCGGATCTACGAGACCGAATACCGCAGAAGCACCGGTGCATTGGAATAACTTCGAGGAGAGAGGCTGAGGGCAGCGGTCGGAAACATGTTTCCGACCGCCCACCTTTTTATGCCCGGCTCCGACCCCTCATCATACCTTGCAAAACATGATACGCATTGTCCTTAACCCCAAATACGAACACCTGCGTGAAGCGATCGCGCAACTGATCTATCCGTTCCGGTTTGCCCGCAGCGGGGTGGTACTTCACGACGGACGCAATACCATCAAGCGCTTCGACGTCGACGGTACGTTGCTCGCCGTCAAACGCTACGGGCATATCTCGCCGTTGAATAAAGTCGTCTATGGCACCCTGCGTCGCAGCAAGGCCGAACGGGCCTATCTACATGCCGTGAGATTGCGTAATCTGGGGATTGATACGCCCGAAGAGGTGGCCTTTGTCGAGGAGCGGCGCTACGGAATCCTGCGAGCAAGCTATTTTATCTCGCTCTATTCGGATTATCGTCCGGTCATGGAGCTGATTGAAGAAAAAGCGCCGGACGCAGATGTCCAGATGTGCCTGTTTGACCATCTGGCCAGTTTCATTTATCATATCCACTGGGCGGGCATCCTCCACCGCGATCTGAATATCGGCAATATCCTTTGTGCGGAGCGTGAGACCGGGAAATTTTCGTTTCAGCTGATTGACACGAACCGGATGGAATTCCGAAAAAATCTCTCCATGCAGATGCGCATGCATAACCTGCGGAGACTTTCGTGCCCGCTGACGATATATCTCTCTATTTTGGAAAGTTATGCCCTGATTGTCCGAGTCGAACGTGATTCGCTGCAACTTAAAGGTGTCTGGTATCGGCTGCTCTTCGAAAACAGGAAACGGTTCAAATCACGCCTCAAGACTTTGCGGTAAAACTTCCTTCATAAATCTTTGAACCCTACTCTCGGTCCGGATTACCATATGACTCTAATCAACCGACCGAGAGCATCGGATACACATATTGCAAATCAATTCCGGCGTATCAACATGATTAGCAAAGTCAAATTCAACAGCTGGGATTTGAGGGGGTGTATCGCATGTTTTTGCCACGATTCGATTCCTATGCGAGGGGAGGGGCAAGATCGGAGGCATCTGATTATTTCTCAAAACAAAAGGTTATCTTTGCATAACCCTAGGCGCATTTATGAAATACTACAAGGCAATGGAAGAATAAATTGCAATATAATTTATATCTTTGAAGTACAGAAAAGCGTTCTTTTCAGCGATGCAATCTTGAGAAGATTAGAGAATATTGTTCGTCCCCAAATCGTTAGTTGCCCATTGGCTGACATTTGTAAATATCTATTATTCAGTAGATATTTCAGCAATGTATGCCTGGCGCAATGCGTGGTCAGATGCTTGGGAATCTGGCAGATGTCGGCAATCTCCTTCAGGTAGGCGTTCATCTTCGTATTCGACGGGACGGGCAGCAGCTTGCCCCGCGCCCGACAGTTGGCATCGTCGCGGTACTTCTCCAGCAGAGCCGCCGCCTGCGGAAGCACCGGAACGCGGCTCATCACCGAGGTCTTTTCCCGCGGCTTATGGATCCACAGTTGTCCCTCTTCGTCCGTCGTGAAGTGTTCCCGCCGCAGGTGGTCGACATCCGTGAAGGCCAGTCCCGTCAGCGCGCAGAAGCAGAAGACATCCCGGATGCGGTCCAGCCGCTCGTTGGGCATTGGCCGCCTCAACAGCAAGTCCAGCTCCGCCTTTGTCAGCGGCACCTTGACGTTCGTCTTGTCGATCTTCATCTTATAGTAACGGAAGGGATTCTTTTCGATCCACTCGTTGCGGACGGCATAGAGCAGGAAATTCTTCAAACAGCAGAGCAGATTGACCGCCCCGTTGTTGTGGCAGTTGTAGGCCGTCTGCATGTAGGTGTTCAATCCATCGACGTAGGCGTAGTCGATCGTCTCCAGCGGGAGGTCCTCTTTGTGGTAGATATCCCGGATATATTCGGTCATGTAGCGCAGCAGGCGGTGGTACTTGTTGGCCGTGAGCTGCGTGATGCGGGTGCCGACCTCCTGCTG
>DWYP01000027.1 GCA_019118605.1 Candidatus Alistipes faecavium | reverse complement strand
AAGAAGGTGCGCCGCGAGCGCATGGGACACATCTCGCTGGTGGTTCCGGTGGTTCACATCTGGTATTTCCGCTCGTTGCCTTCGAAAATCGGATACCTGCTCGGCATTCCGTCGAAGAAGCTCGAGGCGATCATCTACTACGAGCGCTACGTGGTGATCAACCCGGGCGCCGCGTCGGAGCAGGGCATCGAACGCCTGGCGACGCTTTCGGAGAAGGAGTACCTCACGGTGCTCGAAAACCTCCCGAAGGGCAACCAGTCGCTCGACGACAGCGATCCGAACAAGTTCGTCGCCCAGATGGGCGCCGAGGCGATCTATACGCTTCTCAAGCAGGTCGACCTCGACTCCATGTCGTACGCCCTGCGCCACAAGGCCTCCACGGAGACCTCGCAGCAGCGCAAGTCCGAGGCGCTGAAGTGCCTGAACGTCATCGAGTCGTTCCGCGCCTCGGAGGGCAAGAACAAGCCCGAGTGGATGGTGCTGAGCGTCATCCCGGTGATACCTCCCGAACTGCGCCCGCTGGTGCCCCTCGACGGAGGGCGTTTCGCGACGTCGGACCTGAACGACCTCTACCGTCGCGTGATTATTCGCAACAACCGCCTCAAGCGCCTGATCGAGATCAAGGCCCCGGAGGTGATCCTGCGCAACGAGAAGCGCATGCTGCAGGAGGCCGTCGACTCGCTGTTCGACAACTCGCGCAAGTCGAATGCCGTGAAGAACGAGTCGAACCGTCCGCTGAAGTCGCTCTCCGACTCGCTCAAGGGCAAGCAGGGCCGCTTCCGTCAGAACCTGCTCGGTAAGCGTGTCGACTATTCGGCACGTTCGGTGATCGTCGTCGGCCCGGAGCTGAAGATGCACGAGATGGGTATTCCGAAAGACATGGCCGCCGAGCTTTACAAGCCGTTCGTGATCCGCAAGCTCATCGAGCGGGGCATCGTCAAGACGGTGAAGTCGGCCAAGAAGGTCATCGACCGCAAGGATCCGGTGATCTGGGGCATCCTGGAGAACGTCATCAAGGGGCACCCCGTGCTGATGAACCGCGCCCCGACGCTGCACCGTCTGGGTATCCAGGCCTTCCAGCCGAAGTTGATCGAGGGCAAGGCCATGCAGCTGCACCCGCTGGCATGTACGGCCTTCAACGCCGACTTCGACGGCGACCAGATGGCCGTGCACCTTCCGCTGGGCAACGCCGCCATCCTGGAGGCGCAGCTGCTGATGCTCGGATCGCACAACGTCCTCAACCCGGCGAACGGTGCGCCGATCACGGTGCCTTCGCAGGACATGGTGCTCGGACTCTACTACATCACCAAGCCCCGCAAGGGCGTGAAGGGCGAGGGTCAGGTCTTCTACGGCCCGGAGGAGGCGATCATCGCCTACAACGAGAAGCGCGCCGACCTGCACGCCATCGTGAAGTGCCTTGTCGACGACCTCGACGAGCAGGGCAACGCAGTCCGCGTGCTCAAGGAGACGACCATCGGCCGCATCCTCTTCAACCAGGTGGTTCCCAAGGAGGTGGGCTACATCAACGAGGTGCTGACGAAGCGCTCGCTGCGTGACATCATCGCCGTGGTGATGAAGAAGGCCGGAGCCGACAAGGTGGCCAACTTCCTCGACGATATCAAGGACATGGGCTACAGGATGGCCTTCCAGGGCGGACTGTCGTTCAACCTCGATGCCGTGATCATTCCCGACGAGAAGGAGAAGCTCGTGCAGGAGGGTTACGAACGCGCCGACTCGATCATGGAGGACTACAACATGGGTCTTATCACCAACAACGAGCGATACAACCAGATCATCGACGTCTGGACGAACATCAACTCCAAGCTGACGAAGGCCGTGATCGACACGCTGGTCAAGGACAACGACGGATTCAACCCGGTTTACATGATGCTCGACTCCGGCGCCCGCGGTTCGAAGGAGCAGATCCGTCAGCTGAGCGGTATGCGAGGCCTGATGGCGAAGCCTCAGAAGTCGGGTGTCGAGGGTGGCCAGCAGGTCATCGAGAACCCGATTCTCTCGAACTTCAAGGAGGGACTTTCGGTGCTGGAGTACTTCATCTCGACGCACGGTGCCCGCAAGGGTCTTGCCGATACGGCCCTGAAGACGGCCGACGCCGGATACCTGACGCGCCGCCTTGTCGACGTGGCGCAGGACGTGATCATCAACGAAGAGGACTGCGGCACGCTGCGCGGCCTGACGGCTACGGCCATCAAGCGCAACGACGACGTGGTGCAGACGCTCTACGACCGCATCCTGGGACGTGTGGCCCTGAATGACGTGATCCACCCGTTGACGGGCGAAGTGATGTGCAAGGCCGGCGAGGAGATTACCGAATCGATTGCCGAGGCCATCGAGAAGTCGCCGCTGGAGTCCGTGGAGATCCGTTCGGTGCTGACCTGCGAGTCGCGCCGGGGCGTCTGCGCGAAGTGCTACGGTCGCAACCTCGCTACGGCCCGTATGGTACAGAAGGGCGAGGTCGTGGGCGTGATCGCCGCACAGTCGATCGGCGAGCCGGGTACGCAGCTGACCCTCCGTACGTTCCACGTCGGAGGTGTGGCCGGCGGTACGGCCGTCGAGACCAACGTCGTCTCGAAGTACGAGGGACGCCTGGACATCGACGAACTGCGCACGGTCAAGGGCAAGAACGCCGCCGGAGAGCCGATTGACATCGTGATTTCGCGTCAGTCGGAGTTCCGCATCGTCGACCCGAAGACCGAGATCGTCCTCTATACGCACAACCTGCCCTACGGTGCCACGCTGTTCCTGGCCGACGGCACGATGGTCAAGAAGGGCGACCTGATTTGCGAGTGGGATCCCTACAACGCCGTAATCATCTCGGAGTTCGAGGGACGCGCCGCCTACGAGAACATCATCGAGGGCGTCACCTACCGCGACGAGCGCGACGAGCAGACGGGCCTCTCGGAGAAGGTGGTCATCGAGTCGAAGGACAAGACCAAGAACCCCGTCATCCGGATCGTCAACAAGGAGGGCGAGGAGGTCAAGCAGTACAACCTTCCGGTTTCGGCCCACGTGGTCGTGAAGGACAACGCGAGGATCAAGGCCGGCGACGTGCTGATCAAGATCCCGCGTGCCGTGGGCAAGTCGGGAGGCGACATCACGGGAGGTCTTCCGCGCGTGACGGAGCTCTTCGAGGCGCGCAACCCGTCGAACCCTGCCATTGTTTCGGAGATCGACGGCGAGGTGACCTTCGGAAAGATCAAGCGCGGAAACCGCGAGATCATCATCACCTCGAAGCAGGGCGACGTGAAGCGTTACCTGGTACCCCTGTCGCGACAGATCATCGTGCAGGAGAACGACTACGTGAAGGCCGGCAGCGCCCTTTCGGACGGTGCCATCACGCCGAGCGACATCCTCAACATCCTCGGCCCGACGAAGGTGCAGGAGTACATCGTCAACGAGGTGCAGGAGGTCTACCGCATGCAGGGCGTGAAGATCAACGACAAGCACTTCGAGGTAATCGTCCGCCAGATGATGTCGAAGGTGAAGATCGAGGATCCGGGCGACACGCGCTTCTTCGAGGATCAGATCGTCGACAAGTGGGAGTTCATGGACATGAACGACGAGCTTTACGACAAGGTGGTCGTTACCGACGCCGGGGATTCCACGGCGCTGCAGCCCGGGCAGATCGTTTCGCTGCGCAAGCTGCGTGACGAGAATTCGAGCCTCAAGCGGCGCGACCTGCGTCCGGTACAGGTGCGCGACATCGTTCCGGCGACCTCGACGCAGGTGCTGCAGGGTATCACGCGTGCGGCGCTGCAGACGTCGAGCTTCATCTCGGCCGCTTCGTTCCAGGAGACGACCAAGGTGCTCAACGAGGCCGCCATCCAGGCGAAGGTCGACCCGCTGGAGAACCTCAAGGAGAACGTCATCTGCGGACACCTGATCCCCGGAGGTACGGGACTTCGCGAGTACGACGATCTCGTCGTGGGTGCGAAGGCCGATCTGGAGACGCTTCAGCAGGCCCAGTAGCCGTAGGCGGGAGGAGGATGCCCTCCGCTCCGCAGCCAACGAAAAAAGCCTCTTCCCCGCGTGGGGAGGAGGCTTTTTTGTGTTGTTGGGCATTCCGCGGCCCGGGACGGGCGGGCCCGGATGTAGTCGCGGCGCCTCTCCCTGCCGGGAAGAAGCGCCGCGGTATACCGTGCGGGCATGATGCCGTGCGGCCTATTTCCGGTCGTAACGGCGCGCGAGTCCGCCCTCGGAGGTCTCGCGGTAGAGGCTCGGGAGGTCGTGGCCCGTCTCGGCCATCACCTCGACGACACGGTCGTAGGAGACCAGGTGGGCGCCGTCGGAGAGCGTGGCGTAGATGTTTGCGTCGAGCGCCCGGGCCGCGGCGATGGCGTTGCGCTCGATGCAGGGAACCTGCACCAGCCCGCAGACGGGGTCGCACGTGAGCCCGAGGTGGTGCTCGAGGCCCATCTCGGCGGCGTATTCGATCTGCGAGGGGGTGCCTCCGAAGAGCTGGCACGCGGCGGCCGCGGCCATGGCGCATGCCACGCCGACCTCGCCCTGGCAGCCGACTTCGGCCCCGGAGATCGAGGAGTTGGTCTTGGCGATGTTGCCGAAGAGCCCCGCGGTGGCCAGGGCCCGCAGGATGCGGATGCGCAGGAAGTCGCGCGAGGTGGCCAGGTGGTAGAGCACCGCGGGAACCACGCCGCTCGACCCGCACGTCGGGGCCGTGACGACGACGCCTCCCGAGGCGTTCTCCTCCGAGGTTGCCAGGGCGTAGGCGTAGATCTTGGCCCGCGAGGAGAGTGAGTCGGAGTAGCTCTTCGACTTCACGTAGTAGGTCGAGGCCTTGCGTGCGACCTTCAGGCCGCCGGGCAGCACGCCGTCGTTGTTCAGCCCCCGCTGGATCGTCTCGCACATGACCGTCCAGATCCGGTCGAGGTAGTCCCAGATCCCGGGGCCCTCGCAGTCGTTGACATACTCCCAATAGGTCTTTCCTTCGCGGTAGCACCATGCCTTGATCTCCGAGATGGTGGTCAGCGGGTAGATGCTCTGCGGCTCCTCCTGACGGGTGTTTTCGTTGGCCAGGGCGCCGCCCCCGATGCTGAAGATCGTCCACGAATCGACCGCCTGACCGCCCCGGAGCCCTTCGAAGAGCATGCCGTTGGGGTGGAAGGGGAGCACGACGTCGGGTTTCCAGACGATTTCGGTCGGGGCCAGGGGCTCGAGCACCGAGCAGATGGCCACGTCGGTGAGGTGTCCCTTGCCGGTTGCTGCGAGCGATCCGTAGAGGGTCACGCGGTAGGCGTCGACGTCGCGGCAGCGTGCGGCAAACTGTTCGGCTGCGCGCTTGGGCCCCATTGTGTGGCTGCTCGAGGGGCCGTTACCGATCTTATAGAGTTCTTTGAGCGATTCCATATCCGTGGTTGTGTGGGGCAAAGATACGCAAAATTCGAAAGAGTGCGCCGTGCGTGCCCGGGGAATTTCTTCTCGGACGGCTGCGGCTCCGGAGAAGGGGCGCGGAAGGCTTTTTTTCGTCCGAAACGGAGGCGGGCTGTTGTGTGTTTGGCTAAAAAGTCGTATCTTTCCACAAAAATTCAACCTATTGTCAGACAGTAACTCGTAATACGTTATGGAACATCTGAAAATCATGGGAGAACCGCTTGCGTCGATGCCGTGGGAGGATCGTCCGGCAGGCTCGAAGGAGGTGCTCTGGCGCTACTCGGCCAATCCGATCATCGGACGTCACGCCCTGTCGACGTCGAACTCGATTTTCAACTCGGCGGTTGTGCCGTTCAAAAAGGGAAAGTATAACTTCGCGGGCGTTTTCCGCTGCGACGACACGAACCGGCGGATGCGCATCCACGTGGGCTTCTCGGTCGACGGCGTGAACTGGGAGATCCGCGAGGAGGACTTCCGCCTCACGGGCGCCGATCCGGAGGTCGGCGAATGGGTCTACGGCTACGACCCCCGCGTGGCGAAGATCGACGACCGCTACTATGTGACCTGGTGCAACGGATACCACGGCCCGACGATCGGCGTGGCGTGGACGGACGATTTCGAGA
Source organism: Candidatus Alistipes faecavium (assembly GCA_019118605.1). Lineage (GTDB taxonomy): Bacteria > Bacteroidota > Bacteroidia > Bacteroidales > Rikenellaceae > Alistipes > Alistipes faecavium. The sequence continues at coordinate 26,688 of DWYP01000027.1, read as the reverse complement.
CCTTCCACCAGCTGGAAAACGCCTTCCTGCCGTATAACCGCAACGGCGTGATGTTCCCGCGCAAGATCAACGGCCGCTATGCGATGCTGTCGCGCCCGAGCGATACGGGTCATACGCCCTTCGGCGACATCTTCTATTCGGAGAGCCCCGACCTCTGCTTCTGGGGCCGCCACCGCCACGTGATGTCGCCTGCGCCGTTCGAGGTCTCGGCCTGGCAGTGCATGAAGATCGGCGCCGGGCCCATTCCCATCGAGACGAGCGAGGGGTGGCTGTTGTTCTACCACGGGGTGCTGCGTTCGTGCAACGGCTATGTCTACGCCTTCGGCTCGGCGCTGCTCGACCGCGAGGAGCCTTGGAAGGTCACGGCCCGCAGCGGCCCGTACCTGATCTCCCCGCGCGAGACGTACGAGTGCATGGGCGACGTTCCGAACGTCACCTTCCCGTGCGCGGCGCTTCACGATCCCGCGACGGGGCGTGTCGCCGTCTACTACGGATGCGCCGACACGGTGACGGGCCTTGCATTCGGATACATTCCCGAGATTGTGGAATTTACGAAGAAAAACAGCATTCTGTAATGGGTCTCAGAAGCATAATCGGTGTCTCGGCTTTGGCCGCGACGCTCTTTTCCGTACCGCTGCGGGCGCAGCAGCCCGCCGACTGTGTCGATCCCTTCATCGGGACGACGAACTTCGGGACGACGAATCCCGGCGCGGTGTGCCCCAACGGCATGATGTCTGTGGTGCCGTTCAACGTGATGGGCTCCGACGAGAATGTCTACGACAAGGATGCCCGCTGGTGGTCGACGCCCTACGAGTACCACAACCGGTTCTTCACGGGATTCGCCCACGGGGCGCTGAGCGGCGTGGGATGCCCCGACATGGGGTCGCTGCTGACGATGGCCACGACGGGCGAGCTGACGGTCGATTACCGCGAATACGGCTCGGACTACGGCGATGAGACCGCCTCGCCGGGCTACTACGGCGTGACGCTCTCGAAGTACGGCATCCGCGCCGAGGCGACGGCCACGCCGCGCACGTCGGTCGAACGCTATACCTTCCCGGCCGGCAAGGGCCATATTCTGTTAAACCTCGGCGAGGGGCTTACGAACGAGAGCGGGGCGATGCTCCGGCGCGTGAGTGCCACGGAGATCGAGGGCATGAAGCTCCTCGGGACGTTCTGCTACAACCCGCAGAAGGTCTTCCCGGTCTACTTCGTGCTGCGCGTTTCGAAAGTCCCCGACGCCTCGGGCTACTGGAAGAAGCAGCGCCCGATGACGGGCGTCGAGGCCGAGTGGACGCCCGACAACGGCAAATACAAGCTCTACACCGAATACGGACGCGAACTGGCCGGCGACGACGTGGGCTACTGGTTCACGTACGACGACCTCGCGGCGGGCGAGCAGGTGGAGGTGCACGTGGGCATTTCGTACGTCTCGACGGAGAATGCCCGGCGCAACCTCGAGGCCGAGCAGGGCGGTGCGACGACCTTCGACGCGGTCCGTGAGGCGGCCCGCGCGCGTTGGAACGCCGACCTGGGGCGCATCCGTGTCGAGGGCGGCACGCAGGAGCAGCGCACGGTCTTCTATACGGCGCTCTACCATGCGCTGATCCACCCGAACCTCGTGAGCGACGTCAACGGCGAATACCCCCTGATGGAGCGCTCGGGCGAGGTGGGCGTTACGGACGGCGACCGCTACACGGTCTTTTCGCTGTGGGATACCTACCGCAACGTGCACCAGCTGCTGACGATGGTCTACCCCGAGCGGCAGACGGAGATGGTGCGCTCGATGATCGACATCTACCGCGAATGGGGGTGGATGCCCCGCTGGGAGTTGTACGGCCGCGAGACCTTCACCATGGAGGGCGACCCTGCGATTCCGGTCATTGCGGACACCTGGATGAAGGGGCTGCGGGATTTCGACATCGAGACGGCCTACGAAGGCTTCCGCAAGTCGGCGACCACGCCCGGGGCGCAGAACCTCCTGCGGCCCGACATCGACCCCTACATCGAACGGGGCTACATCCCGCTGGGATTCTTCGCCCAGGATCTGGCGGGCGACGTCTCCGTATCGCACGCCCTGGAGTACTACGTGGCCGACGCCGCGCTCGCGCGCCTGGCCGACTCGCTCGGAAAAAAGGACGACGCGGCGCTGTTCCGCGCGCGGTCGCTCGGATACCGCCACTACTACGACCGGGAGTTCGGGACGCTGCGCCCGATCACCATGGACGGGACGTTCCTCACGCCCTTCGACCCGAAGGCGGGCGAGAACTTCTCCGCCGCTCCGGGATTCCACGAGGGTTCGGCCTGGAACTACACCTTCTATGTGCCGCACGACGTCGAGGGGCTGGCGCGCCTGATGGGCGGTCGGAAGCGCTTCGTCGAGAAGCTGCAGATGGTCTTCGACGAAGGCCTCTACGACCCGGCCAACGAGCCCGACATCGCCTATGCGTACCTCTTCAGCCGCTTCGCGGGCGAGGAGTGGCGCACGCAGCGCGAGACGCGGCGGCTGCTCGCGGAATACTTCACCACGGCACCCGACGGCATTCCGGGCAACGACGACACCGGCACGATGTCGGCCTGGGCGGTCTTCACGATGCTGGGCTTCTATCCCGACTGTCCGGGCGAACCCGCCTACACGCTGACGGCCCCGACGTTCGACCGCGTACAGATCGACACCCCGCAGGGCGTGCTTACGATCGAGAAGCGCGGCGAGGGTTACATCGACCGCATGACGCTCGGAGGACGTCCGCTGCGCCGCTACCGCATCGGCCACGACGAACTCGTCCGGGGCGGGAACCTTGTCTTTGAACTCAAAAACGCTCAATAAACCCATGAAACGATTTCAACACCTTCTTGCCGCAGCGGCGCTTGTCTCCCTCGCGGCGTGCTCGGCCCCGCAGTCGGGGTCGGAGGATCTGACCCGCTGGGTCGACCCCAAGATCGGAACCGGCGGCCACGGACATGTCTTCGTCGGCGCGAATGTCCCGTTCGGCCTCGTGCAGGTCGGGCCCACGAGCATCCCCCAGGACTGGGACTGGTGCTCGGGATACCATGAAAGCGACTCCACGGTGATCGGCTTTTCGCACACCCACCTTTCGGGTACGGGCATCGGCGACCTGTTCGACGTGACGGTCATGCCCGTGACGGGCGACGTAACCTATGCCCGCGGTACGGGCGATGACCCCTCGTCGGGCCTCTGGTCGTACGCCGACCGTACGAAGGAGGTCGCACGCCCAGGCTACTACTCCGTGCCCCTGACCCGCTACGGCATTACGGCCGAGATGACCGCCACGTCGCGTGTCGGACTGCACCGCTATACCTTCCCGGCGTCGAACGCCGCGGCGCTGGTCTTCGACCTCGAGAACGGCGGCTGCTGGGACAAGGCCACCGAGACGCACATCGAGGCGCTCGACGACCACACGGTCTGCGGATGGCGCTACTCGGAGGGGTGGGCCCGCGACCAGCGGGTGTGGTTCGTGGCCGAGAGCTCGAAGCCCTTTGCGGCGTTCGAGCGCATCGACGGCGACCGTTACGGACGTGCGTCGTTCTCCACGGCCGAGGGGGAACAGGTGCTGCTGAAGGTGGCCCTGTCGCCCGTGAGCCTCGAGGGTGCGAAGGCGAACCTCGCGGCCGAACTCCCCGGCTGGGACTTTGAGGCGACGGCCGATGCCGCCGCCGCGAAGTGGAACGAACAGCTGGCGAAGGTGCGCGTGGAGACCTCCGATGAAGTGGCCAGGAGGATCTTCTATACGGCGCTCTACCACACGATGGTGGCCCCCTCGGAGTTCTGCGACGCCAACGGCGACTACCGCGGAGCCGACGGACAGATGCGCGAAAACCCCGGTTACACGACCTATACGACCTTCTCGCTGTGGGATACCTACCGCGCCGCGATGCCGCTGATGACCCTTCTGCACCCGGAGATGATGCCCGACGTGATCAATACGATGCTGGCTATCGCCGACGAGCAGGGACGCCTTCCGGTATGGCATCTCTGGGGCAATGAGACCGACTGCATGGTGGGCAACCCGGGTATTCCCGTGGTGGCCGACGCCATTGTGAAGGGGATCGGCGGTTTCGACCGCGAGCGGGCCTTCGGGGCGATCCGCAAGACGGCGATGAACCCCGGGCGCGGCAACGGCCTGCGTATGGAGTACGGCTACATTCCGTGCGAGAAGTTCAACGAGGCGGTGGCCTACGACATGGAGTACGCCCTGGCCGACGGCGCTGCGGCGCGTGCCGCCGAGGCGCTGGGCAAGGCGGAGGATGCCGCCTACTTTACGGAGCGCAGCCATTCCTACCGCCACTATTTCGATCCGCAGACGGGCTTCATGCGCGGGCGAGACAGCCGCGGCGGATGGCGCACGCCCTTCAATCCGTTCTCCTCGTCGCACCGCGCCGATGACTACTGCGAGGGAAATGCCTGGCAGTACACGTGGCTCGTGCCGCACGATGTAGCGGGTCTTGAGGCCTGCTTCGGAAGCCGCGAGCGGATGCTCTCGAAGCTCGACTCGCTCTTCACGGTGAGCTCGGTGGTCGAGGGTGAGGAGACCTCGCCCGACATTTCGGGACTGATCGGCCAGTATGCCCACGGCAACGAGCCGTCGCACCATATCCTTTACCTCTATACGATGCTGGGCGAGCCGTGGAAAACGGCCGACAAGGTCCGCGAGGTGCTCACGACGCTCTACCACGACGCTCCCGACGGATTGTCGGGCAACGAGGACGTGGGTCAGATGTCGTCGTGGTATGTCCTCTCGGCCATGGGCATGTACGAGGTCGAGCCGGCCGGCGGCCGCTACTGGTTCGGATCGCCGCTCTTCGACCGCGTGGAGCTCGACGTGCCGGGCGGAACCTTTGCAATCGTCGCGCAAAACAACTCCGCGGAGAACCGCTACATCCAGCGCGTGCGGCTCAACGGCGAGGCTTACGAAAAACCCTATATCGACTATGCGGCGCTGATGGCCGGCGGGGAACTCCTCTTCGAGATGGGGCCCGAGCCGCAGGTATGGTATTCCGACGCCCTGGCCGACTGATCCGCGGCCGGGTGCGGATGGCAAAGAACCTCGCTGCAAACCACCGAAGAAAAACGAAAACCCATTCAAATTCAAATTTGACTATCTGTAAATCTGATCAATGATGAAGAAAATCGCATGTTCGCTCTTTGCGATGCTCGTCGCCGGCGGTATCGTCGCGTGCGGGGAGCAGTCTGCCTGCGGCGAGTCGCCGAAACGCCCTTCGGAGTATGTTTCGACGCTTGTCGGCACCCAGTCGGAGTTTCTGCTCTCGACGGGAAACACCTATCCTGCCATCGCCCTGCCCTGGGGCATGAACTTCTGGACGCCCCAGACCGGCAACATGGGCAACGGATGGGCCTACACCTACGACAAGCACACGATCCGGGGTATCAAGCAGACCCACCAGCCCTCGCCGTGGATCAACGACTACGGGCAGTTTTCCGTGATGCCCGTGCGTGGTAACGGAGCATTCGACGAAGAGTCGCGTCAGAGCTGGTTCTCGCACCAGGCCGAGACGGCGAAACCCTATTACTATTCGGTCTATTTCGCCGACCACGACATCCTGGCTGAGGTCACCCCGACCGAGCGTGCCGCCATCATGCGCTTCACCTTCCCCGAGTCGACGGAGTCGGGCGTGGTGATCGACGCCTTCGACCGCGGTTCGCGCGTGGCGCTGCTCGACGGACATACCATCGTCGGATATACGACGCGCAACAGCGGCGGCGTTCCGGAGAACTTCCGCAACTACTTCGTGATCCGCTTCGACAAGCCCTTCACGGGCATCGAGATGACCGACGATCCTGCGTCCTACAAACCCGGGACGAAGATCCTGAAGCCCGAGGCCGAAAAGGGCGTCGAGGGCAACCATGCCGTCATGAAGGTACACTTCACGACCGAGCGCGGCGAGCAGGTGAACCTGCGCATCGCCTCGTCGTTCATCTCCCCGGAGCAGGCCATGCGCAACCTTCAGGAGTTGGGCGGCAACGACTTCGACGCCGTGAAGGAGCTGGCGCAGGCCCGCTGGGACGAGGTGCTCGGGCGCATCGCCGTGGAGGGCGGCAGCGAGGATCAGCTGCGCACGTTCTACTCGTGCCTTTACCGTTCGGTGCTCTTCCCGCGCAAGTTCTATGAGATCGACTCCGAGGGCAACCCCGTCCATTACAGCCCCTACAACGGGGAGGTGCTGCCCGGATACATGTATACCGATACGGGATTCTGGGATACCTTCCGCAGCCTCTTCCCGCTGCTGAACCTCGTCTATCCGTCGGTCAACGCCGAGATCCAGGCCGGGCTTGCCAACACCTACCGCGAGAGCGGCTTCCTGCCCGAATGGGCGTCGCCCGGGCACCGCGGCTGCATGGTGGGCAACAACTCCGCTTCGGTCGTTTCGGACGCCATCCTCAAGGGCGTAACGCCCGAAGGGGACATCGCCACGCTTTACGAGGCGATGCTCCACGCCCGCACGGCGGTACACCCGCACGTTGCCTCCACCGGACGCCTCGGACACGAATACTACAACTCGCTGGGATACATTCCCTACAACGTGGGCATCAACGAGAATGCCGCGCGCACGCTCGAATACGCCTACGATGACTGGTGCATCGCGCAGGTGGCGAAGATGCTGGGCAAGGAGGACGATGCCGCGCAGATCGAGAAGGCCTCGTACAACTACAGGAACCTCTTCGATCCGGAGACGAAGCTCATGCGCGGACGCAACGAGGACGGAACGTTCCAGGCGCCCTTCAGTCCCTACAAGTGGGGAGACGCCTACACCGAGGGCAACGCATGGCATTACACGTGGTCGGTCTTCCACGATCCCGCGGGCCTTGCCGACCTGATGGGCGGACCCGAAGGGTTCGGGAAGATGCTCGATTCGGTTTTCGTGGTGCCGCCGATCTACGACGACAGCTACTACGGCGGACGCATCCACGAGATCACGGAGATGCAGGTGGCCAACATGGGCAACTACGCCCACGGCAACCAGCCCGCGCAGCACATGATCTACCTCTACAACTACTGCGGGCAGCCGTGGAAGGCCCAGTATTGGGTGCGTGAGGTGATGAACCGCCTCTATACGGCCAAGCCCGACGGCTATTGCGGCGACGAGGACAACGGCCAGACTTCGGCATGGTATGTCTTCTCGGCGCTGGGATTCTATCCCGTCTGCCCGGGTTCGGACGAGTATATCCTCGGCGCTCCGCTGTTCCGCAAGGCGACGATCCGCCTCGAAAACGGCAAGGAAGTGGTCATCGAGGCTCCGAAGAACGGCGTCGAGAACCGTTACATTGGCAAGATGACCTTCGACGGCGCAGCGTACGACTGCAACTACGTGCGTTATTCCGATCTGATGAAGGGCGCCACACTGCACTTCGACATGCAGCAGGAGCCTGACATGCGCCGCGGTACGGATCCTTCGAGCTGGCCTTTCTCGATGAGTACGGCCGTTGCCGAATAACCTCTTCCGCATCGGAATCTGTCGGCGGGACGGACTGCAAAGTCCGTCCCGCTTTTTTGCCTCTCTTCGCGGAACATACCCTCCGTAACAGTTCGCGGAATATTCTCCCTGGAACATTTCCAGGAACATCATCGCAGGAACATTCCCTTCGGAACATTCTCTCCGGACTTTATTCCTCACCCCTTTGCGCTCAGCGCAAAAAGATGCGGCCGGCCCCGATCGGGAACCGGCCGCATGGTTGTCCGTACGGCTGAATGTCTCTCCGCCTAATCCTTCTCCGGCTGCTTCTCCCGGACGAAGCGTATGCTCAGTTCATAGAGCAGGTAGAGCGGCAGGAAGACCACCATCAGGGTGAACGGATCGCCCGAAGGCGTGATGATGGCCGCCAGAATCATCAGTACCACAATGGCGTGGCGGCGGTATTTGCGCAGGAAGTCCTTTGTCAGCAGTCCAAGCTGCGAGAGCAGCCATGCCAGCAGCGGCAGTTCGAAGACGATTCCCATGATGAAAACCATCATCAGGAAATTGTTCATGTAGGAGTTCAGCGAGATCTGGTTGACGATCATGGTGCTCAGCTGATACTCCGTCAGGAATCGGAACGTGAAGGGGAAGACCAGGAAATACCCGACGAAACACCCCAGAAAGAACATGAACGTGCCGAAGAAGAAGGCCATACCCACGCTTTTGCGCTCGTTGACGAAGAGCGCGGGCTGCACGAAATGCCAGATCTCGAAAATCAGGTAGGGGAACATGAGCACCAGGGCGAACCAGAACGACGTGGTGATGTGGGTCATGAACTGCGAAGCCACGTTGATGTTGATAATCTCGACCGAGAAACTGTCGTCGCTGAAATCGGGGAAGAGGGAGCTGATCTCTCCGAGCCGCGACAGCCAGCGGTAGAGGGGAAAGTCCGAATTGGTGGGGGCGAGCACGAAGTGGTCGAACAGGTAGGGCATGAAGCAGAAACAGGCAATCATGCATACGAGCAGCACGCCAGCCGATCGCATCAGCGCCCACCGGAGGTTCTCGAGGTGGCCCCAGAAGCTCATCAACTGCGGATCGTCTTTCCGGTTGTCTTCCATGTATCGAAGGGGTTGTGATTTCAAAGAGACATCCGGCTACCTCATGATAACCGGATGTCTCCGATGGTGTAAATCGTTGGGATTCAGTGTTTGTACGACTCCTTTACGAAGGATGCGCCGCGCAGGTAGTCGATGCACTCCCCGACGCTGCGGAGCATGTCGCCGTAGCTCGACTCCTCGATCTCGACGATGATGTTCTCGACACCCGCCGTTGCGGCATTCCTGAAGATGGCGTCGTATCCCACCATGCCGCTCTGACCGATTTCGCGCCGATCCTTGATGTGGAGCAGGCGGAAGCGGCCCGGATACTTGTTGAAGTAGTCGACGGGGCTTGCCTGGCCCATCATGGCCCAGTATACGTCCATCTCGAAGAATACCTTGTCGGCATCGGTGTGTTCGATCATGTAGTCGTAAACGACCTGATCTTCGATGCGGCGGAACTCTCCGGAGTGGTTGTGGTATCCGAATTTCAGCCCTGCGGCGTTGCAGCGCGCTCCGACCTCATTGAAGTAGTCGCAGTAGGTCTGCAGATCCTTCAGGTTGTCGATGCCGCGCATCGACGGGGCCACGATGTACTCCATGCCCGCCGCCTTGTGTGCGGCGATGCAGGCATCCCACCATGCCAGGGCCCGCGAGAAGTCGCCTTTCGCCAACTCCTCGTCCGAGAGGTCGGTCGTGCAGTGCGACGACAGCACCTCGAGGCCTGCGGCCTCGACATCCTTGCGGAACTGTTCGGGCGTCTGCCCGTAGAGTTTTCCGTCGGCATAGCTTGCGGCCTCGATCGAGGTGTAACCCATCGCGGCGAGCTGCTTGAGCACGTCGTTGTAGTCGTGCTGGTTCTGGCCGAAGACGCCGATCAGCTCACGCACGGAGTAGAGCTGGATGCCGATCTCCTTGCGGGGCGCTTTCTCCGCCTCGGAGGAGGCTGTTCCACACGAGAACAGGCCTCCTCCGGCGAGAAACAGACAGGTAGCTGCCAAAAGCTGTTTTTTCATGATCCGAAAATCGCTTTTGCCGGCTGTTTAGTCGAGCACCTTGACGCGGATGTTGCGGAACCAAACATCGTCGCCGTGGTCCTGCATGCCGATGTAACCCTCGTGGTTCTCACCGCCGCAGTTGTTGAGCAGGACGAAAGCCAGAGGCCACTTCTCCTCGCTGAACTTGCTCTTCTGGAGCATGTCGGTCCACTGGGGCGTCCAGAGGTGGTACTCCAGGACGTTGGTGTCGTTCTGTCCGTGAACCACGGTGCCTTTGTACACCATGATCTTGGCCTTGTTCCACTCGCCGTAGGGCTTGGAGTTCTGCGGATTGGCCGGGATCATGTCGTAGAGCGATGCCGACTTGCGGTTTCCGTCTACGCCCAGTTTGGCGTCGGGGTGGTTTTCATTGTCGAGCACCTGGTACTCGGGGCACGAGATGTAGATCGGCTCGATACGCTGTCCGCCGTTCTCGTCGGTCGTGGCGACCTCCTGAGCCAGGTAGAAGATACCCGAGTTGCCGCCCTTCGAAACCATCCACTCCATTTCGAGTTCGAAGTTCTTGAACTTGTGGGCGAAGATCAGGTCGCCGCCCTCGCTGGTCTGGGCCTCGCCGCCGCCCGAGCCGTTGAACTTGATGGCTCCGTTGTCGATCGTCCAGCGCGAAGGCACGTGGTCCTTGCCATAACCGCGCCATCCGTTGAAGGTCTTGCCGTCGAAGATCACGTAGTAACCGTCCTTGTCCTTCGGGAAGGAGGCGAGATCCACCTGCTCCTTCTCGATTACCGTATATTCGGGAGAGGCCTTCGTCTCGGCTTCAGCTTCTGCCGTCTTGGCTTTCTTGCCGCTCTGTCCGCCGCATGCGGCCAGTGTTGCGGTCAGTGCGATGCACGTCGTAAACAATACGCTTTTTTTCATAGGTTTATGTTTTTTAATGGTTTGTTGTTCCGATTAGCGGGGCATGTCAGGCAGCTTCCATCCGTCGCGGTAGGTGTGCTTGATGAGCTCCTGAGCGAACTGCTGGGCATTTACCGGGTCGGACCAGGTCTTGTCGAAGGTCGGGTGACCGTCGTTGATATGGAAACCGTCCTTGATGACCGTGCGGATCGTTGCGTCGTCGGGGATGTTCGTGAAGCGCATGTTCTCGCCGTCCCACTCGAGTTCGCGGTTGAGACTCTGCAGACGTACGGCCAGCACGCCCATGACGACCATTTCGTTGAACGGCCCGGCCTCGCTGAAGTCCGATGCCGACGGGATGCGGTCTTCGGGATCCTCCTTGCAGGCGCGCACCCAGTCCATCTGGTGCGACTCCTTGATTTCGCGGAGCATCTTCGGGGCCTCGGGAACGCGGCCCGATACGAGGTAGGGGTTCACTCCGTAGCATCCGCAGATCAGCGTATCCTTCGTACCGTAGAAGATCACGCCGCCGCCGTCCATGTTGAGATCCTTGCCGGCGGGGAGTCCTGCGGGACGCTCGGGGAGCAGACCTCCGTCGAACCAGTGCACCTCGACTTCGGGCATGGCGACCTTCGGCATGTTGTCGCGGGCCGGGAATACGAACTTCACGCGCTGGGCCATCGGGGCCGACTCGGTGAGCAGGAGCGTGGAGCTGCCCTGCACCTTGGTGGGGTATCCGAGCTTCAGGGCCTTGAATACCGGGTGGAGGATGTGGCAGGCCATGTCACCCAGGGCACCGGTACCGAAGTCCCACCATCCGCGGAAGTTCCACGGGGTATAGATCGAGTTGTAGGGACGCCAGGGAGCCGGGCCGATGAAGGAATCCCAGTTCATGGTCTTGGGCACGCGCTCGTCGTTCTCGGGGCGTGCGAGGCCCTGCGGCCAGATGGGACGGTCGGTGAAGGTCTCGACCTTGCGGACCTCGCCGATCTCGCCGTTCCAGATCCACTCGCAGATCTTGCGTACACCCTCGCCGGAAGCGCCCTGGTTACCCATCTGGGTAGCCACCTTGTACTTTGCGGCGAGTTTGGTGAGCAGGCGCGACTCGTATACGGTGTGAGTCAGCGGCTTCTCGACGTAGACGTGCTTGCCGGCGGTGATGGCGTCGGCGGCGATGATTGCGTGCGTATGGTCGGCGGTGGCTACCATGACGGCATCGGCCGACTTGAGCATCTCATCGTACATCTTGCGGTAGTCGTTGTACTTCTTGGCTGCGGGGTAGCGCTTGAAGACGTGGTCGGCATATTTCCAGTCCACGTCGCACAGACCGATGATGTTCTGGCTCTCGAGCCCCTGGAGCACGGCGGCTCCGCGGCCTCCGATACCTACGCCCAGGATGTTGAGCTTGTCGCTGGGAGCCGTGTATCCGAACTTCTTGCCCAGAACCGTGCTGGGAACGACCGCCAGACCGAGGGCGGCAGCAGCTCCTGCCTTCAGGAACTTCCTTCTTGACATTTCGTTTGCCATGGTATTCGTTTTTTAGGTTTAGGTGTAGCTATTCCGTTAATTATAATGCTATTTGGCGTTCGGCTTGGAGTCTTGATCGGTGTTTTCGATCTCCTTCTCGATGTTGTTCATTCCGTCCTTGAAGCTGCGGACGCCCTTTCCGAGGCCCTTCATCAGTTCGGGAATCTTCTTTCCTCCGAACAGCAGCAGGACAATGAGTGCGATGATAATGATTTCGCCGGCTCCGAGGTTGCCGAGGAATAAAAAGTGGCTCATCTTGGTTTGCTTTTTAAGTGTTTATGATTGTCGATACAAATTCTTTCCAAATATACGAAATTGTCGCGGATTTGTCCTCCTGTCGGGCCGATGATTTCCGCTTCGGGGCCGATTTTCCCTCCGTCAGGCACCGGGAATCCTCCCTGCAGCTGCCCCCGTAGCTCTCTTCGTGCCCTTCCCGCGACACCCTCGTCCTCTCCGTGTCCTTTCCGTGTCCTTTCCGTGCCCTTTCCTGCGGCCTCCGCAACCTTCCCTTGTCCTCACGTGTCCTCCCCGCGGCTCCCTTGTCTTTTCCTTGTCCTTTCCTTGTCCTTCCCGCGACACCCTCGTCCTCTCCGTGTCCTTTCCGTGTCCTTTCCGTGCCCTCTCCGTGCCCTTTCCTGCGGCCTCCCCGCGGAGGTCAGTTGTGCTTGTGCAGCAGCCCGTACCCGTCTTTCATCGTCCGGCGGCGTTCGCGAATTGCCTCGAGTTCATCGAGGGTTCCGATGGCCGGCAATTCGTGGGCGCGGGCATCCTCGAGGAACCTCCAGGCGTACTCCGAGGCGATGGCGGCGTCGCGGAACCTCGGGAGGTGCTTGTTGCGCACGCCGTGTTCGAGCGATTCGGCGAACCGCCGGCAGAGGACATCGATGTTCTTTCCTCCGTAAGGTTTTTCGATCCGATGGGTCTGCTTCACGCCGTGGAGTTCGACCACGGCGGTCTTGAAGTCGTGCGTCATGCGCGCAATTCCCTTCGTACCGATGATATCGATATAGGAGTTGTGGGTCTGCTTTTCGGCGAGCTGGCCGTAGACGTGCCCCTGGGTGATGTCGAAGATCACGCCGTTTTCGAAGGTTCCGTGGCACTGGAGCCACCAGGGATCCTTGTAGTTCCACATGCGCAGGGCCTGGGCGTGCCAGGTCTTGAATTCCGATCCGGCATACCATCGCGCGATGTCCACGTAGTGCATGCCGCAGTCGTGGAAGGCGGGGCCTTCGTATTCGTGTCCTTCGCCGGGGGCCAGTCCGGGGGTCATGTGGCAGACCCGGATGATGGCCAGGTCGCCGATTTCACCCTGGTCGATGAAATCCTTGATTGCCTTGTGGTACCAGGAGTTTCGCAGATAGAGGTTTACCGTTGCGAGCAGGGGCGAGGCTTCGGCCAGTTTGACGGCTTCCCACTCTCTCTGCATGCTGTCGGCGATGGGTTTTTCGGCAATGACATGCTTCCCGGCGGCGAACGCCTTTTCGATCTGTTCCAGTCGCGAATCCGCGAGGGCGAAAAGTCCGACGACCTGTACTTCGGGGTCGTCGAAGACCTCCTGCTCGTCGGCGACGACTTTTGCTTCGGGCGCCTTTTTCCGGGCGTATTCGCGGGATTCCTCCGAGGTGTCGCAGATGTAGGCGATCTCCCATTTCTCGCTTTTCTGCATCTGCTCGAGGTAGAAACCTCCCATTCTGCCGAATCCGATCAGACCAACTTTTATAGGATTCATTTTGTCGAAAGAAATTTGGTGGTTCAGAGTTAGTTGCATGCGGAAGGCTTCGTCGTGGGAGAGACGGTGCCTGCCACTTCTTTACAAAGATAGTCCGAAAAGGACGACGTTGGGCCTGTTGTAGCCGAAAATGTAGCTTTTATTTCCTGCTATATATCTGATCTTCAGGTGTAAATTGCGTTTCAAGCTCCTGAAAAATGTAGATGATTTAAAAGTGCTTATTCTTCCCTTCGGTGTATCGTGCCGATCTTCATCACCATCTTCTCGAACTCCTCGCGCGATACGGAGGCCTTGTTGCGCACCTTCGAGCGGTAGTTGTAGACCGTCGAGATCGAACACCGCAGGAACGAGGCGATCTTCATGCTGTCGGTGATCCCGAGCCGCAGCAGCGCGTAGATCCGCAATTCCTTGTTGAGCAGAACCCTCGAGCGCAGTTCGATACGTTCATCCTCGTTGAGCAGCGCGTTGAAGTCGTCGACGAACGACGGGTAAAGGTTCAGGAAGATGGCGTCGAAGTTCTTGTAGAGCTCTCCCTGCTCGGTCTCGAGCATCGAGGTCGACTTGAGCTGTCGGTAGAGTGCGTCGTACTTCCGGTCCTCGGCCAGCTTCTTGAGGCGCTTGCGGTAGTCGTCCAGCTTGTCGATATACATCGAGCAGAGGTCGAAGAAGCGGGCGATGTACTGCATCTTGACCGCATTGGCGTCGGAAAGCTGTTCGTTCTTTTCGGCCAGCTCGTCGTTCAGGCGCGCGAGCTCCCCGTTGATGTGCGAGAGCTCCTCCTTGATGCGGTAGAATTTGCGCATCTGCCGGAAGACGAAGGCGAAGAGCAGCACGAGAATGGCCGAGAGGATGCTGATGAGCAGCAGGTAGTGCTGGAGTTTGTTTTTTGTCTTGATCTCCTTGGCCTGGTGCGATACCGAGATGATCGAATAGAGTTCCGACATCTGGGCCGTGCGGAACTGCACCTTGCTGAAAATGGCGTCCTCGATGGCGGCCTGCGAATATTTGAAGGCCCGGGCCAGGTCTCCGTTCCCGTAGTAGAGCGTGGCCAGCGACTGGAACGAGGCATTCTCCTTGATCGAGAGCCGCACGTCGGTCAGCGCCGAAATCATGTAATATTTCAAGGCATTCTGCTCGTCGCCCTGCGAGCGGTAGAAACTCCCGAGCATGTAGGCGACTTCGGCATGGTGCGTGTCGTCGGGTGCGATTTTCGCGAAGAGCTCCAGCAGGAGCACCTCCGCGGAGTCGCGAGGCATCTGTCCCGCGAGCCGGGTCGTGGAGGCCAGCTGGTAGCGGAGCGATCCGGTCTGCCGTGCCCCGAGCATCGAGTCGAGATAGGCCTGGGAGATGCTGTTGTAGCCCGGCTGGTCGGTCAGGGCCGCATAGTGCTGGTAGAATTGCGAATAGGCGCGGTAGTAGGCGTGCAGCAGAGGCCCGGAGAGCGTCGCGCGGTCGATCGACTCCAGCAGGGCGCGGGCCTCGATGCTCATGCCTGACGAGGAGTAGAGACGCGCCAGGCGCAGCTGCGATTCGACGATGCACCGCGTGCTGTCGAGCTGGCGTCCGAGCTCCACGTTGCGCTCGACGTAGCGGATGGCCGAATCGAGCTGGTATTTCTTGAATTCCCGGTAGAGGCGGGTGTTGATCTCGTATTCCTGGCGGGGTGTGAAGCCCGGAATGGCCCTCAGGCGCCGGAGTTCGTCGATCCGCGCCTCCTTTCGGGCTTCGTAGAGGGGTTTGTCGGCAATGGCCTGGTCGAGCTCTTCGGCGAGTGTCCGGGTTTCGTCCTGCCGGCAGGATCCCAGCAGCAGGGTGCCGGCCAGCAGCAGTCCGGAGCAGCGGAAGAGAATATGGCGTCGTCGCGGGGACATGACAGTTTCGGGAATTTTTCCAAAGATAGTGAAAGCCGAGAGCAGAGACAAATAAAAATGGAATTTTCGGAATTTGGCTTTGCCGGGGCGCACCCTATTGTAAGATGAAGTCAAAGATACAAAAAACCTCCGAAATCCACCTTTTTCGGTTGCAAAAGCGCCTTTCGGGCGTCCGCCTCCTCCTTCGCTTCCGCACGCAGGCGCCTCCTTGCGAGGTTCCGCCTATGGATCGCCCTGCGGCAATGCGCCCTGTTTAAGCGAGGTCTTTTGCGTATAAAACCCTTACGATACGAAGAAAAATTCGGATAAAGTATTATCTTTGTAAAAATATTTACTCTGAACGCCGTTTATATTAAAACAAACAACATGCCCCGCACCCGATCGATCCTGCTGACCCTGCTGCTGCTCTGCGGCGCGCTGCCGCTCTTCGCCCAGAAAAGCTACACGCTGAAGTCCCCCGACGGACAGCTCTCCGTCACCGTGCGGACAGGAGACCGGCTCACCTATACGGTGACGCGCAACGATTCGACGATCCTCGAACCGTCGCAGATCGCCCTGGAGCTCCTCGACGGCCGCACCCTCGGCGTCGCCTCGCGCCTGCGCGACACCCGGAGCCGTTCGGTCGACGAGACGATCGACGCCCCGTTCTACAAGCGGGCGCAGGTCGAGGATCGCTACAACCTGCTGACCCTTCGCTTCCGCGACCGCTTCTCGGTGGAGTTCCGCGCCTACGACGAGGCCGTGGCCTACCGTTTTGTGACCGATTTCGACGAGCCCTACGTGGTGAAGAACGAAATCGCCCGCTTCGAATTCGGCGCCGACTGCCCGATCCATATCCCTTATGCGCGCACGCGGGGGCCGATCACCCGGCAGTACAACTGCACCTTCGAGAACGTCTATACCACCACGACGCTGCGGGAGACGAATCCCGAGAAACTTGCGTTCCTTCCCGTGGTGGTCGAGAAGGGCGGCTGCCAGGTCTGTATCGCCGAGGCGGACGTGGAGCATTACCCCGGGATGTTCGTCTGGAATCCTCAGCACGAGACCGCCCTCACGGGACACTTCGCCCCGCTGCCCGACAAGGTCGAGCAGGGCGGTTACAACTTCCTGCAGGGCGTCGTCCTGAGCCGCCATCCCTACATTGCGCCGTGCGACGGCGCGCGGACGCTGCCCTGGCGGATTGTCATCGTGGCCGCGGAGGCGCGGCAGCTGGCCGACAACGACATGGTATACCGCCTCGCCTCGCCCTCGCGCGTGGAGGACATCTCGTGGATCCGCCCGGGGAAGGTGGCCTGGGAGTGGTGGAACGCCTGCGGCCTGAAGGGCGTAGACTTCGAGGCGGGGATCAACAACGCGACCTACAAGGCCTACATCGACTTCGCGGCGAAGTACGGCATCGAATACATCCTGCTCGACGACGGGTGGTCGGAGCGCGGGAAGGCCGACCTGATGCTCGTCGTGCCGCAGATCGACCTCCGGGAGCTGGTGGCCTACGGACGCGAACGCGGGGTGGGGATCCTGCTCTGGGCCGGATACAAGGCCTTCGACCGCGACATGGAGCGCGTCTGCGCCCACTACGCCGCAATGGGCATCAAGGGATTCAAGATCGACTACATGGACCACGACGACCAGACGATCGTCGATTTCCACTACCGGGCGGCCGCGACGGCGGCCCGCCACCACCTGGTGCTCGACTTCCACGGAACCTACAAGCCCACGGGGCTCAACCGCACCTATCCCAACGTGCTCAATTTCGAAGGCGTCTACGGGCTGGAGCAGTGCAAGATCAACATGGGCGACGAGGATCAGGTGACCTACGACGTGATGATTCCCTTCCTGCGGATGGTCGCCGGGCCGGCCGACTACACGCCCGGGGCCATGCGCAACGCCTCGAAGGAGAACTTCCGCCAGGTGCACTCCGAACCCATGAGCCAAGGCACGCGGTGCCGCCAGCTGGCTGCCTACATCCTCTTCGAGGCGCCGCTGGCGATGTTGTGCGACTCGCCTTGGGCCTATGAGCGCGAGGCGGAGTGCACACGCTTCATCGCCGGGGTGCCGACCACGTGGGACGAGACCGTGGCCCTCGACGGGCGCATCGGCGACTATGCGGCTCTGGCGCGCCGCAAGGGCGACGTGTGGTACGTGGCGGCGATGACCGACTGGGATGCCCGGGAACTGGAGCTCGACCTTTCGATGCTCGGCGAGGGGGATTTCGAGGCCGAGCTCTTCCGCGACGGACGCAACGCCCGCCGCTTCGCCTCGGACTACGTGCGCGAGCAGGTTGCAATCCCCGCCGATCGGAGGCTCCGGGTGCCGCTGGCCCCGGGAGGCGGCTGCGCCCTGCGCATCGTCCGCAAATAATCTCCGGAGCGCAAAATATGCCGCAGTTCGATCCGCGGAAGAGCCTGGCATGCAAATTGCCCCTGCCAGAGGAACTCTTTTTACTATCGTTATGAACAAACTCTCTTCTCTGATCGAACAGTCGAAACAGGCCGTCCGCCACTGGTGGCTCCTGTTGGTTGTCGGCATCGCCCTGCTGGCGGTCGGCATTCTGGTCTTCATCTATCCCGCACGGAGCTATCTGGATCTTTCGGTGCTCTTCGGGTGGCTGATTCTCTTTTCGGGCGTCATGGAGGTCGTCCTTGCGGCCCGCAGCCGCCATTTCGTCACCGGACGGGGCTGGATGCTCGCCGGGGGGATCATCGAAATCATCCTCGGTGCGATCCTGGTCTTCAACGTCGCCCTTTCGGCCGTGACGCTGCCGATCTTCCTCGGATTCTGGCTGCTCATGCGCAGCTTCAGCACCATCGGACTGGCCAGCGACATGCATGTGCTGGGTATCCGCGGATCGGGATGGACGGTGCTTACGGGCGTCCTGCTGCTGATCTGCTCGCTGTGGATGCTGCTTCAGCCCCTGGCCTTCGGTACGACGGCCGTCGTGGTATGGGTAGGTCTTTCGCTGCTCTTCGCGGGGATCTCGACCGTGTCGCTGTCGCTGCAACTCCGCTCGGCGCACTGCATCGCCGAGGCTCCCCGCCGGTAGGGCGGGGAGGGAGCTCCGGGACACCCCGAACCCGATCTGGAAACGCTTCGGCTTGGGCCCGCCCCGGATCCCGGCTCCGGTCGTCCTTCTCTGCAGAACGTGCTTTCGAAGCCGGACCGTCCGTATCCAACGGACGGTCCGTTTTTTTGCAGTTCGAAACCCGCAGTGCGGGACAACAAAACGAGGACGCCGCAAGGCGTCCTCTCCCATCAAAAATTAACCCTTAAATATCTCCTTTTCGAAAGACTTCCGAGAGGTAATGATGCAGAAAAAAGAGATCCGCATCGCCTTGTATCACCTCCCGCATCATCAAATCCTCGTCGTCGGAGATGCCTTCGCTTGAAACGTTCGTTTTGTCAATATCCTCCATAGGCCGCAGCTTTGTTTTGGTTGCAACAATATAACGCATACGGCGGGAGAATATTGTGCGGTGTTCAGCTGAGAACGATATTTTTTTCCTTGATCATGCGCCGCAGGTTGATCAGTGCATAGCGCATGCGTCCCAGTGCGGTGTTGATGCTCACGTCGGTCTGCTCGGCGATGTCCTTGAAGCTCAGTCCTGCGAAATAGCGCATCATCACCACTTCGCGCTGTTCGGCGGGGAGGAGTTCGACCAGTGCGCGGACGTCTCGTTCGATCTGTTCGCTGACCATCGAGTCCTCGACCGTGCGTTCCGAGAGCCGGAGCGTGCCGAGGACGTCGTATCCGGCATCTGTTTCGCTGACCGAGCGATCCTGGCGTTGTGCGCGGAAGTAGTCGATGACCTGATTGTGGGCGATGCGGAGGATCCACGAGAGGAACTTGCCGTTATCGGTATAGCGGCCCTCGTCGATCACTCGTACGGCTTTGATGAATGTTTCCTGAAAAATATCGTCTGCCACGTCCCGGTCCTTGACCATCATATGGATATAGTCACGCACGCGGCGGCTGTGACGCTCGATGAGACTGGATATGGCACTTTTGTCACCGGAAAGGTACTGGTTGAGCAGGTTCTGGTCGCTCAAAACTTGTGCGTTCATACTCTTTTTCGTGTTGATTACAAAGAGTACACTCTGTTCCGATAGGCAATTTCAGTTTAGTGTAAATAATTCTTTTTCAGGCCGGTGTGTTGCGGAAAAGTCTTTTTTCGCATGTTTCGGCAAGAGCAAGGTAGGAACTTTTCTCGGAAATTCCAAATTTTTCCGCCGAACCGGCACTTTTCCGGGGTG
This sequence comes from Candidatus Alistipes faecavium, assembly GCA_019118605.1. Taxonomy (GTDB): domain Bacteria; phylum Bacteroidota; class Bacteroidia; order Bacteroidales; family Rikenellaceae; genus Alistipes; species Alistipes faecavium. The sequence goes on along the minus strand of DWYP01000027.1, from coordinate 6,881 downwards.
AACCGACTCCGCCGCCGAACGGGCAAATACCGTGCCGAAAGGGCCTTTCGGACCGTTTCTCCACTCTTCCGTCCGGACGTTCCGATCCTTCGTTCCGTTTCTTTCGACCGTCCGTTCCGTCCGGTTCCGCCCTTTGTTCCGGCCGGCCCCGGTCCTTTTTGCCTTCGCCCCGGCTCCCTTCCGTTCCGGCTCTCTTCCGTCCCGGCTCCCTTCCGCCCCGGATTCGGTCCGTCCGTTTTGTTCCCGTCGGGCCTGCCCCCTCCTTGCGTCCTGCCCCTCCTTGCGTCCTGCCCGGCGTCTGCGGCGCTTACTCCCCGGCAGGGCCCTTGACCGGCTCGACGTGGATGGCGATCATCGTCTCCTGCCCGAAACGGGCACGCAGCCGCCGTTCGATGTCGACAGTCAGCTCGTGCGAATGGGCCACCGTGAGCGCCCCGTCGACCCGCACGTGTACCTCGATGGCAATGGCCGCCCCGATGCGGCGTGTGCGGAGGTTGTGCGGCTCGCGGATCGCCGGGTCGGCGGTGACGATCTGCAGGATCTCCCGTTCGGTGTCGGCCGGGAGCGACTGCTCGAGCAGCTCGCCCAGCCCCGTGCGGATGAGGTCGAAGGCCACCTTGAAGATGAAGATCGCCACGACGAGCGCCGCAATGGGGTCGGCGATGCGCCACTTCTGCCCCAAGAAATAGGCGCACCCGATGCCCACGAGGGTCCCGAGCGACGAGAGTGCGTCGCTGCGGTGGTGCCAGGCGTTGGCGATGACGCTCGGGCTGTTGACCGCACGCCCCACGCGCACCGTGTAGCGGTAAAGCAGCTCCTTGATGACGATCGAGAGCAGCGCGGCGACAAAGGCGATCAACCCCGGGCGTTCGAGCACGCCTCCTTGGGCTACGAGGCGGATGTCGCGGATGCTGTTGACCAGGATCCCCGCGCCGACCACTCCCAGCGCGAGGCTGATGATGATCGTGGCGAGGGTTTCGTATTTTCCGTGCCCGTAGTCGTGGTCGTCGTCCTTGGGCTTGGCCGAGATCCGTGCGAAGGCGATGACCACGAGGTCGGTCGCCAGGTCCGAGAACGAGTGCACGGCATCGGCGACCATGGCGCCGCTTCGCCCGAGGATTCCCGCCGCGAGCTTGAGCAGCGAGAGCGCGAGGTTGACGATCGACCCTGCGATGGTGATGCGGTAGATCATGCTTTTGCGGATTTCCGATTCGCTGGTGGACATGGTTCTGTTGCGTTAGGCGTTTGTAAAAACCGGAGACCCGGGCGTTGCGCGCCGTGCGGCGCCTCCGAGGTCTCCGGTATGGAGATTTGTGCGGGGCTTCAGCGAAAAGCCCCGCAGAGGGTTCCGATCAGTAGCTGCGGGCGAAGAGCACGCGGCGGTGCGAGGGGCGTCCGGTGAAGATGCACTTGCCCTCCTCCTCCGGGGCGTCGAACGGGATGCAGCGGATCGTGGCCTTCGTGGCGTCCTTGATCGCCACTTCGGTCTCCACGGTGCCGTCCCAGTGTGCCAGGACGAAGCCTCCCTTTGTGTCGAGCACCTCCTTGAACTCCTCCCAGGTGTCGACCTTCGTGATCATCGAATCGCGGAAGGCCACGGCCTTGCGGAAGATGTTTTCCTGGATTTCGGTCATCAGCGCCTCGATACGCTCCGCGAGGCCCTCCTGCGGCACGGTCTCCTTTTCGAGCGTGTCGCGGCGCACGAGTTCGATCGTGCCGTTCTCGATGTCGCGCGGGCCCATGGCCAGACGCACCGGCACGCCCTTCAGCTCGTATTCCGCGAACTTGAAGCCCGAACGGACGTTGTCGCGGTCGTCGATCTTCACCGAGAGGCCCTTTGCCTTCAGCTCCCCGGCGATGGCCTCGAAGCGGCGGCGGATTTCGGCCAGCTGCTCCTCGCCCTTGTAGATGGGCACCATGACCACCTGGATCGGGGCGAGCTTCGGCGGCAGCACGAGTCCGTTGTTGTCCGAATGGGCCATGATCAGCGCGCCCATCAGGCGGGTCGAGACGCCCCACGACGTAGCCCATACGTATTCGAGTTTGCCCTCCTTGTTGACGTACTGCACGTCGAAGGCCTTGGCGAAGTTCTGCCCGAGGAAGTGCGACGTACCGCTCTGCAGGGCCTTTCCGTCCTGCATCAGCGCCTCGATGGTGAGCGTGTCCTCGGCGCCTGCGAAGCGCTCGTTGGGCGACTTGTGGCCGACGATCACCGGCAGCGACATCCACTCCTGGGCGAAACGTTCGTAGACGCGGATCATGCGCTCGGCCTCCTCGACGGCCTCCTCGCGCGTGGCGTGGGCGGTGTGACCCTCCTGCCAGAGGAACTCGGCGGTGCGCAGGAACAGCCGCGTGCGCATCTCCCAGCGTACGACGTTGGCCCACTGGTTGCACAGGATCGGCAGGTCGCGGTAGGACTGGATCCAGTTCTTGTAGGTATTCCAGATGATCGTCTCCGAGGTGGGGCGCACGATGAGCTCCTCCTCGAGTTTTGCGTCGGGATCCACGACGACGCCCTTGCCTTCGGGGTCGTTCTTCAGGCGGTAGTGCGTTACCACGGCGCACTCCTTGGCGAAGCCCTCGACGTGGTGAGCCTCCTTCGAGAAGAAGGATTTGGGGATGAAGAGCGGGAAATAGGCGTTCTGATGCCCCGTCTCCTTGAACATCTTGTCCAGCGCGTCGTGCATCTTCTCCCAGATGGCGTAGCCGTAGGGCTTGATGACCATGCATCCGCGTACGGCGGAGTTCTCCGCCAGCCCGGCCTTCACCACCAGGTCGTTGTACCATTGCGAATAGTTCTCGTCCGACTTTGTCAGGTCCTTGAGTTCCTTTGCCATATCTTATCGTTTGATTTCAATTCGTTTCCGAGGTGCAAATATACAAAAATAAAAAAGGTCCGACCGTGTGGACGAACCTTTTTATTCGCAAAATTCTGCGGCCGGTGCCGCGGCCTGCCGCCGCAGGCGCCGTCAGAAGCGGAATCCGACCGTCAGCGCCACGTTGTGGCGGGTAAAGTCGGTCGTGTAGAGCTCGCTCTGGTAGATTTCCGAGGCTCCGCCGTCGGCCGCATACCTGTTGCCGTAGAAGAGCATGTAGGGCGTCGTCGTATCCTTGGCATAGCAGTAGGCGATGTCGATGTAGATCGAGCGCGTGAGCGAGAAGCCCAGACCGGCCGTGTAGTAGGTCGTCTTGGCGATGGCGGGCGAGGAGAGGATCGTCCGCTCGTCGCGCAGCATCGAACCGTTGTAGCCGAATCCGGCGCGCACGGCCAGCATCGGCACAGGACGCACCTCCAGACCGGCCCGTATGGTGTTCGAACCCTTGAAGTAGTGCTTCATGTCCTGCTTGATGTCCGAAGCCGCGGGACCGTAGGGCAGGAAGGGCATGTTCTTTACGCGGATGCCGTTGTACCAGTCGCGCTCGTAGTCGACCGAGAGGATTGCCACCTGCCCGAAGGTGTACGAGGCGCCGAACATCAGGCGTGTCGGGGAGACGAACTCCCAGGCCGAATCGCCCTTGTCTTCGAGCACATCGGAACTCGTGTCCGAGGTGTAGTCGTGCGGCCGCTGGTCCGTTTCGGAGGTGGGGCCGATCGAAGCCGTGGAGAACGACATCGAGTAGCGGCGTTCGAGCGAGTAGAAGGTCGGCGTGTGGATGGCCATACCCAGCCGCAGGCTGGGAATCGGGCTGTAGACGATGCCCGCCTTGAAGTTCACGCCCGCACCCTCGACGGTCGCCGTCTGCGTCATGCCCATCGACTGCATGACGTTCGTGAGCGGAATGCCGTTGGCATCGACGGCGATTTCGCCGCCCTGGTCCGTGTTGTAGCCGTTGCCTCCGGCGTAGTTGTATCCCTCGCCGTAGTAGATGCTCTTTTTCTGGTAGATGTTCTGGATGCCGAACGTGAAGCCGAAATAGAACTTGTTGTCGATATTCGCACCCATCGAGATGTCGAACTCCCCGGCCGAACCGGTGCTCCGTACCGAGGTGCCGCCGTTTACCGTGGCGTTATCGCCGATTTCGGAGGGGTACCACAGGCCGCTCTCCTTGTCGTAATCGACCAGATAGGTTTTGTAACCGCCGACAGCCGGCCAGAAGAAGGGGTCGATGCGCCAGTTCGTCGCATCCCAGGTGCCGTTCCCGCCCATGGCGATCGCGCCGTTGCTGTTCACATAGGCGCCGCCCGCTTCAAGCTGCACGCTGAAGGCATCGGCGATGGATGACGTGCGGTTGCTGCCCGCGAATTCGAAGGCGTAGCTGTAGTTGTAGTCGGCCAGCCGGTTGTAGCCGATGCCGAAGTTCACGCTCAACAGCTTGCCCGTTCCCTCATAGACGTTGAACACGCCGCCGAAGTTGCCGATCGCAAAGCGGTTTTTCGAGTTGCTCCCGAAGGGCATTGCTCCCGAAGGGGCCAGCCCTGCGGGCGTACTGGCCTGCGAGAAGGTCATCATCGGCGTCAGGGCGATTTCGCCGCGGCTGTACATGCCCAAACCGGCCGGGTTGATGACCATCGAGGCCTGGTCGGCACCCAGCGAGGTGAAGGCCCCGCCCATGGCCATCGAGCGTGCCGTGCCGAAGTTGAAGCGCTGTTGCGAGAGCGAGAAGAGGTCCGATGTGGACATCGCGTCGTTGCTCAAAACCAGACCGCCGAACTCATATTGGGAACCCTGTGCCGCCGCGCCGCTGTAGAGCAGCAGCACCGCGCAGGCTGTCAGAATCGTACGTTTCATGACTCCGAATTTACGTTAGACAAATTGGGTTACCGGCCGCGCGAACTCGAGCCCGTGCTGCCGCCGCTGCGTCCGCCGCCGCCGGAGAAACCGCCTCCGCCACCGGAGAAGCCGCTGTTGTTGAACGAACCGCTCCGGTTGCTGTTGTAGCTGTTATAGCTGTTGTAGTTGCGGTTCGACGGGGTTCGGCGGGTTCCCGTGCGGTCGCTGTTCGAGGAGCCGCCGCGGTTCCAGTTGATCGTGCTGCCCTGTCCCGAACGGCTTCCCGATCCGCGGATGGTGCTATTGTTGCTGTTGCCGCCCTGATAAACTCCCGAGCGCCAGGAGCGGTTGCCGTTCGTGGCCCGATTGACGGTCGTCGAGGAGCCGCTGCCGAAAACCTGCGAGCGGTAGGGATGGCTCGGACGGTGTACGATGCCGGGCCGATTCGGATTGTAGTGTCCGCCGCCCCATCCCGGGCCCCATCCGGGTCCCCAATGCGGGTGATGCGGCCATCCGGGGCGCCATCCCCAGCTCGGACCCCACCAGGGATTATACCACGAACTGTACCAGGATCCCCACCAGGGGCTGTACCAGGAACGGTACCAGGGATCCCACCACGGGTTCCACCAGGAGCTCCATCCGAGGCTCCAGCCCCAGCTGCCCAGCGAGAGGGAGAACGACGGCGATGCCCAGCCGTAATACCACGGGTCGAGGAGCACCACGGGGCGTCCCCAGGTGCCGAACATCGAGGTGATGTATTTGGGCTCGACCCAGACCTCGTCGCCCATGACGATGATGTTGTAGAAGGCGGGATCGTAGGCCGAGACATAGTCGAACGCCCCGCTGTACCGGGCGTTGATATAGCTCGACGGCATGTTGTAGGTCAGCGACTGGAAACCGCGCAGACGCCGTGCATAAGCGCTTTCGTAATCGTCGGCCAGCACGTTTTCATAGGGGTTTGAGCTGTATTTGTAATAGCCGGTTTTCGCCGCTTCGGCCTCGGCTTCGGCCAAAAGGGCCTCCCATTCGGCCTGGCGCGCCTCGGCGGCCGCCTTGCGGGCTTCGGCTTCGGCCTGCTGCTTGCGGGCAATCTGCGTGCGGTCATGCAGCACATACAGGTCGTCGGAGGCATACCGCGCCGAAGAGGAGTAGTAGGCCGACGAGCAGCCGCTCGAAAGCGCTGCGACGAGCAAGCAGCCTCCTGCAAGGACTCCTGTCCGTATAATCCACGTTTTCATGACACTTTTGTTAATCATACTTCTATTCAGAGAACGAAACCCGGCAGGGTTTTAGTATCATTCCCGGAAGTAAAACGGTCCGGGGTTCGAAATACTGCACGGTCTGCGGCGCGGTTCGTTCCCTACAAATATACGGAATTTTCCCGGAAACCGTCGGTTGTGGTGCCGTGGAGGCCTTTTTTTCGGCTGCGGCGATTTTTTTTTGCCGAAAGTAGGCGAAAATAAAAAATATGTCTATATTTGCAGTCCCAAAACGAAAGTTCCGGGGGCCGCGGCGCGACAGTTGCGCGTTGCGGATGCATCGAAAGGAGAGATGCCGGAGTGGTCGATCGGGCCGCACTCGAAATGCGGTGTACGGGCAACTGTACCGGGGGTTCGAATCCCTCTCTCTCCGCTGAACGTTACGGACAAAACCGGACAACGAACAGACAAGTCCCACAAATTCAATGATTTGTGGGACTTTTTTTATCCCCTTGTGTCTGCCTTAAAGTACATTTTTTCGTCCCTAAAAGACAAGGTTTCTAACCTAACTCGTACCCCCGACAAACAAAATCAAAAAGGGGGTACAGATAGTCGGAAATTGGCGAACTTCTGTCGGTGTTTGGCGAGTCTGCATAAAACTCATTTTTAAGCATTTACATTATTTTTGTAACTAAAAAGTGAGTATATGAAATCGACATTCAACATTTGCTTTTACGCAAAGAAAGACAAGCAGAAAGCGGGCGGTGCGTACCCCCTTTTCGCCCGTATCACAGTGGACGGCGTGGCAAGCCGTTTTAATACTAAATTGAACGTGCTGCCTGAAATGTGGGACGGTAAGGCTGGCAAGGCTATTGGACGCACGGCGGAAGCCGGACGTATCAACCGTATGTTAAGCGATATAAACGCATCGCTGAACACCATCTACCACGAAATGCAGCGGCGTGATAAT
>DWYP01000026.1 GCA_019118605.1 Candidatus Alistipes faecavium | reverse complement strand
CCGAAAAGCTCCTGCTTTTTCTCAGCTGTTAAATAAGCCATTTTATTGAGTTTATTTAAGTTCCACTCTACGACGCATCCCCCTTACCGTGGATAACGCCAGAGCGTTCGGCAAAGGTACAAAATAATTGACAATTGGGTATTAAAATTCAAAAATTATTACCTTTGGGAGGCGAAAAATAGCGAGTTCCGGGGGAAAATCGTATTTTTGTGGCCAAACGCGCACTTTTCTATGGGAAAGAAAACCTTTTTCGGACGGGGCAGGCGCCTCTTCATCGGAGCGGCGGCGGGTGCCGTGCTCGTGCTGTCGGGCTGTGCCCGGGAGCAGGGCTATACGGTCGTCGACGGGACGATGCTGGGCACGACGCTGCACGTGGTCGCCGACGTACGGAACACCACGGCCGGGGAGCTGCGAGCGGCGATCCTGGAGCTCGACCGCGAGGCAAAAGCCTCGATGTCGATCTACGACGCGACGTCGCTGCTGAGCCGCCTGAACCGCAACGAGACCGACACGGTCGACCGCCATATCGCCTTCAACCTCCGGCTTGCCGACAGCATCGGGGCGTTGAGCGACGGGCGCTACGACGTGACGGTCAAGCCGCTCGTCGAGGCGTGGGGCTTCGCCGGCAAGGAGGCCGCCGTGCATCCGAACGTGGATTCGATCCTGCAGTTCGTCGGACGCGACAAGGTGCGTATCGAGGGGAACCGGCTCGTGAAATCCGATCCCCGCGTGCAGCTGGACTTCAACTCCGTGGCCAAGGGCTATACGGTGGATCTGTTGGCGGCGCTCGTCGAGCGCTTCGGCGCCTCGAACTACATCGTCGACATCGGGGGCGAGGTGCGCTGCCGGGGCGTGAACCGCGAGGGCAACGCCTGGCGCATCGGCGTGGAGACGCCCTTCGACGGCAACATGTCCGACGGGGAGTACCTCCAGAAGCGGATCCGGCTTCACGACGGGGCCCTTGCCACCTCGGGCAACTACCGCCGCTACTACCTCGACGACGCGGGCAACAAGGTGGCCCATACGATCGATCCGCGCACGGGCCGGAGCGTTCTTTCGCGGCTGCTGTCGGTGACCGTGGCGGCCCCGACGTGCGCCGAGGCCGACGCCCTGGGCACGATGTTCCTGGCCATGGGTGCCGACGATGCCCTGAAGGCCGCGTCGCAGATGCCCGGCGTGGCGGTCTATTTCATTCTCGCCGGTGACGGCGACAGCTACGAAGAGTATGTTTCTCCGGCCATGGAGCCCCTCGTCATGCCGTAACCGGCAGGACGTCCGTATTCCCAACGACCGAAATGCGTATGAAAAAAGCAGTCTTCCTCTATAACGTCCAGTCGGGCAAGGGACATATCGCCCGCAATGTCGAAAAGATCTGCGGGATCTTTGCCGAAGGCGGATATGCGGTGACCCCCCGTCTGATCGACTTCGGGAGCAATCCGTTCGACGGCAACGAGCAGATCGACCTGATGGTCGTCGCCGGTGGGGACGGAACCCTCAATTTCGCGCTCAACGCCATGAAATCCAAAGGGCTGGATATTCCCCTCGGGGTGATTCCGGCCGGTACGGCGAACGACTTCGCGGGGGTGCTGGGCATGTCGCGCGACCCGCTGGAGGCGGCGCGCCAGATCGCCACGGGGTGCATCGAGCGGGTCGACTGCGGCCGGGTCAATGACCTCTATTTCGTCAATATCTTTTCGTTCGGGATCTTCACGACCACTTCGCAGCGGACTTCCAACGAGAGCAAGCACCGCATCGGGAAACTGGCCTACCTGATCGAGGGGATCAAGGAGGTGCGCTCGGTGCACGGGGTGCCGCTCGAGATCGACGCCGACGGCGAGCGCTTCGACCTGAAGTCGCTCATCGCGCTGATCTTCAACGGCCGCACGGCCGGGGGCATCCAGCTTACGCGGCGCGCGTCGATCAAGGACGGGATGTTCGACTGCATCCTTCTCGAGAAGAAGAACCTTTTTCAGTCCACGGTGGCGATGGGCCGCTATCTGATGGGCGGGAACCCGAAGATCGTCAAGCAGTTCCAGGCCCGCCAGATCGACATCCACTCGACGGTCGACGAACCCACCGACATCGACGGACAGCGGGGCGCGCAGTTCCCGCTGCATGTCGAGTGCCTTGCGGGGGCGATGCAGGTGGTGTGCGCGCCGCAGGAGACGCTCGAATAGCGCCCGTCGTCCGGACGGGCCTTTGAACACCCCTTATCCTCCAGACCGCGGGGCTTCGGACGGCAGTTTCTTCGCCGCGGATTTGGTAGTTTGGAGATAATTCGTATTTTTGTTCCAAAAATCAACCGTATGGCGGATACCGGCAAGACGATACGCAGCGGAGGACGCGAAAATCTGCACAAGGTCTCCATCTCCCGGATCAAGAAGGAGATGAGCGACGTATTTTACCTTTCGGACGACCTGGTCATCACGACGCTGACTGCCGACCAGAACACTACGGCCAACTATCCGACGTCGATCGACGGATTCACGGCGATCATCATGATGTCGGGCGAGGCCACCGTGTCGATCGACATGCAGATCTACTCCGTGCGTCCGAACAACATTGTTTTTTTCAACCCCGACTCGATCATCCGCACGGTCAAGTGTTCGTCGAATGCCGCGGCCTACCTGCTGGCCTTCTCGAAGTCGTTCGTCAACGAGATCCAGATCGAGCTGTCGACGTCGCTGCCGGTCTACATGCGCATCGGCAAGGCTCCCGTGCTGGAGGCTTCGCAGCAGGATGTCGACGAGATCCGTCAGTTGTTCCAGCTGATCAAGACCATGCTCCGGAGCGACAAGGAGCGCTACCGGCACGAAATCATCCGCACGCTCTTCACCACGGCGTTCTACATCATCACCGACATCAACCAGCGGGAGCAGCCCGGGGCGCAGAAACAGGGGCGCTGCGAGGTGCTGTTCAACGAGTTCATGTCGCTTCTTCAGCAGTACAACAAGCGGGAGCGGAACGTGAGTTTCTATGCCCGGCAGTTGAACATCACGCCGAAATACCTCTCCTCGGTAGTCAAGGAGGTGAGCGGGAAGACGGCGGCGCGGTGGATCGACGAGTCGGTGATCCTGGAGGCGAAGGCGCTGCTCAAATACTCCGGGATGAGCATTCAGGAGATCGCCTACCACCTGAATTTCTCCACGCAGTCGTTCTTCGGGAAGTACTTCAAGCAGCATACGGGCACCTCTCCCTCGCGCTACAAGCGGCGGGGGTAGCCCGACCTGACCCCGGCTCTGACCCTGACCCCGACCCCGGCCCGATGGCCCGATGGCCCGGCCCGTCTATTCATCCCGACGGCCCCGACCTCCCATTTGAAAATAGCCCGCCCCGGCCGATCCTGTCCGCCCCGGCGGGCCTTGTTTTGCCTCCATCTCCACTCCCATCTCCACTCCCATCTCCACTCCCATCTTCTCTCCCTCGTCTCTCTGTCGGGCTCTTTGTCGCCGCCCGGCCTTCTCTCTACCCCCCCCCAAAAAAATAAAAAACGAATCCCCCGCATGCCGCGGGGGATCCGTTCTTCGCTCTTTCCGGGACTGCCGCCTACTTGCGGGCCGCCTTGGCCGCTACGGCCTTGTCCAACTCGATGATGAAGTCCGAGAGGACGTTCATGTAGTTGATGAAGGCGTCGTAAGCCGAGTCGTAGGGGTTGAAGTAGGAGTGCACGTCTCCGTCCGAGAGCCACTTCGTGGCCATGTAGTAGAAGTGGTCGGAGGTCTGCATGAAGCTCCATACATAGTCGAAGTCGGGGCTCTTGAGCGCCTTGATCTTCTCCTTCTGTGCGTAGAGCTTCGAGAAGGCTTCGTTCTGGAGCTCGTTTCCGAGCCATGCGGTGATGTCGCGCTCCTCGTCGGCCCACGACATGACGTGCGGGCAGTGGAGCACCGAAACCGGCTGGTACTTCTTTGCGGCCTCGCTCACCGTGGCGAACTCGAGCCCGGCCTTCTTGGCCAGCACGGCCTTGGGCAGCGCGCGCATGAACTCGAAGATGCCCGTGTCGGCGGACTGGTGCTCACCGAATGTCTCGTAATCCATGAAGAGGTTGATGACCTCGCCCGGGGTGTCGCTCGACGAGAGCCACTGCACATACTTGTCGGCGGTCAGGGGCCACTGATCCCAGCTCTGGTTCGAGAAGCGGAAGGCGATGTCGTCCGAAAGCTTGTAGTTGCGCAGCAGCAGGCGGAGTTTCTGGTCGATGGCGTTTGCGTAGACGTAGTTGGGGGATTTCCAACCCAGCACGTGCTTGGCGCCCTCGGCGAGCATCGTGCGGAATCCCATGCCGGCAACCATGGCGCCGATCTCGTCCGAATAGATCAGCTCGGTGTTGCGGAATGCCGTGGGCTTCACGCCGAACTCCTTCTTGATGAGGTTCGTGTGGAGCTTCACCTGCTCGGTGAAGTCCTCCTTCGAGGCCAGGGCCGCCAGCGAGTGCGAATAGGTCTCTGCGAGGAACTCCACGCACCCCGTTGCCGCGAGTTCCTTGAACGAATCGAGCACCTCGGGGGCGTATGCGCGCATCTGTTCGATGGCGATGCCGGTGATCGAGAACGAGCAGCGGAACTTGCCCTTGTTTTCCTTGATGAGCTTGAGCAGCAGGGCGTTCATCGGCAGGTAGCACTGCCGGGCGACCTTCTGCATGATCGAACGGTTGAGCAGGTCGTCCAGGTAGTTATGGTCTTTGCCCATGTTGAAGAAGCGGTATTTCTTCAGACGCCAGGGCTGATGTACCTGAAAATATAAACAAACGGTTTTCATGAGGGGTACTTATTTTGATTGTTTCTTATTCTCTTCGATCGCGGCTTCGTAGACCGATTTGATTTTTGCCGCGGCATCGTTCCACTTGAGGTTCGTGACCTCCTCGAGGCCCTTTTCGGCAAACATGTTTGCCAGGGCGGGGTACTCGATCAGGGCGTAGATGGCGTCTGCCAGGGCGTCGACATCCCAGTAGTCGACCTTCACGGCGTAGTCGAGGACCTCGGCGACACCGCTCTGTTTGGAGATGATGACCGGGACGTTCGAGCGCATGGCCTCGAGGGGCGAGATGCCGAACGGCTCCGATACCGAAGGCATGACATATACGTCCGAGAGCTGGAACATCTTGTGTACGTCCTCCCCGCGGAGGAATCCTGTGAAGTGGAAACGGTCGGCGATTCCGAGGCGTGCGACGCGGCGGATGACGTGGTTCATCATGTCTCCCGAACCGGCCATCACGAAGCGGACGTTGGGCACGCGCTTGAGAACCTTTGCTGCGGCCTCCACGAAGTAGTCGGGCCCCTTCTGGTAGGTGATTCGCCCGAGGAAGGTGACGATCTTGTCCTCGACGCCTCGTTCGGGGGCTTCGGAATTGTTCTCGGCGAAGCGCACGGCGTTGTGCACGGTCACGACCTTCTCGGGTGCGAGCCCGTAGCGGTTGATGACGATATTGCGCGTGAGGTTCGACACGGCGATGACGCGGTCTGCGGCGTGCATTCCGGCGCGCTCGATGGCGTATACCTGTGTGTTGACGTTCTCACCGCTGCGGTCGTACTCCGTGGCGTGCATGTGCACGACCAGCGGCTTTCCGGAGACGCGTTTTGCGGCGATTCCGGCATAATACGTGAGCCAGTCGTGTGCGTGGATGACGTCGAACTGTCCTTCGAGGTCGCGGGCGACCTGGGCGGCGACCACGGCATAGCGGGCAACCTCCTCCATGAGGTTCGCGCCGTATTTTCCCGAGAAGGTGTATCGCTGTTTCCAGGCGTCGGTCGTCGACCACGTGCGCTGCCCCGTCTTGACATACTGCTCGTGATAGGTCTCATACTCCTCGGGGGAGATATAGGGAACCATGTTCGAGTCGATATGGATGAACGACATTTTTTCCAGTACGTCATCGGCGCCGCTCCCCGTGGAGCCGTAGAGCGCCTCCACGTCGCTGGCATTCACCACGTGGATGAAGCGCTGGTCTTCGTCGCCGTAGGCGTGGGGGACGACGAACGTTACGTCGACACCGTTGCGAGCCAGCCCGCGAGTCATTCCGTAGCAGGCTGTACCCAGTCCTCCGGCAATATGGGGTGGAAATTCCCATCCGAACATTAAAACTCTCATAATTGATTTACTCCTTGTTTATCTTGCGTATTCTTGTATTTGTATCCGTTCGGCCTGTGAGCCGGAACCTTTGCGGATTTCCCGCCGGGATTCCGGTTTCCTCATTCATTCATCCATGCGCTGTCGTCAGCGCCTCTTCCACACCTTTCAGACAATTCCGCCCGCACCGTTCTCTTTCCGCATCTGTCTGGAACCTGTTCTCGGGGACCCGGGCCTACCGGGTTTTTATTTTGTCTTTGCAGCCGTTTTCTTTGCGGCGGCGCGCCTGGCCGGGGCCTTGGGCACCTTCTCCTCGCTCTTGGAATCAGCCTTCGCAGCCTTCGCGGCCTTCGCGGCCTTCGCCGCTGCGGGCTTCTTTGCCGCTGCGGGCTTCTTTGCGGGCTTTTTGCCCTCCGCTGCAGGCTTGTGCAGCCCGATCTGGTGAAGGATGTCCAGCACGGCGGCTACGCTCCACGCCTGCGAGAAGGCTCCGCGGGGTGCGAACGGGGGATCGGCGTCATAAAGCTCGCCGATCGAACCGATGCCGTAGGTCTGAATGTCCTCGTTGAAGTTCTCGAAGATCTCCTGGGCCTGGGGCAGGAATGCGTCCCCGTCGATGTCGAAGCAGGCGCGGACATAGAATGCCAGGATCCAGGGCCATACGGAGCCGTTCTTTCCTGCGAAGTCGCGTTCGGCAGGAGATCCCTCCTGCGAACCTCTGTAGAGGGGGTTGCGGGGCGAGAGCGTCCGCAGACCCTTCGGCGTGAGCAGGTGCTGGCGCACGGTGCGGATGACGTCGATCCTCGTCTGCTCGTCGACCATTTTGTAGGGCAGTCCGCAGGCGATGATCATGTTGGGGCGGATGAAGGCGTTGGCACCTTCGGCGCCCACGTAGTCGGCCAGATATCCGTCCTCGAGTCGGAAGAGCTCGTTGAACGAGGCGGCCGTCTTTTCGGGCAGCTTCTCCCAGGCCTTTACGAACTTCTTGTCGCCGTTCTCGGCCGCGAGGCGCAGCGCATAGCATACGGCGTTGTACCAGAGCGCGTTGACCTCCACCTGATAGCCGTTCCGCGGGGTGACGGCGCGGCCCTCGATCCGGGAGTTCATCCACGTCAGCGGGGTCTCCTCCGACGAGGCCCATACGAGGCCGTTGTCGTTGAGGATCACGCGTCCGGCAATACCTTTCTTATAGGATTCGAGGATCTGTTTCATCGCCTCGCCGTAGCGGTTCCACACTTCGGCGGCGCCGATCTGCGTCTCGAGCTGCTGGAGGGTCCAGAAGAACCACAGGGGCGTATCGGCCCCTTCGGCCGCCGAGAAGTTCCCTGCGAACATGCCGTCGCGCATGGCGCGCACCTGGGTGTCGAGCGCGTCGAGGCAGTCCTCCTTGTGGTTCTGCCAGAGGGTGATGCCGGGGAGCGCGACGAACGTCTGGCGGCCGATGACACCGTGCCAGGGGTATCCGGCAATCACCTCGGTGCGGTTGCCCGGGCGGCGGATCAGGAACTGGCGGGCCGAGTGCTCGAGGCAGCTTTCGAAGTCGATCTTGTGCGTACGGCGCGCGATCGAGGCCTCGAACATCTCCTCGATGGTCTTCGTCGAACCCATTTCGTCGAGCGATGCGGAGAAGATGATGCTTTCGCCCTTCTTGAGCTCGGTCTCGAAGTATCCGGTCGTCAGGAGGTCCTCATGCCCGTCGTATCCGCGTGCGATGTCCTGCAGGTACTCGAAGTTGTAGTACCAGTCGGGTGCGGGGACGAACTCCGCCTCGGGCTTGTTGGTCTGGAGGTAGAGCCACGGGAAGGAGGCATAAAGACGGCACTTCACGCCGTTCACGGCGGGATAGGAGTGTCCGTCCGCCTCGAGGTTTGCGTGCGTCAGTGCGTGTTTGTCGCGGAAGGCGAGGAAGGGCCGCAGGCGCAGGCGCGTCTCGGAGTGGGCGTCCACAAGGGTGTATCGGATCATCAGCTGGGTGCGCTTGTGGATCCAGAGCATCTCCTTGCGGAGGATCACGCCGCCGACGCGGTACGTGATCGTCGGGGTCGGGGTGTACTCGAAGTCGGTGATGTACTTGTGGCCTTTGGGTTCATAGGCCCCGTTGAAACGGTGCAGTGCCAGGTTGAAGGTCTGGTCATGCTGGATGATCGTCTCGTCGAGAGCCGACAGCAGGAGGTAGGTGCGGTCGGAGTCGTCGATGGGCGCCACGATCAGTCCGTGGTAGCGGCGGGTGTTGCAGCATACGATGGTGGTACTCATGTATCCGCCGATTCGGTCCGTCGCGAGCATTTCGCGCTGGAGGGAGTACTCCAGGTTGCCCAGTTCGCTCTTGTCGAAAGTTAGTGCAGACATATCGTTAAAAAATACTGTTCGTCCTTTAAAGATATTCAAAATTTCGGATTCCGGCAAGTGTTTTCCGAAAAATTTGCCGTTCTCCGGGCCCCGCGGGGCCTCGCCGTTTCCTTAGGCCCATTTCACGAGGGCAAAGTCCATGCGGTGAGGCAGATGCGGGTTGCTGGGGTACACGCGCAGTGCGACGTCGAACGTTCCGGCGGCATCGGGCGTGTAGTCCAGGGCATAGGTTACGAGGCTTCCGTCGACCTGCGTTTTCTCGAGCTGGATCGTGCGGGTGACGTTGACGCTCTGGCCTCCGACGATCTGGCGTGCGAGGACCATTTCGACCCCGATGTCCTCGGGCCGCAGGTTGGCGATGTCGACCGTCACGGCGAAGCGGTACTTCTCACCCACGTAGACGGCCTCCTTGTCGATCTTGATGCGCTGGACGTCGACGACGCGGACGTTGTCCCATGCCGCCGAAACCTTGCGCTTCCACGCCGCGATCTCGCGCGCCACGCGGTATGCGTTGGCGCTGAGTTCGCGCTTGCGCGCTGCGAGCTTGTTGTAGAAGCGCTCCTCGTAGTCGGTGAGCATGCGGTTCGTCGTGAAGTTCGAGGCGATGTCGGCCACGCAGCGCTTGACGGAAGCGACCCACTCGTGGGGGATCCCGTCGACGCCGCGGTCGTAGTACTTCGGGGCGATCTGCTCCTCGATGGTGTTGTAGATCATCTCGGCGTCGAGTTCGTCCTGGAAGTGCTGGTCGGTGAAGGTGCGCTGCATCGGCAGGGCCCATCCGGCGCCCTCCTTGTATCCTTCGACCCACCATCCGTCGAGCACCGAGAACTGCATCACGCCGTTCATCACGCACTTCTCTCCGGAGGTGCCCGATGCCTCGAGCGGACGCGTCGGGGTGTTGAGCCAAACGTCGACGCCCTGCACCATGCGGCGTGCGAGCTCCATGTCGTAGTTCTGCAGGAAGAGGATCTTTCCGACGAACTGCGGCATGGCGGCCACCTCGACGATGCGCTTGATGAGATCCTGCCCGGGCTTGTCGTTCGGGTGGGCCTTTCCTGCGAAGATGAACTGCACGGGGCGCTCCTTGTTGTTGACGATGGCCGCGAGGCGGTCGAGGTTCGTGAAGAGGAGGTAGGCGCGCTTGTAGGTAGCGAAGCGTCGTGCGAAGCCGATGGTCAGCACGTCGGGCTTGATCCCCTCGATGATGCGGAGCATCTGCGTGGGGGAGTCGAGGCGTACCTTCTTGGGGTCGCTGTAGTGCTTGCGGATATGGCGTATAAGTTTGTTCTTGAGCTTCATGCGCTCATCCCAGAGGTCGGTGTCGGGGATGTTGTGGATCTTCTGCCATGCGGGGATGTCGTAGTTGTGCCCCTCGAACCCGTCGGCGAAGTAGCGCGCGTAGAGACGGCGCAGCGAAGTGGCGATCCACGTCGGGAAGTGTACGCCGTTGGTGACGTATCCGATGTGGAGTTCGTTCTTGAAGTACCCGGGCCACATGTTGCCCAGAATATCCTTCGAGACCTCTCCGTGGAGCCACGACACGCCGTTCACCTCCTGCGAGAGGTTGCAGGCGAGCACCGACATCGAGAATTTCTCGTTCGGGTCGTTGGGATTTGTCTTTCCGAGGTTTATGTACTGCTCCCAGGTGATTCCCAGCACGTCGGGATAGTGCGACATGTACTGGCGGATCATCGACTCGGGGAACGCGTCGTGCCCGGCGGGTACGGGGGTGTGGGTCGTGAAGAGCGACGAGCTGCGCACGACCTCCATGGCCTCCGAGAAGGTGAGCTTGCGGTGGTTCACCAGCTCGCGGATGCGCTCGATGCCGATGAATGCGGCATGCCCCTCGTTGCAGTGGTATACGTCCTGCCTGATGCCCAGGCGGCGCAGGGCGCGGATACCGCCGATTCCGAGGAGGATCTCCTGCTTGAGACGGTTCTCCCAGTCTCCGCCGTAGAGGTAGTATGTCACCTGACGGTCCTCCTCGAGGTTGTCCTCGATGTCGGCGTCGAGCAGGTAGAGGTCCGTGCGTCCGACCTGGCACTTCCATACGCGCGCCGAGATCGTACGTCCCGGGAATGCGATGGAGATGGTGAGCCAGTTTCCGGCCTCGTCGCGCACGGGCGAGATGGGGAGCTTGTAGAAGTTCTGGGCCTCATAGGTAGCCTCCTGGGCGCCCTGGGCCGAGAGCCGCTGGGTGAAATATCCGTATCGGTAGAGGAGTCCCACGGCGACCATCGGGACATTCTTGTCCGAAGCCTCCTTGAGGTAGTCTCCGGCGAGGATTCCCAGACCTCCGGAGTAGATCTTCAGCGAGGAGTGCAGTCCGTACTCCATCGAGAAGTAGGAGATCTTCGTGGCCTTCGGGTCGGGCTTCTCGTTCATGTACTCCCGGAACTGCTTGTGCACGGAGTCGAGGGCCGTCAGGAACACGGCGTCGTGCTCGAGCTCCTTGAGGCGCTCGACGCTCAGGCGGTCGAGGAAGGCGATGGGGTTGTGCTCGCATTCGGCCCACAGCGAGGGGTCGATGCCCTCGAAGAGGTCGCGGGCCTCGACGTTCCAGCTCCACCAGAGGTTTCTCGAGAGCTCCTCGAGGGCGTGGAGACGCTTGGGAAGGGTTTTGTCGACGATCATGCGGTTCCAGTTGGGCTTCTCGACGAAGAGCTGCTGGCGCACGAAATTGATCTGCTCGGTCTTGGCGCCTCCGTCGTCGACGGCGCGGTTGGTGCGTACTACCGAACTCTCAACGGCCTCCGAATAAGCCTGTTCGTATGCGGCGAAGAGGTGCTCCCAGAGCGCGGTCATGGATATTTCGCAGGCCGAGGTGCGCACTTCGGCGACATATTTCTCGTCGAGCTGGCTGAATCGCAGCAGGGTTTCGGCGATCTTTCCCTCGACCTCGCGGTCGTTGTAGTCGTCGCGGCGGATGACCTCCACGCCGCTGTGGTCGCGCTGTTTGTCGACCCAGAGGCCGAATCCGGCGAGGGTCGTGGTGACGGTCGGCACCGAGAATGCCACCGACTCGAGCGGGGTGTATCCCCAGGGCTCGTAATAGGAGGGGAAGACCGTGAGGTCCATACCCACGAGCAGCTCGTAATAGTCTTTGTTGAAGATGCCGTCGGCGCGGTTGAGGTATGTGGGCACGAAGATGACCTTGACCTTCGACCCGGCCTGCGTGAGGATGCTTCCGTTCAGGGCGTTGACGATGGGATCGCTGGCCTGGTACTCGAGGATGTGGGTCGAGTGGCGGTACTGTGCGGGGTCGATGGGGTTCGCCGCATCGGCCAGATGGGCCTGCAGGTCGGGGCGGGGCCCGCGGTTTGCGGCCGGGACGGTGATGTATGCGAGTACCTCGCGCTGGAGCCGGTCGGAGGCTGCGAGCTGCTTGAGCGACTCGATGAATACGTCGATGCCCTTGTTGCGGAATTCGTAGCGGCCGCTGGTTCCGACGATCAGCGGGTCTGCGGAGAACTTCTCTCCGAGGCATGCCTCGGCCACGCGGATCAGGGCTTCGCGGGCCTCGTCACGCTTGGTGTAGTATTCGTCCCCCGACCATACGAAGTCGTTTTCGAAGCCGTTGGGGGTGATTCCGTCGGGTTCGCGACCCAGCAGGCACTTGCACTCGTTGGCGGTGATGTCGCTCACCGTGAGGAAGCAGTCGTGGTACGTGGCGGCCATCTTTTCGATCGAGTGCTTTGCCGTGACGTTGAAGCGGCGTGCGAGCTCGTCGGCATTGAACTTCGCGAGGTCGTTGTAGAGGGGCAGGCCGTTCCCGGCGATGCACCGTCCGAGGACGGTGGCGTGTGTCGTGAAGACGGTGGCCACATAGGGCGAGTGGTTGCGCAGGTAGAGGCCTCCGGCGGCGGTCATCCACTCGTGGAAGTGTGCGGCGACGCGCTCGGTGGGCTGGCAGAAGGTCTCGACGTAGGAGGCGATCACTACGCCCGAGGCCCATCCGAAGAGTACGGGTTCGACATAGTCCCACTGCCCGGAGATGGAGTCCACGTGGTACGACTCCCAGAGGCTTTTGAGGATCTCGTCCTTGCGGGGGATGAGCGACGAGAAGTCGATCAGCACGGCCTTGGGCTCGCCCTTGATCTTCCAGTGTCCGACGCGGATGCGGATGCCCTCGTTGTAGAGGCTCTGGCGCCAGGATTTCAGCAGGTTCGTGTCCTCCTCGAATTCGGGGTTGTTCCCCTCCTGCGAGAGATCGGGCCCCAGGAGCATGTAGTTCTCTCCGAATTTTCGGGTGACGGTCTGTGCCTTTGTGGAGATGACGGTGTGGATGCCGCCTACTTTGTTGCATACCTCCCAACTGACTTCAAACAGGAAATCGGGAGCGTGTTTGGTACTGCTCATATATCTGTAATTGATTTAAATCCGCTGTAATGGTTTGGAATCCGGCCGCAAAGGTAATACATATATTTATAATTGGCAACCGAAATTCGGTTTATAAAAATATTTAATAATAACTTAACATTTCTATGTTTCACTTGGTTGCGCATTCCGCGCCGTCCTGTTCCGTTTCGAAAAACGATTCGATGACGGCATCCGAAACGAGCATCCGCGCAGGGGGGATCCGCAGATGTCCGGACGCTGCGGCGAGTACCCCGCTCTCCGTCCAGCGGACGGCTTCGCGCAGCAGCCGTTCGCGGCGCTCCGCCCCGAAGAGCCGCTCCAGCTCCTCGAGACAAATCCCCTCGGCGGTGCGCAGCCGCGTCATGACGTACTCGTTGTACCGGTCCCGGAGGGAGAGCTGCTCCGCTTCGGCGGGGGCCCCGGCGATGTACGCCTCGACGGAGGCGACGTTCCAGTGGCGCTCGCACCCGTCGAAGGAGTGTGCCGCGGGCCCGATGCCGAGATAGGGCACGCTGTGCCAGTAGGCGGCGTTGTGGCGCGCGCGGTAGCCGGGGCGTGCGAAGTTCGAGACCTCGTAGTGCTCGTATCCCGCCGCGGTGAGAACGTCGTGCACCCGCGCGAACTCCTCCTCGCTGACCGCCTCGTCCACCGGTGCGAACTCCCCGCGCGCGGCCCTGCGGCCGAAGGCGGTGCCGGGCTCGATGGTCAGGTGGTAGGCCGAGATGTGGGGGACGTCGAGCGCGAGGAGTCCGTCGAGCGAACGTCGCAGCGAGTCTCCTCCGAATCCCGGGACGCCGAAGATCAGGTCGGCGGAGATGTTGTCGAACCCCGCTTCGCGGGCACGGCGGAGGGCCTCTGTGGCCTGTGCGGCGGTGTGGCGGCGGTTCATCAGGCGCAGGCAGCCGTCGTCGAACGACTGGATGCCGATCGACAGGCGGTCGATCCCCGCCCGCCGCAGGGCCTCGAGGTAGACGGGGTTGAGGTCGTCGGGGTTCGCTTCGAGGGTCGTCTCATCCGCTTCCGAACAGTCGAAAAGCGCCGCGGC
This sequence comes from Candidatus Alistipes faecavium, assembly GCA_019118605.1. Taxonomy (GTDB): domain Bacteria; phylum Bacteroidota; class Bacteroidia; order Bacteroidales; family Rikenellaceae; genus Alistipes; species Alistipes faecavium. The sequence continues at coordinate 12,380 of DWYP01000026.1, read as the reverse complement.
GTGCTCCAGCAGGCCGGCGATGGCCTCCGGGGAGCAGAGCGAAGGGGTTCCGCCGCCGAAATAGCGTGTCCGCACCGGCTCTCCGGCGAGGTAGCCGCGCCGGGCCTCCAGCTCGCGGTGCAGGGCCCCGATCAGGTCGTCCATGCGCCGCAGGTCGGCACTGCGGTAGAAGTCGCAGTAGGCGCAGATGCGCTTGCAGAAGGGGATATGGAAGTAGATTCCTGCCATTTTCGGGGAAAGACGGTTATCAAAGATACTAAAAAAGTTTGAAAGGCCGTTTGCCTGTCCGGGGCGGATATTGTACGCGGGATCGAAATCGTTCCGGGGCCCGGCTCCGCGCGGCGCGGCCGGGCGGTGCGGCGCGCCGGCGGACCCGCACACAGGGGCCCGGACCCCCTGCGCCGATGGGCGGAAAAGACGCGGGAGTCCTCGTTTGCGGCACTTTTTCGCAAGCCCTATGGGCCTATCAGTGAAGCAAATAGCGGCATAGCAAAAAATAATAAAAAAATTTTGAAATTTTCACTGTTAATTTTTTCACAATTGTGAAACTTTTGCTACCTTTGTGGCGTTGAAAAGCGTGAAAACGCTTCGGCCCTCCGGGAGATCGCGATTCCAAGCGGACGCCGCCGGAGGAGACAAAAACGACAAGAGGATTTTTAAAACAATACGATTATGGACAAAATGGATCTGAGAAAGTACGGGATCACGGGCGTAACCGAGGTCGTGTACAACCCCTCCTACGACGAACTTTTCCGTGAGGAGACCAAGAAGGGCCTTCGTGGCTTCGAGAAGGGTCAGCTGACCGACATGGGCGCCGTGAACGTCATGACGGGCGTCTACACGGGCCGTTCGCCCAAGGACAAGTTCTTCGTGATGGACGAGACGACGAAGGACACCATCTGGTGGACCTCCGACGCCTACAAGAACGACAACAAGCCCGTGACGAAGGCTGCCTGGCGGGAGCTGAAGAAGATCGCCTCGCAGGAGCTGTCGGGCAAGAAGCTCTACGTGGTGGACACCTTCTGCGGAGCGAACGAGAACTCGCGCCTGAAGATCCGCTTCATCATGGAGGTGGCCTGGCAGGCACACTTCGTGAAGAACATGTTCATCCGTCCGACGGACGAGGAGCTGGAGAACTACGGCGAGCCCGATTTCGTGGTGCTCAACGCTTCGAAGGCCAAGGTGAAGAACTACAAGAAGCTGGGCCTGAACTCGGAGACGGCCGTGGTCTTCAACCTCACGGAGAAGATGCAGGTGATCATCAACACCTGGTACGGCGGTGAGATGAAGAAGGGTATGTTCTCCTACATGAACTACCTGCTGCCGCTGAAGGGCATCGCTTCGATGCACTGCTCGGCCAACACCAACGAGAAGGGCGAGACGGCCATCTTCTTCGGACTTTCGGGAACGGGCAAGACGACCCTTTCGACCGACCCGAAGCGCCAGCTCATCGGTGACGACGAGCACGGCTGGGACGACGACGGCGTCTTCAACTTCGAGGGCGGCTGCTACGCCAAGGTAATCAACCTCTCGAAGGAGAACGAGCCCGACATCTGGAACGCCATCCGCCGCAACGCGCTGCTGGAGAACGTGACGGTCGACAAGAAGGGCGCCATCGACTTCGCCGACAAGTCGGTGACGGAGAATACGCGCGTGTCGTACCCGATCTTCCACATCCAGAATATCGTGAAACCCGTATCGAAGGCTCCGGCCGCCAAGAAGGTGATCTTCCTCTCGGCCGACGCATTCGGCGTGCTGCCCCCGGTATCGATCCTGACCCCGGAGCAGACGAAGTACTACTTCCTCTCGGGCTTCACGGCCAAGCTGGCAGGTACCGAGCGCGGTATCACGGAGCCCACTCCGACCTTCTCGGCCTGCTTCGGCGCGGCCTTCCTGTCGCTGCACCCCACGAAGTACGGTGAGGAGCTCGTAAAGCGCATGCAGCAGTCGGGCGCAACGGCCTACCTGGTGAACACGGGCTGGAACGGCACCGGCAAGCGTATCTCGATCAAGGATACGCGCGGTATCATCGACGCCATCCTCGACGGTTCGATCGACAAGGCTCCGACGAAGACGATGCCGATCTTCGACTTCAAGGTTCCGACCGAGCTGCCGGGCGTAGACCCGAAGATCCTCGATCCGCGCGACACCTACGCCAACGCCGAGGAGTGGAACACGAAGGCTCAGGACCTTGCAGGCCGCTTCATCAAGAACTTCGTGAAGTTCACGGGCAACGAGGAGGGCAAGAGCCTGGTAGCTGCCGGCCCGAAGCTCTAATGTGCTGAAGGGAAGCGGCTCCGGCCGCCGAATATAAAGGAGAATCCCGACCGTCCTGCGACGGCCGGGATTTTTGTTCCCGGGAGCGGTCGGCAGAGGGTTCCGGAGGCGGTCTTATGAAGCATCCCGGCCTCGGAGAGGGGTCGGGATGTCCTTTTATACTGTCTTAAAGCCGTCTATACCTTTATGTCGTCTGTGCCTTTATGCCGCCTATGCCGTCCTGGTGCCGTCTTGCGCCGCCCGGGCTACCGCTTGGGCTGGAAGATGCGGTATCCGATCGAGACTCCGATCTTGTTGGGATACCACTCCGAGGAGCCGTTGAACGGATCGGGATACTCGGGCTGCACGGGACGGTGGGGGTACATGTCGATCTCTCCCGAGAAGGAGTATCCGTTATAGTGGCTGTCCATCCATGCCCAACCGAAGAATGCGTCGAGGAGCCACCGTTCTCCGAAGCGGTGCTCGTATCCCACGCAGAGTCCGATCATCATGCCGTATCCCTTGCAGTAGCGGTTTTCGAATTTCAGCTGCCAGTCCTCGATGTAGGGTTTCGACATGTCGAAGGCCATCATGCCGAGGTTTGCGCCGAGGTAAAATCCGTCGTTGTGCTCGCGGAAGTAGCGGCGGTATTCGCCCATGAAGATGGCGAAGCACATGTGTTTTCCGTCGAAGGATTTCCAGGGCGAGACGACGATGTCGGTCTGGAGGGTCGATTTGGGCGATATGGCGCATTCTACGGCGGGGTTCACGATGCCGAGCAGCGCATAGGGCACGTTGAGCTTGATGTATCCCTGGGCTGCGGCGCTCCCCGGGAACAATGAGCCGCAGGCGAGCAGGAGCAGGCCTCCGAGGCGGGTGAGTTTGCGAATCATATTCAAGTCGGGTTTTGGAAACGCGCGGGCGGAATCTCCCGACTCCGCCCGTACGCCGTGGGCCGTCTGCTGCCGTCAGACAGTCATGATCTCCTTCTCCTTTTTGGCGAGGACTTCGTCGAGCGTCTTGGTGAACTTCTCGAGCATCTTCTGGGTCTGGGTCTCGCCGTCTTTCGATTCATCCTCGGGCATGCCCTCCTTCTGGGCCTTCTTGAAGGCCTCGACGGCATCGCGGCGTGCGTTGCGCAGGCTGATGCGGGCGGTTTCGGCCTCCGCGCGCACCTGTTTTACAAGGCTTTTGCGGCGCTCCTCCGTCAGAGGCGGGATCGTCAGGCGGATCGTCTCGCCGTTGTTCGAGGGGGTGAGTCCGATGTTTGCGTCGAGGATGGCCTTCTCGATGGGTCGCAGCATCTTTTTGTCCCAGGGCTGGATGAGGATCGTCTTGGCGTCGGGGACGGTGACGCTGGCGGTTCCCGATACGGGCACCTGCGACCCGAAGTAGTCGACCATGACGCCGTTCAGTACGTTGGGCGACGCCTTTCCGGCCCGGACGTTCAGCAGTTCCTCCTCGAGGTGGTCGATGGCTTTCTGCATGCGGGTCGAAGCGTCGTTGAGAATCGTTTTGGTATCCATGGATTTGTTGTTATTATTATGAGTATCGGTTTTGGGTGCCGGGCGGCTCTCCGGGCTATTCGGCCTTTGCGAGGGCCTCTTCGATGGCGAGGATCAGCTCCCGGAACTCCTCCTCGTCGTATCCTACGGCGGAGAAGACGACTTTTCCGTCGGGGCCGATGAGGAAGTTGCGGGGGATGAAGTTCGAGGCATACCGGTCATAGACCGTCCTCAGGGAGTCGAGACCCATGGGGAATGCGTATCCGGTCTTCTCGCGGAAGGCCGCAACGGCCTCGCGGCTCTCGCCGCGCGAGACGGGCAGGAAGACGAACGGACGTCCTTCGAACCGGTCGATGATCTCTTTCTGCACATGGGTGAGCTCCTCGCGGCAGGGCGGGCACCATGTGGCCCAGAAGTTGAGCAGCACGACCTTTCCGCGGAGGGCTTCGAGCGATATTTCGGCCCCGTCGAACATCTCCACCGTGAAGTCGGGGGCTTTGTCTCCGACCCGGACGAGCGCCGTGGTATCTTCTCCGGCGCGCTGTCCGGCGTTGCGGTTTCCGCAGCCCGGGAGCAGGAGGATGACGAGCAGGATGATGACGATCAGCGCGAGCATCACCCACAGGGACTTGTTGCTTTTGCGGGTAGCCATGAGCTTAAGGTTTTACATAGGTTCCGATCGCTTCTCCGGCGAGTACGCGCCCGAGGTTTCCGGGGGTGTCCATGTCGAAGACGATGATGGGCATGCGGTTTTCGCGGCAGAGGGTGAAGGCCGTGAGATCCATGATGCGCAGGCGCCGGTCGAGGATCTCCTCGAAGGAGATTTCGTCGAATTTTACGGCTGCGGGATCCTTCTCGGGGTCGGCGGTGTATACGCCGTCGACGCGGGTTCCCTTGAGCAGGACGTCGGCCTCGATCTCTATGGCGCGCAGGGCCGATGCGGAGTCGGTCGTGAAATAGGGGTTCGAGGTGCCGCCTCCGATGATGACAACATGCCCCGCCTCGAGGTATTCCAGGGCCCGGGCCTTGGAGTAGTATTCTCCGATGGGCTCCATGCGCACGGAGGTGAGCACCTTGCAGCGCACGCCGTTGTCCTCGAGAGCCGACTGGAGGGCCAGGGAGTTGATGATCGTGGCGAGCATTCCCATCTGGTCTCCCTTCACGCGGTCGAAGCCCTTCTTGGCTCCGGAGAGTCCGCGGAAGATGTTTCCTCCTCCGATGACGATTCCGATCTGCACGCCGGATTCAGCCGCGGCCCTGATCTGTTCGGCATAGGATTGCAGCACGGCGGGCGAGAGCCCGAAATTTTCGTGTCCCTGGAGCGATTCGCCGCTCAGTTTTAGGAGTATTCGTTTGTAGTTCCTCATAAGAAGTAATTCCTGATAGTGCGAAGATAGGAATTTTTTCGAAAAAAATTCTTATTTAATTCTTATCTTTGTATTATGGTCCGGGAAGAATATAAACTGCTTGATAGGGTCTCGTCGCCGCGCGATTTGAAAAAGCTCTCTCTGGAGGAGCTGCGTCTCTATTGCGACGAACTGCGGCGCTACATTATCGAGGCCTGTTCGGTCAACCCCGGACACCTGGCCTCGAGCCTCGGGACTGTCGAGCTTTCGGCGGCCCTGCATTACGTCTTCGAGACCCCCGACGACAAGCTCGTCTGGGACGTCGGGCACCAAACCTACGCCCACAAGATCATCACCGGACGTCGCGGGGCCTTTGCCACGAAGCGGCGTCTGGGCGGCATCAGCGGCTTTCCGCGCATGTCCGAGAGCGAATACGACGCTTTCGGGGGCGGGCACGCCTCGGTATCGATTTCGGCGGCCTTCGGCATGGCCAAGGCGGCCGAGCTGCGGGGCGAGCGGCGCAAGGTCGTGGCGGTGATCGGCGACGGTTCGATGACCGGGGGGCTGGCCTTCGAGGGGCTGAACAACGCCGGGGCGTCGAAGACGACCGACCTGCTGGTGATTCTCAACGACAACCACATGGCCATCGATCAGGCTACCGGGGCGCTGAAGAACTACCTGCTGCGGATCTCGACTTCGGAACACTACAACCGCTTCAAGCAGCGGCTCTGGCGCCTGATGTCGCATACGCCGTGGCTGCTGCGCCTGTGCCAGAAGGCCGGGAATGCCGTGAAGCAGGGGCTGCTGAACAACAGCAACCTCTTCGAGAGCCTGAATTTCCGCTACTTCGGGCCGGTCGACGGCCACGACCTCAAGGCGCTGGTCTGCACGCTGCGGGCGCTGCGCGACATCCCGGGCCCGAAGCTGCTCCACGTGATGACGGTCAAGGGCAAGGGCTACCTCCCGGCCGAACACGACCAGTCGGTGTGGCACGCCCCGGGGTGCTTCAACCCCGATACCGGGGAGCGGATCAGCGCGCCGGGTTCCGTGGCGCGCTACCAGGACGTCTTCGGCGAGACGCTGCTCGAACTCGCACGGCGCGACCGGCGGGTCGTGGGCGTGACGCCCGCGATGCCCACGGGCTGCTCGATGAACATCCTCATGCGGGAGATGCCCGACCGCTGCTTCGATGTGGGCATCGCCGAGGGCCACGCCGTAACCTTCTCGGCGGGGCTGGCCGCCGCGGGGATGGTTCCCTTCTGCAACATCTATTCGACCTTCATGCAGCGCGCCTACGACAACGTGATCCACGACGTGGCGATCCAGGACCTTCCGGTGGTGATGTGCCTCGACCGGGGCGGCCTTGTGGGCGAGGACGGCGTGACGCACCACGGGGTCTTCGACATGGCGGCCTTCGGGGCCGTGCCGGGGCTGGTGATCGCCGCGCCGATGAACGAACTCGAACTGCGCAACCTGATGTATACCGCCCTGCAGTACGGACATCCCTTCATGATCCGCTATCCGCGGGGCTGCGGCGAAGGGGCTCCGTGGCGCGGTGCGGCCTTCGAGGCGCTTCCCGTGGGCCGAGGCCGACGCCTGCGCGAGGGACGCGACGTGGCGCTCGTGACCGTCGGCACGGCGGGCAACGCGGCGGCACGTGCCGCCGCACGGCTCTCGGCCGAGGGTGCGGAGGTCGCCCACTACGACCTGCGCTACGCCAAGCCGCTCGACGAGGAGCTGCTCGATGAGGCGGGACGCCGCTTCCGGTGCGTTGTGACCGTCGAGGACGGCTGCCTGCGCGGCGGCGTCGGGGAGGCCGTGACGGCCTTCTTCAACGACCGCGGCTACGAGGTGCACGTCGAACGGCTCGGAATCGGGGATCGCTGGGTCGAACACGGTACGCCGGCCCAGCTGCAGGCCCAGTGCGGATTCGACGAGGAGTCGATTCTGCGCACGCTCCGCGCGGCACTTGCCGGGCTGCATCCCGCATCGAAAGAGGCGCTCCCGGCATGAATCCGGCATAAAATCTGCAGCGCTCCGCCGAAAAACATCCGAACATGAAACTTTTCGTCATCCTGGCTGTCGCGGCCCTGCTCGCCGGGGGCGTGGCCTTTGCCTTCGCACGCACGCCGCAGCCGATCGACCGGACGACCGTACGGACGCTCGATCCGAACCGTTACATGGGCCGCTGGTACGAGATTGCCCGCTACGACCACTCCTTCGAGCGGAACCTCGCACAAGTGCAGGCCCTCTACACGCTGCAGCCCGACAGTCGTATCACGGTCGAGAACAGCGGCGTGGACACCCGCAGCGGACGCCGCGGCGTGGCACACGGCAAGGCCCGTACGACCGCCGATCCGGGACGCCTGCGGGTCTCCTTCTTCTGGATCTTCTATTCCGATTACAACATCCTCGACCCCGACTACCGCTGGGCGCTGGTGGGCAGCCGCTCGCCGAAATACCTCTGGATCCTCTCCCGCACCCCGACTCTTGCGCCCGAGACCCTCGACGAAATCCTCCGCCGGGCCCGGGCCCGCGGTTACGACACCTCGCGGCTGATCTACGTGCAGCAGCCGGAGTAACGGGCCGTCAACAAAAGGCCGCGCGGCGTCACCGACGCCGCGCGGCCCTGTGTTTTTGGCTGCCTGCCGCTATCCGAGGGTGAAGACCCAGCGGTCGCCGCGGCTCGCGGCGGGGTCGTAGCGGAATCCCTCCCATTCGAACGCCTTCAGCTGCTCGGGATCTTCGGGGCGGTTGCGCAGGATGCTGCGGGCCATCGCTCCGCGGCACATCTTTGTATAGACGACCACCGTGCGCAGCCGCTCCCCCTCGCGGACACGGAACTCGGGGGTGATGATCCGCACCTCGCGGGCGAGGCGCCGCCAGTCGAACAGGCGCTTCATCTCCCCGCTTGCCAGGTTGACCAGCACGTTGTCGTCGCGGCGCACGGCGTCGAGCAGCACGGGCGTCAGCCGTGCGGGCCAGAAGTCGAAGGGCGCCTGCCCCCCGCCGGGGATGACGACATCCCCTTCGAGCCGGTAGGGGCGGATGGCGTCGAGCGGCCGCAGCAGCCCGTAGAGGAACGAGGTGATGTGCAGGTGCTGCTGGGCATATTCGAAATCCGCGGCCGAGAAACTCCCCGGGTCGAGGTAGCGGAAGACGATTCCCGAGTAGGCGGCAAGGGCCGCGGCGGCCGGGACGCCGGCGTCGTGGAAGAGGGTGTAACGGCGGTGGTTTTCGGCGGCGAGGGTGCGGTTGACGCGCAGCAGGCGCGCGAGTTCGTCGGCCGGGAGCGTCGCCAGGTGCGCCGCAAGGCTCCGGGCCGTGTCGTCGAAGCGCGGCACGCTCACGCGCGGGGTGGCGATGTCCGGAGCCTCGGACATGGTTTTTGCACAGGAGATCAGCAGCTGCATGGCCGGAGGTGTGTCAAGCGACCGAACAGGGGATGCCGAGACCCTCGACGCGTGCGGCAATCCGCTGCAGCTCCTCGCGGGGAACCTTCTCGAGGGTCGGGCAGGGGGTGTCGCGGTCGAGCGAGTAGACCATCACCTGCCGCGGGCGGATCTCGTCGACCAGGCGGAGCCACGCCGCGACCTCCTCCTCGGAGGTGTTGTCGATCGGGCGGCCGTCGCACGTGCCGCGCAGGAACATCGTCTGGAGGATCATCCGCCCTTCGAAACGCTTCATCCGCTCGACGGTTCCGCGCACCGTGTAGCGGGGGTTCTGGGGGTTGTCGATCCGGCGCACCGTGGCGTCGAAGGCCGAGTCGAGCTTCAGGATGTTGTTGTCTACGCGCAGCAGCGCACGGAAGACCTCCTCGCGGTGGATCTGCGTGGCGTTCGACAGCACGGAGACCTTCGCCGCGGGGCAATATGCGTCGCGCAGGGCGAGCGTGTCGCCGATCACGCCCTCGAATTCGGGATGCAGCGTCGGCTCGCCGTTCCCCGCGAAGGTAATCACGTCGGGGGGCGTTCCCGCCGCGGCCATGCGCCCGAGAGCCTCTTCAAGGTGTGTGCGCACCGCCTCGCGGTCGTTGAAGCGCCGCCCTCCGGGGTGCTCGGCATTCCAGCCGCATTCGCAGTAGATGCAGTCGAACGAGCAGAGTTTCGATTCGGTGGGCAGGAGGTTCACCCCCAGCGAAAGGCCCAGCCTGCGCGAGTGCACCGGGCCGTAGATGATGTCGTGATAGAGTGCTGTCATGCTCCAAAGATACGAAATAGTTTTGCTATATTTACAAAAATTTTTGCGCATGAAAATTCGTCTCGGACTCCTTCCGCGTGTCGTGCTGGCCATCCTGCTGGGCATCGCCTGCGGGTTCTTCCTCCCCGACTGGGTGACGCGCATCGCGCTGACCTTCAACGCCGTCTTCGGGCAATTCCTGAACTTCGTCATCCCGCTGCTGATTCTCGGACTCGTGGCCCCGGGCATCGCCGACCTGGGCCGGAGCGCCGGGCGGCTGCTGGCCCTTACGGCCGCCCTGGCCTACGCCTTCACGCTCGTTTCGGGATTCGGGACCTACTTCGCCGGGCGTGCGCTCTTCCCGCGGCTGCTCGAGGGCTCCGCGACGGCGCTTCCCGAGAGCTCCGCGGCGCTCGCGCCCTATTTCACCGTCGAGATGCCTCCGGTCATGGGTGTGATGTCGGCGCTGATCCTCGCCTTCGTGCTGGGCCTCGGCATGGCCTACGTGCACTCGGTGACGCTCAAGGGGGCGATGGACGATTTCAAGCGGATCATCGACCTGGTCATCGTGCGGGTCATCATCCCGTTGTTGCCCCTCTACATCTTCGGCATCTTCCTTTCGATCACCCGTTCGGGGCAGGTGGCCGGCATACTCGGACTCTTTGTCAAGCTCATCGTCGTAATCTTCTGCCTGACGGTCGTGCTGCTGCTCTTCCAGTTCACGGTGGCGGGCCTCGCGGCGCGCCGCAACCCGCTGCGGATGCTGCGCACGATGCTCGCGGCCTACGTCACGGCCCTCGGCACGCAATCGTCGGCCGCGACGATCCCCGTGACGCTTGCCCAGACGGTGAAACTCGGCGTGCGCCCCGAACTGGCGTCGTTCGTCGTTCCGCTCTGCGCGACGATCCACCTCTCGGGCTCGATGATGAAGATCACGGCCTGCGCCCTCGCCGTGTCGATGATGACGGGCCTCACGATTCCCGCGGGAACCTTCGCAGGCTTCATCCTGCTGCTTGCCGTGACGATGGTCGCGGCCCCGGGCGTCCCGGGCGGTGCGATCATGGCGGCCCTGGGGCTTCTCGAGACGGTGCTGGGCTTCGATGAGACGATGTGCGGGCTGATGATCGCCACCTACATCGCCATGGACAGCTTCGGCACGGCGACCAACGTGACGGGCGACGGAGCCGTGGCGGTGATCGTCGACGCCCTCGACCGGGGAAGGCGAAAATAGGTATAAATACGTATCTGCGGGGAGTAAAAAACGGCTACTTTTGACTGCCCATTCCGTTCTTTTGGTTGTTTAGTTCGTCCGAACGGAATCCGAACGACATATAACTTTAACTTACAAGCAATATGGTTGATATTTTTGCACGCCTGGAGAAGAACGCCGGCGGCCCCATCGGGCAGTATATGGCTTACGCTCACGGCTATTATGCATTCCCGAAACTCGAGGGCGAAATCGGCCCCCACATGGTATTCCGCGGAAAGAAGATGCTCAACTGGAGCCTGAACAACTACCTCGGACTTGCCAACCATCCCGAAGTCCGCAAGGCCGACGCCGAGGGTGCCGCGCAGTTCGGCATGGCCGCGCCGATGGGCGCCCGCATGATGAGCGGACAGACCAAGTACCACGAGCAGCTCGAGCGCGAGCTTGCGGAGTTCGTGGGCAAGGAGGACGCCTTCCTTCTGAACTTCGGTTATCAGGGCATGCTGTCGATCATCGACTGCCTGCTCTCGCCGCGGGACGTGGTGGTCTACGACGCCGAGGCCCACGCCTGTATCATCGACGGTCTGCGCCTGCACAAGGGCAAGCGCTTTGTCTTCGGCCACAACGACATGGAGTCGCTGCGCCTGCAGCTGAAGCATGCCACCGAGCTTGCCGAAGAGCAGAACGGCGGCGTGCTGGTCATCACCGAGGGCGTCTTCGGCATGAAGGGCGACCTGGGCAAGCTCGACGAGATCGTCGCCTTGAAGAAGGACTTTCAGTTCCGGCTGCTGGTCGACGATGCCCACGGCTTCGGTACGATGGGTGAGGGCGGCCGCGGTACGGCTTCGCACTTCGGCGTGGTCGACGGCGTGGACGTGCTCTTCAACACCTTCGCCAAGTCGATGGCCGGTATCGGCGCCTTTGTGTCGGGACCGCGCTGGCTGATCAACCTGCTGCGCTACAACATGCGTTCGCAGCTCTACGCCAAGTCGCTTCCCATGCCGATGGTCATCGGCGCGCTGAAGCGTCTGGAGCTGATCCGCAACCACCCCGAATACCAGCAGAAACTCTGGGAGATCGTGCGTGCGATGCAAAGCAGCCTGAAGGAGAACGGCTTCAACATCGGAGTTACGAATTCTCCCGTTACGCCGGTCTTCCTGAAGGGCGGTATTCCGGAGGCTACGAACCTTGTTGTCGACCTGCGCGAGAACCACGGGATCTTCTGCTCGATGGTGATCTACCCGGTAATCCCGAAGGGCGAGATCATCCTGCGCGTGATTCCTACGGCCGCCCACACGCTGGAGGACGTAAAGGAGACGATCGAGGCGTTCAAGGCCGTGCGGAGCAAACTCGAGAGCGGCTACTACGCCTCGCTTCCCATCCCGATGCGTGCCGACGAAGGGTTCAAGGTGCGCTAATTCGCTGAGGAGACGCACTCTTCGATAAGGATCCCCGGTCCGTGCAGGGCCGGGGATCTTTTTTTGAAGGTTGTGTGAGGGACGTTGTTTTATGACAAAAAGGGCGTAAAATTTTGCAGAATCGAAATTTCGGTATATATTTGCACTCCCGAGCCGCGAATTTCGGGGTCATATGCGGAAATAGCTCAGTTGGTAGAGCGCAACCTTGCCAAGGTTGAGGTCGCGGGTCCGAGTCCCGTTTTCCGCTCCAAAGGGGCCAGAAAGAAACCTCGATAGAAAGCAAAAAGCCTTGTATATCAGCGATATACGAGGCTTTTTCTTGTATTCTCCCACTCCTGTTGAAGCAAAAGGCAGCAAGTATTTCAGGCCTTAATCGTGACCTTTTTTGCTCGGACCGAAAACAGGTCACGAGTTAGCGCTATTTCGTTGATAGATTCAATACCACGGCAACATTCTACGGGTGTCGTAC
>DWYP01000025.1 GCA_019118605.1 Candidatus Alistipes faecavium | reverse complement strand
GGTGTAGCGCTCGCGCTTCTCGGGGTAGATGTCGGGAATCGTCACCAGAATGCCCGTCTCCTCCACCCCGCCGAAGTCGGGGTTCGAGACCGTATCGAAGACCCGCATCGTCGGCGAGAGGTTCATGTAGGCGTTGATCAGCGGCGGGATCGTCTCGTTGAAGTCGCGGATCAGGCGGATCAGGATGCGGTAGTTCTCCTGGTAGTCGGCCCCGGTGAAGAGCTGTTCGTAGTAGGGGTCGTCCAGATCGAGTTCAAGCGGGTGGATCGCCTTCACCAGTCCGTCGCGGTCGGGGAAGTAGCGGCGCAGGAACCAGATCAGCGCGTTGCGCGCCACGGCCTTGTAGGTCGTGTACATCGTAACCTTCCCGAAGAGGTATTTCGCTCTGGGATTCAGGACGATGAGCGCTCCGAGGCCGTCCCAGAGATTGTCCAGCGCGTAGAGGCCCTTCTTGTTGCCCCGGGCCTGGTAGGCGGGCTGCACGAACGAACGCCCCAGTTCGATGGTTCGCGGGAGGAACTTTTTCCGGAATCGGTCGCTGAAGCGGAAGTAGTGCTCGGTCGACAGGTGGCGCGGATAGGGCGAGGTGCAGACGATGAAGCGGTATCCGCCGACGATTTCGCGCGCCGCGGGATCCCAGACGATAAGCTGGTAGTACCCGTCCCCCGCGAGGTCTTCCTCGTCGATGTCGACCTCTTCGCCCGTGCCGCCCCCGGCCCCGCGGAAGGCCAGCTCGCGCAGCCGCCCGACCTCGCGCATCAGCGCGGGGCTTTCGGCGGCCGAGAAGATGTAGATCTCGTTCCCTGCGCGGTTCGTGTCGCGAACCTTGCGTTCGGGGGAGAGTTCCGCGAGGAGCAGTTCCCGGTCGACCGGAGCGATTATGGGTTTCAGCGTTCTGTTCTGTGGCATGACAGGGCAAAAATACCGAAAATTACCCTTTTCTGGTATCGGCGTCGAGTATATTTTTCAAAAAATAACATCTTTTGCGCACCTCTTCGACCTGATTGCGCAGCGATCCGTACCGCTGGAGCTCCGCAACCGGGATCGGATCGCCCGCGACGATGCGGAAATGGCGTCCCTTCTGGGAGAACATCTCGTCGGGAAGCCAGAGCATCTCGATGTTGAACTTCATGCCCAGGGCCTTTCGGAGGCGGTAGATGTTGTAGAAGAAGTTCGACAGGCGCCCCTCGACGAAGATCGGGACGATCTGCCGCTGCGAGGCGTAGGCCTTTTTCAGGAAGCTCACCTTCCATTCGGGGTCGGTGATCTCCCCTCCGATGGGCCGGGAGCAGAGCCCCGCGGGAAATGTCAGCACGGGGAGCTCGCCGAAGAGCTCCTCGTCGAGCTTGCGTGCGTAGGCGGCATTCTGCGATCCGTGTTTGTTGACCGGGATCCACAGCGGACGCAGGGGGTCGAGGTACATGAGCAGGTCGTTGACCACCACGCGGACGTCGCCGAAGCGGTCGATGAGCTTGTCGGCGAGCATCAGCCCGTCCATGCCTCCGAAGGGGTGGTTCGAGACGAAGAGGTAGCGCTGCCGCGCGTCGAGGCGTTCGAGCCCCCGGATCGAATAGGAGACCTGCCATTCGCGGAAGCATGCGCGGATGAACTCCTGGGGCGGCAGCGACCAGTAGCTTTCGAGAATATGGTTGATTTCGCGCTCGTGAACGATGCGGCGCAGGCGGTTGACGACCGGACGGGGTATCCAGCGCGACAGGCGGGGCGCTTTCTCCCTGATTACGGCGCCGATGTCGATTTTGGGCATGGGAATTTCGAAAAATTATATCTACAAATATATGAAATCTTTTTGGGAAAAACACTAACTTTACACCCAAATAGACTTTTGTCAGAGACCTTTATGTCTGAATACCATACACCTGTGCTGCTCGAGGAGTCCGTGGCGCTGCTGGCGGTCGATCCGGCGGGTACGTACGTCGACCTCACCTTCGGCGGAGGCGGCCATTCGCGCCGCATCCTCTCCGCCCTGGGGCCCGGCGGACGCCTCTACGCTTTCGACCAGGACCGCGACGCCCGGGCGAACAGCCCCGACGATGCGCGGTTCCATTTCGTCGAGAGCAACTTCCGCTTCCTGCGCGGGGCGCTGCGCCTGCGCGGGGTGGAGCAGGTCGACGGTATTCTTGCCGACCTCGGGGTCTCGTCGCACCACTTCGATGCCCTCGAACGGGGCTTTTCGTTCCGCGGGGAGGCGCCTCTGGACATGCGCATGAACCAGCGCGCTCGCCTCTCGGCCGCCGAGGTGGTCAACGGATACCCGTCCGGGGAGCTGACGCGCGTGCTGGGCGACTGGGGCGAGCTGGAGACCCCCTGGAAGGTGGCCAACTGCATCGTCCGCGCCCGGGAGAAGGCGCCCCTGGAGACGACCGCGCAGCTGGTCGAAGCGGTGCGCCCGTGCACCCCGCGCAAGGAGGAGGCGAAGTTCCTGACGCGCCTCTTCCAGGCCCTGCGCATCGAGGTCAACGGCGAGATGGAGGCCCTGCGCATGGTCCTGGAACAGAGCCTGCGGGTATTGCGCCCGGGCGGACGGCTCGTGGTGATCTCCTACCATTCGCTCGAAGACCGCCTGGTGAAGAACTTCCTGCGCAGCGGCAACTTCTCGGGGCGCGTCGAGTCCGATTTCTTCGGACGCCGCGAGGTGCCCTTCGAGATCCTGACACGCAAGGCCGTGGTCCCCTCCGCGGAGGAGACGGCGCGCAATCCCCGATCCCGTTCGGCGAAACTCCGGGCGGGTGCAAAGTGCTGAACCCATGTACCGCGATCACGAATTCGACCCCGTTACGCCCGAAGAGGAGGAGCGCCGCCGCGAGGCGGAGGAGTTCGCGCGCCGTGTGCGCCGCGAGGTGCGGCGCATGGAGCGCGGGGAGGCCGACGAGGACATCCGCGCCGACGAGGAGGCGGAGGCTGCCGAACGCGCCGAGGCCCTTGCCCGCGAGCGCCGCGAACGCCGGCGGCATGCGAGCATGTTCTGGCAGCTGATCTCCGGGTCGATCCTCGTCCGCGAGGGCGTGTCGAAATACTACCCCTACATGCTTACCATCGCGGGGATGTTCTTCCTGAGCATCGTGGTGATGTTCTGGTCGCTGCACCTCGACCGGCGCTTCCTGCGCCTCGACCGCGAGGTGCAGATCCTGCGCGAGCGCTCGATCCGCCTGCAGGAGCAGCGCTACCAGCGTACGACCCATACGGCCATCGTCGAACAGCTCCGGGCGCGGGGCATCGAACTCCAGGATCCCGCCGCCCCGGGTGAAATCATCGAAAACTGACACGGACGATGAAGGAGGAACGATCGAAAATCAAAAGCGACATCCTGCTGCGGGTGCGGCTGCTCTATGCGCTCTTCATCCTGGCGGGCGCCGTGGTGCTCGGGCGCCTCATCTGGGTGCAGCTCTTCAGCTCGGAGGTGGCCTACAACGCCGACCGCCTGGCCCGGAGGATCTTCACCGAGGAGGTGATCCCCGCGCAGCGCGGGAGCATCCTCTCGCGCGACGGCGAGCCGCTGGCGACCTCGATCTTCCGCTATCAGGCGGCCTTCGACTTCGCGTCGCCGGGCCTCGATTCGCTGAAGACCTTCCACGAGCAGGCCGACTCGCTCGCGAAGCTCCTCGCGGCCTTTTTCCGCGACCGCCCGGCCTCCGAATATGCGAAGTTCTTCCGTCAGGAGCATGCCCGCCGCTACCGCCTGGTCAACGGGCGCGATACTTCGTACCTGCGTTCCGAGGGGTGGCTGGCACGGATCATGGACCGCCTGCGGGGCGAGGAGTATGTCACCAAACGCATCTACGACACGATCCGCGACCATACGCCGGTGAACATCTTCCCCCGGGAGGTGGATTTCGCCGAGTGGGAGATCCTGCGCCGCTATCCGCTGCTGAACTGGAACATGGGCATGGTCTACCGCCTTGTGGAGCGCGACGAGCGCATCTATCCGCAGGGGGAGCTGGCGCGCCGCACGATCGGGCTGATCGGCGACCGCGGCAACTACGGCATCGAGGAGGCTTACCGCGAGGAGCTGGCCGGGCGTGACGGACACGTCACGCGCCAGCGTATCGCCCGGGGCTTCTACGGATGGGTGGCCGGGGGCGAACACTCCGATCCCGAGGACGGGTGCGACATCGTCACGACGCTGGACCTCGACCTGCAGGACGTCGCCGACAAGGCCCTGCGGAGCCAGCTCGAGCGCCAGAACGCCCTGTGGGGCACGACGATCGTCATGGAGGTTCACACGGGGGAGATCCTCGCGATGGTGAACCTCGGGCGCAATGCCGACGGGACGTTCGCCGAGCGCGAGAACTACGCCCTGAGCCGCTCGATGGAGCCCGGGTCGACCTTCAAGCTGGCCACGATGCTCACGCTGCTCGACGACGCGAGGATGCCCGTCTCGACGGTCTACGACACCCACAACGGCGACCCCGTGAAGGTGGGCCCGGCGCGCAACATCCGCGATTCGCACCGCGGCGACCATGAGATCGACTTCAGCCGGGCGGTGGCCTCGTCGTCGAACGTCTACTTCGCCAAGGCGATGTGGGACTACTACGGCGCCACGGGCAAGAAACAGGAGTACAGCGATTTCCTCCATAACGAGCTTCATCTGGGCGAGACCGTGGGCCTCGAACGCCTCGGGGAGCGGAAACCCTCGATCACCACCGACTGGAAGGTCCCCGACCCGGGGGTCATGCTGGTGAAAATGGCATACGGATACCGTGTGCGGCTGGCTCCGATCCAGATGATCACCTTCTACAACGCCATTGCCAACGACGGGCGGATGATCTCCCCCGTGCTGGTGCGCGAGATGCGCCGCAACGGACGTGTCGAGGAGCGTTTCGAAAGCCGTACGATCGCCTCGTCGATCGCCTCGCGCTCGGCGCTGCAGGAGGTTCGCACGTGCCTGCAGGCCGTTTGCACGGAGGGCACCGCGAGCAACTTCTTCCGCGACACGACGCGCGTGCGGGTCGCCGCGAAGACCGGTACGGCGCAGATCACCGACGCCCGGAGCCGCGAGGGCCGCTACTACCTCGGTTCGATGATCGCCTTCTTCCCGGCCGAGGCGCCTCGCTATACGGTGCTGACGACCATCGAGACGCGTGCGCAGGCCGGCAAGGCCTACTACGGAGGGCCGCTGGCAGGCCCGGTTGTCAAACGCATGGTCGACTACATCTTCAACCGCGGGCAGGACTGGTACAGCCGCCTCGAAACGGGCGGCCCGCACCGTTATCCCGAGCGGGTGAAGGGCGGGGACATCGCGCAGATCCGCCGCGTGACGGACAAGTTCTCGCCGCGCACGTCGTTCGACCGCCGCACGGGCTGGGGCCGTACGCAGGTCGACAGCCTTTCGAACGTTACGATCACCTCGCTCGAGGCGTCTGCCGACCGCATGCCCGACGTCCGCGGCATGGGGCTGAAGGATGCGCTCTTCCTGCTCGAGAGCCGCGGACTGCGTGTCCGTTTCTCGGGCCAGGGGGCGGTCGTGCAGCAGTCGCCGGCGCACGGGGCGCACGTCTCCCCGGGGATGACGGTCTCCGTGACGTTGAAATAGTGTTGGATCCGAAACAGAAAACGATATGAAAGTACTTAGCGAAATGTTGGTGCACACACCCGTCAAGGCGCTGCTGGGCGACGGCGGGACGGTGGTCGGGGGGCTGGCCTTCGACTCCCGGGCGGTGCGGCCCGGCGACTGTTTCTTCGCCGTCGTCGGCACGCAGGCCGACGGACACGACTACATCGCCGCGGCCGTCGAACGAGGGGCCGCGGCGGTTGTCTGCCAGCGTCTTCCCGAGCCGCAGGCCGCAGGGGTCGCCTATGTCGTGGTGGAGGATTCGGCAGGGGCGATGGCCGACATGGCCGCAGCCTTCTACGGATATCCGAGCCGGGAGCTGAAACTCGTGGGCATCACCGGCACCAACGGCAAGACGACGACCGTGACGCTTCTCTACGACCTGGTGCGGGCCATGGGGTACCGCGCGGGGCTGATCTCCACGGTGGTCTACCGCATCGACGGACGCGAGATCGCCTCGACGCACACCACGCCCGACCCGATCCGTCTGAACGCCATGATGCGCGAGATGGCCGACGCGGGATGCGACTACTGCTTCATGGAGTGTTCGTCGCACGCCATCGTGCAGGAGCGCACCCGGGGGCTGGACTTCGCAGGGGGCATCTTCTCGAACATCACCCACGACCACCTCGATTACCACAAGACCTTCGCCGAGTACATCCGGGCCAAGAAACGCTTCTTCGACACGCTGCCCGCGGGGGCCTTCGCGCTGACCAACGCCGACGACCGCAACGGCGCCGTGATGGTGCAGAACACCGCGGCGCGGGTGAGCACCTATTCGCTGCGGGCGATGGCCGACTTCCGCGGGAAGATTCTCGAGATGCATCCCGACGGCATGCTGCTGCGCCTCGACGGGCAGGAGCTGTGGGTTTCGCTGCTCGGGCGGTTCAACGCCTACAACCTGCTTGCGGTCTACGGCGCCGCGTGCCTGCTGGGGCTCGACCGCCGGGAGGTGCTGCGCGTGATGAGTACGCTGCAGCCCGTCGACGGGCGTTTCGAGGTCGTGCGCGCCGCGAACGGCACGACGGCCATCGTCGACTACGCCCACACGCCCGACGCCCTGGAGAACGTCCTGCAGACTATCGGGGAGCTGCGCACGCCGACGCAGCAGCTCATCGTGGTGTGCGGCTGCGGCGGAGACCGCGACCGCACGAAGCGCCCCGAAATGGCGGCCATTGCCGTGAAGCACGCCTCGACGGCGATCTTCACCTCGGACAACCCGCGCCACGAGGCTCCGGAGGCGATTCTCGACGACATGACCGCGGGACTCGATGCCGGGACGCGCTACCTGCGCATTACGGACCGCGCCGAGGCGATCCGCACGGCCGTGATGATGTCGCATCCGGGCGACCTGCTGCTCGTGGCCGGAAAGGGGCACGAGACCTACCAGATCGTCGGGGACGAGAAACACCACTTCGACGACCGCGAAGAGCTCCGCAAAGCCTTCGAAACCCTTTCCCGAAACTAAAAAAACGCTGCTGATACAAACTCATGCTTTACCATCTTTTCAAATACCTCGACCAGGCCTACGACCTGCCCGGCTCGGGCATGTTCCAGTACATTTCGTTCCGCGCGGCGGCAGCCATCATCCTTTCGCTGCTGATCGTCATCATCTTCGGACGCAGGGTGATCGACTTCCTGCGGCGCAAGCAGATCGGCGAGGAGATCCGCGACCTCGGACTCGAGGGGCAGCTCCAGAAGAAGGGCACCCCGACGATGGGCGGGGTCATCATCCTGATGGCCATTCTGGTGCCGATGCTGCTCGTCGGGCGCCTGGACAACATCTACGTGCAGTTGATGCTCGTCTCGACCGTGTGGCTGGGGCTCATCGGCGGGCTGGACGACTACATCAAGGTGTTCCGCCACCACAAGGAGGGCCTCAAGGGGAGGTTCAAGATCATCGGGCAGGTGGGACTCGGGATCATCGTCGGCACGACGATGTGGCTCTCGCCCGAGATCGTCGTGCGCGAGAAGGTCACGCAGCCCGTGCAGACGGTCTACATGGATGCCGGCGGCGAGGTTCTCGAAAGCGTGCAGCGCAACGTCGTGGTGAGCTCCGAGAGCCTGAAGACCACGCAGACGACCATCCCCTTCGTCAAGAACAACGAATTCGACTACGGATGGCTCACCGGGGGCAACGAGACGGCGACGTGGCTGCTGTACGTCCTCGTGGCGATCTTCGTGGTCACGGCGGTGTCGAACGGCGCGAACCTCACCGACGGCCTCGACGGCCTGGCCACGGGCGTCTCGGTGCCGATCGTCGCGGTGCTGGGCATCCTGGCCTACCTCTCGGGGCACATCGTCTACGCCGACTACCTCAACATCATGTACATCCCGGCAAGCGGCGAGCTGGTGGTCTTTGCCGCGGCGCTGGTCGGCGCACTGGTCGGATTCCTCTGGTACAACTCCTTTCCGGCGCAGATCTTCATGGGCGATACCGGCTCGCTGTCGATCGGCGGCATCATCGCCGTCTTCGCCCTCTGCATCCGCAAGGAGCTGCTGCTGCCGATCCTCTGCGGCGTCTTCCTGGTCGAGAGCTTCTCGGTGATGCTGCAGGTCGGGTGGTTCAAGTACACCAAACGCAAGTACGGCGAGGGCCGCCGCGTGCTGCTCATGTCGCCGATCCACCACCACTACCAGAAAAGGGGCATGTTCGAGACCAAGATCGTCACCCGCTTCTGGATCATTTCGCTGCTGCTGGCAGCCATTACGCTGGTCACGCTGAAGATTCGATAACGTATGAAAAACATCGTCGTACTGGGCGGGGGCATCAGCGGATACGGATCCGCGATCCTCGCCAAAAAGAAGGGCTTCGGGGTCTTCCTCTCCGACGCCGGAAAGATTGCCGACCGCTTCCGGTCGAAACTCGACGAGTGGGAGGTGCCCTACGAGGAGGGCGGACACACCGAGGAGCGCATTCTCGCCGCCACGGAGGTCGTGAAGTCCCCGGGCATCCCCGACACGGCGCCCATCGTGCGGCGGATTCGCGAGGCGGGCATCCCGGTGATCTCGGAGATGGAGTTCGCGGGCCGCTACATGGGCCGCGCGAAGTGCATCTGCATCACCGGCTCGAACGGAAAGACCACCACCACGTCGATCATCTACAAGATCCTGCGCGACGCGGGCTACAACGTGGCCCTCGGGGGCAACATCGGCGAGAGCTTCGCCTATTCCGTGGCTACGGGTTCGTACGACTGGTACGTCCTGGAGCTGAGTTCGTTCCAGCTCGACGGCATGTACCGCTTCCGGGCCCACATCGGCGTGCTCATGAACATCACGCCCGATCACCTCGACCGCTACGACCACTGCTTCCAGAATTACGTCGACGCCAAGATGCGCATCACGCAGAACATGACCTCGCGCGACTGGTTCGTCTACTCGGGCGACGACGAGGTGATCTGGCAGCAGCTCCCGAAGTACGACTTCCGGATGCGGCAGCTGCCCTTCGCGGCGCGCAATGCCGTGGCCAGCGGCGCCGGGGACGCCTTCCTGTGCGACGGAGTGTTCACCGCCACGGCCGGCAAGGCGTCGGTGGAGATCGACACCTCGAAGCTGCAGATCAAGGGGCTGCACAACGCCTACAATGCCATGGCCGCGGCGCTCGCGGCGCTGGCCGCCGGGGTCGCACCTGCGCAGATCCGCCGCTCGCTCTACGATTTCGCACCCGTGGAGCACCGCCTCGAACCGGTGCTCGAAAAGGACGGCGTGCTGTGGATCAACGACTCGAAGGCCACGAACGTCGATTCGGTCTACTACGCCCTCGAGAGCATGACGCGCCCGGTGGTGTGGATCGCCGGCGGCACCGACAAGGGCAACGACTACGAACCCCTGAAGGCCTTTGCCCGCGAGAAGGTTCATACGCTGGTCTGCATGGGCGTGGACAACGCGAAACTCGTGCGCGAATTCACGGGCGTGGTGCCCGAGGTGGTCTCCACCGCGTCGCTCGACGACGCGCTGAAGGCCTGCAAGGCCGCGGCCCGTGCGGGGGATGCCGTGCTGCTGTCGCCGGCGTGCGCGAGCTTCGACCTCTTCAAGAACTACGAAAACCGCGGCGAACTCTTCAAGGAGTGGGTTAGGAACAACGCTTAACGGCCCGTACGATGGAACGCGACGAGAAGAGATACGACGAACGTGAGGCTGCCCGCATGGCGCGCGACGCCCGGCCGTGGGAGGATCCGGCGGCCGGTGCCGCGGAGCGCCGTGCCGGAAGGCGCCGCGCGGAGACGTCGGGCAACCCCTCCGAGGGCCCGTCCGACGCTGCAGCGGGCGGTACGGCGGCGGCCGCGCAGGCCGCGGAGACTCCGAAGTTCCGGATCTTTACGGGCGACCGCGTGCTGTGGATCATCATCGCCGCCCTCGCGGTGATCTCCGTGCTGGTGGTCTATTCGTCGACGGCCAAAATGGCCTACGACGCCCATACGGCCCGTACGACGGCCCACTTCCTGCGCCAGCAGCTGATGATCCTTGCCGTGAGCCTCGTGATCATGGTCGCCGTGCAGAAGATCAACTGCCGGATCTACAACCTCCTCTCGCGTCCGGTCTACTTCCTTTCGGTGGCCCTGACCGTCGCGGTCTACTTCATCGGCTCCACGACCAACGGCGCCGCGCGGTGGATCCCCCTCGGGCCGTTCCAGTTCCAGCCCTCCGAGGCGCTGAAGGTCGCCACGGTGCTCTTCCTGGCGCGGCAGCTGGCCGGGCGCCAGTCGAAGATCGACCGCATCCGCATCGTCCCGAGCTGGAAATTCTGGACGTGGCGTACGTCGCCCCTGCAGCGGAGGATCTGGCGCGAGGGAACGTGGCCCATCCTGATGCCGGTCTTCGTCTCGTGCCTGGTGATCTTCCCCGCGCACACCTCCTCGGCCGTGCTGGTCTTCCTCGCCTCGTGGGTGATGATGCTCATCGGGCGCGTGCGCTTCAGCGAGCTGATGAAGCTCGTGGGGTGGGCCGTGGCGGGCATCGTCCTCATCATGACGCTCAACCTCGGGCGCAGCGAGACGGCCGAAGGGCGTGTCTCGACATGGATCCACCTCTGGACGCAGTCGCAGACCGAGAAACCCATCGAACACCTCTCCGACACGGAGCGTTCGATGATCGCCATCCACAACGGCGGCATCCTCGGCGAGGGCGCCGGGCAGAGCGCCATGCGCGTGGAGATGATCCACCCGGAGAGCGACTACGCCTATGCCTTTTTCGTCGAGGAGTACGGCATCATCCTCGCCGTGGTGCTGCTGATGCTCTACCTGTGGATCTTCTTCCGGGCGATCGAGATCTTCCGCCGCTGCGGCACGGCCTTCCCGGGGCTGCTGGTGCTGGGCCTTGCGCTGCTGATCACCTGCCAGGCGCTGCTGCACATCATGGTGACGGTGAACCTGATCCCCGAGACGGGTCAGACCCTGCCGCTCATCTCCCGCGGTGGTTCGTCGGTGCTCTTCACGACCATCGCCCTGGGGATGATCCTGAGCGTAAGCCGCCAGAACGACGAGCAGTCGCATGACCGCCCGAAGAGCGAAACGTTGTATGAAAAATAGGATTTTGTAACGATGAACGATATCCGTTTGGACAAATACCTCTGGGCCGTGCGGGTGTTCAAGACCCGCAGCGATGCCGCCGACGCCATCCGCACCAACAAGGTGACGGTGAACGGTTCGTATGCCAAGCCGTCGCGCGAGGTGAAGATCGGCGATGTGATCGCCGTGCGCCGGCAGCAGGTGACCTACTCCTACAAGGTGCTCGATCTTGTCACGAGCCGCCAGGGGGCCAAGAACGTTCCGATGTACTGCCTGAACATCACCCCGCAGGAGGAGTTGGACAAGCTCAACGTCCCGCGGGAGACGATCTTCGTCTTCCGGGAGCGCGGCACGGGGCGCCCGACGAAGAAGGAGCGGCGGGAGCTCGATACCCTGATGGACGACCTCTATTACGACGACGAGGAGTAGCGTAACGGGCCCTTGCCGCCGCCGGGCGTAGACACAAAAAAAGCGACCTTCCGAGGCCGCTTTTTTCATTTGCCATTTTGTGGCGCCGGGGCGCTCCGGGGGAGCTGCCGTTCATCCTCCCCTCTGTCGTCCCCTTCCTACTTCTTGTTGAAAAAGTTCATCGTCAGGGCGCACCCCTGCGTGGCGAACGAACGGATGGCGTCGACGAAGACCTTCAGCCGCTCGGGCATGGCCTTGCGCTCCTCCTCGGTCCATTCGCCCAGGACGTAGTCGACCTGATGGCCGCGGGGAAAGTCGCCGCCCACGCCGAAGCGCATGCGCGCATACTCCTCGGTGCCGAGCAGTTCGGCGATGTTCTTCAGTCCGTTGTGGCCCCCGGCGCTCCCTTTCGGGCGCAGGCGCAGGGTGCCGAACGGCAGGGCGATGTCGTCCGAGATGACGAGCAGGTTCTCGAGCGGGATCTTCTCGGCGTCCATCCAGTAGCGGACGGCCTTGCCCGAGAGATTCATGTAGGTCGAGGGCTTGAGCAGCAGGAGTGTGCGCCCCTTGTATCGGATTTCGGACACGTCGCCGTAGCGTGCGGTGGTAAAAACAGCGTTGGACGCCTCTGCAAGGGCGTCCAACACGTTGAAACCGATGTTGTGACGGGTGCCGGCGTACTCGACGCCGATGTTCCCGAGACCAACAATGAGGTATTTCATGATTCGCTTCGCGCAGCGCGACTATTTCGCTGCGGCCTCGGCACCGCGCGATGCACGGGTTACGCGTACGGCGCAGACAGCCGTCGTGGCGGGCGTCACGAACTTCAGGTTCTCGAACTGCAGGTCGCCGACGAAGATGGTCTTGCCGACACCCAGCTCGGTCACGTCCACAACGATCTCGTCGGGGAGGTTCTCGACCAGGGCGCTCACCGTAAGCTTGCGGGCCGAAAGGGTCAGCTTGCCGCCGACCTTCACACCCTCGGCGTTACCGGTCAGGCGTACGGGGATGGCGATCGATACGGGCTTGCCGGCGGCGATGCGGAAGAAGTCCATGTGGAGGATCTGCTCACGCACGGGGTGGAACTGTGCCTCGCGCAGTACGGCGAGCTCCTTCTTGCCCTCGACGTCGAACTCCACGATGTAGGAGTTGGGGGTGTAGATCAGGGGCTTGATCTCGCGGGGATCCACCGAGAAGGTCTCGGTCTCGCCGTTGCCGCACAGTACGCAGGGGATCAGACCCTCACGGCGTACGCTCTTGGCGGCCTTCTTGCCGAAAGCGTCGCGCTTCACGGCCTTTACGGAAATGGTTTTCATGTGTTGAAAAAAGTTTTTTGTTTGTGTTGCCTTCGGCGGTTCTCAACGCGGCCTCGAAGCGGGTCGCGTCCCACATCCGCCTGTTCGGGCTGCAAAGATAGGCAAAACCTTTGAGAAAAAGAAACTTTCAAAGAAAAAACCTTTCCCGAGGCGCACCGGGGTGCCGGTGCGGCGCCTTTCGGGGGATAAAAACACGGTGCCGTTTGGGTGCAAAAAAGCGGAGCCGGATCTTTCGGCTCCGCTTCGGACGCGGGCTTCCCGGCTCCGTTTCGGACGCGGGCTTCCCGGTTCCGTTTCGGCCACGGGCTTCCCGGCTCCGTTTCGGACGCAGGGTGCTGCCGGTTACTTGAGGCCCCGCAGGTGCTTCTCCCAGGCCCATGCCGAGGCGAGGGTCTCGTCGAGCGTGCGCTCGGCCTTCCATCCCAGCTCGTTGTTCGCGAGCGACGGGTCGGCCCAGATGGCGATGATGTCGCCCTCGCGGCGCGGTGCGATCTTGTAGTTGAGCTTCAGGTGGTTGACCTCCTCGAACTTGCGGACAAGCTCGAGCACCGAGACCCCGCGGCCGGTGCCGACGTTGAAGATCTCGTAGGGGGCCTTGTTCTTGTCCTCGATCATGCGGCGGATGGCGGCCACGTGGGCTCTCGCCAGGTCTACGACGTCGATGTAGTCGCGGATGCACGATCCGTCGGGTGTCGGGTAGTCGTCGCCGAAGACCGAGAGGCATTCGCGGATGCCGGCGGCCGTCTGCGTGATGTAGGGCACGAGGTTCTGCGGCACGCCGCGCGGCAGTTCGCCGATCAGTGCCGAGGGATGCGCGCCGATGGGGTTGAAGTAGCGCAGGGCGATGCCCTTCATGCCGGCGTAGGCGGCCAGCGAGTCGCGCAGGATGTCCTCGCACATCTGCTTCGTGTTGCCGTAGGGCGAGGTGGCGGGCTTGCGCGGCGTCTGCTCCGTGACGGGCTGCTTCTCGGGCTCTCCGTAGACGGTGCACGACGACGAGAAGACGATGTTCTGCCGTCCGAACTCGCGCATGAGCGAGATGACGTTCATGAACGACGTGAGGTTGTTGCCGTAGTATTCGAGGGGTTTCTGCACCGATTCGCCCACGGCCTTCGAGGCGGCGAAGTGGATCACCGAGTCGAATTCATACTTTTCGAAGACCTTGCGGAAGGCGGCCCGGTCGCAGCAGTCGACCTCGACGAAGGGGATGTCGACGCCCGTGATGCGGCGCACACCCTCGACGGCGTTCATGTCGCTGTTGGAGAAGTTGTCGACGATGACCACGTCGTACCCGGCATTGATGAGCTCTACGGTCGTGTGCGAGCCGATGTAACCGGCTCCGCCGCTGACCAAAACGCACGATTTTTTCATAAGTCAGGTAGCAATGATTGACGGAATAACAAAGATATGTATTTTTTCGGAACAAGAGGGCGCAAAGGGGGAGAAATTTTGCCGACGGGAGTTCCCCCGCGGGTCGATCAGTCGCGAATTCGTGGAATGCGTTCCTTTTTCGCCATTTCCGCAACCTCCTTTTCTCCCCGGGAGAGCCCTGCGGGGCCCTGCGGGGCCTGTTTCGGATACGGCGCTGACGATCCGTAACTTCCGGAGGAAAAAATAAACGGGGCGATGTGTCGGTTTTCGAAAATTTATCGTACATTTGTAACAAATTGATACTTCAAACTCGGATTCTCATCAAAAAAATAACGGAATATGTACGGAAAAATCAAGGAGTACCTGCAGAATGAACTCGCCGAAATCGAGGCTGCAGGGCTTTACAAGCGGGAACGCATCATTTGTTCGCCCCAGCGGGCCGAGATCGAGGTTGCAGGTGAGAAGGTGCTGAACTTCTGTGCCAACAACTATCTCGGGCTTTCGGACAACCCGCGCCTGATCGACGCAGCCAAGCGTGCCATGGACAGCCGGGGATTCGGCATGTCGTCCGTGCGCTTCATCTGCGGCTGCCAGGACATCCACAAGGAGCTCGAGAAGGCCATCGCCGATTACTTCGGCACCGAGGACACGATCCTTTATGCTGCCTGCTTCGACGCCAACGGGGGCGTTTTCGAACCCCTCTTCACCGATCAGGACGCCATCATCTCCGACTCGCTGAACCATGCGTCGATCATCGACGGCGTACGCCTCTGCAAGGCCGTGCGCTATCGCTACGCCAACGCCGACATGGCCGACCTGGAGGAGTGCCTCAAGAAGGCTCAGGCCCAGCGCTTCCGCATCATCTGCACCGACGGCGTCTTCTCGATGGACGGCAACGCCGCACCGCTGGACAAGATCTGCGCCCTGGCCGAGAAGTACGACGCCCTGGTGATGGTCGACGAGTGCCATTCGGCCGGCGTGCTCGGAAAGACCGGCCGCGGCATCACCGAGCTCTACAACCTCCGCGGGCAGGTCGATATCCTCACCGGCACCCTCGGCAAGGCCTTCGGAGGCGCCGTGGGCGGCTTCACCACCGGCCGCAAGGAGATCATCGACATGCTGCGCCAGCGTTCGCGTCCGTACCTCTTCTCCAACTCGCTGCCCCCCGCCGTGGTGGGCGCCGGGATCGAGATGTTCCGGATGCTCGCCGAGAGCAACGAGCTCCACGACCGCCTGGTCGCCAACGTCGAGCACTTCCGCAAGGGCATGATGGCCGCCGGTTTCGACATCAAGCCCACGCAGTCGGCCATATGCGCCGTGATGCTCTACGACGCGAAGCTCTCGCAGGATTTCGCCGCGAAGCTGCAGGAAGAAGGCATCTTCGTGACGGGATTCTACTACCCCGTGGTGCCGAAGGGCCAGGCCCGCATCCGCGTGCAGGTCTCCGCAGGACACACCACCGAACAGCTCGACCGCTGCATCGCAGCCTTCACGAAGATCGGCAAGGAGTTGAACGTCATCAAATAAAAAACCTTTTACAGCCATGGCCAAGACCGCACTGGACGCGATTGATCGCAAAATCCTCAAATTCCTGATCAAGAATGCCCGCATGCCTTTCCTGGAGATCGCCCGCGAATGCGGCATCTCGGGAGCGGCGATCCATCAGCGCATCCACAAGCTCGACGAGGCGGGAGTCATTCTCGGCAGCCGGCTGATCGTGGATCCCAAGGTGATGGGCTTCGACGTCTGCGCCTATATCAGCATCATGCTCAAGGATCCGCAGTTGCAGGCCCGTACGGTCGAGGAGCTGAAGAAGGTGGCCGAAATCGTCGAATGCCACTACATCACCGGCAAGGGGAACATCCTGGTGAAACTCTACTGCGTGGACAACGAGCACCTGATGCACACGATCTTCGACGGGATCCTCCGCATTCAGGGCATCTCCACCACGGAGACGAACATCTCGCTGCAGGAGGTTTTCCAGCGCGAGGTCAACATCGACTTCATCGAGGAGTAGCCGCCCGGATCATTCGCTTCCGGGGCGTCCGCGCCTTCCGGCACACAGACAGCGAGGGGAGAACGAAACCGTTCTCCCCTCGCTGTGTTTTGTGTTTCGGAGTGTGCTTTCCCGCCGTCTTTCGGGCTCACGACCCCTTGTCCGGCTACCTCGAGGCGGCGAGCGTCGAGGGTGTCACACCCTTCGAATTGCGGGCCCAGTCGCCGCGGGCGCGGAGCACCTGCTCGATGATGTCGCGCACGGCGCCGTGACCCCCGGGGAACTCCGAGACGTAGCGCGAGGCCTCGATCACCTCCGCGGCGGCGTCTGCCGGGCAGACCGGAATCCCCACCTCGCGCATGCACTCCAGGTCGGGGATGTCGTCGCCCATGTAGATCGTATGCTGCGGATCGACCCCTTCGCGGGCGAAGTAGCCGCGCATCGTGGCGATCTTGTCCATGCAGTCGAGGTAGAAGTCCTTGACCCCGAGCAGGCGGAGGCGGTTTTCGAGCATCCGGCCCCGGCCTCCGGAGATGATGCAGACCCTGTATCCCATCCTGATGGCATAGGCCAGGGCGTATCCGTCCTTGGCGTCGTAGCGGCGGATGAAGTCCCCGTCGGCGGTGGGGACGATGCCCCCGTCGGTCATCACGCCGTCGACATCGAAGACGAAGGTGTCGCAGAGGGCTATCTCTTCCTTGAAGTTTCCCATATGTTCTGACTGATTTGTTTGTAGAGTTCCTGCAGGGTGGGGTCGCCGGCGAGCAGGGCTTCGTGCCGTGCGAGTGTCGGCGTGTCGTGCCGTGCGGCCGGGCCGGTCTGTACGTCGGCGGGCGATGCGGCGTCGCAGGCCTTGCGGGCCGTTTCGGCGACCAGCGGCTTGAGGATGCCGAAATCCAGTCCGGCGTCCTGCACGATCCGTTCGCCGAGGGCGTACATGCGGTTTGCGAAGTTGCAGGCGAAGACGGCGGCGAGGTGCACCCTGGCGCGGCGTGCCGAGTCGGCCTGCAGGACCGTACGGGAGAGGTGCGCGGCGAATTCCTCGACCGCGGCCTGCACTTCGGCGTCCGCGGCCTCGACGAAGATCGGGATCTCGCGGAAGTCCACGGCCCGTCCGCGGGTGAAGGTCTGCATCGGGTAGAAGACCGCGCGGTGCGGGAATCGCTCCGGGAGGGCCTCCAGCGGGACGCTCCCGGCGGTGTGGGCCACGACGGCTGTGGCGGGGATCGGCAGTGTGCGGGCCACCTCCCCGACGGCCGCGTCGCTCACGGCGATCAGGTAGATGTCGGCCGTCGTGCAGAGCTCCCCGGGGTGCGAGGCGCGGGGGCATCCGGCCAGGGAGGCAATCGTGCGGGCGCGTTCCTCGTTGCGGGCGAAGAGCTGCCGGAGCTCGAGTCCGCTCGCGGCGATGGCGCGGGCGAGCGCCTCGGCGAGGTTCCCGCTTCCGATGATGACGGCGTTTCTCGGTGTTTTCATGCTTTTCGGCGCGGTTCGGAGGTTGCGTTTCCCGTCTCCGCGGGGTGCGGATCCGGGGTCAGGAGGTCGACCAGCTGGACGTTGTCGGGCGACTCGCGAACCGTGGTCTTGAGCCGTTCGAGTTCGCGGTCTATGCGTGCCAGGTCGGGGTTCGAGGCGAGGTCGATGGTCGTCTGCCCGGCCCGCTCCACGGCTTCGAGGATCCCGTACACGGTGATTTTCGAGAGGTCGTGGGCCGGGGCGAAGGCGACTTCGCGGTCGCTGTCGCCCTGGCGTACGGCGATCAGCTGCCGGGCCTTTACCAGCTGGAAGAGGATGTCGTTGACGATGCGCGTGGGCAGGTCGAGCTGTGCGCGGATCGTCTCCGAGGGGATGGCGCCTCCGCGGTCGCGGAACCACCGCACGACGATGAGCATGGCCGTCAGGAGGACTTTGCGGCGCTGGTCGTAGCTGATGAGCAGCGATTCGCGCTCCTCGTCGAAGCGCGAGATATTCTGGTAGGCGAACGAGAGCTCGCCTCCGAAGAGGAGGATCTCCCAGGAGGTCTGCATCCAGATCAGGAAGAGCGGCAGGGCCGCGAAGCTTCCGTAGATGGCGTTGTAGGAGGTCATCCACCGCTGGACGTAGACATATCCCCACTGGAAGAGCAGGAAGATCGTCCCGGCGATGATCCCCGCCATCAGGGCGCTTCCGAGGCGGACCTTGGCGTTGGGGATGATCAGGTAGAGGAGCGTGAACATCACCCAGATGATGACCATCGAGGCCATGCGGGAGAGGATGTTGAAATACCAGCTGTTGTCGAAGCCTATGAGCGACTCGATGTAGTTTCCCACGGTGCTTGCGGCGGTCCAGAGGATCGGTACGATCATCACCACGGCGATGTAGTCGGTCCACTGGCGGGTGATGCTGCGCTCGACCTTCACCTCCCAGATGTTGTTGAAGGCGCTCTCGATCGACCCGAAGACGCGGATCACGGCCCAGAAGAGCATCAGCAGCGCCACGGTGGCCACGACGCCTCCGCGGGCGCGTTCGAGGGCGTTTTCGGCGAAGTCGACCAGATAGTCGATCACCTCGGGGGTCTGGGGGAAGAGGTCGTAGAGGTTCTGGATCAGCCCGTCGGCGAGCCCGAAGCCCTTTACTACGGCGAAGACCACCGCGGCGATGGGCACGAGCGACATGAGCGTGTAGAAGGTCAGCGCTGCGGAGCGGACGATGGTCCCGTGCTCGAGCAGTCCGCGGGCGGTATAGAAGAGCAGCTTGTACTGCTGCACGAGCCACCGCACGACGGGATTGCGCCATTCGTGCTTGTCGCGCTGGAAGATCGTGTCGGTGAAGTAGGTGAGAATTTCGCTGAGTTTCATGGGTCGCAGCCGGGTATTCGAACAAATGTAGTCATTTTATGCGGATAACCCAAAAATCGTTCCCTGTTTTCGTGAAGGCCAGGCGGATGTCGGCCCCGGGATGGAGCCCCAGGCGGCGCATCAGCTCCTCGGCCGGGAGCGGAAAGTCGCGCTTGAGCACCTCGGCGCCGCACCCCTTCAGTTCGCGCTTGAGACGCTTCGGGTCGTAGGGCACGATCGATTCGATCTCCAGCACGCGCCCGAGGATGCCCTCGGGCTTTTCAGCGGCGAATCCGAAGCCGTTGTCGCTCCAGCAGTCGGCACGCCCCTGCAGGTGGAGGCGCACGAGGCGCGCCTTGCGCAGCGCCACGTCGGGCACCACAAGCCAGCGGTAGCGCGCGGGATCGAACGGCCCGGGAGCCGGGAGCGGCTCCCGGAGGGCGACCTCGGGCGCGACCTCGGGCGCGACGTCGGCCGACGCCTCCCCCGCACCCTCGCCCGCCGCCTCGAACGAGCCGCGCCCGAGGGCCGTGGCGATGACGCGGGGCCCCGAAGCGTCGTCGTAGACCATCACCTCCTTGCACTCGTCGCCGAGCGAGACGACCTCCACGCAGCTGCGGGGAAAGAGCCGCAGGGCCTCGTCGACGTCGAACAGCGGGGAGTTCTTCAGACACAGCCGCGGTGCGGCGCGGCGCAGCAGGGGCCGCAGGGCGAGCACGTCGGGCGAACACGCCTCGAGGCGCACCTGCTTGAGGCCCTTTTCCGAGCGTCGGTCGGGATCGGCGTAGATCCAGTCGAAGCGCAGCCCCTCGCGGCGGAGGAACTCCTCGGCAGCCGCGTGCACCACCTCGACGTTCGCAACGCCCATCCGTGCGAGGTTGCAGGCCGTGACGTGCGCCAGCACGGGGTCGCGCTCGAGAGCCACCACGCGGCGGAAGCGGCGGCTCAGGTAGAGGGCGTCGACCCCCAGGCCGCAGGTGAGGTCCAGCACCGTGTCGCCTTCGATGCGCTTGTGTGCGGCGCACGCCTCGCTCGAGGCCTGTTCGAAGGCTCGGGGCGGGAGGATGCATTCCGCCGCCGCATAGGAGGGGAGCTTCTCCTCGGCGCGCGCGAGGTACTTGACCTGCGTGGCGACCAGCCGGGCGTGCGGCACGCGGCAGTCCATCGCCACGGAGAGCGGATCGCGTCCCCGGGCGCGGTGAACGGCCTCCCGGACTTCGGGAAGGCACAGCAGTTCGTATTCTTCGGCGGTGATCACGTCGGCAAAGGTACGCTTTTTTTCGCTTCGCGGCTCCACGCTGCGAGGGTCGCAAGCAGATAGAACCCGTAGATTGCGGCCGTGGGTGCGGCCGGCAGGGTGTATTCGAAGGCGCCGCCGGGCAGTGCGGCGGTCGCCCGTGCCAGCAGATTGATCCCCTCGGCGGCGCGGCCCGCCGCAAAGGCGAAGAGCGGGGCGAGCAGCCCGATCGGAAGCAGCATCCAGAGCGTCGCGGCGAAGACCACAACCCCGGCCAGCGCAATGGCCAGCGGATTGATCGCCAGCCCGGCCAGGGGAATGCTCCCGAAGGTGTGGGCGATGAGCGGGGCCGTTGCGACGCTGGCCGCCAGGCCGATCATGTAGGCGTCGATCGCGACGTTCACCGCCCGCCAGCGGGTACGGCAGCGGCGGCAGAGGGGCACGCCCCATGCGAGAATCCCCGCCACGGCGACGAACGAGAGCTGGAAGCTGATGTCCCCGAGCCAGTTGGGATTCCACAGCAGCATGCCGAAGGCCGCCGTGGCCAGGGCGTTCATTCCGACGTATTCGGACCCCGAGGCGAGGGCGGTCTGCAGGACGGTGCACATGACGGCGGCGCGCACGGCGCTGGGCGGGAAACCCGCCGCCGCGACAAAGAGCCATACGGCGCCGATTGCCAGGAGGTTCTTGGCCAGATGCCCGCGGCGCAGGAGCGGCAGCCACCACAGCAGGGCGTTGACGAGCACGAAGACAATTCCCGTGTGGAGGCCCGAGACGGCGAGCAGATGGGCCAGGCCGCTGCGCGAATATGCCTCCCGCAGTTCGGGGGTCAGCGCACGCCGCTCGCCTGCGGCCATCGCTTCGACGACGGCGGTCGCCTCGGGCGCCATCCGCAGCCGTGCGAGGCGGTTGACGGCCGCAATGTGCAGCCCCGAGGGTGCGGATTCCAGTCTTTCGAATACGGATCGTTCGCCGATCCACAGCGTCCCGGCATATCCGCGGCGCTGCATGAGCCGACGGTAGCTCTCCGCGCCTCCGCGGAACGGACGGATCGTCCCGCGGCACCGCAGCTGTTCGCCGGGCTGCAGCTCCGTGAGCGAGTCGGCGTAGAGCTTCAACCGGACGTCGGAGGCGTGCCAGTGCCCGTCGGCAGGATTGCGCCACGCCTTCACGGAGGCATCGGCGGCAAGGTAGCGGCCGCGGTCGGAGGGAAATCCCTCGACGGCAATCTCATAAAGGGTGTCGGTGCCCTGCGGGACGGTCAGCCGCGGAGCCCGGAGCTGCGCCGCGGCAAATCCCGCGGTGAGCAGCATCGCAACCGTCGCGGCCGACGAGCGCAGCAGCAGGGCCAGCATCCCCGTCAGCACGAAAGCCGCCGCGAGAAACCACGGCGGCAGCGTGTACCATGCCGCCAGGGCAATCCCCGCGGCGAAGGGTGCGAGGAGCCGGAGCATCGGCATGCGTTCGAGACGTTCCGTGAGACGGGAGAGGTTCATGCGGAGGGTTTGCGGAGGTTCGGTGACGAAAGATAGCAAATCTATTCGACAAAGAGCTCCCAGCCGCGGATTATTTCGTCGCGGTCGGCCTTCGCGCCGTTCTCCACGCGGGAGATCGATGCCGCCACGGGAACCATCGTTGCGGCGTCGCGCGTATCGAGCGGCTCGTCGGGGTCGATTCCCGTATCGCCCGCCACGGCGCGGATGTAGGCCTCGGTATGGTTCTCCGAGGGCGGGGCCCAGCGCGAGAGCATGCCCCGCAGGGTGTCGATCCCGTAGCGGCGGCGGTAGGTGTCCAGCAGCACGAAGATCGCGCGGTATCCCCAGGCCAGGGACTCGAACTGCTTGAACTCCGGGTCGCGCGAGGGCCGCACCTCTCCGCGGTAGCGGACTTTCGCGCGGCGGATATTGCCCGGGTTGTTGTTTCCCAGCCCCCTACTCATCGCCCACCTCCTTTCGGATGCGGCGGCGGACGAAGCGTCGCAGCCAGCGGAAGAGCGGGGCGTCGGAGAGCTGTGCGGCATTCTCGAGGAACGACCACAGCTCCACCCCGCAGGTGAATCCCGCGAAGAGGCGCGCGAGGTTCAGGTGCATGAAGTCGAGCACGCAGCAGTCGATGAGCCACGCCATGGCGATGGCCGTGACCGCAAGCGCGAGTTTGAGAACCGTGCGCCAGGCCTTGCAGCTTTCGAAGTACCACGGACGCCCCGCGCGGTGTGCGGAGGCGCGGTCGGCGGCGACTCCCGAGAGGAAGTCGACGGCGATGAAGAGCATCGTGGTGATTACGAGCGGGCCGATGGGTGCGAAGAGGGCGGCCAGCGCGGCCGCCGCGCCGCTAACGAATCTGTACAATGCCTCCATCGGTCGTGCAGCGGTTGAGGATGTCGTGTGCGGGGTTGTATTCGGGGAATTCGTCCGGATGGGCGCGCAGGTGGAGGGCTGCGCGGCGCAGCATCGCGCGCGCTTCGGCACGCAGGGTGCGCAGCAGGGCCCTCCGGGCCTTTTCGTCGGCCGGTTGCCCGGCGTCGGACTTCGGGGCCGAGGTGCCGCACTGTCCGGTGCGGACGTCGAGCCGCGGCTGGAGCGACAACCGCGTGAAGAGCGCCGCAGGGGCCGCGAGGTAGTCGGCGCGCAGGTCGGCATACTCCCCGGCGAGGAGTTTTTCATAGAGCGCCGGGCCGATGACCGGTACGAGGTAGCGGTGCTCGGCGGCGGCGATATCGGCCTCGGTGACGGTGTCGGTCGGGAGGTAGGCGCCTTCGGCGAAGGCGAGTTTGAGGACTTGCAGAGGGGTAACGAGGGTTTTCATGGATCGGGAAGCGATGGAGAACCGGCTGCCGGAGGGATCCGGTCAGCCGATTCGTTGTACGTTGTACTTTGTGATTTCCGAGAGGAAAGCCTGCTGTCGCGGATCCTCCGGGTCGTAGTCGAGTCCGTCGGCCTTGCGGGCCTCCCAGACCTTCATGTAGATGGGCTTCGAACGCGTCGGCGGGCGGTTTACGATCTGCAGCGAGGATGCGTCGAGGCGAAGGACGGAGGCGAGGATCGCACGGATCGGCTCGATGAGCTCGGCCTGCTCGGCGAGGATCACGGTGTTGAGCGCCACCTCGTACTCGTGCAGGATGCGTTCGGCACTGAACCCCCCGGAGTACTCCAGACCGCTCAGGGTGCGGAACCACGAGTGCGCCACGACGATGTCGCTCACGGCCTGTTCGTGGAGCGTGTGCCAGTCCCCTTCGTTCTGCGACTCGATGGGAATGAAGCGCGAGTTGTCGTCGTCGCCTCCGTCGCGGATGACGAACATCACCTGCCCGGGGCTTCCGGCGAACTTCTGCTCCGCCAGGCGGGCGATTCGTTCGGCGTCGGCCTCGTTGTCGACCGACGAGTCGAGCATCATCACCCCGGAGGGCTGGAACGAGTTGTCCAGGCGGGAGATGTTCCACCGGTCGGTCTTGTAGGCGATGGCCGAGACGCCGAATCCGGCGATGTAGGGCGGTACGCCGTAGTGTTCGAACGTGGGTTCGTAATCCTTGTAGTGTACCATCGAACGCAGGGTTCCGTCGGGCTGCTCCTCGAAGAGCGGGTAGAGCGGGAGGGTGAGGGCCTCCTCGGCCTTGAATGCGGCCCAGTCGTGGTGGAGCAGCACATGCCGTCCGTCGCGGCCTATGCGGCATCGCGAGGCGTCCTGGTGGTAGAGCGAGAGGAAGGTGTGGGCGGGGGATGTCACGACCTCGAGGAAGGCGTTCCCGAAGAGGGACTTGTCGAGCGCCAGCTTGTTGAACACCTGCCGGAGGCTCTCGCCGTTGCCGTTCGCGCGGCGGACGAAGGCCCCGAGATCCGGGACGCGCCCCTCGTCGCATATGAACCCCTTGCCCGAGATATAGTCGGCCTTGTCGTTGATGATGCGGCGGTGAGTCGTCGAGCGTCGGGCCATCAGGGCCAGGGCCGCGGGGAAGAGGTTGTCGTCGCCCCATCTCCAGAACCGGTCGTCCTCGACCCTGCGGGGCCCGAGCTGGATGTAGGGGTCCGTACGGTCGGAGACCCTTACCGCGGGTTTGAATTTCGGATTTTTGTCCATGGTGTTTTCTTTTTTTTGCCGGGGGCCGCCCGTCGGGGAGCGGTCCCCGGATCGGTGGGGCCGTTAGGCTGTTTTGTAGGCGTAGGCGATCAGCTTCGGGTCGAGCAGCTCGCACCCGGCCATGAAGACGGCCCGCTGGCGGTTCTCCATCTCGTCGGGATTGTACCACATGCGCACCTCGTTTCCGGGCATGTCGGCGGTGTTGACCGCCAGGACGAGGTTGCGGCGGTCGGTGAGGATGCAGAAGGTCGGCGGATAGGAGGTTCCCGAGAGGTAGCTTCCGAGTTGGAGGTCGATGACCGGGATGCCGTGGTAGGCGAGCTGCGGACGACCGTTCTGTGCGTCGACATAGGCTTGGTCGCCGCCCTTCGAGTCGAGGTACTTCTCGTAGAGCCGGTAGAGATCCGAGGTGACGAAGTATGCCAGCTGCCCCTGCGAGCGGCTGTCGTGGATCCGCGGGTCGGCATTCTCCCAGAGCTTGTCGAAGAGGGCGACGATTCCGTCGCTTCCGGAGAGCGAGTCGGCCTGGATGACCGTGTTGTAGAAGTCCTCGCTGTCGGCGCCGCGCTTGATGAACTTCAGGAATCCGTTGAAGGTGTTGTAACCCGAGGAGGCGGAGGTGTCTCCGATCCACATCGTGACACGGATGTTCTCGGCCAGGGACTGCCGGAAGAGCTCCGTCTCGGCGGCTTCGAGTTCGGTTCCGGTCAGGTCGTCCATGTGGGCGTTTACCAGCGAGGCGACCTTTTCGTAGACCATCGCGAAGTAGTCGGCGGCCGAGAATCCCATTTCGGCCTTCACGCGGCTGAGCTGAATGGCCTTTTCGGTGCGTGTGGCTGCGGTGCCGCCGGTCCATCCCGCCGCGGTGTATTTCTGCAGGAGGTTGCGGGCTCCGTCCCAGAGCTGCACGTAGGTGGGCTGCGGCATGTTGTAGAGCACGCGCACGCCGAGTTCGCGGGCCGAATTTCCGGTCAGCATCGGGCGGAAGAAGATGTTTTCCAGCTCGGTGCCGGAATACTGCTTGGCTTGTTCGATGTAGTTCATGGTGTGTTTGGTTTGTTTGGTGGGAAAAGTGAATGAAAAGGTGGAAACGGAAGCTCCGGGAGCGGCTGCCGGGCCGCCGGAGCGAGTCGTTTGCTTATTCGTATTTCCGGAAACGCCGGGCGTCCTCGGCATAGGCGCGCTCGTTCGCCGAGCGGATGGTGTCTCCGTAGGAGGGGTCTTCGCAGGGCCGCGTCCTTGAGGGGAGTGCGCGGTTGCGGGCCTCTTCGGCCGCGATTGCCGAGTGTATCAGCGACTGCGGTCCTTCGCCGTCGAAGTGCAGGACGTTGCGGTCGGGCTCCGGTTCCTGCCGCTTTTTCCGCCCGATACGGGCGATCATCCTCTTCCATCCCTCGGAGAGGTTTCCGACCAGTGATTTCCCGCTGTCGTCCGCGGGGTCGATGATGCGGTCGGCAAGTCCCGCGGCAAGCGCCTCCTCGGGCGAGAGCCAGCGGCCGTTCCCGTTGTTTTCGGACATCAGGGATTCGAATTCCCCGGCGGGATGCCCCGATCGGGCGGCGTAAACCCCGGCGATCCGGGCGTCGGTCTGCCGGAGGAGTTCGATTTTCCGGGTCATCTCCGCGGCATTTCCCTCTGCCGAGCAGATGGACGCGTGGATCAGGTAGAGGGCGTTTGCCGAGATGCAGCGGCATCCCTCGCTCGCGGCCTGGGCGATGATCGTTGCCGCGGAGGCCGTGTACCCGTAGCAGCGGGTGGTGATGTGCGCCGGGAGCTGGCACAGGGCGTCGTGGATCAGCAGGGCGTCGTTGACGTCTCCGCCCGTCGAGCGGATGTTGACGACAACCTCCTCGGCGTCGATCTCGGCGATGCGCCGCAGCGTGTCGCGGAAGCGTTGGTAGGTGGTTACCCGGGCGTCGGGATCTTCGAACTGCCACTCTTCGGGAACGCCGATGGTGCCTTCGATGTCGATCTGGCACAGACCGGGCGAATGGTTGATTAGAATGTCTGATTTCATGTTTCGGAATGTGTGGATAGGGTTATTTCGTCTTGTCGTAAAAGGCGTTGCGGGCCTTTTCGTAGGAGCAGCAGTAGGTGCGTGCGGCAACTTCGAGGGCTTCGCAGCGGGGTATTCCCCGGGCCTGGAGGCGTTCGACGTCGTGGCGTATGGCCAGCCGTTCGCAACGGCGGCGGTCGATGAGCCCCGTTTCGAAAAGCTTCCTGAGGGCTTCCCGAACCGGGAGTCCGCGGATCTCGCGCAGCGCCGCCTCTTCGAGGAGTTCGTCCAGCCGGGTCATGGTCAGTCTTCGATCAGGCGGTTGAACCGGCATTGCACGGAGCCTTTGCGGGGGTCGTACTCCCCGATCTTGTCGAGCGTGGCGCGCACGGTGCCGCACCCGGTGTCGATGCGGAATACGGAACGGATGTCGGGGCCTCCGGCCCCGGGTGTGAAGAGGGCCTCGAATTCATGGGGTGCGATCCGCAGCGAGAGGGCGATCTGCTGGCGCGTGGCGCTGCGCAGCGCTTCGCGGTCGTGGAAGCGGTGGAGCCCCTGTGCGCCGTCGCGGTCTTCGAAGCAGAGCGTGAAGGGACTCTCGGAGTCGTCTCCCGCGAAATGGAAGGCCACGAGCGGATAGGCCGCCTCTTCTGAGGGATATCCCCATCGCTGCCCTTCGGGAAGCGGGTGCATGCCGGCGAAACGGACGATCCGGGGCGTGAAATTGGTTCCGTCCTCCTCGGCGTTGTCGCGGTCTCCGACCTGGGGAATCTGGGCCGCCGGGGCGTTGAGATACCGTCCCGAGGCGTTGAGCGTCGGGCGGAAGAGCGGGTTGCGGAGCGTCTGTTCGCCCTGCAGCGCGGCGTAGGAGTCCGTGGAGAAGCTCCAGGCCCCGAACTCCGAGCCGCTCTCGGCGTCGAGGCGCGCCACGGGGCCGTCGCTTTCGCGGTAGCACCACGTGCGGGTCTCATGGGTCTGGGTGACGCACTCCAGCACCTCGACGGGTTGCGAGAAATCCGTGCGGTCGCTCCAGTCGGCCTCGGGCCCGGCGCCGAAGAAGTCGTCGGCCGGTTCGATCCATACCGTGCGCGTCGCCTCCTCGGAGAATATCCGCAGGTCGAACAGGTGGATCAGCGCCTCGAGGAGCTCGATCTGGCGGATGCTGTGGCGGGCGACATCCCCGAAGGAGATGTTCGAGCCGAATCCGGGGCCCGAGAGGAACCGCGGGCGCAGCGAGCACTCCTTGTGCAGGGCCAGGGACATCCCCTCTTCGGCTCCCTCGAAATAGGCGAGGTTGAAGTATTTGGGATCCGTCGCGGAGACCGTCTCGGCTACGGTGCGGAGACGTACTTCGACGGTCGTCTGGCCCGTTTCGCCGATGTATCCGTTGTAGAGGGCCCAGTCGCCCGCGTAGTCGGCCCAAAGCCCGTCGCTGTAGATCTGGAGCTGCGGTTCCGCGACGGTTCCCGAGGCGGGAGTGGTGACCAGTGCCGAACGCGCCGCGAACGTGGTCCATACGCTTCCCGGGGAGCCGTTCAGGGTGTAGAGCAGCCGGTATCGCGCCCCTTCCTCATGGTCGAACACCACCGCCCGGTAGGAGAAGTTCGCGGTGATCGCCCCGCGGAGGTCTTCGTAACGGTTCGCCAGCTGGAATCGGAACTCCGACCCCGGCCCGAGGTAAATCGTGTCGAAGCCCCGCAGCCGAGTCCGCGAGAGGATGCGGTGTTCGGTGGTATATTTCAGGTAGTATTCGAATCCGACGTTCACTTCGGTCGGGGGTGTGAAGACGATCTTCCCGTTGTCGGTCGAGAAACAGTTCCCGTTGTTGTAGAGCCCGTCGATGGCCACCCCGTCGACGTCGACGCTTCCCGGGGTCGCCGTGTCGACGATATTGCCCACGGTGTTGGCCACGGCCTTGGGGTTCGCCCAGACGCGCCCCAACTCGTCGGCCTGCGCCGTTGCGGGGCCCAGCCTCCGGGCCGAGAATCCCATACGGTTGACCACCGCCGTGGTGTCGCGCGATGCGTAGGCGCCGCTCATGTAGAGCGACCGGAAGAAGTCCGACTGCAGGAAGTTGCTCCTGACCCGGTATCCGGCCTCGTCGAAGAGGACTTCGAGAAGCGTGGCGAGATGCAGGAACGGGTGGTAGTCGTCCACGGAGAGCAGCCTCTCGGCCGGGAGCAGATCCGTCGAACTGTTCTGCTGCTCGTATTCGTCGCGCAGGATCGGGAAGAACTTCACCGGCTCGTCGCTTGTCCAGCTTTCGACGATCGTCGTCGGGGCCAGAATCCCCGACCACTCCACGCCGAGGGTGTTGAACATTCTGCGTGCGGCATTTTCGGCCCACCCCGCACCGCCGTCGCGGATCTCGATCCGATAGCCATCGTCGGCACATCCCAGCAGGCGGACGCTTCCTCCGAGGAGCACAGCCCCTTCGAGGGTCAGGGAGGCGGTGTGGCGGCTGTCGTTGAACCGTACGGCGGCATGGGGATCCGCGGCGTCGGAGAAGATCCGGTCGTTTCCCGCCGTGCGGGGCACGACGATCTGCAGTGCGCGCCCTTCGCGGGAGGCATCGGGATCGGAAAGCCTTGCGGCGTCGTATCCCGGTACGGCGCATCCTGCCGTGCCGAGGTTACACGGGCGGTTGTCGATCATCAGTTCCATGTGATGGCGTTTTTACGGGTGGAACGTATGTCGATCTCCAGACACGACATCGTGCCGTGGCGGTGGATCGTCGCTTCGTCGGTCGTCACGTCGACGGGCTCATATCCCTCCTCCTTGACGATCCAAACCTCGGGGGCGTCGATTATCCCGGCGAGGGCTTCCAGCACGCCGCGGGACTCGTATGCCGAGACGAGCCGTGCGCGGAAATCGCTCTTCGCCGCCGTGACCACCACTCCGTCCGCTCCTTCGGCCCGCACCTTGTCGGTGTGGTGCGTCGCCGACCCTACGATCGGGAAGGAGTAGTGCTCGATCGACCCTTCGCGGCTGCGCCAGGCCAGCCGTACGGCCTCTTCGCGTGCCGGGACGACGGTATACGAGACCGTTCCGCACGCGCCGGCGTCGACGAGGATCGTTTCGGCTCCGGGGAAGTCGCGCGTATCGAGTCGGAATACCTGCAGTCCGCTGTTCGGGGATGCGTAGTTTTCGGCCGTGACCGAGACGGCCGAGACGGCCGAGACGGTAAGCGAGCACTTCTCCTCGGAGAAGAGGGTCAGCTCGTCGCAGGCGCCCTCGGGAATCAGCCGCCCGAGGGGCATGGAGGTGAGGATTTCGGAGCCTTCCGGTATCCTGGTTCCGGGGAGGAAGGTTCGGATGTCGGCGGTTTCCGCGATGTCCTGATGGTTGGTGAGCAAGGCTCGGGCCGTGACCTTGAGGTGTCGGTCTGCGGCGGAGAGGAATCCCGTGGCACCGGCCTCCGGGGCGTATCGGAGGCAGCGCCGCAGGGCGGGCGCGGCGTCGAATCCTGCCGAGGTGACGGAGGCAAAGCGTTTGGCTGCGAGGGTGACTCCGGTGGTGGCATCCAGGAGCTGGACGTCGATGTCTTCGGCCGTGTTGTGTCGTACCTCGTAGCGGATGGCCCCGCCGAGCGGGGAGTTTTCTGGGGGGATCAGTGAAAACTGCATGGCGATAGTTTTTTGGGGAAGGGTGAAAGCGGTGCGGGGGACGCGCGGAAAAAAGGGAAGGAGTTGAGAAACGGAAAAAAGACGGGAGGGAAAGAGAAGAAAAGGAGAAGAAAGTACGGGGAAGAGGAACGCGAAAGGGAAAAAGAGCGCATGAGGAAGCGGAAAGAGCGGGAAGCGGGAAGCCCGAAGCGGAATGCCTAATGCGGAAGCCGGAATCCGGAAGCAGAAAGCCGGATGCGGAATGCGGGAAGCGGCCGGAAACCCTCCTGCTGCGGGCGGTATTTTGGCCCTGTTTTCCCGCGGTTTCGGCACGGGGGCTCCTGCCGCGTCCGCTTCTGTTGATAAAAAGACGAAAATTTGTTGAAAGATGTTGATAACGATCCGCAACCTGCTGGAAAAGAAGATTTCCCGGGTGTTGATAAATGATGCGGTCTGCGCCGCCCGTTGTGAATCGTACGGCAAATATACGATGCCCGACCCCCCTTTGTCAAGAGCCAACAGCACTTTTTCCATATTTTGTGGAAAAACTTCGGGATTTTATCGTACCTTTGTTTCGCAAACCAACAGATATACCTTATATGGATGATGGTCATAGTCCCGCGTATAGCCGTCGTGTCGTGCCTCAGCGCGACGCCATTCATTTATGGTATCCGGCAGGAAGCATCTGATTTTCCCGCCGCACTCTCCTTGTTGGATATTCAGGAAACCGTCCGGGCATTTGCCGAAGGCCGCGCCGACATCGCACTGGTGCCTGCGGGGGCCGTTCCGCACCTCTCCGGGGCGCGCATCGTCACCGAATACTGCATCGGAGGCGTCGCCGCGGAGCTGAAAGCCCTGCAGGCCAGCAGCGACCCGCTGGTCGAGGCGTGGAAACCCTACGGGAAACTTCCGTGCGCCTTCGCCCTCTGGGTCGCCCGTGCGGAGGTGGCTCCCGAGACGGTCGAATCGCTGCGCGCGGCCCTCACCCGCGGACTCGAACGCCCCTACGAGGCGCTGCTCGACTCTCCGTGGGCTTCGGACGCCGGCGCGGCCTATGCGGAGCTCGCGCGCTTCGACTACATCTTCGACAATCAGAAAGACAAGGCGCTCAAAAAGTTCTGGGATTCGGGGCTCAAGGTGGCCCCGAGGACCAATCCCGGCTGAAGGGATTAGCGGGCTGCGGTCCCGCCTCTCTTCGGATGTATTCACGGAATGAATGAACTTTTAGAGAGCGACTTATGATTACAATTTACCTCAAGCAGTATAACAAGATCATCCGGAATGCCGACACGAAGCTCTTCGACGAACTGGGCTACGACGACATTCTGTGGATCGACATGCTGCTTCCGACGATCAAGGAGCAGAAAGCCGTCGAGAACTTCATGGAGATCAGCCTGCAGACCAAGCAGCAGGTCGAGGAGATCGAGTCGACGTCGAAATACTCCGAGAACGAAAACGCCATCATCTCCAATGCGAACTTCTTCGTCCCGACGGGCGATTCGTTCATCGTCGAGCCGGTGTCGTTCATCATCTCGAACGAGGGCGTGCTGGTCTCGGTGCGCAACACGGAGTTCCGGACCTTCCGCGAGACGGAGAAGCGCCTTCAGATGAACTACCGGAGCTACTCGACGGGCTACCACCTGTTCATCTCGCTGCTGGAGGTGCGCATCGACTTCGATGCCGACCTCGTGGAGCTGATCGCCAAGCAGGTTGCGGCGCTTTCGCGGGCGATCAACTCCGAGGACTCGATCGACCGGGACGTGCTGCACCGCATCAGCGCCCTTCAGGAGAGCACGATGTCGCTGCGCGAGAACATCTTCGACCGGCAGCGCGTGCTGTCGGGCATCCTGCGCTCGGAGCGTTTCCCGAACGATATCTACCCGCGTCTGCAGCTGATGATCAAGGACGTGAACTCGCTGATCAACCATGCGGACTTCAGCTTCCAGCGACTGGACTACATCCAGGACGCGGCGCTGGGTCTGATCAACATCGAGCAGAACGGCATCGTGAAGATCTTCTCGGTGGCGGCGGTGATCTTCATGCCCGCGACGCTCATTGCGTCGATCTACGGCATGAACTTCAAGGCGATGCCCGAGCTGGAGTGGACGCTGACGCTTTCGAACGGCTGGGTAATTCCCGTGGGCTACCTTTTCGCCATCGGACTGATGATCGTCTGCTCGATTCTGACGATCTGGTTCTTCCGCTATAAAAAATGGCTCTGAGCCCCGGCCGTGCCGGACGCCCGCGTGCAGCCTCCGTTTTCCGACGGGGGCTTCTTTCTTTGAAAGAAGGGGCCGGGAACAGCCATTTTTCCGGCGAAATTTGTATCTTTGCTGTCTGTAATTCTCCCTATGCTCGAAAAACTGGCCAAACAGACTGCCATCTACGGCATCAGTACCATCGTGGTACGGTTCCT
The DNA here is from genome assembly GCA_019118605.1 of Candidatus Alistipes faecavium. Lineage (GTDB taxonomy): Bacteria > Bacteroidota > Bacteroidia > Bacteroidales > Rikenellaceae > Alistipes > Alistipes faecavium. Next base: position 23,573 of record DWYP01000025.1, on the reverse strand, counting down.
GAGCTACCTGCTCACGCCCTACTATACGCGTATTTTCGGGCAGGAGACCTATGGCATCGTCACCGACGTCTACGCCCTTATCCCGCTGGCGCTGACGCTGCTGACCATGGGCATGGAGTCGAGCTACTTCCGCTTTTCGGCCAAGGCCGAGGAGGCCGGGGGCGACGTGCGGGGCGCCAAGCGGCGGCTTTTCGCCACGACGTGGGGCGTCACGTCGCTCGCCGCGACGCTCTTCCTTGCCGTGCTCCTGCTCTTCCGCGGGGGAATCTCCCGGGCGATGGGCGAGGCGTATGTCGCGCATCCCGAATACATCGTCTGGGTGGGTCTGATCGTGCTGTTCGACGTCTGGTCGTGCATCCCCTTCTCGCGGCTGCGCGAACAGGGCCGGGCGATGACCTTCGTGGGGCTGAAGGCCGTGAACGTGGTGCTCAACGTGGCGCTGGCCTTTGCCTTCGGTGCCGCGGGGCTCTTTGCCACGGAGTTCGGCGTGGGGTGGGTCTTCGTTGCGAACCTCGCGGCGAGCGTGGTGACGTGGCTGCTGATCCTCGCGACGGTCGACCGCACGGTGCCGCGCATCGACTGGGTGCTTCTGGCGGCGGTCTTCGGCTATTCGCTGCCGCTGCTCGTGGGGGGACTCACCGGCACGGCCAACGAGTTCATCGACCGGCAGCTGATCAAGTACCTCGTCCCCGAGGGCGCGATGGCGCAGCTGGGCGTCTACGGCGCCATCACGAAGATCGCCGTGGTGATGATGCTCTTCTACCAGATGTACCGCCTTGCCGCGGAGCCGTTCTTCCTGTCGAATTTCCGCAAGTCGGACTTCGTGGCGATGAACGCCGCGGCGCTGAAATACTACGTCATGGCCTCGATGCTCATCTTCCTGGGCATCGCGCTTTTCCGCGACTTCTTCGCGCTGATCGTGGGGCGGGACTTCCGCGAGGGGATCTTCATCCTTCCGGTGGTGCTCGGGGCCAACGTGCTGACGGGCGTGTGGCTGAACCTCTCGTTCTGGTACAAGCGCGAGGAGCGCACGTCGCTGGCCATCGTCGTCACGGGAGCGGGACTTGTCGCCATGCTGGCCTTCGGTTTCTGGCTCATTCCGCTGTGGGGATATTACGGGGCCGCGTGGGCGCGCCTGGCGAGCGAGTCGGCGATGGTTGCCGTGAGCTGGTGGCTCAACCGGCGCTTCTTCCCCACGCCCTATCCGTGGCGCCGCATCTGGGAATACGTCGTCGCGGCGCTGGCCGTATATGCCCTCTGCGAGGCGGTTTCGCGGCTTGCGGACAATATGTTTATAAGCTATGCGTTTAATATAGTGGTCTTTGCGATGTATGCGACGTACCTCGTCCGCCGCGAGCGGATCGACGTGCGGGCGATGCTTCGCGCGGTGCTCAAACGGGAACAGGCATGAAACGGGATACGACGGGGAAATGGTGGATTCTGGTGGTTGCGGCGGGCTTTTTTGCCGCCGGGGTGATCGCCGTGTCGCTGGAGCGCGGGCCGCTGCGGTCGGCGCTTCTGACGGTGGCGTTCGCGGGACTGCTTGCCGTTGCCCTCCGCCAGACCGTGCGGCGCATGCGTGAACGTGAAGACGAACACAGGGACAACGAGCCCCGCAAATAGGAAGACGATGCGATTTGCCGACATAACGGGACAGGAGGAGCTCAAGCGGCACCTTGTGCGTTCGGTCGACGCCGGACGGGTGAGCCATGCGCAGCTCTTCACGGGGCAGGCCGGCTACGGGACGCTGGCGCTTGCCGTGGCGTACGTGCAGTACCTCTGCTGCCGGCACCGCCGCGACGGGGATTCGTGCGGCGAATGCCCCGACTGCCGCCAGATTGCCGCGCTGACGCACCCCGACCTGCACCTGGTCTTCCCGGTGAACAAGCAGGGCAAGAAATCGGGCGAGGCGGTCCGCAGCGACGAGTTCCTGCCGCAGTTCCGGGCGTTGTTCGCCGAGCGGGGCGGCTACGTCTCCCCGCAGGAGTGGTACGAGCGGCTCGACCTGGGCAAGACGCTCAAGGGGATGATCGCGGCCCGGGAGGCCGACGAGATCATCCGCAAACTGTCGTTCAAGAGCTTCGAGGCCGACTACAAGACGATGCTCGTGTGGCTCCCGGAGACGATGAACGAGGAGGCCGCGAACAAGATCCTGAAGATCCTCGAGGAGCCTTGGGAGCGCACGCTCTTCATCCTGGTTTCGGAGCAGCCCGAGCGGCTGCTGCCGACGATCCTCTCGCGCACGCAGGAGGTCTCGGTGCCGCGCCTTGCGTCCGAAACGCTGGAGCGCGTGGCCGCGGAGCGGGGAGCGGGCGACCCGCTGCAGGCGCGCAACATGGCGCGCCTTGCGGGCGGCGACCTGCTGGAGCTGGAGCGCCTGGTCGCGGGGGAGAATGACGCCCTCCGCAAGGAGAATTTCGATCTTTTCTGCCGCCTGATGCGCCTGAGCTACAACGACAAACACCTCGAACTGATCGGCTGGGCCGAGGATGCCGCGCAGCTTTCGCGCGAGCAGCAGCGCGCGTTCCTGCGCGATTCGGCGCGTCTTTTGCGGGAGAGCTACATGCTCCATGCGGGGATCCGCCCGATCAGCTACCTTTGGGGCGAGGAGCTCTCCTTCTGCACGAAGTTCTCCCCGTTCGTCGACTCCGCGAACATCGAACCGCTCGTCGACCAGATCGAACAGGCCTCGGCGCAGCTGGTGCAGAACGGCAATCCGACGATCGTATTCACACATTTTGCCTTAAGTGTGAGCAAAATGATAAAACATTTGTAGATTTGTGACGATATGGCACGTGTGACTTTGTTATTGGGAGGGAATCAGGGGGACGTGAAACACACCCTGCAGGCGGCGCAGCAGATGATCAATGCGCGCGTCGGCGCGGTGTTGCGGTGTTCGCACCGTTACGAGAGCGAGGCGTGGGGTTTTACGGCTCCGGAGCGGTTTTCGAACCAGGCGCTGGAGGTCTCCACCGATCTTTCGCCCCACGCGGTGCTCGACGCGTGTCAGGATATCGAGCGGGCGCTGGGACGGAACCGTGCGGCGGAGGCCATCGCCAAGGCCTCGTCGGGCATGGCCTATACTTCGCGTCCGATCGACATCGACGTGATTTTCTACGACGACCTGGTGCTCGACGACGAGCGCCTGACGATCCCGCACCCGCTGCTTGCGGAGCGGGCCTTTGCGCTGACGCCGCTGAACGAGATCATGCGTCAGCACCGCCACCCGGTGACGGGCGCCACCGTGGGCGAGATGCTCGAGGCGCTGCGCAACAACCGACCCGAAAGACCCGAATGAAAGGAATGCGAATCCTATATGCACTGACGGCCGTTGTGCTGTTTGCCGGATGCTTCAAGGAGGTTTCCTACAAGACGTCGTATGTCCTGAAGCCGCTTGTTCAGGAGCTCTCGGGCGATCCCACGCAGGCGGTTGCGGGGGTGAAGGCCTACGCCTTCGCCGCCGATACGAGCCTCTATACGGTGTCCACGTACGAGGATGCCCTGAACGGGGTGATCACCTCGCGGGAGAACCCCTCGGAGAAGATCTCCACGCCTTCGGCGACGGGCGAAGCCTGGGATCAGGAGGGAACCGAGGGGTGGGTGCGTATGGAGCTCACGCGCCCCACGCAGATGATCGTGGCGGTGGATCCTTCGCACCGGCTCTACGCCTATACGCAGCAGACGCTTACGGAGACCCTTCCGAACCTCTACGTCGCCCTGGTCTTCAAGCCGTGGAAGGAGGGCAACTACTATGCGGAGGGCAACTGGCAGTTCTACAATGAATTCTACGTTCCACCGGTGACGCTCGACTGCTACGTGGATCCGCAGGTCGAACTCTCCGAAGGGGCCGCGCCGACGTCCATCGAGACGGTGAAGGTCTACGCCTATGCGGTCGATACGACGGCGTGGTTCCTGGCCTCGTACGACGATGCCGTGGCCGGGGTGCTCACCTCGAAGGCCGATACGACCGTCACGCGTTCGAATCCGAACTTCCAGGGATACCTCGACTCCGCGTCGGGTCTCTACCGCATGGAGGTCACCACCGAGCAGTTGATGCTCGTGGTCGTGGATCGCACCGACCGGCTGTATGCCTACTCGCAGCGGACTGTCGACCTCACGGGGGCCTCTCCGACCTATCCGCTGCTTTTCCGGCCGTGGAAACAGCTGTGGATCGAGCGCGACGAGACCGACGGGTGGACGCTTGTGAATCCGGCCCATGCCCCCGAGGAGAGCCAATCCCAACCCCAAACATGACACATCCGATGAACTCCATCCAACGACATACGCTTCGCCTGCTGCGGCTGTTCGTGGTGCTGCTCTTCGTACCGTGCTTTCTGAGCCGCTGTGCGAGCATGATGACCCCTACGGGCGGGCCGCGGGACTCGCTGCCCCCGGTCATCGTGGCGATGACTCCGGACAACTACACCACCGACTGCCCGACGACCAATCTCGGGAAGATCTACATCGAATTCGACGAGTTCGTGCAGCTGAAGGATCAGCAGAAGGAGTTCTTCACCTCCCCGCAGATGAAGAAGAAGCCGACGCTGCTGCTGCGCGGGCGCGGGGTCGTGGTGCAGATCCGCGACACGCTTCTTCCGAATACGACCTATGCGCTCAACTTCGGGAGCACGATCTGCGACAACAACGAGGGCAACCCGCTGCATTCGATGCGCTACGTCTTCTCGACGGGCCCGACGATCGATTCGATGTTCATGTCGGGCTATACGGCCGACAGCTACAAGGCCGACTCGGCATCGAAGAGTTTCATCTGGTTCTATCCTGCCGACTCGGTGGAGGACGTCGCGGAGTACGACTCCACGGTCTTCAAGTACAAGCCCGCGGTGATCGCGCGCGCCGAGAACAACGGCATCTTCATTGCGCAGAACCTCAAGCCGATCGCCTATCGGGTCTATGCCGTGCAGGACAAGAACGACAACCAGATGTACGAGCCCGGGACCGACCAGGTGGGCTTCGTCGAAGGGACCTACAACCCCGCCGAGATGCCCGATTTCGCCCTGTGGTACGACTCGCTGCGGCACTATGTGACGGCGGAGCCGCAGCTCTATTTCCGGATGTTCACCGACAAGGCGTTCCGTCGTCAGCTGCTGTCGCAGACCGAGCGGCCGCAGCAGCACAAGGCGATGCTCTATTTCGGGGCGCCGCGGCCGCAGATCACGAATCTGCGTTTCGACAGCGTTCCCGCGGAGCGGGTGATCGTCGACCCGCAGACCCTTGGGCGCGATACGATCGCCCTGTGGTTCGACGTTCCCTCGGCGTCGCTCCCCGATACGATCAAGGGCGAGATCAGCTACCTGAAGCACGATACGCTGAACCGCCTGCAGGAGGTTACCGAGCCGCTGAAGCTGTCGTGGAAGTTTGTCGAGACGAAGGAGCAGGAGCGCGAGCGCGAGAAACTCGAGCGCGAACGTCGCAAGGCCGAGGCGGCGGGCGAGGAGTGGAAGGAGCCCGAGAAGGAGAACCCCTTCAAGTTCACGATGAGCACCTCCGGGGAGGTGAATCCCGAGGAGCACCTCACCGTCGACTTCGACTACCCGCTGACACGCCTCGACTCCTCGAAGCTGCTGCTGACGCGCACGCTCGAGGACCAGACGATCGTCGATGTCCCGGTGCGCATGGTGCGCGATACGGGGCAGCTGCGGCGATGGTACGTGCGCGCCGACTGGCAGACGGGCGGCGAATATACGCTGACCATCCCCGAGGGGGCGATCACCGATGTCGCGGGCCAGACGAACGACTCGATCATCGGGCGGTATACGGTGCTCAATCCGGAGAAGTTCGCCACGGTGCTGATCCATGTCAAGGGGCGTCCCGACGGGACGAAATACATTCTTCAGCTGCTCGATGCCAACGGGGGTCTGAAGCAGGAGAAGCGAGACGTCACGACGGGGGACGTACGTTTCAACTATGTCCCTGCGGGGGAGATCCGCTTCCGCGTGATCGAGGATCTGAACGGCAACGGCCGTTGGGATACGGGCGATCTGGTGGCGCGCCGCCAGCCCGAGCGGGCGGAGATGTTCGTCAGCGACCAGGGCGAGGAGACCTTTGCCACGAAGGCGAACTGGGAGGTGGAGTTCACGATGGACATGTCGCGGGTTTTCGCTCCCGTGACGATGAAGTCGCTCACGCGCCTGCTCGACGAGCGGGAGTTGCAGCGCGTGCAGCGTGAGATGGAGAAGCGTGCCAAGGAGAAACCCTCCTCGGCCCAGAGCCGGAACCAGCAGAGTTCGGGCAGCATGTTCAACTCTGCGGGCAGCATGTTCAACAGCTTCAGATAGATATGAGATTGAAACGGCATATTGCGATCCTGACGCTGGCGCTGTCGGCGCTATGCGGGACTCCGGAGGTGCGGGCCCAGCATACGCTGGGCGTCATCGCCGGATACGGCATGGGTACGGGGCGTTTCCAGCCCAAGCAGGAGATGCGCGCGGTCTGGGGTCTTTACAGCGGGGGCCTTACGTGGCGCTACTACGGCTCGCAGCGTGTGGTGGGGGCCTTCGGCCTCGACCTGGAGTTCCAGCAGCAGGGCTTCTCCTACGCCATGAACACCTCGCAGGTCGAGGACAAGAAGGACTATATCTACTATACGCGGCACATCAATTCGGTGATGCTTCCCGTGGTATGGGCTCCGCACTTCTACATGTTCCGCAACCACGTGCGGGTCTACCTGGAGGCCGCGGCGACCTTTACGTACAACTTTTCGTCGAGCTACGAGAACGCCCAGGCCAGGGTCTCGGGCGCCGCGGACTGGAAGGGGGACTACGAGTTCAAGTCCCCGCGCGACAACCGCTGGGGATACGGACTTGCGGGCGGCGGGGGCATTGCCTTCCTTGTGGGGCGCTTCGAGCTGAATTTCCGCGCCCGCTACTACTACGGGCTTTCGGACATCGTGCGCAACCGCAACCGGTATGCCGACAATGCGGTCGACGGGCCCGAGAATCCGTTCTGGGCGACCCCTTTGCGCTCGCCCCTGGACAACATCATGATCTCCGTGGGCCTGAACTACCGCTTCAACAAGCAAGGTTTCGAGACGTGGAAACCGCGACCCAAGCGGGAGAAGAACCGCGAAGTATTCAAATTCGGATTGTAAAATTGAGAGTTATGGAAACGACCCGACAGCAGAAAATCGCCAAACAGATCCAGAAGGACATTTCGGAAATTTTCCAGAAGGAGGGCGCCCCGATCGTGCGGGGGACGCTCGTTACGGTCACGGGCGTGCGCGTCTCGCCCGATTTCAGCTATGCGAAGATCTACGTGAGCATCTTCCCCTTCGAGCAGAGCGGCACGATGATGGAGCGGCTGGAGCACCAGAACCGCTTTCTCCGCGGAGCCTTGGGCCAGCGGCTTCGCAACCAGCTGAAGAACATTCCGGAGATCCAGTTCTTCCTCGACGATTCGCTCGAATACATCGAACACATCGAAAAAGCCCTCAAGGAGGAGTAGCCCTTCTTCTTGCGCAGCCCCAAAGCGCCCATTCGCCGTGTTAGCCCGCTATTTCGCCCGCCGCTACCTGTTCTCCCCGCAATCGAGGTCTGTTGTGAACCTGATTTCGGGTCTGAGCGTTGCGGCCGTGGCAATCCCCGTTGCGGCGATGATCATCCTGCTGTCGGTCTTCAACGGCTTCGAGTCGCTGGTGCGGTCGATGTATTCGGCCTTCGACGCCGACCTTACGGTCGCGCCGCGCCAGGGGCGGACGTTCGACGTGTCGGCGGTCGATACGGCGGCGCTGCGCCGCGTGGAGGGAGTCGGGGCCGTTTCGTTCGTTCTCGAGCAGAGTGCGCTGCTCGAATTCGGAGACCGTCAGGCTACGGCCACGATCCGCGGCGTCGACGATGCCTACGATGCGGTATTGCCGCTCGGGGAGAACATCTCTTCGGGAGAATGGCGTGTCCGGCGGGGCGACCTCGAGCGGCTCGTTATCGGCCAGAGCATGGCCTGGGCGCTGAACATCCGCACACTGGCCGATGCCGACGTTACGCTCTACGCCGTGCGGAGGGGTTCGTTCTCGACGCTCCTGCCGCTGGACAACTATACGCGGCGCACGGCTCCCGTGGGGGGCATCTACCTGCTTGACCTCGACAGCGAACGCACCTACGTGCTTTCGTCGCTGCGCCTGGCCCAGGATCTGTTCGGTTATCCCGACCGGGCGTCGTCGCTGCTGCTCCGGGTCGCCCCGGGCTCCGATGCCCGGGAGGTGCGGCGCGCGGTGTCGGCGGCTGTCGGAGAGGAGTTCACGGTGCGTACGCGCGACGAACTGCGCGCCTCCTACTACCGGATCATGACCTATGAAAAGTGGGGGATCTTCTTCATCGCCCTGCTGGTGCTTCTCGTGGCGTCGTTCTCGGTGGTGGGGGCCCTGTCGATGCTCATCGTCGAGAAGCGCGACGACATCACGACCCTGCGGGCCCTCGGCGCCGATACGGGATTCGTCCGTGCGGTGTTCCGGACGGAAGGGTACCTGATCTGCACCCTCGGCGGAGCGATCGGGCTCCTGCTCGGCGTGGGCCTGAGCCTCGTGCAGCAGCACTTCGGGCTGATCGAGATCCCTGCCGAGACGTTCCTCACGAAGAGCTATCCCGTCGAGTTCCGCCTTGCGGACCTTTTTGCGGTGGTTGCGGCCTTTTCGGCCATTGCCGTGTTCCTGTCGCACGTCACCGTGCGCAGCATGATAAAAAACCCTTCCCGGTCATGAAAAAGAACTTGTTGCTGATATTCGGCCTTGCTTTGTTCGCAGGTTCGTGCGCGCGCCATAAGATCATTCCCGACGGGGAGCTGGCGCAGATTTTCCACGATGCGTTCCTGACCAACGCCTATGTCTCTTCGGAGTCGGTCCGCACCGATTCACTGCGGCTTTACGAACCGATATTCGCCCGTTACGGCTATACGACCGAGGATGTCTACTATACGATCGGCAACTTTTCGAAACGCAAGAGCGCGCGTCTGGGCGACGTCGTCGAGCGTGCGATCGACATGCTGGAGGCCGAAGGCAAGGAGTACAACCGTCAGGTGGAGATCCTCGATACGATCGACAATGTGGCGCAGCGAACCTTCAGGCGGCAGGTGCTCTCCGATTCGCTGATCCGCGTGCAGACGCTGCGCGACACGTCGCTTCTGAATTTCCGGCTCGATGTCGAGCCGGGCGAATACGCGGTGTCGCTGCGTTACGAGATCGACTCGCTCGACCGCAATGCGAAAGGCATCAAGGCGCTCCTGTGGCTGGAGCGTGCCGACGGATCGCGCACGAGCGTCCATACCACCATCCTGCGCCGCGGGCGCGAGGAGCGCTTTTCGCGTCGGTTCACGACCGATACGTCGCACCGGGCCCTGCGCATCTCGCTGCTGAACTTCATGGATCCGCCCCGGCGCCCTTCGGTGACGGTTTCCGACCTGAAGGTCGAATACATCCCTTCGAAGACCTCGGCCGTCGAACGCCTCTACGAAAAACAACTCGACATACGGATTTTCGCCGATGAATTCTTCCGCGCAGCCCATCCGGCGGATAGCCTCCAATAGGCTCTGGACACCGCAGGGCGTAGTCCGGTGGCCGTTGGTGACCCTCTCCGCGGAGGGTCGGGTGCTCGGCGTCGAGTCGTGCCCCTCGCCCGACCGACGGCCCGCCACGGAGTTCTATGCCGGGATGCTTGTCTTCGGATTCCCTGCCGACTACCGAGCGGCCTTCGCCCGGCTGATGTCCCGGGCATCCGAACCGCTTTCGGAGACGCTGCCTGCGCTTGTACAGGCCGAAGGGGGCGTCGGGGTCGTCCTCTCGGGCCTCGACTACGAGACGCTGCGCCTGACCCCTCGGTCGCAGATCCGGCTTCTCTGATACCTCGGCGTCCTGCTGCCCCTCCCATAAGCTCATGCGGCTCCAAGCGCCCCCTGAGCGATGTTTCGGATGCCTCTTTGTGAGCCTCTCCGAGTCCCGTTCGATCCGGACATCCCCCTCTTTTTCTTCCCCGAAAAAATACCGCGCCCCGGAAATCCGTTCCGGGGCGCGGTTGTCATGCGACGTTCTCTTCGCGGCTATTCGGCCGAGAACTTGAAGGTGCAGTGGCTCGTGTACTTCTCACCGGGCCGCAGTACGACCGACGGCCACTGGGGTTTGTTGGGCGAGTCGGGGTAGTGCTGGGTCTCCAGGCAGATCGACGCACGGCGGGGATAGACGATGCCGCCCTTTCCCGTCACGGTTCCGTCGAGGAAGTTTCCGGCATAGCACTGTACGCCGGGCTCGTCGGTGAAGAGCTCCAGTACGATTCCCGAGGCGGGCGATACGAGGCGTGCGGCGCATTTCGAGGCGTCTCCGGCGGTGTTCAGTACCCAGTTGTGGTCGTATCCGTGTCCGTTCACGAGCTGCTCGAAGGGTTCGTCGATGCGCTCACCCACGACCGTGGGGGTGCGGAAATCCATCGGCGTGCCCTCGACGGGCGCAATCTCCCCGGTGGTCATGAAGGTCGAATCCACGGGCGTGTAGCTGTCGGCGTTGATCCAGAGGACGTCCTGCATCGAGCCCTTCGCGGGGTCTCCCGAAAGGCAGAAATAGGAGTGGTTTGTCAGGTTGATGATCGTCGGGGCGTCGGTCTGTGCCTCATAGTCGATCTGCAGGGCATTGTCGTCGGTCAGCGTGTAGGTCACTGAGGCCGTGACGTTGCCCGGGAAGTTCATCTCCCCGTCGGGCGAGTCGACCGTCAGCCGGATGCTGTTGGGCGTCACCTGCTCCACGTTGTAAACCTTGTACTGCCACCCTTCGGGACCTCCGTGGAGGCAGTGTCCGTAGTTGTTTTTCGGGAGGTCGTAGACCTTTCCGTCGAGTTCGAATCGGCCCTGTCCGATGCGGTTGGCATAGCGTCCGATCGAGGCCCCGAAGTCGCTCGGGACGTTGCGGTAGTCGTCGATGTTGTCGAACCCGAGCACCACGTCGCGCATCGTGCCGTCGCGGTCGGGGACCATCAGCGAAACGAGGCGTCCGCCGAAGTTGGTGATGCAGGCCTCGACGCCCGCCTTGTTGGTCAGTACGTAAAGCCCCGTTTCACGGCCGTCGACCGTGGCGTGGAACGCTTCGGGGTCGAGACCCGAGAGCGTGGTCCGGGGCGCTGTGGCGCAGGCTCCTGCGAGGAGCGCTGCGGCAAGAATCGGGAAATGTTTCATTGTCGTATGTGAGTTTATTTACCGTTCAGGGAGTTGCAGATCCGGACGTTGGCTTCGCGGATGCGTTCGGGTTCGACCTTCACCACCTTGCGGTCGTAGGTCATCAGTCCGTTGACCTCGATCTCCACGTCGGTGGTCTGCGTATAGACGGCTGCGGCGAAACCTCTCTTGATGAGCTCCTCGAGCATTCCGGCGTATTTCACATATTCGTCGGTGACCTCCTTTGCGGAGTTGAAGCGCACGTATCCCCAGTTGCGGTCGGGCTCCCAGAGGTGGCCCTGGACCACAAATCCGATGCCGCCGTATTCACCCAGCACGGTGGCGCGGTTGGTGTCGAGCAGCGCCATCGCGGGCTGGGGGTAGTGGTGCAGGTCGAGCATGTCGCCGACGAGGTAGTGGTTTCCTCCGCTGGCGGGGTTCACCAGACGCGAGGGGTCGTAGGCCTTTGTCCACTCGACGATTTCGGGGGTTTTGAACTGTCCCCACGCCTCGTTGAAGGGCACCCATACTCCGACCGAAGGGGCCGAATAGAGGAAGTCGATGATCTCCTTCCACTCCTTGCGGTAGTTGTTTTCGGATACGGCCGAGCGGATCTTCTCCTCTCCGGTGAAATACTTCTCCATTTGCCATTGGGGGCCGTTGTCGCCGTTGGGCATGTCCTGCCATACGATCATTCCCAGGCGGTCGCAATGGTAGTACCAGCGTGCGGGTTCGACCTTCACATGCTTTCGGATCATGTTGAATCCCAACTCCTTGGTTTTCACGACATCGAACAGCAGGGCTTCGTCCGTCGGGGCAGTGTAGAGGCCGTCGGGCCACCAACCCTGATCCAGGGGCCCGAACTGGAAGAGAGGCTCGTTGTTGAGCATCAGCCGTACGATCCCGTCCTTGTCGCGTCCCGAGGAGAACTTGCGCATGGCGGTGTAGGATGCCACCTCGTCGATTTTCCTGCCGTTGCGGATCAGTGCGACCTTCATGTCGTAGAGGAAGGGCGATGCGGGGCTCCAGAGTTTGGGGTTTGCAACCTTGATCTCCACGGGCGCACCGGCCAGGGCGCGAGCGGATCCGACCTCGGTGTCTCCGTCGAAGAGGGTCACCTCGACGATTCCGTCATCCGAAGAGGTGTTGAGCGCGACCTCCGTGCGGAAGGTGTTCCGGTCGAGGTCGGGGGTGATCTTCACGTTGCGGATGTATTGCTGGGGCACGGCCTCGAGCCAAACGGTCTGCCAGATGCCGCTCACGGGGGTGTACCATATCGATTCGGGGCGGTTCACCTGCTTTCCGCGGGGCTGATACCCGGCGTCCGTGGGATCCCACACCCTCACACGCAGGGTGTTCTGTCCCTTCTGCAGGGCCTGAGTGATGTCGAATTCGAAGGGGGTGTATCCTCCGGTGTGGCCTCCGACGGCTATTCCGTTGACCCAGACGTCGGCTTTCCAGTCTACGGCGCCGAAATGCAGGAGCACGCGGCGTCCGTTCCACTTTGCGGGGATTTCGAAGGTCCGCTCATACCAGAGTTCGTTCTCCTGTCCGAGCCGTTTTCCCACGCCCGAGAGGGAAGACTCCACGGCGAAGGGCACGAGGATTTTTCCGTCGAAGGTGTCGGGTGCTTCGCCCAGCGGACAGATGGCGTAGTCCCACAGTCCGTTGAGGTTCTGCCACTCTGCGCGAACCATCTGCGGACGCGGGTATTCGGGCAGGACGTTTTGGGGGTCGATTTTTTCGCTCCATTCCGTGCGGATGCGATCTCCTGCAGGAGCCCATTGCGCGAAGGCTCCGAGTGTCATCGTCAGAGCGGTCAGGGCCAGTAAGGTCTTTTTCATTTTGGTTTGGATAAAAGTTAGGGTCTATTTCCACAAAAGTACGAATTAAAATGCTACCGACAAAACGAAAAGCCGGTCTTCCTGCGATGGAAATGCTTCAAAATCCGTTTTTTTGGTATTTCGGCTGCGGGAGGAGTTTCAAAAGGGCAGATGCTCCTCGACGGTGCGCCGCAGGTGGTCGCTGTCGAGGTGGGTGTAAATTTCGGTGGTGAGGATGCTTTCGTGCCCGAGCATCTCCTGCACCTGTCGGATCGAGGCGCCTCCCTCGAGCAGATGGGTGGCGAACGAATGCCGGAAGGTGTGGGGGCTGATGCGCTTGTCGATTCCGGCTCGTTGCGCGGCCTGCCGGAGCAAGGTGAAGACCATCACGCGGGAGATTTTCTTTCCGCGGTTGTTCAGGAAAAGGATCTCCTCTCCGGCGCGGAATGCCCTCCGCACCTCGAGGTACTGCTGGATGCGGTCGCGTGCCGTGGCGCTGATAGGTACGAGTCGCTGCTTGTCGCCCTTTCCCACGACGCGGATGTACCCTTCGCCGAAAAAGAGGTCCTGCATGCGCAGGGATACGAGCTCCGAGACGCGCAGGCCGCACGAATACAACACTTCGAGCATGGCGCTGTCGCGCAGCCCCTTGGGAGTCGGGGCTCCGGCGGCGGCGATGATGCGGTCGATCTCCGCGGTGGTCAGGACATCGGGCAGGTGGCGTCCGAATTTGGGCATGCGTGTGAACTCCGCGGGGGAGGATTCGATGCGATCGTTGAGCACCAGGAAGGCGAAGAAGCTCTTCACGCCGCTCAGGGCGCGGGCCTGGGAGGTTTTTTCGCGTCCGCGTTCGTAGAGCCATTCGAGGTACCGCCGGACCATTTCGGGCTCGACGTGCGCGGGTGCGACGTCGTATTGGCGGAGGATGAAGTGTGCGAACTGCCGCAGGTCGCGCATGTAGGCCTCGACGGTATTCTCCGCGAGCCGTTTTTCGAGGCGGATGTAGGTGCGGTACCGCCGTCCGGCCTCCTCCCATTTTTTTGTGTTTTCTGCCATCTGCGGGCTGATCTATTCGAAAGAATGTCGTACCTTTGTGTTGCGAAGATACGAAAAAATTACCCGAATATGGACTATGTGGTACTCAATGTCGCGGTTTCGGACGCCGAACGCTGCGAGATTCTCGTGGCCGAACTCTCGGAGTATCCGTTCGAGAGCTTCGAGACGGAGCCGCACCTGCTGAAGGCCTACATTCCGTGCGAGCGCCTTGCCGACTGCAAGGAGGATGTCGACGCCCTGTTGGCCCGCTACGGGGTCGAGGGACGCTATGTGGCCATCGAGACGCAGAACTGGAACGCCCTTTGGGAGAGCAACTTCCCGGAGGTGGATGTCGAGGGTCGCCTGCGCATCCGGGCGCCGTTCCACGCTCCGGCCCCTGCGGGCGAAATGGAGGTGGTGGTCATGCCGCGCATGGCTTTCGGCACGGGGCACCACGCCACCACGTGGCTCGTCTCGCGGGCACTTCTGGACCTCGACGTCCGGGGCCGCCGCGGCCTGGACATGGGCAGCGGTACGGGCATCCTGTCGATCGTCGCCGCGAAGTGCGGGGCGTCGCATGTCGACGCCGTGGACATCGACGACTGGGCCGATGCAAACTGCCGGGAGAACATCGCCGCCAACGGCGTTTCGGAGCGTATCGCGCCGCTGCTGGGCGACGTGCGGCGCATCGCCGGACGGCACTACGACTTCATCGTGGCCAATATCAACCGGAACATCCTGCTCGCCGACCTCGGGGCCTACGCCGCGACGCTCGCACCGGGCGGCGACCTGCTGATGAGCGGTTTTCTCGAAGCCGACGTTCCGGCGATCGTCGCGGCCGCGGCGGCCGAGGGACTGGAGCATGTGGCGACGGCCTCGCGCGAAGGGTGGTGCATGGTTCATGTCCGCAAGGCATAAAGGCATAGGTGAAGAGCTACAAGGGGCGCGGCATCGTGCTGCACACGCTCAAATACGGCGATTCGTCGATGGTCGCCTTCCTGCTGACCGACGTCGGGGGACGCCGCAGCTACATGGTGCAGGGGGTGCGGAGCCACAGCGGCCGGGGCTCGAAACTGGCGCTGTTCCAGCCGATGTTCCCGCTGGAGTTCGAGGGGCTCTCGTCCCCGCGGCAGCAGATGGATCGCTTCCGGGAAGTCCGTGCGGGTTTCCCGCTCCAGAGCGTGCCCTTCGACGTGCGCAAGTCGACCATGGCGCTCTTCATGGCCGAGGTGCTCTACCGCCTGGTGCGCGAGAGCGAACCGAATGCCGCGCTTTTCGACTTCGCCTGGAACTCCACGGCGGCGCTCGACGCTCTCGATACGGGGGTCGCGAACTTCCACCTGTGGTTCCTTTCGCAGCTGAGCTGCCTGCTGGGCTTCCGCCCGGGCAACGAATACCGCCCCGGGGCGTGGTTCGACATCCGCGAAGGCCTCTACACGCTGACGCGCCCTCCGCATCCGGGGGTCATGACGCAGGAGAACTCCGCGCTGCTCAACCGCCTGCTGGAGTGCGACGTGCGGCATCTGGGCGACATCCCCCTGGGCCGGGCGCAGCGTACGGAGTTCCTCAACGCGCTGCTGACCTATTTCGGCTACCACCTCGACGCCGTGAGCGCCATACAGTCGGTGCACATCCTGAAGGAGGTTTTTTGACGTTTCCCCGAAAGAGACGCCTTGCATCCCTTTCCCGACTCTTCCGGCCTTTCCTTTCCCGACTCTTCCGGCCTTTCCTTTCCTTTTCTTTCCCCTTTCTTCCCTTTTCCGGTCCGTCCGGTCTTCCTTTTCCCCTCTTTCCGCCCTTTCCCTCGCCCCTCCGGCGCTGCACCCCGCGCCGGAACCCGACGGAAACCTCCCTTGCACGGTGTTTTTAGGTATTTTCGCGTATTGCCCGGGCGGGGCGAAATTCGCACCTTTGCAACGAAAACGCGAATCGCCCATGAAAAAGACCCTTACGCTTCTTCTGCTGCTGTCGACGATCGCGGCCGGCGTGCATGCCGGGGAGCCGTCGGCAACCCCCTCTGTCAACCCCGCCGACCCCGCCGTTCCGGCTCCGGCCTCCGAGTCGGAATTGGCGCGTCTCTCTTCGGAGGTTGATGCACTGAAGAGACGCGCCTCCGGCCATGAGCGGCTGCTCGCCGCCCTTCCCGCCATCTCGGGCTACGTGCAGACGGGCTTCGAATGGACGGACAACTCGTCGACCTTCTTTATCAAACGCGTGCGCCTGACGCTTGCGGGCGACATCGCCCCGCGCCTGGACTACCGCATCCAGCTCGAATTCGCCTCCCCGAAGGTGGTCGACGCGGTGCTGCGCTACCGCCCGCTCGAGGCGCTGAATTTCCAGCTGGGCGAATACAAGCTCCCCTTCTCGATCGAGAATACCGAGTATGTTCCCCTGAAGTTCGAACTGATCGAATACCCGCTGGCGTTGCGCCGCCTGATGGGCTTCGACGATATCTGCGGACTCTCGGCCACGGGGCGCGACATGGGCCTGATGGCCTACGGAGGATTTCTGCGCCGCGGCGGCCGGTACCTGCTGAGCTACAACCTCGGGGTCTTCAACGGCGAGGGGATCAACACGCGCGACCGGAACCGCTCGAAAGACGTGGTCGCACGCCTGACGCTGCGGCCCGTCGAAGGACTTCAGATCGCCGCCTCGGGCTACTGGGGCGAATACGGCCCCGACTACCTGGAGCGGATCCGCTACGGGGCGGGAGCGTGCTACGACCGGGGCCCCGTGGTGCTCCGCTGGGAATATATCTGCGGCACGACGGGCCTTCCCGACGCGGGGGGCACCCTGGCGAGCGACGGCTGGTATGCCGTCGGGGGCTGGCGCATCACCCCGAAAGTGATGGCCGTGGTGCGTTACGACACGTTCCGCGAAAACAGCGACCTGAACGCCACGCGGCAGACCGACTATACGGGCGGCGTGCTGTGGGTTCCTTTCCCGCGCCTGCGCTGCCAGCTCAACTATACCCGTGAAACCTATGCGGCGGAAGAGATCTCCGGCCGCAACGTCATGTGCCTGATGCTTACGGGCATCTTCTGAAAACCGAATCCATTGCAATTATGAAGGACTTTTTCGAAAAACTCCGTGTCGAGGACTGGGTGGTGGTCTGGGTCTCGATTCCTCTGCTGTTGCTTGCGGCGTTGTTTCCCGCCGCGATGCCTCGCGTTCCGTCGACGCTCGTCGGCGAAGTGGCGTGGTACAACATCGCCCTGCTGTTCGTGATCGTGCTGGCGGTACTCTACGTCGGGTGCCTGCTGCTGCGGCGCCCGCTCAAGGGACTGCTTCCGTCGCTGGCCGTGGTCTTTGCCGTGTCGCTGCTGGCGCAGGTTGTGGCGAAGATCCCGATCGTGGCCTACTACGGCTTTGAGTCGGTCTTCTTTTCGGTGCTCTTCGGGCTGCTGATCCGCAACGTGTGGCACGTTCCCGCATGGATGAAGCCTGCCATCCAGGGGGAGTTCTTCATCAAGATCGGCGTGGTGTGCCTCGGCGCGACGATCCTCTTCAGCGACGTCATGAAATCGGGCGTCTTCGGACTGCTGCAGGCGATCCTTGTGGTCG
This sequence comes from Candidatus Alistipes faecavium, assembly GCA_019118605.1. Lineage (GTDB taxonomy): Bacteria > Bacteroidota > Bacteroidia > Bacteroidales > Rikenellaceae > Alistipes > Alistipes faecavium. The sequence continues at coordinate 6,009 of DWYP01000025.1, read as the reverse complement.
CCGTGGTGTGGTTCTTCGCCTTCCGGGTTTCGCGGCGCTGGAAGGTCGACGAACGCTCGGCGATGATCCTCTCGAGCGGGGTTTCGATCTGCGGTGTCTCGGCCTGCATCACCGCGGCCCGCGTGGCGGGTGGCGACGACCGCAAACTGTCGTATATCGTCTCGCTGGTGCTGATCGTCGTCGTTCCGATGATCTACCTCATGCCGTGGCTCGCCGGCTGGATCCTTCCGCACCTGTTCACCCCGGAGGTTGCCGAGGAGGTCGCGGGGGCATGGATCGGCGGCACGATCGACACCACGTCGGGCGTTGCGGCCTCGAGCATGATCGTCGGGGAGGTCGCCAACCAGCATGCCGTGATCATCAAGGCGGCGCAGAACGTGCTGATCGGTGTCGTGGCCTTCTTCATCGCGCTCTACCTCTCGACGCGGCGCGGCACGGGCAAAGGTTCCCAGACTCCCTCGCTGGGCATCGTGTGGGAGAAGTTTCCGAAGTTCATTCTGGGCTTCGTGGCGGCCTCGCTGGTCTTCAGCCTGCTGCAGACGGGGGGCTTTTTCGTTCCCGACGCCCGGGGCAAGCTGGCCGAACCGGGCGTCGCGAAGATGTTCTCCACGGTGTTTTTCTCGCTGGCGTTCGTGTGCATCGGACTCGACACGCGCCTGAAGGATATCGTCTCGCGCGAGAACCGCAATATCCTGTGGTCATTCCTCGCGGCGCAATCCTTCAACATTGTGGCAACGTTCCTGATCGCGTGCCTGCTGTTCGGGGTGCTGAAACCCCTGTGGGCCTGACGGATGCCCTACTGGTGCGGGATCATGTAGTTCTCGTCGACCGACATCACGCCGTTTTCAATCTGTACGGTCGAGATATACATCTCCCGGGGATGGATGCTGGTTTTGCTCTTGTGCGCATGGAAGACGATGCGTAAAACGCCCTCCTTGTCGCGAAACAGGGCGCCGTGTCCGACCCCGACCAGATCCCCGGGCATCTGCAGGATGGGATTCTCCGGATACTTCTCCCAAGGTTCGAACAGGGAGTCCGTGGTTGCATACCCGATGCCGTAACAGGGGCTTTCGTAGGAATTCGCCGAATAGATCATGTAGTACCGATCCCCGTCGCGGATGACGAAACTCCCCTCGTTCACACGCGGCCAAATCTCTTCCCATTCCTGGGAGACGTGGATACACGGACGCATGGTTTCGGACTTGATCGACAGCAGGTCGTCCTGCATCTCGGCCATCCAGATGTTCAGTCCGTCGTTGAAACGGTCGAAAAACATGTATGCCCGGTTGTCCTGATCTATGAACAAGGTGTTGTCGATGCTCTTTTCATCTTCGATCATGGGCCGTTGCTTCTCCTGGATGAAGGGCCCGAGCGGGGATTCGGCAACAGCCGCACAGATATGCTCTTCGGCGGAGTAATACATGTAGAATTTGCCGTTGAGCGCATATACCTCCGGGGCCCAGAACCATCGGTCTCCCCAGACATCGTCCTTGTGAAGGGCCAGGCCCTCGGCCGCACACCCATTCCCTCTTGACCAGGTCTCCAGGTCTTCCGACACCCAGACCTCGATGCCGTTTGCTGCTCCCGTTCCGTAGGCATAGTAGATGCCGTCGTGGAGCAGAATGTACGGGTCGGCGAGCGGAATCTTCCTTGTGTCGGGGGCAGGTTGCCCGAATCCGGTTGCCAGATGCAGCAGCATGGCCGGCAGCAGTGTGAAATAAAGTCCTTTTTTCATGGCAGGCAAAGGTTTTTGTGTTTTACGGGTTCTTGTCATCGGTTGGTTGTTCCTGTTCGCCCTTGTCTGCGACGAACTGTTTCGGAAGCATGCCGAACTGCCGCTGGAAACACTTTGCGAAGTAGGACGGGGAACTGAATCCGACCATGTAGCACACTTCGTTGATGTGGTATTTCCCCTCCTTGAGCAGCTGTGCTGCGGTTTTGAGTCTTTCGATCTGGATGTAGTCGTTGGGCGTGACATCGAGTACCCCCTTGACCTTCCGATAGAAACTTGCCCGGCTCATGTGCATCATTTTTGCGATTTCGTTGGGCTTGAACTCGGGATTGTTGAAATTGGCATGGATGATCTCCTGCAGGCGCCGGATGAAATCCATGTCGACCTGGGAGGTCGCCATCCGGCTGGCCATCACCAGAGGGTTTTTCGTGAAGCTCTCGTAGAGCGTCTGACGTCCTTTGATAAGATTGGCAATGACCGACAGCAGGTAATCCGCCGAGAATGGTTTCTCGATGTAGACGTCGGCCCCGGTTTCCATTCCCTGAATCTTGGACTGGAGGTTGGTCTTGGCCGTTAGGAGAATCAGCGGTATATGGCTGAATTTAAGGTCGTTTTTTACTCTTTCGCACAACTCGATTCCATCCATCCGCGGCATCATGATATCGGTGATTATCAGGTTTATGTGCTTGCTGTCAAGCTGTTCCAGCGCCTCCAGACCGTCGTTTGCCGTAATGACGGTGTAGTGCTCCGACAGCATCCGGTGGATGTATGTGCGCATTTCGGCATGATCCTCAACGACCAGAATGGTGTATGTCTCGCCCGCAAGGCTCTGTGCCGTATCGGGCGCCTCCGGGATCATATCGTCGTACTCCGCGAGTTGCGATTCTCCCTCTTCGACCGAGAGGGGGATTGTCAGGATGAATTCGTTCTCGGTCTCGCTCGGCCCCATGACAAGAGTTCCGTGCTGCAGTTCGATGAGCGAGCGCGAAAGCGAGAGCCCGATTCCGGATCCTGTGAATTCGCTCTTGTGGGCGTGCTGGAAAAACGGGGTAAAGATCTTCTCGCGCACCTCTTTCGGAACGACCTCCCCGTCGTTGACTACCGTCAGGCGCAGTGATCCGTTCGCACCGGACATGTGTACCCGGATCCGGGATTCGGAATATTTCAGTGCGTTGAGCAGCAGATTGCTTATGACTTTCGTGAAGGCTTCTTTGTCGATATCGGCCCACATGGTGTCCTTGTCGGCGTCGATCGCCAGTCCGAAGGATTTCCCCTGCTGCTTGACCGTGGAACTGAACCGGTAACAGGTCTCCTCGACGATTGCCGCGACATTCTGCCGGACCAGGTTGAGCGTCATTCGTTCCTTCTCGATCTTCTGGAAATCGAGCAGCTGGTTCGTCAGATCGAGCAGCCGGTTCGTGTTTCGGTTCATGATGTTCAGATCGTCGATCAGCTCCTTGTTGACCTCCTTTTTCTTGAGGATGTTCTCCAACGGTACCTTGATGAGGGTCAACGGGGTGCGGATCTCATGCGTGATGTCGGTGAAGAACTTGATCTTTCCGTTGTACATTTCCCGTTCCTTTTCCTGCTCGAAAGCCCGGATGCGCTGCCACTCCCGGCGTTTGTGACGCCGATCCTGATATGTTGTGGCAAGGTATATCACGCTTGCCATCAATAAGATATAGATGAAATAGGCTCCCTTCGAGAGATAGAACGGCGGGGTGATCCTTACGAACAGTTTCCGTTCGCTGATTTCATTTCCGTTCGATACCTGTGCGCGGAATAGGTACTTTCCCGCCCGGAGCTTCGAGTAGGAGACGATCGATCCGTTCTGGGGAATCTGGCGCCACTGGTCGTCGAATCCTTCGAGGCGGTAAATCGGTTTGTAGGCCGCGGGATTCCGGTACCCGAGGACCGCAAGTTGCAGGGAGAACGAATTCTGGTTGTAGCGAAGCCTTATGGAGTCGCAATAGATGCAGCTTTTCAGCAGCGGGGAATTTTTCTCTCCGATGGGGGTTTTGCTGTCGAGGAGCGAGAAGTCTGTGATGTAGATCGGCGGCAGATAACCGTCGTATCCCTTTGAGAGGCTTTTGGGATCGAAGGAGATCAACCCTTCGATGCACCCGAAATAGATGATTCCTTCCCGGGACCTGTATCCGGACTTGTAGTTGAACTGGTTGCAAAGCAGCCGGTTGGCGACCGTATACACCTGGACGATCTGTTCCGATTGGGGGTCGAACGAGACGAGCCCCTGGTTGGTCGTGATCCAGAAGAGGCCCTGATTGTCCTCTACGATCTGGAAGACGACGTCACTGGGCATTCCGTCAGCGGACGTGTAGCACACGAATTTCCCTGTGGACGGGTCGAAGCGGCAGAATCCTGCACCTTCGGTCGTAAGCCATATCTGCTTGTTCGAATCTTCGAAGATGCTGGTCACGTTGTCGCACGGGAGGGAATTGTCGTCATCGACGTCATGGAGGAGATGTTCCCACTCCTCGTTGTTGATGTTGTATCGGTAGACTCCGTTCGAAAAGGTGGCGACCCAGAGATTTCCGTCGGAGTCTTCCCGGATATCGTTTACCATTTTCCCGTCGTTGATCTCCGGGACATAATAAATCAGCTGTGTCTCGGGATCGAAGTATTGCAGCCCGTGCATGGTTCCGATGTAGATCCGGCCGTCGAGTGACTTGCAGAGGGCGAAGACGTAGTTGCTGAACAGCCGCCCCCGTGTGCTGGCGTTATCGTATTTCCGGATGGCGCCGGTCCGGGTGTCGAGTACCCGGATTCCTTTCGAAAAGGTGCTGATCCACAGGTCTTCCCCATCCATGAGCAGCCCGTGAACATTCGAAAAGTCACGGCTCTGTTCGATGAATCGGAACTCTTGGTTTTCCGGGTCGAAATGGTAGAGTCCGGCGTCCTCGGTTCCTATCCAGAGCGATCCGTCGTTGTCGGGACATATTTCCCGCACGCGGCGGCCCTTGAGACTGCGGGGCGCATCCGTGGGGTAGAACTTTCTGAAGTCGGGGCCGCGTTGGGGGAGGTAGTTGATCCCTCCGAAGAAGGTCCCGATCCAAAGGCCTCCCTCGCGGTCCTTGCAGAAACAGTAGACGGCATTGTCGGAAAGCGAATAAGGGTCGTAGAGCGAATTCCGCAGCTGCTGCGCCTGTCGCGTGCGGAGGTTGTAGATAAAGATTCCCGATTCGGTTCCGACCCACAGTTCGTTGGCGTCGTATTGCAGGATATGGCGGACGAAAACGGGCGTGTCGGGATTTTCGGTCAAGGGGAGGCGTGCGGTCAGTCCGTTGAGCAGATTGACTTCGACCACGCCGTGCTCTTCGAATCCGAGATACATTTTGTTGGAGTCGTTGAATGCGATGAAGGTCACGTTGTCCGAGGGAAATATCTTCTCGTTCCGGCTGTCGAGGAAAGGGGTGATGTGTTGGAACCGGTCGTCCGTGTAGAACAGCCCGTGTCCCAGTTCGAAGAACCATATTTTCCCGCTGTCGTCGCTCTTCAGCGAACACAGGGAGCTTACACCTTGGTAGCAGCAGGTGAGCGAATCCTTTTCCGGGTCGTAACAGAAGACGCCGTTCGCTTCTACGACGATCCATATGCATCCGTCCGGCCCGCACTCCAGCATGGAGATGGGTTTCGTGATGACCCGGCCGTCGATATCATATAGAGGTATGTCCGTAAACGACTCCTTTTCCGGGGTGTATACGCACAGTCCGGAGTCGGTGCCAACCCATAGGCGGTTGTCTGCGCCTTCGACCATGCAGCGGATGGAGTTGTTTTTCAATCCGGAGTCGGAGAAAGGGGAGTGTTTGAATATCTTGAATGATTTTCCGTCGTATCGGTTCAGACCGTCTTTTGTTCCGAACCAGATGAATCCTTTTTCATCCTGCAGGATGACATTTACGGTGCTTTGAGACAGTCCGTCGTTGATGCTCAAATGGTCGAAATGAATGGTCTGTGCCTGCCCCGGGATTCCGGCCAGGAGGAAAAGTCCGAAGAGAAAAGAAAAATATTGTTTCATGGGACTTTTGGATTAGTGAAACGAAGTTACGAAAAGAGTGTATTTTATTGGGAATGAGCGTATGTTAATCGCTCATGATAGTAATAGGTTACGATTTAGTTAGTTATCTGCTGCATTATCCTTCTGCGCGTTGCGTAACCTTCAAAGAACTCTTCGTATGCAAAAGTAGCTATTTAATTCGAGATTTTGATATAAACTCCCGTTTTTTATCCCCTCATTCATAAGAATTTTCCGTAAAAGC
>DWYP01000024.1 GCA_019118605.1 Candidatus Alistipes faecavium | reverse complement strand
CTGACCAATCCCGTCCGGACGTCGCGTTACCTCGAAGTTCCCGCCTATCTGTGCGAAGGCGGCGGCGAAGTGGTCGTGTCGATCACCGTCGACCGGGGCGGCCGGGTCATCGGGGCGCGGGTCGAGGAGGGCGGCGACGACTGCATGCGCGCCTCGGCGCTGCGGGCTGCGCGCAATTCGGAATTCAACATCGACGAATCGGCCCCGGCGAAGCAGACCGGGACGATCACATACATCTTCATCCCCCAGTAGGCTGCGGCATCGGGATCTTCCGGCCATTTCGTGCTGCCGGGAGCCCGGAGGGTCAGGCTTTTTGAACCGTAATTTTGGAACGTAACACTTTGGAGCATGTTTGATATCACCGGTGAAAATGTCGTATTTGTCGGCGCGCTGCTGCTTTTCGTGGCGGTGATGGCCGGAAAGGTTGCCTATCGTTTCGGGGCCCCCGCGCTGTTGCTGTTCCTCGGGGTCGGCATGCTTTTCGGGCTGGATTTCATCTCCTTCCGCTCGGTCGATCTGACGCAGTTCGTGGGAATGATCGCCCTGTGCATCATCCTCTTCACGGGCGGTATGGACACGTCGTTCCAGGAGATCCGCCCGGTCCTCGGCCCGGGCGTTGCGCTGGCCACGGCGGGCGTGCTGCTCACGGCGATGATCCTCGCGGGATTCGTATGGCTCGTTGCCCCGTGGATCGGACTGGATATCCCTTTCCCGATGGCCCTGCTTCTGGCCTCCACGATGTCCTCGACCGATTCGGCCTCGGTCTTCTCGATCCTTCGAAGCAAGAAACAGGGGCTCAAGCAGCACCTGCGCCCGCTGCTGGAGCTCGAGAGCGGCTCGAACGACCCGATGGCCTACATGCTCACGATCCTGATGGTCGGGCTGCTGACCAATACCTCGGGGCACGCCGGACTGGGCATGAGCGTCCTCTATTTTGTCGTGCAGATGACCGTCGGCGCCCTCTCGGGCTACCTCGTCGGGCGGCTGGCCGTGTGGACGATCAACAAGATCAATCTGGTGAACCATTCGCTCTATTCGGTGCTGCTGCTGGCCTTCATCTTCTTCGCCTTCTCGTTCACCGACCTGGTGAAGGGCAACGGCTACCTGGCCGTCTACATCGCGGGGCTGGTCGTCGGGAACCGCAAGCTGACGCAGAAACGCCCGCTGACGGTCTTCTTCGACGGTTTCACGTGGCTCATGCAGATTGTCATGTTCCTCATGCTGGGACTCTTCGTCAACAGCGACGAGCTGCTGCAGCCCGAGGTGCTGATCCTCGGGTGCGCCGTGGGCGGTTTCCTGATCCTCGTGGCGCGTCCCGTGGCGGTGCTGGCGTGCCTGGCGCCGTTCCGGAACTTCACGGCCAGGGCGCGCCTCTATGTTTCGTGGGTCGGGCTGCGCGGCGCCGTGCCGATCCTCTTCGCCCTCTATCCGATCATGCACGGAGTCGAGCATGCCGAGCTGCTCTTCAACGTGGTCTTCCTCTCGACGATCATCTCGCTGGTGGTGCAGGGCACGACGGTGAGCGGCATGGCCAACCTCCTGGGGCTGGCCTACGAGGAGCGCGAATCGGCCTTCAACGTGGCGATGCACGAGAACATGAAGTCGGCGCTCACGGAGGTGGAGGTCAACGGCTCGATGCTCGAGAGCGGTCAGACGCTCAAGGAGATCACCCTTCCGGAGAACACGCTGGTGATGATGGTGTGCCGCGACGGGGAGTACTTCGTCCCGCAGGGGAAGACGGAGCTGAAACTGGGCGACAAGCTGCTGGTCATCACGGACCGCAGCGAGGAGCTCGAGACGACCTACAAGGACATGGGCATCGACGACGTGATGAAGCTGGGCTGACGCCCGCCGAATCGCAGACAGAATACGGAAACGAGGCTCCGGAATCCGCTGACAGAGGGATTCCGGGCCTCGTTTTTTTGCCCGGGCTCGGGCCGTGCCGTGCCGTGCCGTGCCGCGCCGTCAGGCGTCAGGCGTCAGGTGTCGGGTGTCAGGCGTCGGGCGTCAGGCCTGCGGTTTGCGCTGCCAGGGCCAGCGTTCGAACTTGTAGCCCCGCAGGGAGAAGAAGATCAGGTAGAGAAAGCAGGGAATGAGCACCCAGTACCCTGCGCGCATGCCGCAGCGCTCGGCGATGAATCCGTATACGAGCGGGAGGATGGCGTTTCCGCAGAGCCCCATGATGAGCAGCGAGGAACCGAGCTTGGTGAAGCGTCCCAGCCCGCGGATGGCCAGCGGCCATACCCCGGCATAAATCAGGGCGTTGGCGAATCCCAGGGCGTTGAGGAAGAAGATCGAGGCGTTGGCCCGGTGTCCGAAGAGCGTCACGGGGAAGTCGGCGAGCACGACGCCCAGCGAGAGGGCGAGTCCGAGGCACGAACAGATGACAAGGGCCTGTTTCTGGGTGATGAACCGGGGTATGAGGACGATTCCCGAGAGGAATCCGAGCATCGTGCAGGAGAGCGTCAGCGACGGGAATGCCTTGGCCTCGATGAGATCCATGCCCATCGACCCGGCGTAGTTGATGATCGTGTCGACGGCGACGATCTGTGCGCCCACCTGGCAGAAGATGGCCAGGGCCCCGAGCCAGAGATAGGGGAAGTCGAAGAGGCTTTTGCGGGTGTCGGCAGCGGAGCTGTCGGTGGCGGCGTTCTGCGCCTCGGGGTTGATCTCCGGGAGCACCGAGCGGCGGATGCCGATCCCGACGAGCAGCAGGATCACTCCCAGGGCGGCGTAGGGCCCGATGACGCGGCGGATGAGCTCGTCGAGCAGCAGGGCCTTGTCGGCGGCTCCGAGAGTCCCGGAGTCGATCAGCGCGAAGGTCTGGCTGTCCTCGGGGCGGAGGATCAGCCCGGCGAGCACCAGCGGGGCGAGGATCCCGGCCGTTTTGTTGAAGATGCCCATGAGGCTCATGCGGCGCGCGGCGCTGTCGATCGGGCCGATGATCGTGACATAGGGGTTCGCGGCGGTCTGGAGGATGGCCAGTCCGGTGCCGATTGCGAAGAGCCCGAGCAGGAAGATCCCGAACTGCCGGGTGAGGGCCGCGGGGATGAAGAGGAAAGCCCCGAGCGCCGTGAGGAGGAATCCCTGCATGATTCCGCGCTTGAATCCCACGCGTTTGAGCAGGATGCCCGAGGGGATCGCCATGATGAAGTAGGCGATGTAAAAGGCGAAGGAGACGAAGTAGGATTCGAAATGGGTGAGTTCGCAGCAGATCCGGAAGTAGGGGATCAGGATGGAGTTCACCCACGAGACGGCCCCGAAGATGAAGAACATGCCGGTGAGAATGCCCAGCGAGAGGAGATAGGTCTTTCGGGACGACGGGGAGCAGCTTTCCATACGCTTGTGAGGTTGATCGTTGCGTAAAGATACGACAAAAAAGCGCATTCCCTGCGGGGGGATGCGCATAAATTTCTTCGGGATGCCGCTTTCCGCACGTGCGGGCTACAGCTCCTCGAGGCGCGCCACGGGCGAGACGTCGAGGGCCGAGAAGTCCCCTTCGCGGTAGCGGTAGTATCCTGCCATGGCGATCATCGCGGCGTTGTCGGTCGTGAACTTGAATTCGGGCAGGAAGGTGCGCCACCCGCGCCGGCGTCCGGCCTCGACGATGCCGTTGCGCAGTCCGGAGTTTGCCGAGACGCCTCCGGCGATGGCGATATCGCGGATGCCGGTCTCCTTCGAGGCGCGTACGAGCTTGTCGAGCAGGATCTCGACGATGGTCGTTTGGAGCGAGGCGCAGAGGTCGGCCTTGTGCCGTTCGATGAAGTCGGGATCCTGGGCCACGGCGTCGCGCAGCGTGTAGAGGAACGAGGTCTTGAGCCCCGAGAAGGAGTAGTCGAATCCGTCGACGCGGGGCCGTGCGAACCGGAATGCCTCGGGATCTCCCTCCTTGGCCAGACGGTCGATCACCGGGCCGCCGGGATAGGGGAGCCCCATGACCTTTGCGCACTTGTCGAAAGCCTCGCCGGCGGCGTCGTCGATCGTCGTGCCGATGATCTGCATCCCGAGGGGCGAGTCCACACGCACGATCTGCGTGTGCCCGCCGCTGACGAGCAGGCAGAGGAACGGGAAATCGGGGTGCGGGAGCTCCCGGTCGGGGAGGTCTATGAAGTGCGAGAGGATATGCCCCTGGAGGTGGTTGACCTCGACCATCGGGATGTTCCCGGCGATCGAGAGTCCCTTCGTGAACGAGACGCCGACGAGGAGCGACCCCACCAGTCCGGGGCCGCGGGTGAAGGCGATGGCGTCGATGTCGTCGATCGCGACTCCTGCCTCCTTGAGCGCCGTGTCGACCACGGGGATGATGTTCTGCTGGTGGGCCCGGGAGGCCAGTTCGGGGATGACTCCTCCGTATTTGACGTGCACGGCCTGGGAGGCGATGACGTTCGACAGCAGGACGTGGTTGCGCAACACGGCGGCGGAGGTGTCGTCGCAGGAGGATTCGATTCCGAGAATTGTGATATCCATATCGTTTTTTCGCTGTTTTTTGCTGATTTTTGCGTATCTTTGCTCGTTATAACGGGCTCCTGATGCGCAAAGGTATAAAAATATTGGGAATGGTGTTCTCCGCAGCGATTTTGTTGTCGCTGATTCTTCCCGTTACCCTTTCGCTGCTGCTCGAGATTCCGCAGGTGCAGAATTTCGTCGTGCAGAAGGCCACGGCGGTCATCTCGCACCGCCTGGGAACCACCGTTTCGATCGACCGGGTCGACCTCGGGCTCTTCTCTAAAGTCCGCGTCGAGGGGTTCTATGTCGAGGACTACGCCCGCGACACGCTCTTCTACGTGGGGCGCCTCGACGCCTATGTGACGAACCTCGGGCTGCTGGGCGGCGGCGTGGAGCTGGGCCACGGCACGCTCTCCGACGTAAAGCTCTACCTTCGCCAGATGCCCGACGGGGATATGAACATCCGCCAGATCGTCTCGCGGATCTCGGATCCCGACAAGCCGCGGAAGGGGAAATTCCGGCTTTCGCTGCACAAGGCCTCGATCCAGGGCATGGACATCTGCCTCGAGCGCCTCGACCGCCGGGACCCGGACTTCGGCATCGACTTCTCGCACATGCACCTCTACGACATCCGGGCCGCGATCGACGACTTCACGATCGACGGACAAGCCATCTATACCACGATCGAATCCTTCTCGGCGCGCGAGCGCAGCGGATTCACCCTCGAATGCCTTTCGGGACGATTCTACATGACGCAGGGCTGCCTGGGCTTCTCCGACGCGGAGATCGTCACCGCGCAGTCGCACCTCCGCATACCCTACATCTCGCTGGTGGGGAACTCCTGGGCCGAATACAGGGACTTCCTCGGCCAGGTGCGCATCGACGGGGCGCTGCGCGGTTCGAGCTTCTCGACCGACGACGTGGCCTACTTCGCCCCGCGGCTCAAGGATTGGCACCTCGATTTCCGGGATTTCGACACCGAGGTCGTGGGTGTCGTCTCGGACTTCTCGGGCACGGTGCGCAACCTGCACCTGGGCGACGGCACGGAGCTCTCGGCCGAAGTTTCGGTGCGGGGGCTTCCCGACATCCGGCAGACGCGCTTCGACCTCACGGTTCCCACGCTGCGGACTTCGGCGCGTGCCGTCGACAGACTCGCGCGCGGGGTGCGCGGGCAATCCCTCCCGCGGGAGGCGCTCGAGGTGCTCGCACGCGCGGGCCGGATCGACGCCCAGGCCTCCTTCCAGGGGCTGCTCTCGTCGTTCGACATGCGCCTGAAAGCCTCCACACAGGTCGGCGATGTTGCCTGCACCATGAAGATGTCGCCGTTGCGCCGGGGCCTGCACGGCGTGACGGGCCAGGTGCGCAGCCGGGAGCTGCGCCTCGGGCGCCTGCTGGGGCGAGAGGAGCTGGTGGGCAACGCCTCCTTCTCGGCACGCGTCGACGGCATGCTCGGGAAAGGGATCGCCGACGGCAATGTCGTGGGCGACGTTTCGCTGCTCGAACTCAACGGCTACCGCTACGACTCGCTGCGCTTCGACGGACGGCTCCGCAACCGGGAATTCGACGGCCGCATCTCGGCACGCGACGCGAACCTCGATTTCGACTTCTTCGGCACGGTCGACCTGAACGACTCGGTGCCGCGCTACGACTTTACGATGGACCTGCGCCATGCCGATCTTGCGCGCCTGAACGTCAACCGCCGCGATTCGGTCTCGCAGCTCTCGGCGCATGTCGTCGCCAAGGCCGGGGGCCGGTCGCTCGACGACCTGAACGGCCTGATCCGGGTCTACGACGCCCGCTACCGCTACAACGACAAGCAGATCGACGCCTCGGAGATGGTCGTCCGCGGCGAGAATTCCGCCTCGAGCAAGCTCGTCGAGCTGCGCTCGGACTTCGCCGACGTGACGTTCCGCTCGAAGACCAGCTACCGCACGATTTTCGAATACCTGCGCCAGAGTGCCTGGCGCTACCTTCCGATCCCGGGCGACGGGCCCCGGGATCCGATTCCCGCGGGCCGCAAGCGGGCTGTAGCCAACGACTATTCGCTGCTTTCGGTGCGGGTTAGGGATTTCAATCCCATCGCCGACGCCGTGTCTGCGGGACTGCAGATCGCCGACGGTTCGACGCTTCAGCTGCTGTTCAACCCGGCCAGCGACCAACTGTCGCTGCAGGTGAACTCGGAGTATGTCGAACGGCGCAGGATGCTCGCCACGCGCCTGACGGTCAACGCTTCGAACGTCGGGGATTCGCTGGCGGTGTACGCCTCGGCCGAGGATCTCTATGCGGGGGTGCTGCACCTTCCGCACCTGGCGCTGTCGGGCGGTGCGAAGCAGGGGAACCTGCAGCTTTCGGCGGGCTTCAGCGATACGACGCGCCGCGCCTCGGGGCTTCTGAGCCTGTGGGCCGGGCTGGCCGACGCGGGGTCTTCCGACAACCGCGTCATGGAGCTGCGGGTCATGCCGTCGCACATCACCCGGGGCGACAAGACCTGGCAGATCTTCGCGCGGAAGATCCTGATCGACACCGCGCGCGTGGAGATCGACCGCTTCCTGGTGATGAACCGGGAACAGGAGCTGAGCATCGACGGCGTGGCCTCGCGCAGCCGCGGGGATTCGGTGACGCTGCGCCTGCGGAATTTCGACGTGACGCCCCTGACGCAGATCGCCGAACAGAAGGGATACAGCATCGAAGGGTTGACGAACGGCTCCGCGACGATGAAGTCGGTGCTCCACGGTGCGGAGGTGACGGCCGACATCGAGATGGACAGCATCGAGGTCAACGGCATTGCGGCCCCGCCCATGCGGCTTGTTTCGCGGTGGGATTTCGCCCGCAACCGGGCCGGGGTGACGGTCACCGACCGCATCCGGCGCGATACGCTGGTGCGGGGCTTCTATGCGCCGGAGCAGGTGCGCTACTACGCGCGCCTGTCGGTCGACAGCCTCGACCTGGGGCTTCTCGACCCGATTCTTTCGGGTGTGATCTCCTCGACCCGGGGCCATGCCACGGCCGACCTGGTGCTTCAGGGGCAGCGTCGTCGGGCCGACCTCAGCGGGGAGATCCGCGTGCGCGACGCGCGGACGACTGTCGACTTCACACGGGTGGACTATACGATGCCCGAGGCGGTGCTTGCGGTGCACAACAACCGCTTCGAGGCCACCGACGTCCCGGTCTTCGACCCCGAAGGGAACCGTGGGCGCTTCGATTTCGAGATGAACCTCCAGCACCTCTCGAACATCACCTACGACGTGCGGCTTTCGCCGCAGCAGATGCTTGTGCTCGACACCTCCGTGGAGGACAACGACGCCTTCTACGGACGCGTCTACGCCTCGGGCAGCGCGCGGATCTCGGGCCGCAAGGGGGCGGTGAACATGGACATCATGGCCTCGACCGACGGGAATTCGAGCTTTGTGATGCCTCTTTCGAGCAAGTCGAACATCTCGAATGCCGATTTCGTGGTCTTCCGCAAGCCGGCGCCGACCGACACGCTCGACAACGTGGCGCTGAAGAAACTCTCGTTCGAGCGCAGGCGCAATCCGCGTTCGGAGGCGGGCAGCCGCATGAACATCTCGATGGCCCTCGACGTTCGTCCCGACATCGAGGTGGAGCTCGACGTGGCGGGCAATACGGTGAAGGGCCGTGGCGAAGGGGCGCTGAACCTCCAGATCAACCCCTCGTCGAACATCTTCCAGCTCTACGGCGACTACACCATCTCGGAGGGGAGCTTCATGCTCTCGCTGCAGCAGATCATCAACAAGCGCTTCACGATCGAGAGCGGCTCGTCGATCCAGTGGACGGGCTCCCCGATGAACGCCCTGCTCGACATCGACGCGGTCTACAAGCTCAAGGCGTCGCTGCTGCCGCTGCTGCAGGGTACGGCCGATATCGCCGGAGACCGTTCGGTCCCCGTGGAGTGCGTCATTCACCTCGGGGAGCGGCTTTCGAGTCCGGCCATTTCGTTCGACGTGCGCGTCCCGGGCACCGACCCCGAGACGCAGACCGTGGTGTCGAACGCCCTCTCGACGCCCGAGACGGTCGACACGCAGTTCCTCTACCTGCTGCTGTTCAACAGCTTCATGTCGGAGAACTCCACGCAGTCGACCTCCGACATCGGCAGTTCGGTCTCGGCGGCCACCGGGTTCGAGTTTCTGTCGAACATGGTCAGCAACTGGCTCTCGTCGTCGGACTACAACGTCGTGATCCGCTACCGTCCGAAGTCGGAGCTGACGAGCGACGAGGTCGATTTCGGCCTGTCGAAGAGCCTGATCAACAACCGGCTGTTCGTCGAGCTGGAGGGCAACTACCTGATCGACAACAAGCAGGCCGTGAGCAACTCGATGTCGAACTTCATGGGCGAGGCGTATGTCACCTACCTGATCGACCGGGCGGGGGCGCTCAAGCTCAAGGCCTTCACGCAGACGATCGACCGTTTCGACGAGAACCAGGGTCTGCAGGAGACCGGCATCGGCATCTACTTCAAGGAGGATTTCGACAATTTCCGCGACCTGCGGCAGCGGATCCGCGACCGCTTCACGAACAAGAAGCGCAAGGCCCGGCGGGAGGCGCGGCGCGCGGCACGAGAGGCTTCCCGCGGTGCCGCGGTTGCGGAGACCTCCCCGGCGAAGGATCCTGCGGAGCGGGACGCAACGGCTTTCCCCATGCCCGGGGACGAATAGAACCGGCGGTGCGACAATAAATCCTCCCCGGAAGGAGTTTTATTCCGAGAGGGGCGGCGGATGACGGAACGGGACGAAACATACGATGAACAAGGACGGAAGGACAACAAACGAAACACAAAACAATATTCAAAAAAAACTTTAACGCATTATGATGACATTTTTGCAGGCTGCCGAAGCGGTGGCCGTAAGTGAGGAGACCCGCATGGGCTTGTGGACGCTGTTTACCAAGGGAGGCTGGCTGATGTGGCCGCTGCTGGCGCTGGGCGGCGTGATGATCTTCATCTTCGTGGAGCGCTTCATGGCGATCCGCCGGGCCTCGGTGCTCGACATGAACTTCATGAACCGCATCCGCGACTACATCTCCGACGGCAAGATCGCCGCGGCGGTACACCTGTGCAAGAAGACCGACACGCCGATCGCACGGATGATCGAGAAGGGCATCGAGCGCATCGGGCGTCCGATGAGCGACGTGCAGACGGCCATCGAGAACGTTGCGAACCTCGAGGTCTCGAAGCTCGAGAACGGCCTTCCGTTCCTTGCGACGATCGCCGGCGGTGCGCCGATGATCGGATTCCTCGGTACGGTGCTCGGCATGGTGCAGACCTTCATGGACATGTCGGCGGCGGGCGGCACGGTCGACCTGGGGCTTCTGGCCAGCGGCATGTACGTGGCGATGGTGACCACGGTGATGGGTCTTATCGTCGGCATCCCGGCCTACTTCGGCTACAACTACCTCGTGGCGCGCATCGAGAAGCTGGTCTTCCAGATGGAGGCCAACTCGATCGCCTTTATGGACATTCTGAATCAACCCGTTCAAAAATAGCGCGCTATGGCAATCAAACACGGATCGAAAGTGGACAAGTCGTTCTCGGCGTCGTCGATGACCGACTTGATGTTCCTGCTGCTGCTGTTCCTGCTCATCGCCACGACGCTGATCAACCCCAATGCCTTGAAGCTGATGCTTCCGAAGAGTTCCAACCAGTTGAAGGACAAGGCGATGACCACGGTGTCGATCCAGCAGAACGGCTCCTCGTACAACTACTACGTCGAGCTGCAGAAGGTGCAGGGCATCGCGGGCGTGGAGCAGGCGCTCAAGACGCGCCTCGAGGGGCAGAAGGACGCCACCGTGTCGCTTCACTGCGACAAGACGGTCGCGGTCGACGAGGTGGTGAAGGTGATGAACATCGCCAAGGACAACAATTACAAGCTGATACTGGCCACGACGCCGCAATAACCGCCGGCCGGGTTCCCGGAGAGCCTGGGCTGCCGGAAACGGCGGGAGCGCCATTCCGGAGCCCTCCGAGCCGGAACCCGAAGCATGTCCGGCCGCGGCCGGTGCCTGCGGTCATTGAACAAAGAGCACATTTATGCATTATTACGATCCCGATAACAAAACCCCGCGTCGGTGGGCGACGATAGCGGCGGCAGCCTACGGAGTGCTGCTCGTCGGATCGTTCGCGCTGGTGTCGTTCGACTTCACTCCGGCGCTGGAGAAACCCGGCGACACGATCCTCGTGGACTTCACCGAGCCGCCGGTAGTGGAGCCTCCGCGCCGTCCGGTGCGTGTGGCCAACGAGCCGCGCGTGCACGACGTCGTGGATCCCGTGGAGCAGACGGCCCAGGTCTCGGGCAAGGACGACGCCACGCAGACGCCCAATCCGAAGGCGCTGTTCAAGATGTCGAAGAGCGGTGCCGACGAGCCGGAGAACGCCGGGAATCCCCGGGCTCCGGAGGGTGAGGAGAAGGCCTCCGGCACGGGCCCGGGGCTGAATCCCGACGGACTGGATCAGCTGGATCAGGGCCTGAAGGGGCGCGGACTTGTGGGGAACCTTCCCAAGCCGGACTACCCCGGCAACAAGACGGGCAAGATCGTCATCCGCGTGACGGTCGATGCCTCGGGGCGCGTCACGGGCGCGTCGTTCGAACCGAAGGGTTCTACGGAGAGCGACCCGCAGCTGGTCTCCGCGGCGCTCGAGGCGGCGCGCAAGGCCCGTTTCACGGAGAGCCGCGCGGCAGTCCAGGGCGGCACGATCACCTATGTTTTCCGGATGGAATAATTTGTTTGTACCCATGAAAAGACTCATCCTTGCAACCCTTCTGCTGCTGACGTTCGCGCCCCTCGGGGCGCAGACGCCCGAGGGCCCGCACCTGCTGTTCGAGAACCCGACCTACGACTTCGGCGACGTTCCGCGCAAGGGCGGGGATCTGACCCGGGAGTTCCGCTTCGTGAACGACGGCACGAAACCGCTGGTGATCCTGCGGGTCATCACGTCGTGCTCGTGCCTGAAGGCGACCTTCTCGAAGCGTCCCGTTGCTCCGGCCGATTCGGGGGTCATCCGCATCGTCTACCAGCCGCTGAAGAGCGAGCCGGGGACCTTCAACAAAGTGATCCAGATCTACTCCAATTCGGTCGACGGTCGCGACGTGATCACCGTGCAGGGCAACTCGATCGAGGGCACGCCGCGGAAGATCGCATCCGAGCCGGAACACGACGGGGAAGAGGAGTGAGAAGCCGCTGCCCGGGGGTGGGGGTGATCCCGACGCCGGGGCGGCGCGGATTTTGATATTCGACAGAAACCATGACAACGCTATTTTCCCATGCGACGGTGCTCCCCATGAGAGCCGTCGGAGACGCCCCCCGGACTTTTACGGGGTGGGTCGGAACCGAAAACAACCGGATTGCGCTGGTGACCTCCTCGGCGCAGGAGGCCGCGGCGTTCCGTGCGTCCCATCCCGGCCTGCGGGAGATGGACTGCCGCGGGAAACTGCTGATGCCGGGACTGATCAACACGCATTGCCACGCGGCGATGACCCTTCAGCGCAGCTACGCCGACGACCTTTCGCTCATGACGTGGCTGAACGACTACATCTGGCCCTTCGAGGCGAAGCAGCGCCCCGAGGAGGTGGTGCTGGGCATGACGCTCGGCGTGGCGGAGATGCTGCTGGGCGGTGTCACGTCGTTCGTCGACATGTACTACTACGAGAACTGCTGCATCGGGCCGGTCGATGCCCTGGGCATCCGTGCCATGCTGGGCTGCAGCTACTTCGACTCGAATGCCGTGGAGACCTTCCGCCTGATCGAGGAGGCCGTGGAGCGTGCCTCCGCAGGGAGCGGGCGGGTGCGGATCGCCGTGGCTCCCCACGCTCCCTATACGGTCTCTGCGGAGAACCTCACGCGCGGCAAGGAGCTTGCCGACCGCTACGGGCTGAACCTGACGACCCATATCGCCGAGACGCAGGACGAGATGCGCATCGTGCGCGAACGCTACGGCTGCACGCCGGTCGAGCATCTCGACCGGCTGGGGCTGCTCGACGACCGCTGCATCGGGGCGCACTGCGTGCATGTCAGCGACTCGGACATCGCGACGCTGGCGGCCCGCGGGGTGACGGTCTCGCACAATCCGCAGAGCAACATGAAGATCGCCAGCGGCGTGGCTCCCATCGAGCGGCTGCGCGCCGCCGGGGCGCGCGTGACGGTGGCCACCGACGGGCCCTGCTCGAACAACGACCTCGATCTGTTCGAGGAACTGCGCACGGCGGCGTTTCTGCAGAAATCCTCCACGGGCGACCCGACGGCCCTCCCGGCGTGGGAGGCCCTGCGGCTGGTCACGGCCAACGGAGCCCGTGCCATGGGGTATGCCGACGGCGAGCTGGGCGTCATCCGCGAGGGGGCGCTTGCCGACCTGATCGTCGTAGACCTCTGCAAACCCCACCTTCAGCCGGTGCACGACGTGGTGTCGAACCTCGTCTACTGCGGCAAGGCCTCGGACGTCGACACGGTGATGGTCGACGGGCGGATCGTCGTCGAGGGTCGCCGCATCCCGGGCCTCGACCTTGCGGGGCTGTACGACTCGGTTTCCCGGGCCCTGGAGCGCATCACGGCGGCCCGGTAAGGACGGCACCGAATTTGCGTGGTGTCCATGCGTTGAAAACCATACGGACATGAATCATCACGTAACTTTCGGCGGCAAGCGTGTGGCGCTTGCCGGACATCGCTGCACGGAGGGCGAGAAAGCGCCCTCGTTTACGGTCATCGACAGCGGCCTGAATGTGGTTCACTCGGACCTTTTCCGCGACAGGATCCGCATTTACAGCGTCTTTCCGTCGGTCGACACTCCCGTCTGCTCGATGCAGAACGTCCGCTTCAACCGTGAGGCGTCGCATCTCGGCGAGCAGGTTGTCGTCCTGGCTCTTTCGGTCGATCTTCCCTTTGCGCTGCGGCGTTTCTGCGCCGCCGAGGGCCTCGAGCGCATCCATGCCTTTTCCGACTACCTCGACCTCGATTTCGGCATGAAGTACGGCTTTGTGCTGGAGGGACTGCGTCTGCTCTCGCGGGGCGTGGTGGTCGTCGACCGCGACGATACGGTGCGGTACGTGGAGTATGTCCCGGAGGTGACCCGCGAACCCGACTACGAACGGGCCCTGTCGGTTGTACGGCGGCTTGCCGGGGAGTAGCCGCGGCATGACACATGGCTCCGCGGGCCGAAAACAAAAGCGGCGACCTTATAAAAAAGGTCGCCGCTTTTTGCCGCATTCCGGGAATGCCTCTCCGTGGCTCCGCCGCTCTTGGGCGCGGGGTTCAACGCTTGCGCAGGTAGACGGTCGCCGTGCGCGAGGTGTTGTAGATGCGGATGCGGGGGTAGCGTTTCCCGTCGTCCCCGAGGACGTCGAACGAGAAGTGCTCCGAATCCATCGCCTGCCGCTCCTGGCCGCCGAAACGCCGCTCGTCGGTCGAGAGGATCGGGACATACTTGCCCGGGCCCTGGACGGGGAGTTCATAGTCGGGGATCGAGGCCGTGGGGTGCCAGTTGAAGACGAAGAGCAGCCTTCCGTGCGAGAATACCATCGTCTTGTTCTGCTCGTCCATGAGCTGGTTCCAGGCATAGCCGTCCTCGAGGACTTTGTACTTCCTGACGAGGCGGATCATCGCGCGGTCGAAATCCCCGAGCCAGACGTATCGCAGCAGCCCGTTGCGGGCGAGCGACCATTGGCGCCGGGCGTGGGCATAGCTCCATCCGTTCCCTTCGCGCGGGAAGTCGATCCATTCGGGATGCCCGAATTCGTTTCCCATGAAGTTGAGGTATGCCTGCCCTCCGGTGGAGATGGTCATCAGGCGGATCATCTTGTGCAGGGCCATTCCGCGGTCGATGATGAGGTTTTCGGAGGCGCGATCCATGTGGAAATACATCTCCTTGTCCATCAGCCGGAAGGCGATGGTCTTGTCTCCGACGAGGGCCTGGTCGTGCGACTCGGCGTATGCCACGGTCTTGACGTCGGGCAGGCGGTCGGTCATCACCGACCACATCTCCCAGATGTTCCACTCCTCGTCGGGAATGTCCTTCAGGAGCTTGATCCAGAAGTCGGGGATGGCCATTCCGAGGCGGTAGTCGAACCCTATGCCGCCGTCGTCGATCGGTATGCACATCCCGGGCATGCCGCTCACGTCCTCGGCGATCGTCACGGCCGCGGGGCGGAACTCGTGCACGAGGCGGTTTGCGAGCGTGAGGTAGGCGATGGCGTCCTCGTTGACTCCTTCGTCGAAGAAGCGCTCGCGGGCGTCGAACGAGACGTATCCGTGGTGATGGTAGATCATCGAGGTCACGCCGTCGAAGCGGAACCCGTCGAAGTGGTACTCGTCGAGCCAGTACTTGACGTTCGAGAGCAGGAAGTGCTGCACCTCGCGCTTGCCGTAGTCGAAGAGCTTCGAGTCCCAGTAGGGCTGGTTTCCGGCCTCGCCGGGCAGCGAGTAGAGGTGGTCCGTGCCGTCGAGTTCGTTGATTCCCTCGTTGAGGTTCTTCACGTAGTGTGCGTGCACGAGATCCATGATGACGGCCAGCCCCATCTCGTGGGCGCGGCGTATGAGCTCCTTGAGCTCCTCGGGGGTTCCGCAGCGCGACGTCGGGGCGAAGAAGCTCGAGACGTGGTATCCGAACGAGCCGTAATAAGGGTGCTCGGCGATGGCCATGAGCTGCACGGCGTTGTACCCGTCGCGCTTGATGATCGGGAGGATCTTCTCCGTGAATTCGCGGTATGTTCCGACCCCTTCCCGCTCCTGGGCCATGCCGACGTGTGCCTCGTAGATCAAAAGGCTTCCGATCTTCGAGGCGTCGAATGCGTCTCCCTGCCAGTCGAACGGCTCGGCGGGGTTCCAGAACTGTGCGGTGTAGTTCTTCGTGGCGTCGTCCTGCACCACGCGGCGCGCATAGGCGGGGATGCGGTCCATCCATCCGTTGTCACCGTGGACGTGGAGTTTGTAGAGGGATCCGTGTGTGAGGCGGTCGCGGTACATCGCCGCGGGGAAGAAGGCGCTCCAGACCCCTGCGGCATCGCGGTGCATGCGGATCTCGGTGCGCTGCCAGTTGTTGAAATCCCCGAAGACGTAGACGTCATGCGCTCCGGGGAGCCATTCGCGCAGCCACCATCCGTCGAGCGTCTCGTCCCACTGCCAGCCGAAATAGCGGTATCCGTTGGCGTAGTCGACGATCGAACCGGACGAGCGTCGTATTTCATCTATTTTCTCTTCGTAGCGAGCATGCCGACGGTTCATCTGCTCCTCGACGGGCTGGAGCCAGGGGTCGCGTTCGACAATCGGAAGTTTGAGTTTCACGGGTTCCATAGAGAGGTGCATTTATATACAAATATAAATAATTTTCCGGAATCGGGAGAAAAAACTTCCCTAAAACGCCAGTTTCCAACCCCGTTCGGCACCGCGGGGCCGGACCCGAAGGCCCGGCCCCGCGGCGGGAGACACTTTGCCGGAGGCTCAACGCAGGTGTGCGCGGAAGAACGCTTCGATGCGGTCGAAGGGAATCGCCCGGCGGTTGTCGTAGAGATCCGTGTGGCTGGCCCCGGGGATGATCATCAACTCCTTGTTGTCGCCCTGCAGCCGCTTGAAGGCATCCTCGCTGAAGTAGCGCGAATGGGCCTTCTCGCCGTGGATGACCAGCACGGCGCTGCGGATCTCCCCGGCATAGGTCAGCTGCGGCGTGTTGAGGAACGAGAGCGAGGAGGTGACGTTCCACCCGTCGTTGGAGTTGAGCGAGCGGGGGTGGTAGCCGCGCGGGGTCTTGTAGTAGGCGTAATAGTCCCTGACGAACTGCGGGGCGTCGTCGGGCAGCGGGTCGACCACTCCTCCGGCCCGTGCGCAGGAGCCGTTGCGGGCATCCTCCGTGCGCTGGGCGTTGAGCGCCCGGCGCACGGCCTCGCGGGCTTCGGGCGAGTCCCCCTGGTCGAAGTAGCCGTTCGCCGTCACACGGCTCATGTCGTACATCGTCGTCGTGACGGTGGCCTTGATGCGCGTGTCGATGGCCGCGGCGTTCAGGGCGAGCCCTCCCCAGCCGCAGATTCCCACGATGCCGATGCGCTCCGGATCCGCGCCCTCGAGCGTGGAGAGGAAATCCACCGCGGCGCAGAAATCCTCGGTGTTGATGTCGGGCGATGCCACGTATCGGGGCTGCCCGCCACTCTCTCCCGTGTAGGAGGGGTCGAAGGCGACGGTGAGGAATCCGCGCGCTGCGAGTTCCTGCGCATAGAGTCCCGAGGCCTGCTCCTTCACGGCCCCGAAGGGGCCGCTCACGGCCACGGCCGGCAGGGGCCCCTCGGCGCCGCGGGGCGTGTAGAGGTCGGCAGCCAGCGTGATGCCGAACCGGTTGCGGAAGGTCACCTTGCGGTGCTCCACCCGGTCGTCTTTCGGGAATACCTTGTCCCAGGTGTCGGTAATTTTCAACGAGTCCATATCGTTTGCAAGCGTTTGGTGAATGTCGGAGGGTCCGGCTCCGCCGGCCGTGGCCGGCAGTACGGCGCAGAGTGCGGCGAGCCCCAGTCCGAAGGCGGCCGCCGCGCGGAACCGTTCGATCGTGCGTTTCATGGTTGACGTGCGGGTTGAATACATACAAAGATACGAAAAAGGAATTCGAAACGCCTTCCCGGAGACGATTTTTTTGCTCCCGGGAGAATCGCTGCGGCGCGCCGCAGCGCATGCCGGCCTCCCCTTCGGCGGAACATCCGGGACGAGGGCCCGAATCTTGGATGAAAACGGCTTGTTTTTCCAAAATTTTGTTATCTTTGTCACCCGAACCCCAAAACGTATACTAATTCGATAGCACTATGTTCAAAGGACAACCCAAAGGTTTGTATGCCCTTTCTCTCGCCAATACGGGTGAGCGTTTCGGCTATTACACGATGCTTGCGATCTTCACGCTGTTCCTGCAGGCGAAGTTCGGCTACACCGAGGCGGTTACCACCCAGATCTACGGAATCTTCCTCGCGGCGGTCTACTTCATGCCCTTCTTCGGCGGCATCCTGGCCGACAAGTTCGGCTTCGGCAAGATGGTGACGCTGGGCATCTTCGTGATGTTTGCGGGCTACGCGCTGCTCTCCATCCCGACGGGTACGGGCTTCGCGGGACAGGCGATGATGTTCGGGGCACTGGCGCTGATCGCCTGCGGCACGGGCCTCTTCAAGGGCAACCTGCAGGTGCTTGTGGGCAACCTCTACGACGACCCGGCCTACCAGTCGAAGCGCGACAACGCCTTCTCGATCTTCTACATGGCCATCAACATCGGCGCGATGTTCGCCCCGGGCATGGCCAAATGGATCACGAACCACTTCCTGGCACAGGACGGACTGGTCTATAACGGGCAGATCCCGGCCCTTGCGCACCAGTATCTTGAGATGGGCGACAAGATGCCCGCGGAGCCGCTGGCCAAACTTCAGGAACTGGCCGCGTCGATGAGCACAACGATCAGCGACCTGGGCGAATTCTCGCGCCACTATGTCGAGAAACTCTCCGAAGCCTACAACATGGGCTTCGGCGTGGCGTGCATCTCGCTTGTTGTCTCCTACCTGATCTACGTGGGCTTCCGCCGCACGTTCCGGCATGCCGACGTGACGGCCAAGCAGCAGGCTGCCGCCGCCACGGCATCGGGCGTGAAGCAGGCCGAACTGACGCCAGCCCAGACCAGGTCGCGCATCACGGCGCTGATGCTTGTCTTCGCCGTGGTGATCTTCTTCTGGATGGCCTTCCACCAGAACGGTTCGACGATGACCTTCTTCGCCCGCGACTACACGACCTCCGAGGCCACGGGCATCACCCGCATGGGCTTCGATATCTTCAACCTGGTGCTCGTACTCGTGGGAGTCTACGGCATCGTGGGCTTCTTCCAGTCGGAAAAGGGACGGGGCAAACTCATCAGCGCCGCCGTGTTCGCTGTGGCGGTCGGCGCGTTGGTCTACCGCTATACGCTTACGCCCGATCCGGTGCATATCCTCCCGCAGGAGTTCCAGCAGTTCAATCCCTTCTATGTCGTGGCGCTCACGCCGATCTCGGTGGCGATCTTCTCGGCCCTCGCCAAACGTGGCAAGGAGCCGTCGGCCCCGCGCAAGATCGGCCTCGGCATGATCATCGCCGCGGGCGGCTTCCTGATCCTCACGCTCGGCTCCGTGGGCCTGATGTCCCCGGCCGAGGTGAAGGCTGCCGGAGCGAGCGACATGTTCGTCTCGCAGAACTGGCTGATCTCGACCTACCTGGTGCTGACCTTCGCCGAGTTGCTCCTTTCGCCGATGGGTATCTCGTTCGTCTCGAAGGTGGCTCCTCCGAAGTACAAGGGCATGATGATGGGCTGCTGGTTCGCCGCCACGGCCATCGGCAACTATGCCACGTCGCTCATCGGCTACCTCTGGGGCAGCGGCATGGCGCTGTGGATGGTCTGGAGCGTGCTGATCGTGCTGTGCCTGCTCTCGGCGCTGTTCATCTTCTCGATCATGCGCAAGCTCGAGAGCGCCACGGCCTGACGGTGCTGCGGCGCGTCGGTACGGCCCGGATGTTCAGGCATCCGGGCCTTTTTTTGCCCTCCGGACAAAAAAACACCGAATAAACTGAAAAACTTTTTTGGTTTTTCGGGTTTTCCTTCTTATTTTTGTTCGGTACAAAAACCGCCCCCGCCATGACCCAGAAGGAACGTATCATAGCACAGGCCATGCAGATGTTCGTCTCGCAGGGCATCAAGTCGGTGCGCATGGACGACATCGCGCGGCAGCTGGGCGTGTCGAAACGCACGCTGTACGAGATGTTCGGCGACAAGGAGAGCCTTCTCTACCTGACCATGGAGTACTTTTTCGAATGCAAGCGCCTCGAGCGGAGGGAGGCCTGCGCCGGGGCGCGGAACGTGCTCGAGGCAATGTTCCGGGTGCTGGGGTGCATCATGGACGATTCGGAGGTGATCCACCGGGTGCTGGGGAATCTTCGCAAGTTCTACCCGGCGGTGCACGAACGGCTGCTGCGCGAAGGATCGCGAAGAGCCGCTGCGATCTGGAGGGGATGCTCCGGCAGGGTATCGCCGACGGTCTTTTCGTGGAGACGATCAACGTCGATCTGGCCATTTCGGTCCTCTACTATACGGCCTCGGCGATCACCGACCGCAAGGACCTGCTGCTGCCCGAGGGTATGGGCGAACGCGAGGCCTTCGTATGGATCGTCAGCAACTTCTTCCGGGGCATCTCGACGGCCGAAGGCGTCCGTCTCGTGGACGACTACCGGCGGTGTCTCGATTCGTCGGGGAACCCGAAATGACGGACAAATATCTCGAATACATCAAGGAGACTCATATATTATGAAAAGATTTTTACGCATCGTATGCCTGACCGCGGGGCTTTTCGCCGCCCCGGGCCTTTCGGCCCAGATGCGGCTGACGCTTTCCGGGGCCGTGGAGCTCGCCCTGAGCGAGAACCCGACGATCCGGATCGCCGAGATGGAGGTCGCGCGCTACGACTATGTGAAGCGCCAGACGTGGGGGGCGCTGCTTCCGCAGGTTTCGGCTTCGGGCAACTATACGCGTTCGATCGTGAAGTCGGAGATGCGCGGAGGGCTGTCGTTCGGCGCCGACAACACGTTCGCCGTGCAGGGCGACCTTTCGCTGCCGCTCTTCGCGCCGTCGGTCTACCGCACGCTGCGCATGAACGACGCGCAGATGGCCGCGGCCGTGGAGTCGGCGCGCGCGTCGCGCATCACGCTGGTCGCCGAGGTGAAGAAGACCTTCTACAACATCCTTCTCGCCGAACAGTCCCTCGCGGTGCTCCGCGAATCGGAGTCCACGGTGCAGCGCACGGTCGACGACACCGAGGTGCAGTACCGCAACGGCCTGGCTTCGGAGTACGACCTGCTCACGGCGCAGGTGCAGTTGAGCAACCTGCGCCCTACGATCCTTCAGACCGAGAACTCGATCAAGCTTGCGAAGCTCCAGCTGAAGATGTACCTCTCGGTTCCCGAGGAGGTGGAGCTTGAGGTCGAGGGCTCGCTCGACGCCATGCGCGACGAGGTGCTCGCGGGAACCGACGGACTGACGATCGACCTCTCGGAGAATACGGAGCTCCGCTCGCTCGAGTTGCAGGAGGAGGTGCTGTACAGCTCGCTGCGTGCGGCGAATGCCGGGCGTCTTCCGACACTCGCGGCCTTCGGGACGGCCTCCTATACGGGTAACGACATGGAGCCCTTCATGGGCATGGGCGCCGGGGACGACTCGCGCTATTTCTGGACGCATCCCATCTCGGTGGGACTTCAGCTGTCGGTGCCGATCTTTTCGGGTCTGACGAAGATGAACAAGTCGCGGGAGCTGAAGAACCAGATTGCGCAGATCTCCCTGCAGCGCGACTATGCGCGGCAGCAGATCGACGTGCAGGTGCGCGCGGCGCTTAACGAGCTGCTGACGGCCCGGGAGACGATGTTCGCCCAGGAGAAGACCGTCGAGCAGGCGCGCCAGGCCTACCGGATCTCCGACGCGCGCTACCGTGCGGGTGCGGGAACGATCCTGGAGCTGAACAGCGCGCAGTTGGCGCACACGCAGGCGCAGCTGAACTTCTCGCAGGCGATCTACGACTACCTTTCGGCGAAGGCCGAATACGACCGCATTGCGGGACGCGAGCGGTAGGGTGCCCCGGGCCCGGATGCAGGGCCTGCTGAAGACCTTCCGAACAAGAGCAAACGACAAAAATCAATGAATACGGATATGAAGAAAATCGTCATGCTGGCCGCCTGGGCCGTACTGCTGTCGGGCTGCGGTGGCAGGAAGAGCGCGACGGACGCTGCGGTCGACCCCCGGGTGCTTACGCGCGGCACCGTTGCCGAGGAAACGACCGTACGCCTTACCGAGGAGTTCACCTCGGAGATCGAACCCTACCGGGAGAACGACATCACCCCGGCCGCGTCGGGCGTGCATATCGACCGGATCCTGGTCGACGTGGGCGATGTGGTGCGCGAGGGACAGCTTCTCGTGACGTTGGATCCCACGCAGTACACGCAGCAGCTCGTGCAGCTGAAGACCGTCGAGGACGACTACAACCGCCTGCTCCCGGTCTACGAGGTGGGTGGCATCTCGGCGCAGCAGATCGAGCAGGCGAAGGCGCAGCTGGATATCCAGCGGGAGGTCGTGGCCAACATGAAGAAGAATATCGAGGTGCGCTCTCCGATCTCGGGCGTCGTCACGGCGCGGAACTACGAATCGGGAGACCTCTTCTCGCAGCAGCCGGTGCTTCACGTGATGCAGATCGACCTGCTGAAGGTCATCGTGAACATCTCGGAGCAGTTCTTCCCGAACGTGAAGGTCGGGATGCCGGTGACGCTGCGCGTGGAGATCTTCCCCGAGCGGGAGTTCACGGGGCGGGTGTCGCTGATCTACCCGGCGCTGGACGCCACGACGCGGACTTTCAAGGTGGAGGTCGAGGTTCCGAACGGGGACGGCACGCTGCGTCCGGGCATGTATGCGCGCACGATTTTCGACATGGGCAGCAAGCAGGGCGTGATGGTCCCCGACGTGGCGGTGCAGAAGCAGGTGGGCTCCGCGGAGCGCTACTTGTATGTCATCGTCGGCGATTCCGTTGCCGAGCGGCGTTCGGTGGAGGTGGGCCGTCAGGTCGGCGACCGTGTCGACATCCTGCGGGGCGTGCAGGCCGGGGAGCAGGTGGCCGTTACGGCGCTGTCGAAGCTCTACGACGGGGCGCCTGTGGAAGTCAAACAGGAACAATAAAAACGACGCACGATGAAAATATACGAAAGTGCGGTACGCAAACCGATCTCGACGGTGCTGATCTTCGTCGGCGTGATGGTCATGGGCCTCTTCTCGCTGACGAACCTTGCCGTGGACCAGTATCCGGAGATCGAGATTCCGCAGATCTCGGTCATCACGATGTATCCGGGGGCCAATGCCGCGGAGATCGAGACGAACGTGACGCGCGTGCTGGAGGACAACCTCAATACGGTGAGCAACCTGAAGAAGCTGACCTCCAAGTCGCAGGACAACGTTTCGATGATCACCGTGGAGTTCGAATACGGCTCCGACCTGGACGAGGGGGCCAATGAGATCCGCGATGCGGTCTCGCGCGTGCAGTCGATGCTGCCCGACGGGATCGAATACCCGACGATCTTCAAGTTCTCGTCGTCGATGATGCCGATCATGATGCTCGCAGTGACGGCCGAGGAGAGCTATCCTGCGCTGAACAAGATCCTCGACGACAAGCTGGTCAACGTGCTGAACCGCGTCGACGGCGTGGGTGCCGTGTCGGTGATCGGCGCCCCGGAGCGGGAGGTTCAGGTCAACGTCGACCCTGCGCGTCTGGAGGCCTACAACCTCACGGTCGAGCAGCTGGGTGCGATCATCGCCGCCGAGAACGTCAACATCCCGAGCGGTACGATCGACATCGGCAACAACACCTTCAACATCAAGGCCGACGGGGAGTTCCAACTCTCGGACGAGCTTCGCAAGGTCGTGGTTTCGAACACCGGGGGCCGCACGGTGATGCTTTCGGACGTGGCGGAGATCCGCGACACGCTCGAGAAGGCGACGATGGACGAGCGCGTCAACGGCATGCGGGGCGTCCGGGTGATGTTCCAGAAGCAGTCGGGCGCCAATACGGTGAACATCGTCCATGAGATCCAGTCGCGGCTTCCGGCGATCCAGAAGAGCCTTCCGCGCGACGTGAAGATGGAGCTGATTTTCGAGGGTTCGCAGGAGATCACCGACGCCATCGGGTCGCTGTCGGAGACCATTCTCTTCGCCTTCATCTTCGTGGTGCTCGTGGTGATGATCTTCCTCGGGCGGTGGAGGGCCACGCTGATCATCTGCATGACGATCCCCGTGTCGCTGATCTGTTCGTTCATCTACCTCTTCGCCACGGGATCCACGATCAATATCATCTCGCTTTCGTCGCTGTCAATCGCCATCGGTATGGTCGTCGACGACGCCATCGTGGTGCTGGAGAACATCACCACGCACATCGAACGGGGTTCGAATCCCAAGGAGGCGGCGATCTACGCCACGAACGAGGTCTGGCTGTCGGTCATCGCCACGACGCTCGTGGTCGTTGCGGTGTTCCTTCCGCTGACGATGGTTCCGGGCATGGCGGGCATTCTGTTCCGCGAGCTGGGCTGGATCGTGACGATCGTGGTGTGCGTTTCGACGGCGGCGGCGCTGTCTCTCACGCCGATGATGTCGGCCTACATGCTCAAGCTCGAGGGCGGCGTCCACGACTACAAGGGGCTGGGCGTGGTCTACAAGCCCGTCGACCGGGCGCTGGAGTGGCTCGACAACGCCTATGCGCGGTCTCTGAACTGGGTGGTGCACCACCGGCGCCGCACGGTTTTCTCGATGATGTCGCTCTTCGTGCTGTCGCTGGGTCTTCTGACGCAGGTTCCCACGGAGTTCTTCCCGCCGTCGGACAACAACCGCATTGCGGCGACCGTCGAGCTGGAGCAGAACATCTCCGTGGAGTACACCTCGCGCATCGCGCGCCAGATCGACAGCATCATCTATGCGAAATACCCCGAGATCGTGCTGGTCTCGGCTTCGGCGGGAGCGAACTCCTCCGACAACGCCTTTGCGGCGA
>DWYP01000023.1 GCA_019118605.1 Candidatus Alistipes faecavium | reverse complement strand
ACCGCCCGCGAGGCGGCCGCCCGCCCAAACCCGAAACGGAACGACTCAAACGAAGGCTGGTCGTCTGCCTGACCGAGACCGATTACGACGCCCTGCGCCGCGAGGGAATCGCTACGGAGTTCCGGATGCGCGGAGGCACCTCCGACGTGCAGGGTGTCGTGTTTGCCAAAAACGGCTACCCGTTCAACGGTTCGAAGATCGACCGGCAGTTCAGCTATTCGAAAATCGACACCGCACTGGAACGGAACAACCGACAGGCGCTTGCTCCCGAACGCCAATCGGCTCCGACCCTGACACCCTCGTTCAGCTATCTGCTGGACGATTTGCTGCGTCCGAGGTTTGATCCCGACGAAGCGGAACAAACCCAGCAGGAACAACAGCGCAGACGCCGCGGACGACGACGCTAACCTCTCTGAAAGCATGGGCCTGGTCCTAAAAGAATCAGTAGTCCGCCGGATCATCGTTGAGTTTCGGGCCGACAACCCGGCCAGAGCGGGGCGGGCGCTGACGAAGGACCAAAAGAAAACGGCGGCAGAGCGTGCTCTGCCACCGTTCGTCATGCGAGGATGTGTCCTGCTGCGGCTGCCGGATCAGAATACGATGACAGGACGGGTGAACGCATAATAGTCCATGTTTTTCGGACTCGTCGTATAAATAGGCTCGCTGAAAGACATGCGATACGCATAGTTAGGATACAAGCTTCTCTCATCCTCGGTCGACGACCAATATACGCTATCACGATACGTATCGAATCCCTTGACGTAATCCTGCAACTCGGCGGCGGAGGCCGCTTTGGCAGCCATAAAGCGGCTGTCCAAATAGTCCCGGCAGGTCGCCATGTAGTAAAGCTGGGCGGCGGAGGGCAGGAACCAGCCGCTGGTACCGGCAGGTGCCCTCAGCGGGGCCTGCCATGCGTAGTCGGAGGTCGGGTTGCCGTCGTAGTCCAGTGTGCGGTTGCCGTAGGTTTCGCAACTCCAGGCTGCCTGGAAGTGGCGCATCTCCCACCCCTCGCCGGCATGGGCCGTCACATAGTCGTGCATCGCCCGGCAGTTGGCATAGCCGTTCCAGGCATACTTATCGGTAGAGACACCGGACCTAAAATTATACTCTCCCTCCGGTCCTGCTACCCATTGTGCTTCACTGCTAGTCCCTAAAGTTGCATCGGTGATGGCCACGGCATAGCCGCGCACCTCGCCCGCGAGGGTGGGGCCACCGGCGGTGAGGGGACTGGTGTAGTCCGAGGCATCGGTGGCGTGCCGCCCGGCATGGAACACGATGCCGATAACCGTCTTGCCCGCCTCGGGAGCTACCGCCTCGGGCGCGGTCTCGACCGTGCCGTCGGGATAGAGCTTGCGCAGGCC
Organism: Candidatus Alistipes faecavium; assembly: GCA_019118605.1. Classification (GTDB taxonomy): domain Bacteria; phylum Bacteroidota; class Bacteroidia; order Bacteroidales; family Rikenellaceae; genus Alistipes; species Alistipes faecavium. Next base: position 22,724 of record DWYP01000023.1, on the reverse strand, counting down.
GCCGTCGCTCGTCGTGCCGTCGCTGTAGAGGTAGTCGCCCATCTTCAGGTCTGCAGCAGCGTACTCGGTTACAGCCTCTGCCCAGCCGCCCTCCAGGCTCGGGGCTGCGAGGGTAATGTTGCTGTTCTCCTTGAACTCCTTGCCCGCAAAGGTCTTGGTGTAGAATTTGCCTTCATACTTCACCGTCAGGGTGATGCCGTCCTCCGTGACGATGGACTGGGTTGGCAGGGCGTAGAGGGTGGCCGTGCCGTCGTCCTCGCCGGTAAGGGTGATAGGGGCTTCTGTATACCAAGGCTCATACTCGTCAGCCCGAAAACGGCTGGTGTATTTCATCCCCAGCACGGTAAGTTCCTTTCCTTTGCCCACCCCGGTAAAGGTCATGCGCCCCTGCGGGTGCCGGTCGAGGCGGAGCGTGATGATGGCCTCGCCGCCTTCGTCCACCTTGTAGCTGCCCGAATCTGTGTAGGCGACATCGCCGTGCTCGATCCTTAAGTGAGAATATGCATCATCCGTTACTTTTTCTGCATAGCGGGCTTTAACATTGGTGGCACCATTAGCAATGGTGCTGTTCATGGTCACAACCCACTTCCCGTCGGTGTAGGTAGCTAAATTGTTTATATAAACATTCGTACCGAAATAGACCACGTCGCCCTCGGCCCATTCGCTTTTGGGGGCGCGGGTCTCTGCGTCGCCTTCGTAGCCGCCGCGGGTGACGTTGAAGATGATTTTGGTCGGGGTGATGCCCTGCTGCGGAGCAGGCTCGGGCGTGATGTCGTCCTTGCTGCACGCTGCGGCGGCAAGGCACAGGCCTGCGGCGACCATCCACCGCAAAGTCTTATGTATCATATTATGTTTCATAATGTGCTACTTGATTCGTCCATTCACCGCTTCTTCCTGGGCCGTAGCCGGAGGAGGTGGCGGTGTCGCCCGGCTCACGGGCGACGGGGAATAACGGTGGCAGAGCGTGCTCTGCCACCGTTCGTCATGCGAGGATGTGCCCTGCTGCGGCTGCCGGATCAGAATACGAGTATAGGCCGGGGCAGGGATGGGTCGTTTCGGTTGCCCTTTGTTGCTACATTCGGTTTCGTGGGAGTTATAAACTGATGTATTGCTGTATTATTCTCTCCACTTACGGGTGTTGATGACCAGTACGGAAGGTAGCCATAGGAGAGTGGAACTATACGAGCCTGGTAATCGGGCCAACCGGAGGAGTAACCGTTGACGGCCTCCAAGCGTTCGTCCAAATAGTTGATATTGGTACGCATGTAGGCAAGTTGTCCGATGGAGGGCAGGAACCAGCCGCTGGTACCTGCAGGAGCTTTCAGCAACTTCTGCCATGTGTAGTCTCTGCCGTTGACACTTCCGTCATAGTCCCAATTGCGATATCCGTAGATTTCACATACCCATGCTGCCTGGAAATGGCGCATTTCAAAGCCTTCGTCGGCATGGTCCTTCACGAAGTTGTGAATCCCCTGGCAGTTGGCATATCCGTTCCAGTTATACTGATTGGTAGAGATATAACTTTCCAGATCATATATATAATCTCCTGCACCACCTGGTCCGATCAACCATGCCGGTCTATCAGCTGTTATACTAGTTCTCGTCCCGGTCGCATTGGTTATGGCCATTGCATAGCCGTTTACATTGCCGGAAATGGTAGGGCCTCCCTCGGTGAGGGCTTTCGTATAATCCGAGTTGTCGGTAGCGTGTCTGCCGGCATAGATGACGATGCCGATAATCCGTTTATCCGGACCTTTCAATGGAGCAATTGTTTCTGCCTCATATTCTCCGTCAGGATATAGCTTGCGCAGGCCGCCGTCGCTCCAGGTGCCGTCAGCGTAATAGTAGTCGCCTAACTTCAGGTCGGAAGCTCCGTATTCTATGTAATCCACAGTCCATCCGTTCTCCACACTCGGGGCAGCAAGGGTGATGTTGCTGTTCGCTTTGAACACCTTGTTCACGAAGGTCTTTTTGTACCACACTCCGTTATAGCTCACCCTGAGAGTGATGTCGTTGCCCGAAACGATGGACGGGGTAGGCAGACCGTAGATTGTGACAGTACCGTCTTCACGGCCGGAACGAAGGATCGCCACATTTGTAAATTCCAGATCAGCTGTATTAGTATTGTACAGGGAGACACGTTGCATTCCCTCTACGACAAGTTTGTTCCCTTGGCCGATACCTGTAAAGGTCATGCGCCCTTGCGGGTGCTGGTCGAGATTGAGCGTAATGGTAGCCACGCCGCCTTCGCTCACCTTATAATTGCCCGAAGAGGTAAGGGCCACATCGCCGTGCCCGATATCTAAGTGGCCATAAATATTCAATTTTCCATTTTCTGCATAGATGCCATACAAATAATCAGGATTATCGGGAATGGAGGAATTCATCTGAACTACCCATTCACCGCCGGTATAGGTGGCTGTATTTTTGATAGCTCCCTGAACCCCAAAATAAACCACGTCTCCCTCTTCCCATTGGTCCTTGGGGGCACGGGTTTCCGTCTCGCCTTCGTAGCCGCTGCGGGTGACGTTGAAGATAAACTTGGTGGGGGTGATGCCCTGCTGCGGTGCAGACTCCGGCGCGATGTCGTCCTTGCTGCACGCTACGGCGGCAAGACACAGGCTTGCGGCAGCCATCCACCGCAAAGCTTTAGGTATGATATTGTGTTTCATATTACAGTCTTTTTGGGAATTACACAAGTTTCATTTACCAATTTTCTTCCGGACCGTATTCGCCGTAGCCGATGTCGGTCTGGTCGCCCGATACCTTGATGGTGCAGGTGCCTTTCTTGGCGGGGTCGGCCTTTGAGGTGGCAGTGATCGTCACCGTCCCGATTTTGTCCGTGGCGGTCACCTTGCCCGTGGCATCCACCGTGGCGATGGTAGTGTCGCTGCTCGTCCACGTCACGCCCGTGTCAGTACCCGAACTGAAGACCTCTACCGTCGCCTTGAGGGTATAGCTCTTGTTCTGTCCGAGGGTCAGGTTGGCCGGTTCCACGGTCACCTTCTTCACGGTTGAGAGAACGGTCACGGTGCAGCTGCCGCTCACGCCGCTGCCGTCCCGGGCCGTGGCGGTAATGGTGGCCGTGCCGATCTTCTTGCCCGTCACCTTGCCGGTGGCGTCGACCGTGGCGACGGTCTCGTCGCTGCTCTTCCAGGTCAGCGCCTTGTTGGTGGCGTCATCGGGCTTGACGGTGGCCGTGATGGCCTTGCTCTCGCCCACATAGATGGCCAAAGCCGCCAGCGTGATCTCCGAAACCAGATTGGGCTTGACGGTAACCTTGCAGGTGGCGGTCTTACCGCCGTCGTCGGTGGTGACGGTGATGGTGGCCTCACCTGCCTTTACAGCCGTAACTTTACCATTGGCATCAACCGTGGCGACAGCCGCATTGCTCGACTTCCAGGTCACCTTCTTATTGGTGGCATTGGCAGGGGCCACGGTGGCCGTAAGCGTCTCGTTCGCACCTATATTGAGTGTGAGAGCAGTCTTGTTGAGCGTCACGCCCGTGACAGGCATGGTGACCGTAACCTTGCAGGTGGCGGTCTTCGCCCCGTCCTCGGTGGTGACGGTGATGGTGGCCTCACCTGCCTTTACGGCAGTAACCTTACCGGCTGCATCGACGGTGGCAACAGCCGCATTGCTCGACTTCCAGGTCACCTTCTTATTGGTGGCATTGGCAGGGGCCACGGTGGCCGTAAGCGTCTCGCTCGCGCCCGCTATGAGCGTGAGGGCGCTCTTGTTGAGCGTCACGCCCGTAACCGCTACGGTAGCAGCCTTGACGGTAACCTTGCAGGTAGCGGTCTTCGCACCGTCGTCGGTGGTGACGGTGATGGTGGCCTCACCCGCCTTCACGGCAGTAACCTTACCCGTTGCATCGACTGTGGCGACAGCTGCATTGCTCGACTTCCACGTTACCTTCTGGTTGGTGGCATTGGCAGGGGCTACGGTAGCCGTAAGCGTCTCGCTCGCACCCTCGATGAGCGTGAGCGTGGCCTTGTTGAGCGTCACGCCCGTAACATTGACCTCCTTGTTGCTGACTGTAACTTTACACGTAGCGGTCTTGCCTCCGTCCTCGGTTGTAACAGTGATGGTGGCCTCGCCTGCCTTTACGCCCGTGACCTTACCGGCAGCATCGACCGTGGCGACAGCCGTGTCGCTCGACTTCCAGGTTACCTTCTGGTTGGTGGCGTTCTCGGGGGTTATGGTGGCGGTCAGGGTCTCGCTGTCGCCGACGAAGATGCTCGTGGCCGTCTTGTTGAGTTTCACGCCCGTAACCTTGACCTCCTTGTCGCTGACCGTAACCTTGCATGTTGCGGTCTTGCCGCCGTCATCGGTGGTGACGGTGATGGTGGCCTCGCCGGCCTTCACGCCCGTGACCTTACCGTTGGCATCAACGGTGGCAACAGCCTCATTACCCGACATCCACGTTACCTTCTTGTTCGCGGCATCCGCCGGTGCGACCGTAGCCGTAAGCGTCTCGCTCGCACCTATGTTGAGTGTGAGAGTGGTTTTGTTAAGCGACACACCGGTAACCGTCACGGCCGGAGGGGTGGGTTCCGGATCCTCATTTTTACTGCATGACCAGAAGTTGGTCGTAAACAGAACTGCTGTGACAAACAGGGCCGTATATCTGAGTATATTCTTTTTCATCTGTTTTTACATTTTAAGTTAATTCCTATTTACTGCTTTTTCTTTTTTGTCGCTGCAAGGCTTGCCTTGCGAAACGCTTTTGTCAACCGTTCCAATTCCAGCGAAGCCTTGCGGGCTCGGGTCCCGGCGGCTTTGTTACAACGCTCGCTCTGGAGCGTTCCATCGGTCAGAAGAGCCTCGCTCGTCCGACGGATCTCTTTCAACAGATCTTCAATCATCGTTTCTTCGATTTTAAATGAATTTTAGGTCAATGTTTTGGAAACTTGCCTATCTCAACGGATACATTCACCGACAATACTGGATACGCTTTCCTCTGCTTGCACACTTGTCGAATCCGTCCAAATTTTCCCATTCTCATTTGAACTCACATTCTGAACGCACACCACTCTCTGTCAATTGCCCGCAGGAAGTTGCGCGCCATATCCCGGTTCAGCTCCGAACAGTTGCACGGCCTTGTCGAAGTTGTAGCGGTTGCCGAACATGGAGACGCGGGTTGTAGACGTTCCCTGCTTGTTCAAGCCATGCGCTTCCCGGTAAAGATTTGCGGCCGAATTGGGGTCATAGCTCTCCGTGGTCATGATTTTCAGGGAGGCGAACCCTTTCAGATAGGCCGGGTCGATCAAATCCTTAAAGGAACTTGAAGCCGGGAGTTCCCTGTTGTTCTCGTATTTGGAGAGCATTTCCACTTCGTCAAACCGTTTTGCCGGCACATAGAGCCATTTACCGCCGCTCGTTCCAGCCATCACGATGTCGCCCTTGTTCATGAAGAAGAGGTTGTCGTAGGCCGAACAGATTTTGCGCTTATCGGCCGGCAGATTGGAGTCATCCCACCCGGCATCCAGGGCGCCATAATTGTTGCAGCCGAAGATATTGTGATGAACATTGTGGTCGGCTCCGTTTCGAAAACGGTATCCGTATCCCATACTCTCCATCTCTTTGGTCGTAGGCCACGAGAACAGCACGGTATTGTGATGGAAATCCACCGTAGACTGGTGAGCCCCGGTATCCTGGTTCAATCCGCCGTTAATCTCGCAAGAGGCATAGAGGTTGGAGACAAACACATTGTTGCAAATTTCCCAGGCGCCGCCCATATTGGTCATGATGATACCATTGAACGAGGCGTTTAGGAACATGCAGTTGCGAATGATAAGTCGTCCGGCCATCTTGCCGCCGATGAGACGGGTCGTTTTGTTGGGCGGATTGCCGACCGGCATGATACGCCCGGTCTCACAGCCTTCGGGGCAGCCGAAACGTTCATCGGTCGGATCGGCTTTCGCATACTCATGTACAAGGCCGAGATCGAAGAAGAGCCCGTCCACGATGATCTGTGCGCTTTTGTTTGAGGTCGCCTCGATCATCAGAAGCCCCTGCCCGATTGTGCCTCGCTGCTCCATCGATGGTTGAATGCGTGTGATGTATTTGATCGGATTGCGGTCAGTGAAGTCATCATTCCAGCCTCCTTCAAGGCTGACATACTTGCCTTTTATCTGAATCCAACCCCGGTCCAGGGTGCCAAGGTAGTTACCTTGCGCAATGCGGATAAGATCTCCGTCAGCAGCTTGATCAATGGCTTTCTGTATATCCTTCATCGGTGCATCTTTGGAACCTTCTGCCCGGGCACTACCTTTTTCAATACTCACATAGTAAATATTGCCGTCTGATTGATGTCGGATAGAGGGAACGGCAGGAGAGGATGCTAGTGTTTCATTTGTCTTTTGTGCAACTTTACCTATGATTTTTTTACCTAATTGCGCTTCTGCAACTGAATGTGTAGCAAGCATTATAGTTGCTATAAGTACACTTCTTTTAATAAATATGCTCATCTTTTTTGTTTTTAAGCGTTATTGTTTATAGCAGATTTTCGATTTGGCGTATCGATATTTTCGGTATCGGCATTTACAAATCGATTCTTTAAACCAACAGAATCAAGATAGTTCTAAAGTGTAGCAACCTTACCAGTTTTTCCAGGTTACGAATACTGTCTTATTCAAGATCTCCGGAGATGGTAAGCCCTAAATATTGCATCCCTATTATTTCATTCCCGGGCATATTATATTCCTGATGCCTTACCTTCATTTCTGACAATCATATATGGAAAAATGCAAGATTGCATTAAGGTTCCCTCTTTGACGGAATGATATAGCTTAAACTAATATAGGGAAGTCCTCGTCTTTCTGCATCCGTTAAAAGCAGATGCTTCGCCCAATAAAGTACCGGCGTAAAATAAACTTTTTCATAGCTAAATGGTTTTTGTGAATGATTAAAGTTTGTTGTATTATCAATATTCGATTTCGCTCATCGTAACGACAGGAAATCCCGGATCGTTGGACAATCATCCGGCAGGCAGTCTTGTTCAGTCCTTTCGGCCGGATGTCCGCAGCCTCTTACGCAAATGCAGACATCGCATTCTGAACAACCTTTTGATGACAGCAAGAATGTTGCATTCCGTATCGTTATGTGCATGAGTATCTTCTTCCGGTTGCACTCCCGTCTCGTGTTCAATTCGGTCGATCTGCTCTTTGATCATCTGTTGGACCTGATGATAGGAGAGGTCTTTCTGTTCCTTTTGTCCGTTGTTGCCCATAAACCAATGAATTTGATGTATGACAAATGTAGCCGCGATTCCCATTGGCGGCTTGGACACACGACGCATAAAACCGGACTATGTACGCATTTTTATTTGCCGGAATCGGACTCTCGGCGCATGTTAAGCAGACAAAAAGCTGATATTCAAATGTTTATTTGTCCTATTCCCGCATGAAAGCGCGAAAGGCGCATTCCCTTGCGGGAATACGCCTTTCGCGTAAGAAATCAACCGGACCGTCAGTCCAGATGGGGCTTCTTGCGATACTGCGACGGGGTCATGCCGAACGTCTGCTTGAATACGCGGCCGAAATAACCGGCATCTTCGAACCCGCACTGCATGGCAATGTCCCCGATCGGCAGATCGTTGGAGGAGAGCATCCGTTTGGCCTTCTCCATACGGACATGCAAAATATAGGTAGTCGTATTGCTACCTGTAATTACGCGCACCTTCCGATTGAGCTGTGATTTGCTCATACACATCTTTTCAGCAATCTTGTCGGAATTGAGGGCCGTGTCGGAGAGCTGGGAGTAGACGATATCCGTCAACCGGTCCATGAAGGCCTGGTCGGCCGGCAGCAGCTTGACGCTCTCCGGACAATTATTGCGCAGCGCGCGGGAGTATTTCTCCCGCAGAACCCGCCGCTGTTCCAGCAGCTTGGCAACGCGCACATGAAGCTCCTCCGTGTTGAAGGGTTTGAGCAGATAGGCGTCAGCCCCGGCCTCCAGCCCCTGCACCTTGTCCACATCCTCGCTTTTTGCCGTGATGATAATGATCGGAATATGGTTCAGAACGATCGAGTTGCGTATCTCCCGGCACAGGTCGAATCCGTCCATGCCGGGCATCATCAGGTCGGTCAGGATCAGGTCCGGCATATACTCTGCGGCCTTTTCCAGTCCCTCCTTCCCGTCGCGGGCATAGAGCAGCCGGTAACGGTCCTTGAGCAACCCTCCGATGTAGAACGCAACATCCTGATTGTCCTCCACGAGCAGGATGGTGGCGGGGTCCGCACCCGACGCCCCGCTCTCGGGAGAAGCCGGATCGGGGGTCGGGACGGATGGGGTAAGATTCTTCTCGGGTTCGCCCGGGGTCCACTCCTCCCACTGCGAAGCCCCGTGCTTCAAGGGCAGCGTAACGAAGAAGACCGTACCTTTGCCGACCGCACTTTTGACCGTAATCTGTCCGCCCATCGTCTCCACCATCTGTTTGGCCAGCGACAGCCCGACTCCTGTCCCCATGTCCATACAGGAATTGTTTCCCTGGTAGAACGTCTCGAAAATATGGGGCAGATCCTGTTTGTCGATGCCCTTTCCCGAATCGGCGATCTGAATAACCAGGTTGTTGTTTTCCTCTGTGGTCGTAATATAGACATGTCCACCCTTCGGCGTATATTTCAAGGCATTGGACAAGAGGTTATGAATTATTTTCCGAAAATACTCCGGGACGAAATCGGCCTGAAGGAAGGTTTGTTGCGGCACGAAAATCAGATTGAGGTGTTTTTGCTGGGCAAATATCTGGAAGTTTTCCACGATCATCCGGATGAAGGCCACGATGTCTCCCGTCCGCCAGTCCGGCTCTTCAATCGAGGAACGGACCTTGGAGATGTTCAGCAGTTGATTGACCAGACTCAGAAGATGGTTTCCCTGGCGGATAATGGTCTGCAACGAGGCGGAAGACTCCTGGTCTTTCCCCGTTTTTTCGGACAACTGGTTGGCAAGCCCGAGAATGACCGTCAACGGCGTGCGGAATTCATGGGTGATATTCGTGAAAAACTTGTTGCGTACAGTCTCCATGTGGCGCATGATTTTCTGCGTCCTGGATTTTATGCGCACGACATATAGCAAAAATCCGATAACGATGATAGTCAACAGTAAAATGGAAATACCCGCAAATAAGATGATATTTTTGGCCCGTTGCTCCATTCGGTAATTCTCCTGGATCAATGCCAGCTCTCTGGAACTTTTCTCCTTTTCGAAATTGACCCTGAGATTTTGTAAATGAGCCGTGTTTTCGATGTTGCTGACACTGTCGGCATATTCCCGGCTCAATTTATAGTTCTCGAAGGCTTTGGGACAGTTGCCCAGTTTTTCGTAATAGAGATAGTTCAACCAATATACTTCACGCAAATGCTCCCGCGATTGCATCTCTTTGGCTGTGCGGGAGGCTCGTGTCAGATATTTTTGCGCGGAAGTCATATCCCCCTTGCCCATGTTGACACGCGCCAGGGCTATGCAGGACTCGATCCAATGCCAGCGGTCCTGGCTTTTCTCCATCAAATCATAGGCACTCCGGTACTCCCGGATGGCATTGTCCCACTGCCTGTCCTTCTCCAACAGATTGCCGAAATAGGTATGGCACAGGGAGATCCCAAGGTTGGAACCTGCCGCCTGATTGTGCTGCATGGAACGACGATAGTAAATCCAGGCCGAGTCGATCATACCCTGCTTTTCGAAGATTGCGCCGATATTGGCATAATTGATCGCCTGCCCCAGGTCGCTCTCCAACTGCTGCTCCCCGGACAGGGCCTGACGGAAGGCAAGGATGGCCGCATTGTAGTTCTCCATCGACAATTGCACATTCCCTATGCCATTGAGAGAAACCACTCGATTTTTTAATGCCTCATAGGAACTTTTGTCGTGGTACTGTTCACATAACGCAAGTGCTTTATAATGATAGGTGGAAGCCTCGTCCATAATACCCATCCGGCGGAAATTGGTCCCGATCTGATTGCATATCTGGATGATTTCAACGGTATCACCAAGTTGTTCCGCCAACCCTAATGCCTGACGATGACAGACGACAGCTTCGTTGAATTTGGCGGTTTCCCGATAACGCTTGCCCAACGCTTTGCTGGCACTCATCATCCCATACTTGTTCCCTTCAGCCTCAAAACGATCCAGTAAGATGGATAATGAGTCTATCCCAGGGGTAACTCGAACGATGCTGTCGATCATTTTGCGGGTTTCATCGGTCAGGCCCGACTGGACCAATGGCGATGTACAGGCAAACAGCGACAGAACACCTAAACAGATCAGCAATCTCATCTCTTCTAAAAAACGCATATGAATAATCTCGAGGCAGACACTATTTGATACTTGACTGTAAATTTAGAAAAATATATTTAAAAGTCGTTTTTTTGGATCAAAATAGCGCATATTTTACCGACCTGCCCTAAAAACTTGAAAATTACTGACCTGAAATAACTTGACAGACAAGTCCATCATTCTTTGCCGACAGGTCGAAACGACCTCCCATATCACTCCGGAACCGGATAAATATTCAATCCGAGATGTAGAGATTTACAGAATTCCAGATTTCTGTAAATCTCTAAATCCAGGATTGAATATTTATCCAATTCCGGGGTGATATGGGCGGTTGTTTCGACAGGTCGGTAGAGGAGGATATAGTTAGACCCGCATGAATTGTTTCATGCGGGTCTAATGGACTGTTTCGGATAATTAGAACGATTAACCGGCTACGAGACCGCCGTCTACCAGGTAGTGGGAGCCTGTGCAGAAGCTCGAGGCATCCGATGCGAGGAAGTAGACCACCTCGGCCACCTCTTCGGGTTGGCCAGCGCTGCCGCGCATGTAGAGTGCATTCTCCTTACGCCAGTAATCCTCGACGCTGCAGTGGTTCTCCTCGGCAAACTTCACGAACAGATTATCGACCAGCGGCGTGCGGATCGTGCCGGCACATACGGCATTGACCCGGATGTTCTTTGGCCCCAGGTCGATGGCCAGGCTGCGAGTGATCTGCCCGAGGGCCCCCTTGGTCATTCCGTAGGCGAAGCTGTGGGACTTGCCCACGAACCACTGGTCCGAAGCGTTGATAACAATCGAGCCGCCGCCTGCCTCGATGATCGGCGGTATGGCCTCCCGCAGGGTATTAACCGTGCCGTAAATATTCGTCTGGATCATCAGATCGAGTTCCTCGTCGGCAATGTCGAGGATCGTGTTGCAGCGGTGGATACCGGCATTGGCAAAAACGCTGTTCAGCGTGCCGAACTTGGCGACGGTATTCTCGACCGCCCGGCGGATGTCACTCCGCGTGCGGGTGTTGCCCTCGGTGAAGAGCAGTCGATCGGGGCAGTTCAGCTCATCCACGAGAGCATGGGCCGCTTGGGTGTTGATGTCCATAAAGCCGACATTCCAGCCCTCGGCGATAAACTTCCGTATGGAGGCGGCTCCGATTCCGGTTGAACCGCCGGTAATAAAGATGGTTTTCATTTTTTTTGATTTCTATTATGTTGTGTATTTTGTGGCAAAGGAAAACATTCGAAAGATGGTCTTATGGCTCAAGTGATAATGTGATTACACCATCTTTGGCTTGTTTGTCAAAATCCAAACAGAATTGTACCCATTTTTCGCAGTGCTCTTTTTCTATTGCTGCCCGTTGAATATTGGACATTTTCGATTCGGCCATGAAAGTTGTAAATAAGATAAGCATTGCATCTACTTTATCTTTGTGTCGGTCTCCATCTTCGCTTTTTATACCACTTACTAACGATTGCGCAAAACATATCCCATCTCTGACGCGAAAGGCGTATTGTCCGGTTACACCATATTGCTCATGGTTCCTGTTGATCTCACTATTCTGTTGAAGAGGCATCATTGTCTTGTTGCGGGACAAATATCGTAATGCTATTTCGTTGGAGGAGAGAGTCTGATTTTTCAAAAAACGTTCATTATAGCGTTCTAAGAAATGACTTGTATACGCATGAATCTGTCGAATACCCGTTATGGGACTGTCCGGAGTGTGTTTGTATGCACCGGCATATCCTTTAATGATAAATCTTTTATTCTGGTCAAAGAGAATACAGAAATAATTGGCTTCTGGGTTCTCTACATTGGCTCGCGTTTCAGCATAAAAGAAAATAACATATTGATTATTGGTTGAGGGAATCTTATAGTCATAAAGTTGCCATGCAGGAAATCGAACTGTTTTTCTAAATATCTTAACTGCTTTTGAAAAAAGCATATTCATTTTAAACTGAATTTTGGGCAAATCAGCAGCAAGATGATCGTACATCTCTTTGTATGTCATCGAAGTAAGAATCATCAGTTATGAAGTATAAATAGCGATGTTTTTACTTTCAAGATAGGATAGATGTATTACGAAGTTTCTTTCGTAAATATTTCTTCCAAATATTCGTTGGGATGGAAGCCTGGTTCAATTCTTTCGTGTACGAACAGATTTTGTTCGTAAGTTACCTCGGTAAGTGAACACGGCAGGTCGTCTTTGTCATACTCATCAGGCCCGAGTTGTGTTATTGAAACGGGGTTATAGTCGCCGTCCGCTTGTTCCTTCCATACATATGCAGCCCGCGACATTACAATCAAAGAATTTCCATCGTTCGAATAAGCGTATTTTGCGACTGAATATGCGCGATCTCCATCTTGATTGCGCCAAAAAACGGCATCATCCGTCAGATTGGCTGCATACGCTGCCAAAGGATTCCCGTCAAAATGTTGTGGGGTACATGGATATTCGCAAGGTTTGTCGTCAAAAAACACCCTGACTTGGGCTGCTCCGGGAGTCAGAGATAATACGAGATCAGGGGTTCCGTCTTTTTCGTTTTCGGCCTCTTGACACACGTTGGATAGGTCCTTTTCCTGGAAGCCCGGTTGCTTGTATCCCCAAACGCCTAATTGACCTTCTTCTGTAAGTAAATCTGTTTGAGTTTCGTGTGTAGAAACTTGGGGTTGCGGGGAATATGAGGCGGATTTCTCGGATGGATCGAAAACCCATGCACCCAAAGAACCTCCGGAGGGCTCTTTATCGCTCTCGGCCCACTCCAGCAGTCGTTTTTTACTTACTTGCGCCTCTGCATCGGTTACGGTTCTCATCCATCTGAGGTCGGGCGGCAATTCATTTTCCTGCAATATGGAAGGATTCGCCAGGAACGCCTCGATGCTGCCGCAGCGCAATCTGATTCTTTTCCGCGTAATGGGGTTGTCGAGTATATTTTCCAGGCGCGTAACCCAACGGAGATTCTCCACCCGGTTATTCCGACGATTTGTGTCAATATGGTCAACCACATGCTCTTTGGTGGGCTTGGGGCCGAGGAATGCGGTGGCGACAATGGCATGGATTCGAACAGATGCGATTTCCATATAGCCATGCACGATATTGGGCTTCCCGAACGTCCAGAAGTTGTCGTATTTGCGCGGACGCCTTCCATCACGCGGGTAGCGAAAGACAGCACCGTTATCGCGGACGGCGTATCGTTCATCCTTGTAGATGCACTCTATTTCGCGGGTGAAATCGTCAATGTCAGCCATGGTCGAGAGTAATAACTTACTAATTATTACAATCTAATTATTACAATCTTTCATATGAGCTATCACCGGAAATATTCTCATATATTGAATAAACAAATTCTTTTACAAATAAAATGGTGTCATCCAACCAATTGATATTTATTGTTTGTTTGGAATTGATGGATATGTCATAGTCTGCTTCATGGACAATCTGATTTCTTCGTGAGACTATAAGATCTATTTTCTTTTCGAGAAATTTTTGATTGGCATTGGAAGTTGATTCAGGGAACGGATAATGCATTTTGCTCATTATCACAGGAATCTTATGATCCAAATCCCAGATATAACTTAATGCATCTTTTATGTTTTCTATTTTTTGAAAAGACATGAATTTTAATATAGTCTTGATTTCATTATTTATCCAATATTCTGCAGTTTCTTCATTGCATGTAGGTGGCGTTTTTCTTGTCTGGCATTCAATTACTTTATTCAAGGTCGAGAACTTTATTGGAATTGATTTGCATTTATTCGTTTGAGGTATTTTACTCGTGTATGAATTTATAATGCCAATACGAACCAATTCATGAATAAAGCGATCCATAGCACTTACCAGATTGACTAACTCAGAGCGTAATAAGTCGGATAAGTCCTCTGACGCTATTTTATAATGGTCGCTTAAAAAGACATAAAATCCTCGCATCTTCTGTATGTCACGGATACATGCATTAAATGTCGTAATCGTGTTTACCATACTAACTTAGAAGAGCTGTAATGTTATTAGCTATTGTGGTGAATTGCTCATTGAAAGCATTTCGACTTTGAATTAATTGATCTTTAACAATTCCTGTTGCATCTAACTTATCATCTGGAATTGCGAAAACAGGAATACCTGTTTTTTGATATTGTTGTCCTAAAGTCGCGAAATCTTTAATTTCTGCCAAGCAGAAGTCTTCAGAGATACGAGCATCATTATATTTTTCTGAGGGGAAAGTCATAGAAACCTGAGACAATGCCGGGATGAGAAAATCTTTGACAGTTGATTTAATTGTGTCAATCAATGGTCTATAAATGGCCGCTGCAACTCCTTTGCGAATATTAAACCGTTGGATTATCTCTCCGATGAATTGGGGAGTTCCGTCGGGCATTGGATAGGTAGCGTGGGCAAAATTGTGGATATTGACATTTTTCCAGTTTATCCATTGTGGTAAAATGCGGGATAAACTCTTGATTGCCATTACGCAAAATATATCAGGATTTGCAGGGATGATAAAAGCATCACTGGAAACAAATAAAATTTGATTCAATGTGCTTAATCCCGGGTTCAAATCAATAAGGGCGTATTCAATATCGTATTTTTCCGCTATGTTTACAATTAACTGATTGAAAGATCCAGGCAGGTTCTGCATGGCAGTCAAGGTTACCGGAGCGTTAATTGCAAATGTTAATTGAGGGTCATATTCTGATAGATTCATATGCCCCGGGAGCAGATATAAATCTCTATTAGAGCTATGATTGGGGCAATTTATCGCCCTAATAGGATCTGGAGTTCCAGCAAAAGCAGGGCGTACACCATCCATGATGTTATTGGAGCATGTGTCCGCATCATCATAGTATGCATCAAATTTTTCTCCTAAAAATACAGATGTGAGATTACATTGAGGGTCTGCATCGACGAGTAAAACTCGGTGCCCCATTTCGGCAAGTTTCCATCCAATATTAAAGGTCGAGGTTGTTTTGCTGACGCCACCTTTGTGATTGAAAAATACGATTTTCTTAACCATGTTATTTTGATTTTAAATTTTTATTCCTCCAGTTTGAGTTTCGGGAGCGAGCGGACGATCTTCATCGTTTCGAGCGAGACGGTGATGATGCGCAGCAGCAGGTTGTAGATGTATTTCGGGTCGTCGTGTTCCCGGCACCAGTCGTTCGGGTCGTTGGTGATGAGGCTCGCCGGGTCCTTCTTCACCGCATAGCGCTCCATCACCCACTCGATCGCCGACTTGCCGTTCACCACGTAGTCGTAGGCCTCCAGCGGAATGTTCTCAATCGTAATGCCCGCATTGTAATAGATTATGCTCTTGTCGGCCGTCTTGCTGTCGAGCTTGCCGAAGCGCATCTTATCATCTATGAGGTAGCTGATCTCGTCGCCGCGGTTCGTCAGCGGCGCGAAGAAGATGCGGCATCCGGCGTAGGGCTCCACACGCTCGTATCCGAGGTGGAGTTCGGCCAGGCTGCGGCCGGCACGGCTGAAGGCCCAGAAGTCGTCGGGCGACTCGACCAGCGGCAGTCGGGGCAGCGACTTCTTGAGGTCGGCGGCGAAGGTCGTGCGGTAGTCCGGGGCGTGGAGGATGCCGTAGACATAATAGAAGATGTCCTCCTTGGTTACGAGGCTTCCGTACTGCTTGCGGGCCGTGGAGAGGATCCAGTCGGTCACGCCGTCGCGGCGGACGTATTTAAATTGATCTTGAGCATCTATCCGTTCGAAATCTAAAGCCTGTTCTACGGTTCCATCATCATAATGTTTATTCCCCTTTATATCTCCCTCTTGATACCAATAGAGCGGGAAGCATTGACATTTTTCCAACGTATCTAAATTAGGAATATCATCTGTAATTATTGATGAGAATCCTTTACTTGCACCCACTCCCGATACGCAAATAATTACATTTTTATGTTGCGTTGTTGGGAAAAGTCGAGGCTGTAAATATCGGCTCCAATTCATAGCTTTATTGAAGTACAAATATTGCTTTGTAAAAGGCCGATATAATCCTATTCGTACAGAGGAACTGTCAAAAGAATGTTCTATGCCATTGGCGGCATCTCGAATCAAGTTCTGGACCCATTTTATTTTGGTCTCATCGGTTGAGATAAAATCCTCAATAGGAATTCTGTTCTGCTTTTTTAGCTCTTGATATTCTTTTTGTTGTGCGTTGTAGAAATCAATCATGCGAGTCATATTATCAGTAAGAGACTTGCATGAAAAATTATAAGTCCAGTTATCTCTGTTTGTAACTACACCGTTTGAGAATATGTTGAAAACGGATGGATGCTTTTGTTTGGTACTTTTCTTTTCACAATCCAAAGGAATAAAATCTTTGAATAGCTCATTGCGAGAATCCAACCAGTCCCCCTGAATACTTGGAGAGATTTGCCTCCACTGCATCTGCGGATTGCTGATGTCACCCATATTGCGGATGATACGCAGTTTCTCCTCGCGCGAGAGGTAATCGCCGATGTCGTGGTAATAGATGCGGGCCGCCTCGTCGGATGCCTTCGGTTTCTTGACTAGAATTGTAATGGCAATCGGGGTGCGGGAGCCCGAACCGAAGATCTTGCCACCCTCCTTACGCGACAATTCTCCGCTGGTGCGCTGGTTGCCGCGCAAATTGAAGACATAGATGGCCGAAAACTCTTTTTCAATAGTTTTACGGAATCCGGCAGTTGTATTGCCATCTAACCAGGCTCCATTGGTAACAAATCCTATTACGCCTCCAGTTTTTTGATCTATTCTGTCTGAAGCCCAACGAAAAGCCTTTATGTAAGTGTCATACATTGCTTTATTCATTGTTGTAATAGAATTTGCAACATATGTTTGAGCGATTCGGCTGTTGAGCGTTGGATAGTCTTGGTTTTGAGCATTGTCGTTGGCCGACTTTTGGCCCACGGAATAGGGCGGGTTGCCGACGATGACGGTGATGCGCCGTTTCTTCTGCTCGATGACGCGCCGCGAGTTGGTCGGGAACTGCTCGGAATAGAGGTTTTCGTCCGAAGCCGCCTCGCCCAGCTGGAAGGTGTCGGTCAGACAGATGCCGCCGAAGGGCCGGTACTCCGTATCGGGGTCCATCAGGTCGTGGAAGACATTCTCGATGTTGACCGAGGCGATGTAGTAGGCCATCAGCACGATTTCGTTGGCATGGATTTCCCGGCCGTATTTGCGCTCCAGGGCCTCGCGCGAGATGAGCCCGCTCTGGAGCAGGCGCGTGATGAAGGTGCCCGTTCCGGTGAAGGGGTCGAGGATGTGGACGTTCTCGTCGGAGAGCGACCGCCCGAACTCCCGTTGGAGGATGTAACCCACCGAGCGGATGATGAAGTCGACCACCTCGACCGGCGTGTAGACGATGCCTAGTTTCTCGACCGTGCGGGGCGAGGCCACCTTGAAGAACTTGTCGTACAGCTCGACGATGATACGTTGACGGCCTTCGGCCTCGTGGATATTGCCGACCGTGTCGCGGACATATTCGTAGAACTTCTGGAGTTTCTGGTGCTCCTCCTCGGTCTTGGTCTCGTCGTCGAGCAGGTCGAGCATCTTCTGCATCGAGCGCGAGATGGGGTTGTTGGCGGCAAACTGGTAATTTTCAAACAGGGCCTCGAACACGGGGCGCGAGATGATGTGCTGCGAGAACATCTCGATGGCGTCCTGCTCGGAGAGCCCGGGGTTGATGTTGCGGTGCAGACCCCGCATGAGCTGGTCGAAGGCCCGGCGGTGCTTGCCGTTGTCGGCGATGAGGGCTTTGATGCGCTCGATGTGCTGTTCGGCAATCTGGGCGATGTCCC
The DNA here is from genome assembly GCA_019118605.1 of Candidatus Alistipes faecavium. GTDB lineage: Bacteria > Bacteroidota > Bacteroidia > Bacteroidales > Rikenellaceae > Alistipes > Alistipes faecavium. The sequence continues at coordinate 4,673 of DWYP01000023.1, read as the reverse complement.
TGGCCCAGAGTTCCCAGTAGCGTTTGGTGCCGACCTTGGTCACCAGCTTGGCGTAGAAGACGTTCTGCAGGTCGTTGAAGCTCATCGAGAGCTGGGTGGCGAGCTGCTCGGCGGCACTCGCGTCGCGGGGCGTGCTGTCGCCGTCGCTGTGCTGGTCTTCGTCCTTGCGCGAGGCCCCGACTCCGCCGAAGAGGATGTTTTTGGGCTTCTTTCTCGACAGTTCGATCTTGTTGACCTCGGCGTTGAAACGGTCGTCGTGGGCCCGCAAGGCGTTCAGCACGGTCCAGACCACCTTGAAGTTGGGGTGGTTTTCGAGCACCTTGTCTCCTTCGGCATCGGCCGGAACCACGACCGGAATGATGATATATCCGTATTTCTTGCCCTCGCTGCGGCGCATGACGCGACCGACCGACTGCACTACATCAACCTGCGAGTTCTTCGGCGAAATGAAGACCACGGCGTCGAGCGACGGGACATCGACACCCTCCGAAAGGCAGCGGGCGTTGGTCAGCATACGGCATTCGCGTTCGTTTTCGGGCTGCTCCTTGAGCCACATCAGCTCCTCGTCGCGTTTGGTAGCCGACATCGAGCCGTCGACGTGGTGGGCAACGACATCGACCATCGTGGCGCGGTCCTCCTCGCGGATGTCCTCCATGTAGAGGTCCTTGTAGTCGGTGAAGGCATTGGAGATTGCCTTGGATGCCTTGATGCTCGAACAGAAGGCTACGGCGCGGCGCATCGGCAGCGGGTCGGAGCCCTTGACGAACTCCTCGTCGGCACCGAGCACCTTTTTCGAGAGGGCGTTGATGCAGCCGATGAGTTTCGAGGGGTCATCCGCGTCGATGGTTCCGTCCTCGCGGGTCAGGGCCTTTTGCAGCGTGGGGGTAATGTCCTTTTCGCCCACGGCGAGGATGAGGACCTTATAGTCGGAGAGCAGCTCCTGTTTGACGGCCTCGCCGAAGCCGATGCGGTAGATCTCGTCGCCGTACATCGAGCGGTCGTCCATCGAGCAGAGGACGGCGGAGTTCTCTTCGGCGCGTTTCTTCGTCTCGTCGGTATAGAGGCGCGGCGTGGCGGTCATGTAGATGCGGCGCACGGCGCGCAGGAAGTCGTTGTTGTGGACCCGGACAAAGGCGCTCTCGGTCTCGTCCTTGAGCGTAACACCCGTGGTGCGGTGCGCCTCGTCGCAGATGATGAGGTCGAACGTGCCGAAGGCGTCGTCGGTCTCCTTGAGCAGCTGCTGCTGGGCCCGCGAAATGACGTCGATGGACTGGTAGGTCGAGAAGACGACGGTCAGCCCCTCGGCATTGTGTCGGCGGGCGTGTTGCAGTTGTTTGACGATGGAGGGAACGTCGGTTGAGGCCGGAAGTGCCAGGTCGACGACACTCGTCGTGTCGTTGTCGTTCTTTTCGGTCTGTTTCGAGACCTGCGGGTCGGAACAGATGCAGACAGCCATCATCGGCTCCAGAGCCTGTTGCAGCCACGACCGCAGGGTTTGTCCCAGCAGGGCAATCGAGGGTACGAGGAACAGCACCAGACCGCGGCCTCCGGTTTCGTTCTCGGCGATTCGCAACGAGGTGAAGGTTTTGCCCGTGCCGCAGGCCATGATGAGCTTGCCGCGCGTATGGGCGGACTGGCCGGTGGCTTCGTCAATCTTGAAATAGGCGTGGGTCTGGTCGATGGCCTGCTGCTGGTGCTCCCGTATGGTGAAGGGTTTGGACCGGGAGGCCATGCCGAAGATGCCCTGTTCGAGGCTGTTCCAGTCGACATCGTCGTTTTCGAGGTCGATAAGGTTCAGACGGGTTACCGGAGGATTCTGATTGCGGATGGTCTGCTCGGCTGTGGAGTTCCATTTGTTCGTCGTCGAGATCCACAGCCGCTGCACGAATCCCGTCATGCCGGATTCGGTCTCGAAGCGTTTGCCCGAGGTAGAGAGGAATGTATCCACGTCGGGCTTGTTGATGAAGGCATCCGCCGCGTAGCATTTGCACTGGATGGCCCAATATTCGCCCTCGACGGTGCGGGCTACAAGGTCGATGCCGGTGTCCTTGCCGCCGAACTGGTCGTGGAAGGGAAACTCCGTCCAGAGCCAGACCTCCTCGAAGAGGTTGGCATACAGGGTCGTGGTTTTCAGATAAGCCTGCATGAGGCGTTCGAAACGGTATCCTTTGTCGCGTTCGGAAAAGGCGTCCTGGCGGAATTTATTCAGAATTTGGGCGAATGTGCTCATCGTGCAAGATTATATATACTCTAACAAAAGTAATCATTTCACTTCAATAAAAACAGAATCGAGGGGATTTATTCGCCCCTCGATTGTTGGTAATACTCTGATTGGATTGTCTGTCGGAGAAATCGTATTTAATAAGTAATATTCTTTTTTAACGCCGTCGCCCGCGGCGTCTGCGCTGCTGTTCCTGCTGGGTTTGTTCCGCCTCGTCGGGATCGAACCTCGGACGCAGCAAATCGTCCAGCAGGTAGCTGAACGAGGGTGTCAGGGTCGGAGCCGATTGGCGTTCGGGAGCAAGCGCCTGTCGGCAGTTCCGTTCAAGCGCGGCGTCGATTTTCGAATAGCTGAACTGCCGGTCGATCTTCGAACCGTTGAACGGGTAGCCGTTTTTGGCAAACACGACCCCCTGCACGTCGGAGGTGCCTCCGCGCATCCGGAACTCCGAGGTGATCCCTTCGCGGCGCAGGGCCGCCGTCAGCTCCTCCCAGTTACGGCAGCGAGGAACGGCATCGTACAAGGCATGGTAGATTTCGTATTTTGTCTTGTCCGGTTCGCGCAGCCGGTACTCCTTGACCTGCTCCTTGCCCGATGCAAAGTAGAGTCCGTAGCGGGCGGTCAGTTGCTTGCAGAGCCGCTCCGAACGGTAGCGGTCGTTGCGGTCGGAGATCGTCCGTCCGTCGTTGCCCACGCGGTTGAAGAGAATATGCAGATGGGGATGTTCCCGGTCGCGGTGGCGGACAATGATAAGTTGTGTATCCTTGATCCCCATCCGGTCCAGATACTCCACCGCAATGGAGAGCAGCAGTCGGTTGTTCAACCGGGCGGCATCCCGAGGCGAAAAGGAGAGTACGACGTGTCCTACGGGTTTCGAGACCTTGGGATTTTGCGCAGCCTGCCGTTCGAACCCGCGGATGATGGAGGGCGTGTCCTTGAACAGAACGCCCATCCCGGCCAGGCAATCGGCGCCCTTCCCGGGACCGAAAATGTATTGAACGGCTCCGCTGAAGGAGCCGCCTTTCGAGAGTTTGGCAATCATGGCAGTTTGTCGATTCGGGTGAGCAGCGCATCAATTCGGTCGACCAACGCCGCCAAAGTGGCGGTATCGCGTCCGTACCCGGCCACATGCGCCATGCGGGCGAGTTGGTTGAGGTTGTTCGCCATGCCGGTGAGCTGCCGCAGCAGGGCGAGCATCTCGGGAGTCATCCGGGCGCGGACGATGCTCCGGGCAAGGGCGCGCCGGGCATATTCGGCACACACGAGACCGGCGACCCGTGCCTTGCGGCACAGGGCGTCGTAATCGGTCTCGGTCAGGCAGACGACCAGCCTTCGTTTGAGTCGTTCCGTTTCGGGTTTGGGCGGACGGCCGCCTCGCGGGCGGTTCGGATTCTTCGGACTTTTCATCTGTGTAATGTATCATAGACCAGCGGGATGGATTCGGGAGGTTTCGAGTGTCTCGAAACATAAACTTGCTTTTATTACAACCCGGAATCTCCCTCCGCGGCTGCCGAAGCCAGTTTTTCGCCGAAAGCCTCCATTTCACGGCCGATCACCGTCTCGGAAAATTTGGCGTAATGGCGGGTCATGTTGGTGTTCGAATGCCCGAGGATTTTGGCCAGCACGTCGATCGGCATTCCGTATTCGACCGCCATGCAGGCGAACGTATGGCGGGCGCAATGCGTGGTCAGCACCTTGTCGATGCCGCAGACGATGGCGATCTCCTTCATAAAGGCATTCATCTTCTGGTTGCTCGGCAGGGGCAGCACCCGTCCGCGGGCCTGGCAGACAGCGTCGTGCTCGTAGCGGCGGAGGATCTCCAATGCCATCGGGAGCAGCGGAATGCGGCTCATTACGGCAGTCTTTTCGCGCGGCTTGTGGATCCACCAGCGCCCTTCGTCGTCGCGCGAGATGTGTTCGCTCCGCAGGTGGTCGGCATCGGCGAAGGCCAGTCCCGTAAGGCAGCAGAAGACAAAAACGTCGCGGATACAGGCCAGTCGGTGGTCGAGTTGCTTGCGGGTCAGGATTTCCAGCTCGCGGGCCGTGAGGTGCTCTTTGGCCTGCGCCTGATCCTCCTTGAGTTTGTAGTAGCGGAAGGGATTCTTGGCGATCCATTCGTTGCGCAGGCAGTAGAGTACGAAGTTGCGAAGACAGTCCATGACGGCCACGGCGCCGTTGTGGCGGCAGCGGTGGGCCGTTTGCAGGAAGAGGCTGAATCCGTCGAGAAACTCGTAGTTCATTCGCTCGACGGGAATATCCTCCTCCGGGCCGCGCTGGGCAAGGTACTGTTTCAGATAGCGCAGTAGCCGTTCGTACTTGTCGGCTGTCCGCTGGGTGATGCGCACGCCGACCTCTGCCTGCCGCCGTTGGACGTAGTCGCCCAGCCCCGCGATCAACATCATGGTGTGTTTGAGCGGGTTGAAGTAACGCTGTTTGATTTGCAGGGCATTGG
>DWYP01000022.1 GCA_019118605.1 Candidatus Alistipes faecavium | reverse complement strand
TCCAGCCATGTTTGTTGTTGTGTGTATTTAATGGTTTTTACTTGTATATCTCTGACCTTGGAGTTCTCTTTTATCGTATAGTGCAATACGAGAAGGGTAATTAATCCTCCGATAATGGCACCTGCATAACTGCCCCAAAAGCCAATCCAAGCACGGGATTCCCCAACTATGGGAATTAACCATGGTATCGGATTGGTGCAGTATAGTATTATATTTACAACAATAGGAGCAACGAGAATGATTGCAAAAATATATTTGTAATATTTTGATTCCATCATCAGACCATTTGAAATTTCAAGTCATATGAATACGACTAATAAAGGTAGCGAAAAATCCTGAAAAGAACCAATATGTATCTTATGCTTTTCCCTGTAGTTCGCCCTTCCCGTTTGGTAGCGACAAGTCAAAGCCGCCGGAGGGACTTTGCGCAAGGTTTGCCTGTGGCAACTCGTCCTGACCTTGCGCTGTCCGCCCGGCGGCTTATCTTTGCAGCAGAAAGGGAAGGGCTACTTGTCCTTTAACCTTGCTGCGTCGCGTTTGAGCTGCTCCGCCTCTTGGGCTTTCAGCCGCGCCTGCTTGTCGAGAGCCGCCCTTCTGCGTACCAACCGTTCGTACTTCTCGACATCCCTTCGCATCGAATCGATACGTCGCTGATCCCGCTCGACCTCGAACAGCTCCTCCAACTCCGACAGCCGTTTCGGCGACGCCTCGCCCTTCATCAGCACATAGCGATACTTCAGATCGTTGTCATACCGGCCACGGTCGGGCCGCCAGTCCAGGTAGAGTCCGACAGACTGCACCGCAATCACGACAAACATCGACATGAAGAGCCAAAAGTTGCGGGTTGCGTCGAGGGAGAGCGCGAAGCGGTGCTGAACCATCCGCGGCGGCAACTCCTCGGGAATCTCCATCCCGGCCACTTTTTCTTCCATCTCCGAAATCTGCGCTCCGAGGTCTTCGCTAATCTGCTCCTGCCGCTCGGAGATTGCTTGCAGCCGCTGCTCGATCCGATGGTCCCGTTCCTGCTGTGCCTCGCTTATCCTTGTCTGTGTCTGCTCCAGTTGCAGAATCCGAATCTGCAACCGCTTGATCGCGTCCGTATCAACGGTTGCTGCCGGTTGCGATCGGGCCTCGGCCAACTCCGTGCGGAGCGTCTTGATAAGAGTCTCCTTCAATTCTTCGTACATCTCGAAGGAGAGTTCCAGGGTGTTCTCTTTCATCTTTCTCGTATTTTAGGTTTGTTATCCGATTTTACGGGAGCGTGCCTCCATGCGGCGCTTGCGTTCCATCAAGGCTACGGCCATCGCCTCGGCCGCCTTGTTGATCAGCACCGTGATGCGGGCTATATGCTCCTCGGGGCTCTCACCTTCACGCCGCTGCATCATCTCGGGTGAAAGGGCAAATGGCGAGTCGAACGGCGGCAGCGGTATCGACCCGGCACTGCCGAGCGACACCGATCCTGCGCCATGGCTTCCGCCTCCTCCACCGCCTCCCGCTGCGGAGCAGGAACGCCCGCCTCCGAACAGACCTGCAAAAGCAGCCCGGAAGCTCCCGACTGCCGCCTTGAGTCCCGACATCAAGGTTGTGTGCCGCTGTTGCACCTGACCGAAGTGGCGATCCAGCTTCGAGAAACTAAAGGCTCGGTCAACCTTTGATCCGGAGAACTCCAGTCCGTTTTTCAAGAACAGAATGCCCTGCTTTTGGCTGGTAGAACCGCAATACTTGTAGCGGACATTGATACCTTGTTCCTTTAATCTCCCTTCCAGTTCGTTCCAGCTCCTGCATTTTGGCAGGCTGTCCTTGATCGCACCGTAGATCTCGTACCGGGTCCGGTCGGGCTCGCGCAGCCGCTCCCGCCGGACGGCCTCCTTGCCCGGAGCCAGATGCAGTCCGAATCGTTCGGTCAGCTCGCGGCATACCTTCGCATTGCGGAGTTTGATGTTGCGGTCGGAGATGGTCTGCCCGTGATCACCTACGCGATTGTAGACCAGGTGGCAATGGGGATGGGGCTGGTCGAGGTGTCGCACCAAAAGGTATTGCGTATCGGTGATGCCCATCTTCTGCATGTACTCCTTTGCGATCTGCGTCATCAGGGCATCGGTCATCCGTGGAGTATCCTCCGGCGAGAACGACAGGGAGATATGTCCGACGTTCTGCCGCAGGCGGGGATTGAGGCGCGCCTGATCCTCGAAATCCTCGACCATCTCCCGCACACCGGGCGGCTCGATACCCCGAGCCTCCAGCACGCGCGACTGCTCCTTCATCACATAGCCGACCGTGCCGCCGAACGATCCTCCCGAAATGACCTTACCGATCACGGCGCAGGGCTTCGATCATCCGCACCAACTCGGCCTGAAGCGTCGCATGGCGCGCGGCGACGGCTGCGAATCCCTGGGTGTGGGCCAGCCGGGTCAGCTGGTTCAGATTGCGGGCAAGGCCCTTGAGCTGGGAGAGCCATTCGAGATGCTCACTCCGCAGCCGCTCGCGGACCGAGCCGTTGAGAATCAGTTGCCGCAGCACCTCGGTGCGCGGAATACCTGCCGCACGGGCCAGAGCGCGGAGCTTGAAGTTGCAGGCGGTGTTGCACCGCAGGGTGATGCGGTACTCCTGTTTCCGGGCGCGTCCCAAAGGCGGACGGCCCCCTTTCTTCGGTGTGTTCATGGATTGGATTTTTTGAGTTGAGACCATCGGGATAGGGCCTTGCGGCCGGTTTTTGGCTGACAAAAACACAAACTTGCCTCTGTTACCTCTGCTTTTCGAATGCTCGGGAATCTCCCCGGCATTCTCAATCGACTATTTGCACTCCCGCTCACCGAGAATCCGTTGAATATCCGATGTGCGATATCGGATCTTGTTGCCGATCTTGATGGCCTTCAGGTACCCTTTCCGGTTCCAATGCCAGAGCGTCGCATCGCATACGCCACACAGCTCCTTGACCTGCTCCTTGGTCAGGAAGCGCACCTTGCGAGCTTCGGCGACCTGGGTGGCCAACTCCTCTTTGGCGCGATTGATCAGATGGCTGGAGAAGGCCAGCAGATCCTCGCCGCTTACCTCCAATCGAATGCTTCCGGGTGCTTCGCGGAGGATGGATAATAAGTCTTTCATAAGTTGTTGTTTCCGCATAGGTGAGGCGGCGCTTCCCGGCGGAACAAAAAACGACGCCGTCGCCCGGATATCCGAGTGACGGCGCAAATATAACAACCTGATTGAATGATCTTTAAGCGTTTAATTCGCAACAGGTTCGGACGAATTAAACGAGTTCGTTTCGGATAGAAAATCCTTGATTTCGCGAATGGCGACGGCTTCGGGACCTCGATCTCGTACCGATTTCCCGGCAAGCAGTGGTTCGGTCAGCCGGCTGTATGCCTCCTGAATGCCGCGTTCGTGGACGATGCGAATCTCCCGGCCGTATTCCTCCTGCAGTGCGTCGCGGAACGGCTTGATCGGGATCGGGAGCGTCAGATAACGTAACTCGTCGAGAGCGATCTTCAGTCGGGCAATATCGGTTTGTGTATGCCGGGTGAGGAGATACGTCCCGATCCTACGTCGCAACTCCTTGGGACGGGATACCGTCGGGGCGAACATCTCCGTCAAAGAGCGGGTGGTCCCCGGACGCCCCGGCTTGCGTTTTGAATCGTTCCTGTCGTTCGACGACTCCTCCATGGCCCAATCCAGCACCTGATCGCTTTCGGCCAGACGCATGGCTTCGCGGTGGGTTTTCCACTCCTCCCGGGTCCGAAGCCCCAGTTTGATGGAACGGGCAATCAGCAATCGGATCGTGGCGCTCATGGTGATCTTCTGGAAGTAGCCCAGGTCAGGAGATCGGCGTAACTCTTCACAATGCTCCACCATGCATTCGAAGCTCTTTCCGAAGTAGAGCCAGCAGAGCATTGCCGGAACCGTCGATCCGGCAACCGGCTGCTCACACTCTCCAATCAGTTTGCGGGCGAGGTCGTTGTCCTGTGCGGCCTGTTCGATCTCGTCGACATGGTCGAACAACCCCTCGTTGGCCTTGGCCGCCGCGAGCTTCCGATATTGCGGAATAAGGGCGATGGCCTGAAGCAATACGGCCTGACACCCGGCCATATCCCGGGTGTTCATCGACTCTTCGAATGCGGCATATTCCTCGGGATGGGTCTCCATCCACTCCCGCAACTTTGCCTTGAAGGCTTCGTATTCCGCCTGACCCATGGCTTTATTGATCAAATTCCTGTAATTCGATTCTCAATTGCTCGGCAAGTTGCTTTTCGGTGGGCAGATAGAGCTGGTATTTGCTTGCCAGAATCGTATTGTTGTTTTCCGGTAGCGTATATTTTACCAGCAGATCGTTCTTGTCGGCGCACAGCAGGATTCCAATTGTCGGGTTCTCATCGGGCGCCTTCTCGTTCCGATCGTAATAGTTTACATACATTTGCAACTGACCGATGTCTTCGTGTGTGATCTTGTGGGTCTTCAATTCAATGATGACGAAGCAGCGGAGCAGCCGGTTGTAAAATACCAGGTCTGCGAAGAATTCATCATCTTCGAGCAGTATCCTCTTTTGGCGGGCAACGAATGAGAACCCGTTCCCCAATTCCAGCAAGAAAGCCTGCAAATTGGTGATCAGGGCGCGCTCCAGGTCTTTTTCGTAATAGGCTGCGTCGGGTTTCAATCCGAGAAATTCCAGTACCATGGGATCTTTGATGATCTCGGTCGGAGATTCGGGTTGACGTTCTTTACGAGCCACCTCCAATACCGATTTCTTGTCGTTGCTCAACAGCAACCGCTCATAAAGTCCGGAATTGATCTGCCGTTCCAGTTCGCGTCCGGTCCAATTATTATTGGCGGTTTCCAGTTCATAATACTCCCGTTTGTCGTTGTCGCTTATTTGAATCAAAAGACGGTATTGATACCAATTCAATTGCGTCCGCAGTGCGGTCGCAATTGGATAAGTGCGGTAGAACCGCCTTGCCCGTTCTAACTGGCGCACGGAAAAACCACTACCGAACTCTTTTTCAATTTCCAATGCAACGTTTTGAAGAAGGTATGCTCCGTATTCTGCTCGGTCTTGGCCTTTTTGTTCTTCGATAAAGATGCGTTCTCCCAGTTTCCAGTACATTTTTACACGCTCGAAATCGACACTTCGTATGGCAGTCGTTCGTGCGGTGATGATGATGTTTCGGATGTCGGAGACAAATTGTTCGTCCAACTTGAAGATTGCCGGTTCGTTCATAGTTCTCGCTATTGAATAGTGAACGCACTGCGTTCAATTATGACAACAAATTTACTAATTCTTTTTTCATTTCATCGTCGATGGTGCGGTAGCGGGCAAAGGCCTTGCTACCCTCCTTGTGTCCGCTCAGGGCGCCGACCAGATTGGGATCCTTGACTTGCCGGTAGAGATTGCCGACAAAGGTCCGACGCGCCAGGTGCGACGAGGCGATCTCATACAACACCCGCTTCTCCTCCTCGCGGGTCGTCGGGTTGATGACTGTAACTAATCGCTTCAACCCGGCCGCCTTGAAGATCCGCTTGATGGCCAGGTTGTATTTTTGTTCGGAGATGAACGGCAGCAGCTTGTCGCCGTCACAGGCTTCATACCGGGCAAGAATCTCCGTGGCCATGGCGTTGAGCGGTACCCGCACCGTCAGCGGACGTCCCTCCTTGGTCTTGCGCGGAATGTATTCGATGGCGCCGCCGATGAAATTCGATTTCGTCATCTTCAGCAGGTCACCCACCCGGCAGCCGATCAGACATTGGAAGACGAAGATATCCCGCTGGACGGTCAACTGGGGATGGCGCTTCAGATTGGTGGCGTAGATCCGGTGCAGCTCCTCGATGGTGATATAATACGGCGTCCCATAGGTGCACTCCTCCAGCGGAAAGTCATCGAAAGGTCGGTTGCTGGTCTTTTTGTTGCTGTTGCACCAGTAGAAAAAAGTCCGGATGCGCGAGAAACAATCCAATAACGTATTCTTTCCTCTGGGTTGCGGCGTGCGTGCTTCGGGTATAGCTTCGTAGATTTCCGGGTAAAGAGCGCAGTAGCGGTATTCATTTTCCAAAAAATCCCAGATGTCCCGCAAGGTGTCGGCCGTTACTTGGTCAATGTCCAGTACGAATGCTTTTTGCCCCTTCTTGGTTGTCCGGATATAAAGTTCATACCGCTGTAATCCTCGTTTAATGACCCGGTAATTCTTTTTGCGGACATCGGAAAGACGGTGCTTTTCGAGAAACTCGTCGAACAGTGCGATCAATGTTGGCTTGGCTGTTTCTTCCGTGGTCGTTTCGACATTATACTTTTGCGGATTGTAATATTGTTCCAATGTCTCTTTCAGCCACTCTTTCTGCGGTTCTGCCGTCTGTCGGGACTGATAGGCTTTTTCGAGGTAGGACTTGAGTTTGCGGGCTTCATTGTTGTAATAGGAACGCATTTCGTCGTCGCAAACGATTTTGCTTTTGACCTGTTCGGCCTTGACATCCCAAAGATTCGGATTGATGGCGAGCCGGGTCGGTGCAACCATATCTACTTGTCTGCCATCCCGCAGACGTGCATAGATGGTCGCCTTTGATTCTGTATCATAGCGTTTTACGCTCTTTTTAATGATGAGAGTTATTTTCATAGTACCCAGATTCCGGTTTGACAGAACAAAAATATGTAAAATTCCCCACATTTTCCCCACGCATGCTGAAAAATCTTTTATGCCTTTTCAGTGGTTAAAACAAATGAGTGAATATATAATACTGAAAATAAGAGAAATACAATGAAATTGGCGCATCTGTTTAATTATTCCGATTTAATGGGATTT
>DWYP01000021.1 GCA_019118605.1 Candidatus Alistipes faecavium | reverse complement strand
AAAGTTGTTCCTTTGTCAACACCATAAGTCTACTCTTTTTTAGTTTTTTGTTGATTCCCTATACAAATCTAAAAAATCTGTAGACTTTTTTATTTATCCTTCTCCAGACACACTTTTGGGAACAGTATCGACAATGAGAATAAAGTAAGACTTTTAAACAAAATCCATATTTAGAGCTAGTAATACACCGTATAATTTTAAGAATTAGAGCTACTTAATGAAGGCCTCTATTTTTAAATCGACTAATTCCGCTATCGACAATGTAATTTTAGTAATCAAAATAAAAATGTGATCTTATTACTGAATCCGGAAATTAAATACTTATAATCATCACAGACACAATAGTTTCTTCTTATATTCAATCGATGGAAGCACGGTGTCGAACAAACCGATCTCCTCGTCCGGGCGTTTGTTGATGCCGATATACTCGAGCGAAGCATCCTCGTAACGCTTGAACTTATAGATAGCATCATTCATCAGCGCCGAATTGAAGACGTCAAGCGACACAAGCAGCTCGAAATCCGAGACCGACAGCCCCGTTACCTTCTTGAACAATCCGGGTTCCAGTTGCGTGATGACATCATAGAGGCTCCGCTCGCGGAAATCCGTCAGATACATGAATATCGGTACGCGCGTAGCGAATTTGATCAGTTTCTCCTGAATCTGCTTCCGCAGGCTCTTGTACTCCTTCTCCTCCTCGGTCAGTTCCCGTTTCTTCTGCGGGGTCATTGCCTCGTCCGGGGTCTCCTTTCGCGCCTTCTTGACCGCCTCCGATTTGTTGATGATGGTCTCGATGTCCTGATTCAGGTTGCGGAATCCCTCGATGCGCGTCAGTGCAGCCATTGCTTCGGCATTCCCCATCAACCTCCGCAGCGTTGCATTGTCGACATTGACCAGCAGGGCACTCTCCCAGCGACGGGCCAGCAGAGTTGCCGTCGTTCCGCTCATGGCAATATCAAGAATCCCGGCGGCATCGATCTGCTTCATTGAACTGCCGTCGTAGGCCAGCACCGGAAGAAACGAGATAAACTCCTCGACCTTGCGTTCGGGATTATTCTCCTCGACATTCAGCCGACAGCTGTAATCCGCAATCTGCCGCAATGCCCGGTTGGGTGCGAAGTCAAATACATAACACTCCTGTTTCAGAATATCCACCCGGTTGGGCGAAATGCCGTCGGCATTGCATACCGTCCAAGGAGTCTGCACGCGAAAGGCCGCCTGGAAGTAGGTTTCGGGGCTTGATGAGTTGCGCAGCATGAAGATGCCCGACCAGGGCTTCACCGATACGCCTGTTGTCAGTTTGCCGCACGACAGCGTGATAGTCTTCGTCTCCAACGGATTGCCCATGGCCTTCAACACGGGAGCCAGCGCATCGACACCGATCCCGGCACTGCTCCCTGCAGCTACGACCACCCGATAATCCTGATAGAAGCGGTTCTGACGCTCGGCAAGCAGATTCCGCATGGCATAACACGATGCCACCGACGGCAGGAACCAGAACGTGTGTGTCAACACCGAGAGCAGCGGGGCGTGAGAGAAGGGCATAGGAGGCCGTGAATGCCCCAGCTTCAAGTCGGAAACAATATTTTCGACATAGGCGCCGCGAATCAGGTCCAGCCACTTCTGCACCTCGTTCTTGAAGACGAACCGGGCGTCGTCACCATTGCCTTCGGCCCGAAAGAAGAGATTGAGGTCGAATTCGTCGAACTCACCGTCGATGGCAACCTGCCGCAATTCGTCGGGCAGTTGATAGGTCATCATCACCATGCGCGGCAGGGCGGCGTAGGGATTCGGCCCGTCGGCATCGTTCCACGACGCCTTGGCGCGTTGCTCATCCGAATAGGTCCAGTTGTAAACCTGCTCCTCGATGAACTCTCCCGAGCTGATGGCCCGAAACGGTGTCCCCGACAGATAGAGATAGGCTCCCGTGGTGATGGGCATCGCCTCCTCGTCAAACCAGTCGCGGCCTTCCCCTTCGGCAAAGGCCTGTTCGCGACGGTCTTCGTTCTCGAAGAGATCCTTGGCATGGTCGCGCCAGGCACCGTAGTGATATTCGTCGAGAATCACACAATCCCAGTTGATGGCATGTACCCATTCGTTCTTCAGCTTGATGCCGCCCGACTTGCTGCGTCCGAGAAAATCCTGAAACGACCCGAAGCAGACGATCGGACGATTGTGGTCGGCCGTTTCGTAGTTCAGTTCCGAATTGCGCGACAGGAACTGCCACCCTTCGAAATCGACATGCGTGCGCAGATCCTCTTCCCAGGCACTCTGCACGGCGGGTTTGAAGGTTAGAACCAGCAGCCGTTTCCATCCCATGCGGCGCGCCAGCTGGTAGGCCGCGAAGGTTTTGCCGAAGCGCATCTTGCAGTTCCAGAGGAAATGCGGCGTGCGGTTGTTGTCGGCACGGCAGGCACGGAAATATTCGCAGGTCTTCTCCACGGCAGCCTCCTGCTCGGGGCGCATGGCAAAATGCTCCGTGCGTTGGAATTCGGCTTCACGCCGCTCCCGCACGGAGCGTACCGCCTCCCGGACCTCGCGAACCGTACAACGGAACCACTCACCCTCGGGATTCTCCACTCCCATTCGACGCAACACGCGGTGTACCTCGTGGTCGGAAAACGAGGTGCCGTCGCCACGCATGGCCGACTCCTCGAAGACAATGCGGTAAGGGCGCGCTCCGGGCCGCAGCGTTGGATATTGCTGCGCCACGCGATGCTGCACATCTACGGTGGTGTATCCGACCTTCAGCAGCCCACGGTATTGCGGGTGGGTATCTTCGTAGGCATAGATGGTCGGATGCGCCGCCGGGCGGGAGGGGAAGAAAAGGGTAGGCATAATTATATGATTCTAAAATCCTTCTTTGATTTTATAATGCGAATGTTCTTTGCTTTTTCTCCCACAGCCTGATTCAACATTGTCTGAATACCCAAAATTCCCATGTCGGGATTCCCCGTACACGGACCAATCGTAATGCTTTTCAAGGCATCAACGGGGATCGGAATATTAAGGTAAGGTCTTATATATTCATTCTTCGTAGCAAAGTCATATGTATTAGAATGTGCAATCAATCGACATTCCGCTTCATCTCGATAGTCCTTGTTTTTGGTATAGCTTAGTTGGTCAATAATGTTAGTCCATTGCGGATGAGGAACCAATCTCGAGGGCTTCTCCGGGATGCTCTTCAAATAACCTAATGCGATTTCCAAGTCGGAATCTTTAAAATATTTTTCATCTGTTGATACATAGTTGCAAGTAACAAGGGTGACATTATCCAATGCATCCAGCTTTTTCCAATCAAATTCCAGACAGACCCCTTTGTTGTGATCTCCGTATAAGGTCCACATGGTTAAGTCATCTCGCTTTTTGCAGAATGATATGACAGAAGGCTCTGTTACATAATCCGTCATGAATGCTAAATACCGGGCATTTTTCAAGATGATCTCTTTATTTTTACCGGCATAATGCTCTTCGTCGTATTGTAAAAGATCCATCTTCAGTTTGGTGATGAAAAACTGATATTCACTTTTATCATTCAGGAATCGAATATGCGTTGCACGGAATGTCATTTGCGGCTCTTGGTTTTGGGCTTCCCTTTTTTGAGCCATAATACTTTTAAGAAGGCAATACAATACTTCGACAGATGTGTAGTGATATAACGAATCTTCACTTTCCACAGCTTTGGTTGAATTTAATTTTGTAATCATATTATTGATTTTTAATATATACTCCAAAAGTATGCGCATTGTATCGCCTTTCCAAGCAATTCAACCAAAATGTAGTTCACTAGTGAAATAGTTTTTTATTCCATCGGCCGTACCATTGACTCGATGAATTTTATCTCCTCGTCGGTGATTCCATATTTGGCATAGAGCTTTTCATCCGTCCATGATTGAGAAAAGTCTTGTATGGGAACATATGAATAGACTCCTCGCATGGCATCCTGAGTATTTTTCTTTTGCATGATGCAGAAACGGAAAAAACGGGTATTGATGTAACTAATGACATTTTCACATTCAATTGACGTATTGAATGGACCAATCATCAAATATGTTTGAGTACAACAGGATCTTGGCGTCCCAATAAATGGCTTTGCCAAAAATCTATATGGATATGCACCTCTTTCTCCATACGATTTTGATATGAAAACTTTGTACGGGCTTATCCATTGTCTATTTTTACTCACTTGATCCTCTCGAATGTATTTTATCCCATTGACCGTATATATTGCGATTGATTCCTCAAAAGGTTTATCAGAATAATCCTTGAAAGAAGAGACAATACCAAATGGAGTTTGAGGACTTACCAGACTATCGAATGTAGGTTCTTTATAAGCAATGATTTTACGAATAATTGGGATTGCTTCGTTGAATCTTATGAACGTATCATTTCCTGGCTCCAATAAAGGACGGTTCATCGTCGATTGATAATCCTTACCTCGATTAGATACTATCTTGCAGATTCCATTATATTCGCTGTTCCAGAGGAAATAGCATACACCTCCCGACAAATCTATACCCGGAAAACAGTCCGCTGCATTAGGATAATCCACTAAAATCTGCAAACGTGTATCATGGAGCATCTCCTCTCTAAAATCATCCATACCTCGACCTCCGGCGAACCACCGAGACGGAATAATCATGGATATAAATCGAGGCCGTAATTTTTTGGCTTGTTGAATAAATTTATGATATAGAGGAATGGCATAATTGTCTTTTTCGATACCTACCTCTAACTGATACGGCGGGTTGCCTATAATGACATCGAATTTCATATCGGGGAATATGGTTTCGGGATTCTCGGTGTGGATAAATTCGTAGGCGTGGCTTTCAAGCGTGTCGTCGCGGTCGTAGACCTCCCGGCTGGCCCCGCAATAGCGGCATCGGCCGTTCTGCCAGGTGTGTTCCGTGGACCGGAAGCGGATATTCCCATCCGCATCGTGAAAGGCCGTGCAAACCGAATAGGGCCCGTTCGCCTGTTTGCTGCAATAGACCGAACGGCGCGACAGGAGGGCCGTCAGTTCGGTAATGGCCAAGCCGAACAACTGCCGGGTGAAGATGTGGTCGGCCCGCTGCTGCCGATCGGGAATTCGCTCGCACAACCCCTCCATCAACCGTTTGGCAATCTCGCGCAGGAAGACTCCCGTTTTGCTTACGGGATCAAGGAAACGCGCATCGGGATTGCGCCACAACTCCGCAGGCAGTAGATCGAGCATGCGATTGACAACGACCGGAGGGGTGAACACCTCGTCGTTGCTCAGATTGGCCAGGCAGGTCAGCACATCGGGGTTATAGTTCTTCATCGGCTCCGAGTTTGAGGAAGTGAACAAGCGGATATTCGGCTACGGGGGTCGGAATAAAGGCGGCATCTCCGAGGTCGGAGAAGAGGTTGGGACCCTCCATTGGCTGGCTTTGCAGCAGGTTGGCCAGCGTGAAATCGCGGCGTTTGAACCGCCCGCCGCCAATGTCAGACCACTCGGCAAAGACAATCGGCCGCGCCGATTCGTCCGGGGTTTGGAGGGTCAGTGCATCACCCCACAGAATGTTGGTCGCAAGCAGATAGCGCACCGCATGGCAGCAGGCGGGCTTCATGCTCTTCGGGAAGAGAGCCCGGTATGCCGTCAGGAACGTATCGTAGAGATGATTGCGGCAGAGCGTCACGTTGTCTGCCAGAATGTCGATTCCGTAGAGACTTGATACGGCAATCGCGGCATGGCGTTCCCATTCGGATTGCGTCGCGGCATAACGGGACGACACGACGGAGAGTTTGCGACGCAGGATCTCGATCAGAAAAGCGCCCTGTCCGCAGGCGGGTTCGAGGAACCGGGATTCGATGCGCTCGGTCTCGTTTTTCACAAGGTCGCACATCGCCTTGACCTCACGCTCGGAGGTGAAGACCTCGCCGTGGTCGGCCACGCGCTGACGCGAGATGATTTGCGGTGTATGGGATTTGGTGGAGAGCATAGGCTTCTTTCATGGAGAGCCTTTGCCGTATTCGGACAGGCAAAAAAGAAGAGCGTGATACCGTTCGTTATTGCCTATCCAAATCCAAGGTCACGGCCAAGTAACCCAATGCACAGATAAGCACGAACAGTTCACGCCCAGACGGACGCGAACCTTCGCCGCTCATTCCCGTGCATTCAAAAAATTGGCCGTATTTTGGATTTGGGAATAAGAGCTAAAAGCTCAATTAGTTATATGTTGATATAGTCTTTTTCTCTTGTCGTTATTCTGTTTCTTGGTTTTACGGATTCAAAGATAGAAAAAATCCCGGGATTTATTTCATCCGGGAAGGAGTAGATTTACCAATTTAACAAGGCAATTTTTGGCGAAAAATTACCCCGCCAAACAGCCTAGTCAAACATCTTTCACAGCACGTGTGGGGAAAATGTGGGGAAAATCCGAAAAATAAAAATCGCTTAATCTGTATATATCAACAAATTAAGCGATTTTAATGGTACCCGGAGCCGGGGTCGAACCGGCACGACATTGCTGTCATTGGTGTTTGAGACCAACGCGTCTACCGATTCCGCCATCCGGGCATTCCAGGGCAGGCGCGGGTTCTCATGCTCTTGGCCCGGAACCTCGGAAACCCGCCGCTCCGCCCCTTGCGGACAGACCTGACACGGGCCTCCGGCCTTCGAAATCCTGCCGAATCGGTCGGGCAAAGATAATGTGTTTTTCCCGAAATGTCAAACCTTCACCCTACTTTTCATAGAAGGTACGGATTTTTTTCGCCTTCGCCGGGCCGACCAGCGCCGCCAGTTCCTCGTAGCCCGCAGCACGCACCTTGGCAACCGTCCCGAAATGACGCAGCAATGTCTCGTGGGTTTTGGCGCCGACACCCTCAATCTGCTCCAGCTCGCTGTGGATAAAATCCTTGCTGCGCTTCTGGCGGTGGAACCCGATGGCGAAGCGGTGTACCTCGTCCTGGATGCCCGCCAGGAAATGGAACAGCGCAGAGGCCGGGCGCAGCCCCACAAGCAGCGGAGGGTAGCCGCAATAGAGTTCCGAGGTGCGGTGCCTGCCGTCCTTGGCCAGTCCGGCGATCGGAATGTCGAGCCCCAGCGCCTCGAGCACCTCGTGGATCACCCCCATCTGGCCCTTGCCGCCGTCGGCGACGATCAGGTCCGGAAGTTCGGCCCCCTCGGCCTGCAGGCGGCTGTAACGCCGGTAGACCACCTCGCGCATCGAGGCGTAATCGTCGGGGCCCCCGACGGTCTTGATGTTGAAGTGCCGGTACTCCTTGCGCGCGGGCTTCCCGTCGCGGAAGACCACGCACGAGGCTACGGGGTGCGAACCCTGAAGGTTCGAGTTGTCGAAACACTCGATATGCCGCGGCAGGCGCCCGAGGCCCAGCTCCTTCTGCAGGGCCGTGAGCAGGCGCTCGGCGTGCCGCTCGGGATTCTTGATCTCGAGGTTCTTGAGCCGTTCGGCCCGGTAGATGCGGGCGCTCTTGAGCGAGAACTCCAGCAGTTCGAGCTTCTCGCCGCGCCGCGGCACGGTGAAGGTCACCCCGTCGAAAAGCTCCGAGGCCGCGGGAAGGAACGGCACGACGAGCTCCCGGGCGAGGCGTTCGCCCTCGGGGAGGTGGTCGGCGACGTGACGGATCCCATAGGCCAGCAGGTCGGGGCCTTCGGATTCGGCACCCGTCGTCAGGCGCAGCGTCTGCACCGCGACGATCGACCCGTGGCGCACGCGCAGGCAGTTGCAGTAGACGGTGGTATCGGACTCGTCCTCGAGCAGCGAGAAGACATCGACATCGGTAAGGTTCGCGCTCACGATCACCGAGCGCGAGGCGTAGTGGTCGAGGGTTTCGAGACGCGACTTGAAGGCCTGGGCGGCTTCGAAGCGGAGCTCCCGGGCCGCACGCTCCATCTCCCCGGTCAGGAACCGCCGGACGGGGCGCAGGTCGCCGCGCAGCACCGAGACCACGAGGTCGACCTGTCGGTCGTACTCCTCCTCGCTCTGACGCCCCACGCACGGGCCCCGGCAGTTGCCCAGGTGGTACTGCAGGCAGACGGTGTATTTCCCCCGGGCGACGGCCTCGGGCGTGAGGTTGAGTCGGCAGGTGCGCAGCGGCACGACCGCGCGGATGAATTCGAGGATGCTCCGCTGCTGCTGCACCGAGGCGTAGGGGCCGAAATAGCGCGATCCGTCGCGGACGACGCGCCGCGTCGACTCCACGCGCGGAAAGGGTTCGCGGCGCACGACGATCCACGGATAGGTCTTGTCGTCCTTGAGCAGGATGTTGTAGCGCGGCTGCAGGCTCTTGATGAGCGAGTTCTCAAGCAGCAGGGCGTCGGCCTCGCTGCCCACGACGATATGGCGGATCCCGGCGATCTGGCGCACCAGCGCCCGAACCTTCGGCGAATGCTCCCGGGAGTTGACGAAATACGACGAGACCCGCTTGCGGAGGCTCTTGGCCTTCCCGACATAGATGATCGTCCCCGTGCGGTCTACGAACTGGTAGACCCCGGGCGACAACGGCAGCAGCGCGACCTGCTCGCGCAGGGTATTTTTCACCTCGGATTCGCTCATACATCGCAAAGGTAGCAAATTCCGCGCGGCAACGAACCCGGAAAGGGATATTTTTCCGTCTGCACGGCGCGCCCGGCCCGGGAAGCACGCCGCGGACAGGATACCCGCATGTATGACATTTGTGTTACAAAATTCTCGAATCAGACTGAATTTTGTCATTTTCGGAAAAAGATCGTATCTTTCGGCAGATTTTCATCATTGTTTTACCTATTATTTTCTCCCTCAGATGAAATTTAAATTTCTCTGTCTGCTCTGCGCGTCCGGGTGGCTGGCCACCGCATGTGTGGATAACAACTATGATTTCGGCAAACTCGAAACCGACAACATCGTCATCGGTGACGCGACATCGGTCACGGAAATGCCCCTGGCCACCGTATACGTCTCGATGAGCGAGATCGCCAGCAACCAGTCCGATATCCTGGCTCTCTGCCGCAAGGCCGACAAATGGCTGCCCGCGCCGCTGCCCGCAAACGCCGACTACATCGACCTCACACAGATCAACGACCCCGGTTATTCGGGAGAGATTTTCGACGCCCTGATCGCCCAGATGGATTCCGATCCCGAGAAACTCGACGCCATTGCCGCACTCGTCTATGAAGAGTATGCTCCCGAGTTTTCGGAACTCCTCGGCGTACCCGCCTCGCAGCCCGAGCTCTTCGAGGAGGCGTTCAGGATCGGATACAAGGAGCCTGCCGTCAACGAGGAGCTCCGCAACTGCTTCATCGGCTTCCTCAGCGCCGACCTGCACGTGGAGCCGTTCAACTACGACATCGGGAGCATCAACATCAGCAACGACGTCGTCGACATGCTCGCCGACAACCTCGATCCCGAAGGGACGCCCGACCCCGTCAACACGCTGAACCTCGCCGGAGAGATCGTCAGCAAGCTGCCCATCTCGATGCAGTTCAGCCCGACGTTCCGCTCCGGAAGCTATGAGATCGTCTCCTTCGACGCCTACATCGACGCCATGAGCGACTCCTGCCCGATCGCCGAGAGCGAACAGACGCGCATCTACGCCGAAGGGCTCCGCCGGCTCGTAAACGGCGCCGAAATCTCCATTCCCGTCAGCTTCGAGAAGTATTACCCCGGCGACAGCGGTTTCCTCAACACGCCCGCCGACGACCAGACACCCCAGATCGAAATCCGCCTCCACCTCATCAAGCGCGGAGGTATCAAGATCAACTTCTAAAACCTGCGACCCATGAAAAAAACGATACTCTTCGTCCTGGCCGTGCTTTGCGCGGCATCCGTCCCGGCCCAGAACCCGACGGCCTATTTCATGGAAGGGTCGACCTTCCGCTCGCAGTTCAACCCCGCCTTCGCCCCGGACCGCGGGTACGTCAACATCCCGGTGATCGGAGGCATGCAGCTCACCGTCGGAGGAAACGTCTCCCTGAGCAATATCCTCTATCCGAGAAACGGGAAGCTCGTCACGCTGCTCGATGAGTCCGTCACGGCGTCCGAAGTTCTCCCGAACCTCCGGGACAACAACTGCCTGGGGCTCGACACCCGGGTCAACCTCTTCGGAATCGGCCGCTACACCGCCAACCGCAAGCACTTCTGGTCGTTCGACCTCGCCGTGCGCGCCACCGAGAGCTCGAGCCTCCCCTACTCGCTCTTCGAGTTCCTCAAGCTCGGAAAGCAGGGCAACATTGGCAACGTCCGATTCGCCGCCGACAGCTACCTCGAGGCGGGATTCAACTACTCCTTCCCGCTGCTCGACGACCGGCTCTACATCGGCGCAAGGGTGAAGTTCCTCGCGGGTCTCGCCCGGACATCCGTCGAATACACGCGTTTCAACGTGACGATGCAGGAGGACATCTGGAGCGTCGACGCCGAAGGGAAATTCGACCTCTCGGCGGGCGGCGCCTCGGTCGAGGTGCCCGAAGGCAGCGAGACGTTCGAGCTCGGCAACATCAGCTACAAGCCCAAAGGCCCCGCCGGATACGGCATGGCCGTGGACCTCGGGGCGACCTTCGACGTCCTGCCCGACCTGCAGGTCTCGCTCGCGGTCGTGGATCTCGGATTCATCGGCTGGAGCAAGAGCAGCACCATCGCCGGCACCTCGAGCCAGAACCTCGAGTTCACCGGAACGACCGTCTCGGGCGGCGAGGTCGAACCCACGCCGGACTTCGACTTCGAAATGCTCAAGTTCACCCCCTCCACGGCAACCGGAACCGCCAAATCGCTCCGCACGACCATCAACGCCGGGGCCGAGTATAAGCTCTGGGAGCGCCGCGTGGGACTCGGGCTGCTCTATTCGGCACGCTTCTGGGCCTACCGCACCTACCACAACATCACCGCCTCGGCGAGCATCCGCCCCGTCGAGTGGTTCACCTTCGCCGGAAGCTACTCCTTCCTCGACAACCGCAGCGGCGTATTCGGCCTGGCAATGAACTTCACGCCCGGGTGGATCAACTTCTTCATCGGGACCGACATGCTCCTCTCGAAGCACACGCCCCAGTGGATCCCCATCAAGCAGAGCACGATGAACCTCACATTCGGACTCGGCATTCCGCTCGGGCCCCGCGGGAACCGCAGCGACAAGGGCTGGCTCTGACGACCGTCGGCCGCACGGATTTCGGCGCGGGGCCGGGAGATGCGTCTCCCGGCTCCGCGCGGTGTTTTCACGGGACGGCAAGGCAGAACGGCGGACGGCGGGTCTGGACGGCAGGCAGAACGGCGGGCAGACAGCAGACAGACGGCGGGCTTCGGGGAACTTTTGCACCTCCGGAGGCAAAAAAGTTGGCGGGAAAGCTTATTTTTCTTAATTTTGCCCCCGAAACAAAAGGCTGGTCTCGTAGCTCAGTTGGATAGAGCAGCAGATTTCTAATCTGCCGGTCGTGCGTTCGAGCCGCACCGAGATCACTTTTTTTGTGTCCGTATTTTGTCGAATCGGATATTTTCCCTACATTTGCACGCTTAATAGCCCGATGAGGGTGAGCTTTTTTACTTTTTATTAACAAAATTTTATAGCAAATGGCTGTTAAAATTCGTCTGGCACGGCATGGTAAGAAGGGGTACGCCTTCTATCACATCGTTGCCGCAGATAGCAGAGCGCCACGTGATGGTAAATTCATCGAGAAGTTGGGTACCTACAACCCCAACACGAATCCTGCTACGATCGATCTGAACTTCGAGAAAGCTCTGGATTGGTTACAAAAAGGCGCACAACCCACCGATACCTGTCGGGCTATCCTCTCCTACAAGGGTGTCCTCTACAAGAAGCACCTGCTCGGAGGCGTCGCCAAGGGCGCATTCTCCGAGGCCGAGGCCGAGGCACGCTTCAACAAGTGGATGGAGGCCAAGACCGGCAAGATCGAGGCCAAGACCAACAAGATCGCTTCCGACGCCAAGGCCGCCGAGAAGGCCCGCCTGGCTGCCGAGAGCAAGGTGAACGAGGAGCGCGCCGCCGCCATCGCCGAGAAGAAGGCCGCTGCCGAAGCCGCTGCCCGTGAGGCTGCCGAAGCCGCCGCTGCCGAAGCTGCCGCCGAGAACGCCGAGGAGGCTCCCGCCGCCGAGGAGGCCCCGGCTGCCGAATAAGCGCTATCAACACTTTCGATAAGACAGCAGATCACTCCGGTGATTTGCTGTTTTTTTTGTATTTTTGCAGCAGTAAACCCTTTCGAAATGGCTAATTCCGCAGGACGAATCAACAAACTTTTCGGAACCGCAGGCAGCGTGATGCTCTCGCTCTACGACGCCTTCCCCGAGGACTTCGACCCCGCAAAGACCCCCCTGATGGTCTCCATCGACGGACTCGACGTCCCGCTCTGGTGCGAGCATTTCGAACGCCGCGGGCAGACCGGAGCCGTCGCCGCATTCGCCGACCTCGACACCGAACGCCGCGCCGGGGAACTCGTCGGACTGGAGTTCCGCATCGAAAGCCTCGCAGATCCCGACGACGACGAATTTTACCTCGAAGACCTGATCGGATTCGCGGTCGGGGCCGAGGAGACCGGATCGGGGCGACGCTTCGAGGGTACGCTCGCGGACTTCTACGACAGCGACACGAACCCCCTCTTCGAGCTGGAGGGCGACGGCCGTACGGTGCTCGTCCCGGCCGCCGAGGAGTTCATCGCGCACATCGACTTCGAGGGCCGCACGGTGCATTTCATCCTCCCGGAGGGGTTGTTGGATTTATAACGGAAACCGGCTGGCACATGGCACGCGTAGTGATAGGTCTTTCGGGCGGCGTCGACTCGTCGGTGGCCGCATGGCTTCTGAAGGAGCAGGGGCACGAGGTCATCGGGCTCTTCATGATCAACTGGCACGACACCACCGGCACGCTCGAGGGCGACTGCCCGTGGCACGACGACCGCGTCTTCGCGGAGCTCGTGGCCCGCAAGCTCGACATTCCGCTGCACGTGGTCGACCTCTCGGCAGACTACCGCACGCGGGTCGTGGACTACATGTTCGCCGAGTACGAACGGGGCCGCACGCCCAACCCCGACGTGCTGTGCAACCGCGAGATCAAGTTCGACGTCTTCCTGCGCGAGGCCCTGAAGCTCGGGGCCGACTATGTCGCCACGGGGCACTACTGCCGCAAGGCCGAGGAGCGCCTCCCCGACGGACGCACCCTGTACAGGCTGCTCGTCGGAACGGATCCCAACAAGGACCAGAGCTATTTTCTCTGCCAGCTCTCGCAGGAGCAGTTGAGCCGCGCGCTCTTTCCCGTCGGGGGGCTGCTGAAGCCCGAGGTGCGGCGCATCGCCGCCGAGCAGGGGCTCGCCACCGCCAAGCGGAAGGATTCGCAGGGCATCTGCTTCGTCGGGAAGGTCGACCTCCCGACCTTCCTCCAGCAGAAGCTCGCCCCGAAGCGCGGGAACGTCCACGAGATCCTGCCCTCGTGGCCGAAATACACCCCCCGGGAGCTTCCGGAGCCCGGGGCGGAACCTTCGGACGCACAGCTCGCGGCACTGGCCGAGCCGTGGCGCTACACCGTGCGCGACGGAAAGAAGATCGGCGAGCACAACGGCGCGCACTACTACACCGTCGGGCAGCGCAAGGGCCTCGGCATCGGAGGCCGCAGGGAGTCGCTCTTCATTCTGGCGACCGACACCGCACAGAACGTGATCTACGTGGGTGAGGGAGACGCCCATCCGGGGCTGTGGCGCCCGGCGCTGCGCATCCTTCCCGCGGAGATTCACTGGGTCGACCCCGCACGGGCGCTGGCCGTGGGCGGCAGCGGCCGTTTCGCGGTGCGCATCCGCTACCGTCAGCCGCTGCAGGGCGCGCGGCTCTTCATCCGCAAAGCCGGGGCTTACCTGCTCTTCGACGAGCCCCAGCGGGGCATCACCCCGGGGCAGTTTGCCGCGTGGTACGACGGCGACGAGCTCGTCGGCTCGGGGGTCATCGAAGCGTAACCGGGTTCGGGGATCGGCGTTTCCGATCCGCAGTTCATCATTTCTGTTTTTTTCGCGTTTTTCGCAGAGCCGGAATCCTTTTTATACGCGCAAAAAAAATTCCGCATCCTCGATCTTTGCGGATGGTTTTGGGTACCTTTTGACATCAAAAGGTACAAATTAGGCAACCGCTTCGGTTGCCGATTCTTGCCGCTTTTTGAGTCGGCAAAAAGCGGCGCAAAAACCGCCCGCCCGCCTAAGAGGCGGGATTTAGGAGGCGAAAGGAAACACATCCCGAATCAGCCCCCGTTCTGCGCCCCGGCTTAAGAAGCCGGATTTGGAATCAGTAAAAAGACTTTCTCCGACCGTTCCGGTCGTCGGATTTAAGCCGCTTTTTGAATCGGCAAAAAGCGGCGCAAAAACCGCCCGGCGTGCGAAAAACGCGGAAAGAGCACGTCCTTCCATGGCGCCGGGCGACTGCGCGGGTTTGCAAGCAAACCGTCCCCGGCGCTCGTATTCCGGTACGCGCTCTTTCTTTTTCGCGTTTTTCGCAGAGCCGGAAATCCCTTTTATACGCGCAAAAAAAATTCCGCATCCTCGATCTTTGCGGAGAAAAAATCCGGAGAGCCGCAGCGTGTCCGGAACGGGAGGGAGTATAGGCCCGATCTTACTCCGCCCGTTCAGCGTTGCGGCCCTCCGGATTCCGCAAAGATCGACTTGCGGATGGTTTTGGGTACCTTTTGCCATCAAAAGGTACCGGCTTAAGAAGCCGGTTTTAGAGGGCGAAAGGAATCGCATCCCGAATCCACCCCCGTTCTGCGCCCCGATTCAAAAAGCGGCAAAATTGGCAACCGGAACGGTTGCCATCCTGTCAAAAGGGCCTTCTTTCGCAAAAAAAGTCCACTCAATCATAATGAGCATACTCACTTATACAAGAGCGACGCAAATGGCACATTTTTTAGTTTTGCGTTAAGAACGCATTGCTGTGAAAACGCCGGTAGATATTTATGTAATTGAAGCCATTCGTAAAGAACGAATGGCTCAAAACATATCCCAGGCTATGTTGGCATACGGCATCGGCGTTTCCAAAGGATTTATCGGGATGGCAGAAAGTCCAAAATACAATATAAAGTATAACGTCAATCATATCAACGAGATCGCCAAGTACCTCGGGTGCTCGCCCCGCGACTTCCTCCCCGAAAAACCCCTCTAACCCTCTCCCCTCTCCGCCCCGATGTTGCGACGAATGATCATCCCCGCCCTGCTCTGCCTTGCGGGTCTCTGCGCTTTCGGGAAAAGCCCCGCCGGAATCGCTTTCTGCGACGTCGACCGTCTCTACGACACCCTCCCGGCACTCTTCTACGACGATTCGGACTACACCCCCGAAGGCCGCCTGAAATGGAACTCCGCACGCTACGAACGCAAAGTCCGCCAGACGGCGGCCCTGATCGACTCGATGGGTCTCGACATCGTGGCACTCTGGGGCGTGGAGAACGAGCAGGTCGTGCGTGACATCGCGCAGGCGTGCCGCGGCGACTACGCCTACATCCACCGCACGCTCAACTCCCTCGACGGCATGGATTTCGCCCTGCTCTACTACGGCGACCGCTTCTATCCCGGGCGGGTGGAGACCGGGCGCCGCTACCTCCGCATCGAGGGTGAGCTGGACGGCGAGGAGCTCTCCCTGATCCTCTGCGCCGACCCGCGGATGGCCGAATGGGTGGTGCGCGACGTGCGCGCGGAGAGTCCGGAGCGAAAGGTGCTCCTGATGGGCCGCACGGCGCTGGCGCATCCCGAGCGGCTGGGGCTTCTCGACGCAACCGCCCGCGCGGCGCTCGCCGGACGCGGGAACCGCCGCAGCACCCGCGGAAGCCGCTGGGAAATGTACCACAGGATCCTCGCAGATACCGCCTTACGCTTCGGAGCGTGCGACGTTTACGCCCGGCGGTTCCTGCTCGACGAGCGGCTCGGAACCCCTGTCCCGACCTACTCCGGGAGGCTCTACCGCGGCGGACTGGGGCGTTCTCTGCCGGTATACATCTATATCCGGTAGAATTTTTTGGTATTTTCGAAAAGTTTTCATATATTCGCAGACCCTTTGGCGGGGGTGAAGGAATTGCGGGAGGAAGGGATTCGTTACCGCAATTTTTTCGATTATGAAGCGAACTTTCGGAAAAATTTTATATATTTATCATAATTCCAAAAATTAAACGCTAAAAACTATGGCAGACGTTAAACGAGTCTACACCTTCGGCAACAAGGAGGCCGAAGGAAACGGCAAGATGCGCGAACTGCTCGGCGGTAAGGGTGCCAACCTCGCCGAGATGAACCTCATCGGCATCCCCGTTCCCCCGGGTTTCACCATCACGACCGAAGTTTGCACCGAATACTACAAACACGGAAAAGAGGCCATCATCACGATGCTCCGCCCCGAGGTCGAGAAGGCCATGAAGAACATCGAGAAACTCACCGGCATGAAGTTCGGTGACAAGGAGATGCCCCTGCTCGTTTCGGTGCGCTCCGGAGCCCGCGCCTCGATGCCCGGAATGATGGACACGATCCTCAACCTCGGTATGAACGACCAGGCCGTCGAGGCCGTGGCACGCCGCACCGGGAACCCCCGCTTCGCATGGGACTCCTACCGCCGTTTCGTACAGATGTACGGCGACGTGGTACTCGGCATGAAACCCGCATCGAAGGAGGATCACGATCCCTTCGAGGAGATCATCGACGAACAGAAGAAAAAGAAGGGCGTGAAGAACGACACCGACCTCACGACCGACGACCTCAAGGAGCTCGTCAATAGCTTCAAGGCCGCCGTCAAGAAGCAGACCGGCGAGGAGTTCCCCACCAACCCGTGGGATCAGCTCTGGGGCGCCATCTGCGCCGTGTTCGGATCGTGGATGAACGAACGCGCCATCCTCTACCGCAAGCTCAACAACATCCCCGCAGAGTGGGGTACGGCCGTGTCGGTGCAGGCCATGGTATTCGGCAACATGGGCAACAACTCCGCAACCGGCGTGGCTTTCTCGCGCGACGCCGCAACGGGTGAGAACATCTTCAACGGCGAGTATCTGATCAACGCCCAGGGCGAGGACGTCGTAGCCGGCATCCGCACCCCGCAGCAGATCACCATCGAGGGTTCGAAGCGCTGGGCCAAGGCCCAGAACATCTCCGAAGAGGATCGCAAGAACAAGTATCCTTCGCTCGAGGAGGTGATGCCCGAGGTATACAAGGAGCTCAACGAGATCCAGCACCACCTGGAGCAGTACTTCAAGGACATGCAGGACATCGAGTTCACGATCCAGGACGGCAAGCTCTGGATGCTCCAGTGCCGCAACGGAAAGCGTACGGGTGCCGCCATGGTGAAGATCGCCATGGACATGCTCCGCGAGGGTCTGATCGACGAGAAGACCGCCGTGCTGCGCTGCGAGCCCGCGAAGCTCGACGAGCTGCTCCACCCCGTATTCGACAAGAAGGCCATCGCCTCGGCACAGGTCATCACGAAGGGCCTGCCCGCATCGCCCGGAGCCGCCACGGGTCCCGTGGTATTCTTCGCCGAGGATGCCGAGAAGATCTTCGCAAAGACCGGCCAGAAGGCCGTGCTCGTGCGCATCGAGACCTCGCCCGAAGACCTCAAGGGCATGCTCGACGCCGCAGGTATCCTGACCGCACGCGGAGGCATGACCTCCCACGCTGCCGTCGTGGCCCGCGGTATGGGCAAGTGCTGCGTATCGGGCGCCGGGGAGCTGCAGATCGACTACAAGGCCCGCACGATCGAGGTCAACGGATTCACCGTGAAGGAGGGCGACTGGATCTCGCTCAACGGTTCGACCGGTGAGGTCTACCTCGGACAGGTGGCAACGAAGGCCGCTGACCTGAGCGGCGACTTCGGAAAGCTCATGGAGCTGGCCGGAAAATACTCCGTACTGAAGGTCCGCGCGAACGCCGACACCCCGAAGGATGCCGCACAGGCTTTCGCCTTCGGCGCCGAGGGTATCGGACTCTGCCGTACGGAGCACATGTTCTTCGAGGGCGACCGCATCAAGGCCATCCGCGAGATGATCCTCGCAGATGACGAGGCCGGACGCCGCGTGGCCCTTGCCAAGCTGCTGCCCATGCAGCGCGGCGACTTCGAGGGGCTCTTCAAGGCCATGAACGGATATCCCGTGACGGTGCGCCTGCTCGACCCGCCCCTGCACGAGTTCGTGCCCCACGACGAGAAGGGTCAGAAGGAGATGGCCGAGGAGATGGGCGTCTCGCTGCAGAAGATCGTCGCCAAGGTCGAGTCGCTCGCCGAGTTCAACCCCATGCTGGGACACCGCGGATGCCGTCTGGGCAACACCTATCCGGAGATCACCGAGATGCAGGCCCGCGCCATCATCGAGGCCGCAATGAACGTCAAGGCCGCAGGTATCCCCGTGCACGTGGAGATCATGGTGCCGCTGGTCGGAAACCACAAGGAGCTCCGCTACCAGAAGAACATCATCGACACGACCGCCGAGCAGGTATTCTCGGAGCGCAACGACAAGATCGACTACATGGTCGGCACGATGATCGAGGTGCCGCGCGCCGCCGTGACGGCCAACCAGATCGCCGAGGTGGCCGAGTTCTTCTCGTTCGGAACCAACGACCTGACGCAGATGACCCTCGGATTCTCGCGCGACGACATCGGCAAGTTCCTGCCGGTATACCTCGACAAGGGCATCCTGAAGAACGACCCGTTCCAGATCCTCGACCGCAACGGCGTGGGTCAGCTCATCCGCGAGGCCGTATTCAAGGGCCGCGGCACGCGCCCGACGCTCAAGTGCGGAATCTGCGGCGAGCACGGAGGAGAGCCTTCGTCGGTGGAATTCTGCCACTTCGCAGGGCTCAACTACGTGAGCTGCTCGCCTTTCCGCGTGCCCATCGCACGCCTGGCAGCCGCCCACGCAGCCCTCAACGAGAAGTAACAGCCCCCACACGGGCATTTGCAGAGCATCCCGCGGCGTCCGTCCGCGGGATGCTCTTTTGTTTGCAAAATCGACGGATTCGTTGAATTTATTTGCTATTCGTACAGTTTTTGAGTATATTTGTATTCGACTAAAAACCAAAAAACAAGCACAATGAAAAAGTTCCTTTTCGCGGCTATCATTTCGCTGTTTGCCGTAACGGCAGCTTCCGCACAGGATGGCGGCGGCTGGGCCGTAGGCCCCCGCATGAACATCTACACCAATACAGGTGACACCGTAGTGGGTCTCGGAGCCTTCGGACGGTACAGTTTCGACGGAAACTGGCGCATCGAGCCTTCGTTGACGGCCCTGCTGCACGAGGGTTGCTCGCTCGACATCAGCTGCGACGCCCAGTATGTTTTCCACGTGGGCGGAGGTTGGCATCTCTACCCTGCTGCCGGTCTGACGATCAACGACATCGGCCGCTGGGCAGCCGGTCTGAACCTCGGTGGCGGATTCGACGTCGAAGTGGCTCCCTCGTGGGACATCTCGGCAGGACTGAAGTGGCAGCCGATGTTCGACGACGTACGGCGCAATCCCGTGGTGATCAGCGTCGGCGCCTGCTACAAGTTCTGATCGGGCGCTTGATTACGACACAAAAAACCGGACTTCCATCGTGAAGTCCGGTTTTTTTCGTTTGCGAAGACCGTTTTTTCGCCCCGGTAGCGCCACGGGCGCGGAATGCTGTCGACAGGATGGGAGCAGCCCGGAAATCCTCCGTCAGCGGGTCTTGTAGCCGCAGCGGTACTTGCCCTTGGCGAGGTTCAGCAGCTTGCTCTTGAGCAGCTGACGACGCAGCGGCGCCACGCGGTCCGTAAAGACCACGCCCTCGATATGGTCGTATTCGTGCTGGATAACCCACGCCTTGAGGCCCGTAAACTCCTCGTCGTGCTCCACGAAGTCGGCATCGAGGTAACGCATGCGGATCCCCAGCGAACGGCTGACATCGGCGTGGATCCCCGGGAACGACAGGCAGCCCTCGTTGTAGGACTTCTTCTCCTCGGAATAGGCGTAGATCTCCGGATTGATGAAGGCGCGCTTGTAGTCCGTGCACGAGGGATCCTCCTCGGCCCACGGCGTGCAGTCGACGACGAACAGGCGGATGTCCTTGCCGATCTGCGGCGCGGCAAGACCCACCCCTTCGGCCTCCTCGAGCGTGAGGAACATGTCCTCGATCAGTTTCTTTACCTCCGGGTAATCGGGTGCGAGAGGTTCGCACTTGCGGCGCAACACGTCGTCGCCGTATATGACAATCGGGTATATCATCGGTTGAATTCCATGTAACTTTGCAATATGATCGTTGCGGAGATCTTGTCGACCAGCGCCTTGTCGCGCCGCGCCATGCGTCCGATGCCGCTTTCGAGCATCGCACGGTGGGCCAGCACCGACGTGAAGCGCTCGTCGTGGAAGACCACCTCCTTGTCGGGCCATGCCCGGCGCAGGCGCGCAGCCAGGGGTTCGATGAAGCGCCACGTGTCGGACGGCGTGCCGTCCATCCGCGAGGGTTTGCCCACGACGATCGTCGAAACGTCCTCCCGGGAGAGGTACTCCGCAAGCCAGCGTTCCAGCTCCTTCGTCGGAACGGTCTCAAGCCCTCCGGCGATCAGCCGCAGCGGGTCGCTCACGGCGATTCCCGTGCGTTTGGTGCCGTAGTCGATGGCCAGGATGCGTCCCATGCCCGAAGCCGCCGAGGCGTCCTAAAGGTTCAGTTTGCGAAACAGCTTGCGGTAGGAGCACTCCTCCTCGACAAGCGCCGGAAGCGCCTCGATCTTCACGCGCTCCTGCTCCATCGTGTCGCGGTGGCGCACCGTCACGGTACCGTCCTCGAGCGTCTGGCCGTCGACCGTCACGCAGAAGGGCGTGCCGATGGCGTCCTGGCGGCGGTAGCGTTTGCCGACCGAATCCTTCTCGTCGTACACGACGTTGTAGTCGTACTTCAGCAGGTCGACGATCTTCTGCGCCACCTCGGGCATGCCGTCCTTCTTCACGAGCGGCAGCACGGCCACCTTCACCGGGGCAAGGGCCGCCGGGAAGCGCAGCACGACGCGCTGTTCGCCGCCCTCGAGCTGCTCCTCGGCATAGGCCGCCGACATCACCTGCAGGAACATGCGGTCGACGCCGATCGAGGTCTCCACGACATACGGAACGTAGCTCTCGCCCGTCTCGGGATCGAAATACTGCAGCTTCTTGCCCGAGAGGCGCTGGTGGTTGCCCAGGTCGAAGTCCGTGCGCGAATGGATGCCCTCGACCTCCTTGAAGCCGAAGGGGAAGTTGTACTCGATATCGGTTGCGGCATTGGCGTAGTGGGCGAGTTTCTCGTGGTCGTGGAAGCGGTAGTTCTCGTCGCCGAAGCCCAGCGCACGGTGCCAGGCCATGCGGGTATTCTTCCACTCGTTCCACCACTGCATCTCGGTGCCCGGGCGTACGAAGAACTGCATCTCCATCTGCTCGAACTCCCGCATGCGGAAGATGAACTGGCGCGCGACGATCTCGTTGCGGAAGGCCTTGCCGATCTGCGCAATACCGAACGGCAGCTTCATGCGGCCGGTCTTCTGGACATTCAGGAAGTTCACGAAGATGCCCTGCGCCGTCTCGGGACGCAGGTAGATCGTCGAGGCGCCCTCGGCCGTGGAGCCCATCTGCGTGGAGAACATCAGGTTGAACTGGCGCACTTCGGTCCAGTTGCGCGTGCCGGAGATCGGGCAGGCGATCTCGCAGTCGAGGATGATCTGACGCAGCTCCACCAGGTCGTTGGCATTCATCGCCGCGGCGAAGCGGGCATGCACCTCGTCGCGTTTGGCGGCCGTCTCGGCCACGCGCGGCGACGTGGCGCGGTATTTCGCCTCGTCGAAGTCGGCGCCGAAGCGCTTGCGCGCCTTCTCGACCTCCTTTTCGATCTTTTCATCCTGCTTGGCCAGCCACTCCTCGATCAGCACGTCGGCACGGTAGCGCTTCTTCGAATCCCGGTTGTCGATCAGCGGGTCGTTGAACGCCGCCACGTGTCCCGAAGCCTCCCACGTCTTGGGGTGCATGAAGATCGCGGCATCGAGGCCCACGATGTTCTCGTGCAGCTTGACCATCGAATCCCACCAGTAACGCTTGATGTTGTTCTTCAGCTCCACGCCGTTCTGACCGTAGTCGTACACGGCGCCGAGGCCGTCGTAGATCTCGCTCGACGGAAAGACGAATCCGTACTCCTTGCAGTGGGCGACCAGCTTCTTGAAAAGTTCTTCCTGAGTCATCGTATCTGTTTTTTACTGATTTTCTAAAGGGCAAAAATACAAAATAAATGGGAAATGTTTTCCTGCCGCCCGTTTTTATTTGTAAATTTGACCGGACAGAAACCCCAAAACTCTTTTGCGAATGAAACCCGTGAGACTGCTGTTCCTGCTTCTCACGCTCGGGATGACCGCAGCGTGCAACTCCAACGAAGAGCATTCCGGAGATTTCGGCGACATCCGCGTCTCCGACACCCGGCTTCTCGAACAAGTCCTTTCCGCCAACCAGACGGAGGGCGAAACCCTCCTCATCACCACTTCCGGGGCATGGAGTTCGTCGATCACCCATGCCGCCCAAGGGTCGCAGAAAGACTCCGAGGAGTGGCTGGAACTCGTCCCCGACCACGGAGATGCGGCCGGGGAATACTCCCTGCGGATCCTCGCCCAGGCCAATGAAAGCGGCTCGCCGCGGCACGCCACGATCCGCATCCTCTGCGGGGCAAGTTCGGTGGAGATATCCGTCACGCAGACGGAGCTGCTTCAGGAAGACAGCCCCGTCACGCACCGCACCACCCTGCACAGCATCGTGGAGTACGACGGGAACGAGAAGAGCGGACGGCACATGGATTTCGCGTTCGACGAACAGGGGCGGCTGAGTGCGGTCACCCAATACGACGGAGAGGCCGTCGAGCGGGCGCACCGCTTCGTCTATACCGGGGAGACGCAGATGCGCTACACCCTGACAGGGCCAGACGGGCAAACGCCCGTCAGGACGATGGAGTTCGAAGGGACATTCTCGAAGACGGGGAACAAGGTCAAAACGGCCCGGTGCGTCGAAGGGGACACCGAATACAACCTGGACTACCAGTACAACAACTACGATGAAAACCTCCTCAAATTCATCGTCTACACCGATCCCGAAACGAAGGAGGAGTTCCGCAGGGACTATTACAACTGGAACAACGGGCTGCTGCCCTACTGCCAGACCGTACAGTGGAGGCTCAACGACGACTGGACCAGCGAAAAGAGCCAGAGCTACCTGATGGACGAGGAGGATCCGAGCGTCAACAAGGAGAACCTCCCCTATACGAGCCTCCTCGGCGAATCCCCGATCGACATCGCGCTCCTGCTGGTCGAAGATGCCGACATCTTCCACGCCTGCGGATTCTATGGCAAGACCAACCTCTACCTCCCCTACGAGGTCATAACGGAGCAGGGGACGAACCGGAGCGTCCAGAGATTCACCTACGCCTACGAGGACCTGGAGAATATTCCGGCAACGGCAGGCGAATACGAAGGGTTGCGCATCACGGTGCAGGAGTCCGAGAACGGGATCCCGCTCGGCACAAAGTCCTACGGCGTCAACGTGCGCATCGACTAACCCCCGCGCCGCCAAACCCTTCCGGGACAACGCACCATCCGATAATTGCAAACCCCTAAAACACGCGCCTATGAAAAAGTTATTCCTTCTCCTGCTGCTCGCCGGGTTCGCACTCCCGGCCTCGGCTCAGGACGATGATCCGAAACCCGTCCGGAAAAGGTTCTTCAACGTCAGCTACATCAGCGACAAGATCAAGCCCACGACCGGAGACATCGAATTGGGAAGCCTCGGAGAGGAAATCGAGGACATCGCCAACGACAACATCAAGGGACTCAAGAACAACTGGGGAATCGCCCTCACGAGCGGCCGCACCTACTCCCTGCACGGCAAACCCCTCGCACGGCTCGTCACCATCGGCATCGACGCCAGTTTCTTCGACGTGAGCTACTCGAACTACTCGGTCGGATGGGCCCTGAACGACTCGTTCCTCGAAGGAGAAGGCGGCCTGCTCGAGGAGCGCAAGTTCCACAAGTTCGAGTACAGCCTCCAGGTCGGGCCCTCGGTGACGGTGACGCCCGGGAGAGACCTCACCGTGGCGGCCTACGTGCGCTTCGCCCCGTCGTTTACGGCCTATTATGTCGACAAGTCGATGGGCGGAAACTACATGTCGATGCTCGTCACGGGCGCCTCGGCCTCCTTCCGCTCCTTCGGCGCGGGCATCGAAGCCCGGCTGGGCAGCTGCAAGTACAGGAATTTCAAGGGCGACCTCGACCTCTCGGCCACAAAGATCAAAACCTCCGGATTCCGCGTATACCTCCAGTACCGCTGGTAACCCGGCAGGGCGGCCCCGCCGTCCCGGGAGCCTGTACGAAGAAAAAACAACGCGCGGCCGTACATTCGGGCCGTGCGTTTCTCTTTTTTTGTGCGCGGAAGACTACGTTCCTGCATGCGGGGAAGCGCGCTGTATTATGCGCGGGAAAGCGCCCTGCGGCGCGTTACTCCAGCAGCCCCGCCGCGCGGAACGAGAAATCCCCTTCGCGGGCGATGATGATGTGGTCCAGCAGGCGGATGTCGAACAGCGCCGCGGCACGCACGACCTTCTCGGTCAAGGCCTTGTCCTGGGGACTCGCCTCGGGGCTTCCCGAAGGATGGTTGTGGATCAGAATCAGGCGCGTGGAGAGCAGTTCCAGCGCCCGCTTGACGATGAGCCGGTGGTCGACGACCGTCGAGGTGACACCCCCCTGGCTTACACGCTGCCGTTCGACGATGCGGTTCGAGGAGGTGAGGTAGACCGCCCAGCACTCCTCGTGCGAAAGAGCCTCTAACTGCGGACGGAACAGGTGCACGACATCGTCGCTCGTCGTGACAAATTCCGACTCCACCCCTTCCGAAGCGACGCGGCGGCCCCATTCGGCCGCGGCAAGCAGTTGCCGCGCCCTGCGCAGCCCCAGGCCTCCGATCATGCGCAAACGCGTCTCCGGCTCTCCCGCAAGGCGGGCCGGAGAGCCCCCGCAGGCGGAGAGAAGCGTACGGGCAAGCTGTTCATCCTCCACGAGCAGGGTGAGCAGCTCCTCG
Source organism: Candidatus Alistipes faecavium (assembly GCA_019118605.1). GTDB lineage: Bacteria > Bacteroidota > Bacteroidia > Bacteroidales > Rikenellaceae > Alistipes > Alistipes faecavium. The sequence continues at coordinate 23,324 of DWYP01000021.1, read as the reverse complement.
TCGCTCAGGGACTTCATACCCCGCAAGGCCGCTTTGTCGGCAATCCGGTTCACGGCCGTGCGAGTTTGTCGATCCTGTCGAGCAACGAGGCGCACTGTTCGTCGGTCACGCCCTGCGACACGGAAAATGCCGCATGCTGCTCGGCCTCCTTCTTCGAGTCGCCCGAACCGTGCCCCACCTCCATGCCGTCGATCAGCACCTTGCAGTAGAAGACCGGATGGTTCGAGGCGTACTCCTTGTCGTGCTCCGTGCGGAAAACCACCTGATGGCGGTTCTTCTGACCCCACTCGATCAGGCGGCTCTTGAAATCCGTCTCCGACTCGGTGAGATCCTCGAGGTTCAGGTAGCGGAGATAGATCCCCCCGATCAGCAGGCGGTTGACGAATTCGTAGCCCTGGTCGAGGTAGATGGCGCCCATCATGGCCTCGAAGGCATCTCCGTAGATGTGTTTCTGCACCACCCCGGCGCCGTTGGAGATCACGTAGCCGTCGAGGCCGATATGCACGGCCAGGGCGTTGAGCGACTGGCGCGAGACGATCTTCGAGCGCAGCTGGGTCATGAACCCTTCGTCGCGGTCGGGGAATTCGATGAAGAGGTAGTCCGAAGTGACGGCTTCGATGATGGCGTCGCCGAGGTATTCGAGGCGTTCGTTGTTGATCGCCCGGCCGTCGTCCAAAACCAAAGAAGCTGACTTGTGAATCAAAGCCAGCTTGTAGAGTTCGATGTTGTGCGGCACGAAGCCGAACAGGTCATCGACCATTCTGTAATACGCCCTGTCCCGCCCGAAATTCCGCCGCAACGGACGCAGTAAGAAATCGATCACGGCAACGGTTCGGGATTTAGAGCTTGCGGAAGATCAGCGTCGAGTTGTGGCCGCCGAATCCGAACGTGTTGCTCAGGGCACACTTGATATCCCGCTTCTGAGGCTCGTTGAGCGTGAGGTTCAGGCGCGGGTCGATCTCCGGATCGAGGTTCTCGCAGTTGATCGTCGGGGGCACCACGCCGTGCGTCATGGCGAAGATGCAGGCCAGGGCCTCGACGGCGCCGGCAGCACCCAGCAGGTGGCCCGTCATGGATTTCGTCGAGGAGATGTTGACCTCGTAGACATGCTCGCCGAGCACCTCGGCAACGGCCTTCAGCTCCGGAAGGTCTCCGGCGGGCGTCGAGGTGCCGTGAACGTTCACGTAGTCGATCTCTTCGGGACGGATGCCCGCGTCCTTGATGGCATCGCGCATCGCCTTGATGGCGCCCTTTCCTTCCGGATGGGGTGCCGTGAAGTGGTAGGCGTCGGCCGATGCCCCGCCGCCGATGATCTCGCAATAGATCTTCGCTCCGCGGGCCTTGGCGTGTTCGTACTCCTCAAGAACCAGCGCCCCGGCGCCCTCACCGATCACGAAGCCGTCGCGATCCTTATCGAAGGGGCGCGAGGCATGCTGCGGATCGCTGTTGCGCGTCGAAAGCGCCTGCATGGAGTTGAAACCTCCGACCGCAGGCTCGTTGACCGCAGCCTCCGAACCGCCCGCAACCATCACGTCGGCCTTGCCGTAGCGGATGGCGTCGAATGCGGCGATCAGGCCGTGGTTCGAGGAGGCGCAGGCCGAAACCGTACAGTAGTTCGGGCCCATGAAGCCGTACTTCATGGAGATGAAGCCTGCGGCAATGTCGGAGATCATGCGGGGAATAAAAAACGGGCTAAACCGCGGGGTTCCATCCCCTGCGGCCCAGCCCAGACACTCATCGAAGAACGATTTGATGCCTCCGATGCCCGAGCTCCAGATGACGCCCACCTGCTCCTTGTCGACCTTCTCGAGATCGAGGGCCGAATCCTCCACGGCCTGCGTGGCGGCGATCAGGGCATACTGCGTGAAGAGGTCGTACTTGCGGACCTCCTTGCGGTCGAAATACTGGGCCGGGTCGTAATTTTTTACCTCGCAGGCAAACTGGGTCTTGAACTTTTCGGCATTGAAATGAGTAATCGGTGCGGCCCCGCTGACACCTTTTTCAAGATTCGAGAAAAACTCTTCGATATTGTTGCCAATCGGATTGATCGTACCGATGCCCGTAACAACTACTCTTCTTCCTGTCATAAAATCCAAGACTTTGTTTACCAATTGATTGTAAAAAACGAAAAACTATTTCTTGTGCTCCTCGATGTACTTGATGGCGTCACCTACGGTAGCGATCTTTTCAGCATCCTCGTCGGGGATCTGGATATCGAAAGCCTTCTCGAACTCCATGATCAACTCTACGGTGTCGAGCGAGTCTGCGCCCAGGTGGTTGGTAAAGCTGGCCTCGGGAACTACCTCCGACTCCTTGACACCCAGCTTGTCGACGATGATCTCGACAACTTTTGACTGAACTTCTGACATAACTTTTAAGTTTTTAGTTAAACAAAATATAGGAAACAGTACTTGATATTTCCAAAATGATTTTGCGCAAAAGTAACACTTTTTTTATTACTTTTGACAAAACAAGCCGATTTTTTATTCACAATATCTTCGACATTTAGCACAAAATAACTCGCATTATTCTATATTTCAGCATATTATGAAATTACTCCTCATCTCGAATTCCACCAACGCCGGCGAGGAATACCTGCGCTACCCGCTGCCCGAAATCCAACGCTTCCTGGCAGGCGTCGACGAACTGGTTTTCGTACCCTACGCCGCCGTCACCTTCTCCTACGCCGAATACGAACGAAAGGTACAGGATCGCTTCGCCGAGCTCGGCATCCGCGTACGCTCCGTACACCGCGCCAAGGATCCCGCAGCCATGATCCGCTCGGCAAAGGCCATCTGCGTGGGAGGCGGAAACACCTTCGCCCTGGCCCGCAAGATGCAGCAGCAGGGCCTCATGCAGGCCATCCTGCGCCGCATACGCGCCGGGGTGCCCTATGTCGGATGGTCGGCAGGAAGCAACGTTTGCTGCCCGACGATCTGCACCACGAACGACATGCCGATCGTCCAGCCCGAGTCGTTCCGCGCCATCGGGGCCGTGAAGTTCCAGATCAACCCCCACTACCTCGACGCCAACCCCGAAGGGCACGCCGGGGAGACTCGCGAACAACGTATCCTCGAGTTCATCGAGGCCAATCCGCGCCGCTGGGTCGTCGGGCTGCGCGAAGGGTGCATGCTGCGCCTCGAGCAGGGACGCCTCGAGCTGATCGGGAAACGCCCGATGCGCATCTTCCGGAAAGGAACCGAGACCTTCGAAGTCCGGCCGGGCGACAATCTGTCGTTTCTTTTATAAATAAAATAGGTATATGAAAGCACTGATTGCCGGTTTGGGTCTCATCGGAGGCTCGTTCGCCCTGGCCCTGCGCGACCACGGCATCGCCTCGGAGATCCTCGGGGTCGAAAACTCCGAGCAGCACGCCGCCGAAGCCCTGAAGATGGGGCTCGCCGACCGCATCGTCTCCTTCGAGCAGGGAGTTGCCGAGGCCGACCTCATCGTGCTGGCCACGCCCGTCGACACCATCCCCCTGATGGCCGTCAAGGCCCTCAACCGGGTGAATGACCGCCAGGTGGTCATGGACGTCGGCTCGATCAAGAGCGAGCTGTGCGAGGTGATCGCCATGCACGCGCACCGCGGGCGGTTCGTTGCCGTGCACCCCATGTGGGGCACGGAGTACAGCGGCCCCCGGGCCGCACAGCGCGGCGCCTTCTCGGGGCGCAACGTCGTGCTGTGCGACACCGCGCACAGCGATCCCGACGCCGTGGCGCGCATCGAGGCGATCTTCCGCGCGCTGGAGTGCCCGATGGTCTACATGGATCCCGAGGAGCATGACCTTCACACGGCCTATGTCTCGCACATCTCCCACGTCACGTCGTTCGCCCTGGCCCTCACGGTACTCGAGAAGGAGCGCGAGGAGCGGCACATCTTCGACCTGGCGGGCGGAGGTTTCGAGAGCACGGTGCGCCTGGCGAAGAGTTCCGCGGCAACGTGGGTGCCGATCCTGCTGCGCAACAAGTACAACGTCCTGGATGTCCTGCGCGAGCACATCCACCAGCTGCAGATCATGCGCCGGATGATCGAACGCGACGACGCCGAGGGGCTGAAGGGGCTCATGGACCGCGCCAACACCATCCAACGCATCATCAAATGACGGGGGCGAAGGCCGATACGGGGCGCATGGAGAGACGAATCGGAACGGAACGCATGGAAAGGCGGGCCGACACGGGAGGCGCGGACGGGCGGGCCGGGGCAGGTGCGGAGACCCGGGCCGCAACGGGACGCACGGGAGAGCGGGCCGAGACAGGACGCACGGGTGAGCGGGCCGCCACCGAACACCTCCGGCACGCGGGATACGACATCCGGGCGCTCAACTGGAGGCAGGGCATCTACGAGCTGGACATCGTGGCGGCGCACCGGGGCATCCTCCATTTTGTGGAGGTCAAGACCCGGCAGGCCGGGGCCCTGACGCCTCCCGAAGCAGCCCTCACACGCCGCAAATGCCAGGCCCTTTCGCGCGCCGCGGCGGCCTATCTGCGGGCCGTGCGGTGGGACGGCGAGGCGCAGTTCGACCTGGCGAAAGTCGAGATGGCGGAGGACGGTGCGGCGCACGTCGAGCTGATCGAAAATGCCCTGGAATTCAACTGGTAATTTTGCAGTTCCGGCAAAATATGTTATCTTTGCGGAACTTATGAACAAGCCCTTGAGGCAGAGCGACTGACAAGCATCTCTGCCGGGGGCGGAGACAGTGGAACTTCAACACCGTAACTACCGATGTGGTTTTATAATCTCGGTCTGATTCTTTATGCCTGGGCTGTCCGCCTTGCGGCCCTGCGGCATAAAAAAGCCCGGCTCTGGATCGACGGCCGCAGGGATCTGTTCCGACGCATGCGCGAGACGATCGACCCCGAGGCACGTATCATCTGGATTCACGTCGCCTCGCTCGGAGAATTCGAACAGGGACGCCCGATCATCGAGAACCTGCGCAGGACGCATCCCGAATACAAGATCCTGCTCACCTTCTTCTCCCCCTCGGGCTACGAGATCCGCAAGGACTACAAAGGGGCCGACTACCTCTTCTACCTGCCGCTCGACACCTCGCGGAACGCCCGCCGCTTCCTCGACATCGCCCATCCCGAGATCGCCATCTTCGTCAAATACGAGTACTGGCTCAACCTGCTGCGCGAACTCCGCCGCTGCAAGGTCCGCACCTACATCGTCTCGGCGATCTTCCGCCGCAACTCCATCTTCTTCCGCCCCTATGGGGGCTGGTGGCGTCAGGCGCTCGAGACCTTCGACGTGCTCTTTGTCCAGAACGAGGAGTCGAAGGAGCTGCTCGCAACGCTGGGATTCGACAACGTGCTGGTTGCCGGAGACACGCGCTTCGACCGCGTGGCGGAGATCACCCGCACGGCCAAGCGCATCGACATCATCGACCGATTCAAGGGCGACAGCCGCCTCTTCGTCGCCGGGTCGACCTGGGGCCCCGACGAAGAGCTGCTCATCCGCCTGATCAACGACAACCCCGAGGTGAAGTTCATCATCGCACCGCACGAAATGGACGAAGGGCGCATCGCCCGCATCATCGGGGAAGTCCGCGGCGGGACGCTGCGTTACACGCAGTGCACCTCCCGCACCGGGTACGGATCGCGTCAGGTGCTGATTCTCGACACCGTGGGCATTCTCGCCTCGGTATACAGCTATGCCACCTGGAGCTACATCGGCGGAGGTTTCGGCGTCGGCATCCACAACACGCTCGAGGCCGCGACATTCGGGCTTCCGGTGGCATTCGGGCCCAACTACGAAAAGTTCAAGGAGGCCCGCGACCTCGTGACGCTCGGCGCGGCACGTTCGGTCAGCGACTACGCGCAGCTGCGCGAATGGTTCACGCCGCTGCGTGACAACGAGGTATTCCTCCAGAAGACCAGCCGCATCGCCAAGGACTACACGACCCGCCATCAGGGGGCCACGTCGATCATCATCAAAACCATCTTCCAGGAGTAGCAGCCCCGGGGCCCTGGAGAGGGGGGCAGTGTAAAGGAAGAGGGAAGAGGGAAGAGAGAGGGAAGAGGAAGAGAGAGGGAAGAGAGAGGGAAGAGGAAGAGAGAGGGAAGAGGAAGAGAGAGGGAAGAGGAAGAGGGGAAAAGAAAAGAGGGAAAGAAAGAGAGGAAGAAAAAGGGGAAGGATAAAGCGGATCGCCCGCCGAAGCGCGGCACATACACAAATGCGGCAGCCTGTGCAAGGCTGCCGCATTTTTTTCGGCCGCAAAGAAACTGACGAAAATGGTTCGCAGGGTGGTCAGGGTGGTCAGGGTGGTCAGGGTGGTCAGGGCGGTCAGGGCGGTCAGGGCGGTTATTGGCAGAGCGCCTCGAAATAGGCCTTCAGCACCGGCCACGGATAATACGGCCCTCCTTCTATCGGAAGGTTGGCGTCGTGTTCGTTGTGCAGCACCCGCACCCGCACGTCGCCCGTTTTCGGATGGCGGAAGAAGACCAGCTGCAGGTTGGCGGCCATGGGCGAAACCCGCTCCACGCTCCATACCGAAGCGACCTCCGCGAGATCCGACTCCCGGGCCGAGGCGTGCTCGACGCCCATCAGCGCCAGGAGCGGGATGATGTAGGTGTCATGCCCGAAGCGGAGCGACGCCGACAGGGGCAGCTTCCCGTCGATCACCTCCTGGGCCGTCTCGACGATGTTGCGCAGCAGCGGCCGGGCATCGGCCACAATCCCCTCGCCGAAACGTGCCGAGGGCCCCATCTGCAGGTAGCGGCGGACATTCTCCGCGGCCCATAGGTCATAGAGCTCCTCGTCGGTGAACAGGTCGTAGAAGGGTTCGAGGCCGAGGTGGCTGGCATCCTGCATGATGGAGAGCAGGTTGAAAAGCCGGTGTACGAACTTGTCGGGATCGCCGATGCTCGAGGGATCGGTCGTCAGCACGCCGATCACCCGTTCGGGATGCACCCAGGCGTGGAAAACACTGTCGGCGACGCGTCCGGCCTCCTTGTTGACGGCGTTTTGCGCCGTGCCGTTGGCCATGTAGTCGAGGTAGCGGGCGCTGGCGTCGCGCGTGATGCGGATTGCAGGGTTCAGCTCCTTGAGGCGCTCGCTGAAGGCCGACATGCTCAGGATGCAGCGCGGCACAAGGGTCGAACGGCACTCCACGAGGCATTCGCGCCCGCGGGCCGTGGAGAAAACCTCCGGATAGGCCGCGAACATCCGTTCGGCAATGCCGCGATGTTCCCCGACGCCGCGCGGCGAAAGGTCGCCGTAACGCAGCCGCGCGTCTTCGGCAAGGGCCTCGGCCACGGCAAGGATCTCCTCGCCCCGGGGTGTCAGCGTCCCCGCGGCAGCGGCTTTCCGCAAAGCCTTGAGCGGTTGTTCGTAGGCGGCCTGAGAGATATGGTAGCGGCTGCCGTGGCGTCCGTAATGGCTGATATAGAAGGGTTCGTATCCCTTCGGAGCCGGGACGTCCGCTCCGGGCAGGTATTCGTAGGAGTGGTAGATGCCGGCCGCGCGGTCGCGGTTCCGGACAAGATCCTCGGGGGCGGTCTGCGCCACGGCGCCCGAAACGGCGAACAGGCACAGCGCCAGCAGGCGGATTTTCAACGTCGCGCACTTCATGGTCAGCACTTGTGGGTCATGATGTGGAGCACCAGGCGGTCGGTCTCGTTCATGCCGTCGCGGCCGATCGTCGTCAGGTTGTGGATGCAGCGGTCGACATCCTCCTCGATGATGCCCTCCACGGGCGAGACGCAGCGCCCGTCCATGGCCATCATCGCCGAGAGTACGGCCGTCGAGACGCCGCTCGTGAGCTTCATCGCGCAGCTCGGCTTCGCACCGTCGCAGATCATGCCCGTGAGGTTGGCAATCATGTTCTTCACCGCGGCGGCGGCCTGGTCGTAGTTGCCGCCCATCAGGTAGACGATGCCGCAGCTCGAGCCCGTGGCGGCCACCACGCACCCGCAAAGGGCCGACAGGCGCCCGAGGCTCTGCTTGATGTAGACCACCGTCAGGTGGCTCAGCGTCAGCGCGCGGATCGTCTGCTCCTCCGAAGCCCCCGTCTCCTCGGCGTAAACTACCACGGGAAGCGTCGCGGCGATGCCCTGGTTGCCGCTCCCGGAGTTGCTCATCACGGGGATCATCGCCCCGGCCATGCGGGCGTCGCACGCCGCCGAGGTATACGAAAGGATCCGTGTGAAGATGCTGTCGCCCATCACCCGCCGTTCGCGGTCGCAGCGCAGCGTACGGCCCACGCAGTGGCCGTACTCCCCGGCAAAGGAGGTTTCGGCGGCCGCCTTGTTCAGCCGTTTGGTCTCGAGGATGAAACGGATCTCCTCCAGCGGCGTGGTCATGGCGAACTCCCACACGCGCCGCAGCGTCAGGGGCACTTCGCCCTCCTCCTCGTCGGAGGCGGAGGCGCCCCGTCTGTCGAGCAGCACCTCGCCGTCGCGTTCCACATAGACGAACGACGTATGGCCGCCGGCGATGACCGCCACGGCACGGTGTCCGGCCGCCTCGACCTCCGTTTCGATATAGAGTTTCTCCTCGATGCCCTCCTTCAGCGTAATGGCGATGCGTTTCTCGTCGATCATCCGCCGTCCGTGCTCCACGGCTTCGGGCGTGACGTCGCGCAACACCTCCAGCTGATATTCCGAGCGGCCGATCGTCGCCCCGAGGGCCACGGCGATCGGCAATCCGATCATCCCCGTGCCGGGGATCCCGACGCCCATGGCGTTCTTGAGGATGTTGGCGCTCAGGCGCACGGAGATCCGTTCGGGCTCCGCACCCAGCGTCTCGGCGGCGCGCGCCACACACAGCGCCACGGCAATCGGTTCGGTACACCCGATCGCGGGAATGACCTCCCGGTGGATCAGGTCGATGATACGTTTGCGTTCGGTTTCTGGAAGCATAGGGTTATGGTTTTTTCCTGAACAACAAAGATACTAAAAATTCACTACTTTTGCCCCAGACAAGCGACTTCATCATGGAAAAACCCAAAAACCGCCCCTGGAAAGTATTGAAGAGCGAATACCTCGCCCGCAGGCCGTGGTTCACCGTGCGCCACGAAAGCCTCGAACTGCCCGACGGACGCCGCGTGCCCGACTACTATGTCTTCGAATATCCCGACTGGATCAACATCACCGCCATTACCCGGCAGGGGGAGTTCGTGCTGATCGACCAGTACCGCCACGCCCTGGGCGAGACGCGCTACGAGATCCCGGCGGGTGTGAGCGAGGCCTCGGACGCCTCGATGCTTGCCGCGGCGCAGCGCGAGCTGGCCGAGGAGACCGGATACGGCGGCGGGGAGTGGCGCCTGCTGATGACCGTGGCACCGAATCCCGCCACGCAGAACAACCTCACCTACTGCTTCCTCGCCACAGGCGTCGAACCCGTCACGGAGCAGCGCCTCGACCCTACGGAGGACCTGCGCGTGCACCTGGCAACGCGCCGCGAAGTGCTCTCCCTGCTGCGCAGCGGGGAGATCCGCCAGGCGCTGATGGCCGCACCCCTGTGGCGCTACTTCGCCGAGCACCCCGACCCGGAGGACAACGCCCCGGATGCCGGGACGAAGGAATAATTTCCCGAAAAAACGGCCCCCAAAAACCGATCCCCGAAAAACCGATCCCCGAAAACCGACACCCCAAAAAACATCCTGCCATGAGCGTTTTCGATTTGATCCACAAGATCTATTTCTCGCCGACGGGCACCACGAGAAAGGTGGCCGAAGCCATCGCAAAGGGGCTCAAGGCCCCGGCCTCGGAGGGTTCAGAACCCGTCGTCCGGAGCCTTGACCTCACACACCGGGACGCCGCGGAGGAGCTGCTCGCCGGGGAGACGCTCGCGGTTCTGGCCGCCCCGGTCTACGGCGGACACGTCGCCCCGGAGGCCGTACGGAGGATGAAAGGGATCCGCGGCTCCGGAACCCCGGCGGTCGTGGCGGTCGTCTACGGCAACCGCGCCTTCGAGCACGCCGCGGAGGAGCTCGCACGCCTGGCCGAGGAGCAGGGGTTCCGCCCGATCGCCGCGGGGGCCTTCGTCGGCGAGCACTCCTACTCGACGCCCGAAACGCCCATCGCCGCGGGACGTCCCGACGATCGGGATCTGGCCGCCGCCGAGGCTTTCGGAGAAGCCGTGCGCCGGAAAATCGACCGCGGCGACCTTACGCCCGTCGATGCCGCACGGCTCAAGGACAGGCGCACGCCGCTGCTGTCCCTGCTGCGCTTCGCACGTTTCGTCCTGCGCTACCGCCGTCGGCAGAAGAAGCACCCCGTGCGCTACCTGCCCGAGGGCGACGCCGCACGCTGCACCCGCTGCGGGCGCTGTGCGGCCGTGTGTCCCGTCGGGGCCATTGCGCGGGGAGACGAAACCCGCACCGACCCCGCACGCTGCATCCGCTGCTGCGCCTGCGTCAAGGGGTGTCCCGTCGGGGCCCGGACGTTCCGCACCCCCTATGCCGAGGCCCTCGCGCGCAACTTCACCCGCCGCAAGGAGCCCGTCACGCGCCTGTGACCGAAAGGCGCCCCGCCTCGCCCTGTCCTGTCCTGTCCTGCTCTGTCCCGCCCCGCATCCCGGGCGGTAACATCTCATCAAACGGCTGCGTACGGAAAAGGCGGGCATTCTTTCTTCCAAAGAATGCCCGCCCTCCGTATTGTCCGCCGAAAAACAGCCGCTCCGCCGTTCCGGCATCTTCGCCCGCTCTGCCCGGGCCCGGATCATTCGGCGCCCGGCGCGGTGCGGATCACCAGTTCGCCGTCTCCCAGCGCGTCGTGGCCTACAAACCACCCCTCGACGGGCCGGCCGCCGCACGTGATCGACTCGATCCTGCGCCCCTCGCCCTCGCGGCGGATCGTCCATGAGCGTCCGTCGCCGAGCGATACGTCCGTACGGTCGAACAGCGGCACGGTGACGATATACTCCGGATCGGCCGGCGAATAGGTGTAGAGACCGATGGCGTTCAGCACATACCACGACGACATCTCCCCGGCATCGTCCATGCCGCAGAGGGCCAGCCCCTCGGGGCCCATGCCGTAGAAGCGGTCGAGGATGTAGTCGATGAGCTCCTGCGAACGCTCCTGGCGTCCGATGAAGTAGTAGAGGTACGTAAAGCCGTGGTCGGGCTGGTTACCATGGCAGTACTGCCCGATGAAGCACGAGAGATTGTCGACCTCGTACCCCTCCCACGGAATCGAGAAGAGGCGGTCGAGCTGCTCGCCGAAGGCCTCGGGGCTCGGGTAGAGCGCGATGAGACCCTCGGTATCGTGCGGGGCGAAGAAGGACTGCTGCCAGGCGTTCGCCTCGCGGTACATGTACTCGTAGTAGGGATAGCGCTCCTCGAAGGGGGTGATCCACGACCCGTCCTCCAGGCGGCCGCGCATGAGGCCCGTCGAGGGGTCGAAGCAGTTGCGGTAGTTCTTCGTGCGGGCCATCAGCTCTCCATAGTGCGCATCGTCACCCAGCGCCTCGGCAAGCAGCGCCACGGCGTAGTCGTCGTAGGCGTATTCGAGCGTCTTCGTGACGGCCGCCCGGCAGACCGTATTGGTCACCGGATGGTCGTAGTCCATCTCGGGGATGTAGCCGCGGGCGATATATTCGTCGAGCCACGGACGGCTCGGGCCCTGCACCGTGGCGTTGCGCAGCACAAGGTTGTAGGCGCGCTCCACGTCGAAGCCCCGGATGCCGCGCAGGTAGCTTCCCGCGACGAACGCCGAGGCATGGTCGCCGTGGAAGAAGGTCGGCATGAAGCCCCCGCGCTTCTCGCCGCGGTCGGTATCGGAACTGATGACGTCGGCCGCCACGTCCGGGGAGAGCAGCCCGAGGAGGATCAGTTTGTTGCGGTAGTCATCCCAATAGGAGGGCGACGTATAGTAGCGGAAATCCGCGTGGCGAACCACCTCGCCGCGGGCGTCGGTGTAGTCCCCGTTCACGTCGCTGCGCAGCGCCGGCCAGAGGAACGAACGGTAGAGCGACGAATAGAAGAGTCCCTTCTGACGCTCCGTGCCGCCCTCGACGCGGATACGGCCCAGCAGCTCGTTCCACGTATCCGTTGCAGCCTGCCGCACCTCGGCGAAGGAGCGGCCGAGCAGTTCGGACTCAAGGTTCTCGCGGGCGTTCGCCTCGCTCACGAACGAGAAGCCGATGCGCAGTTCGAGAGGCCCTTCGCCCTCGCCGAAACGCACGAGGCGGATCTCGCGGTCTCCCTCCCGAACCGCTTCGATCTCCGTCACGGAGCGGTTGGCCACGGCATAGAAATACATCGTCTCACCGGTCTGCTGCCACCCGGCGAATACATTGTCGCCCTCCTTGCGGATCTCCCAGCCGCGGACACGCTCGTTCGAACGCTGCAGGTCGGCCAGCACCGAGGGCGCGGCCCCCCCGGGGAAGGTGTAGCGGTGCAGGGCGCAGCGCAGCGTCGTCGTCAACTCGGCATCGACGCCGTAGCGGTCGAGGAAGACCTCGTAGTAGCCCGGAGCGGCCGTCTCACGCTCATGGCTGTATGGGGAGCAGTAATCCTCCGGGGTCGGAGTGCCGGTCACGGGCAGCAGCGGGATGTGGCACAGGTTCCAATGCCCCTTGTTCGAGTGGGTGAAGCCATAGATCACCGTGTCTTCGTACTGGTAGCCCGAGCCGCTGTGGAATTTGGTGACGGGACTCGCCTGCACCATGGCATTCGGCAGCGAAGCCCCGGGGAAGACCTCCGCACCCCACGTGCGTTTCGTGGGCCGGAAACCCAGATCGACGCTGTCCCACAACGTCGCGGTTCCAAGCAGCGGATTGACATAATCGGTCAGATGTTTTTGCTGCGGAGCGCACCCGACAGCCGTTGCCATCAAGGCAAGAAAGAGAATGGTTCTTCGCATAAGTCAGGGAGATTTGTCTAACAAAAATAGCGCATCGGGGGGATATACGCAAACGCTGTCTCCCCAAAAGAACCATCTTGGCCCGCAGGCAGATCATTCTGGCACAAAATCGGATAAACGCGCGGGGACAATCGCACGTTTTTTCATGGAGCGGAGTTGTCGGGGGCCTCTATCCGCTCTGCCCGGGCCCGGGCAGAGCAGGAGTTTCGGCCGGGCACACCATCATTCGAGGGCCCGGAGGATTTGTCTGACGAGGGCCTCGTCGGCACACATCGCGGCGTATTCGGGAACCCCTTCGACGCCGCCCATCGACACGCGCGGATTGCGGAAACGCATCGGGCTCTCGTGCCAGCCCCGGGCGCTGAAGTGCAGGGCATCGACCCCCGCGGAGGCCAGCAGCCGGGCGTTCGAGGCGTTGACGCCGCTTCCGGCCATGATCTCCACGCGCCCGGCGGCCCGGGCCACCAGCCCGCGCAGCGTGTCGATCCCCTCCACGGCCCTGTTGCAGCCCCCGGAGGTGAGGATCCGGCGGCAGCCGCAGGCAATGACCGCCTCCAGCGCCTCGTACGGGTCGCGCGCCATGTCGAAGGCGCGATGGAAGGTCACCTCCCGGCCGCCGGCCGCGGCAACCAGGAACTTCAGACGCTCCCGGTCGACCTCCCCGTCGGGCGTCAGCAACCCCACGACCACCCCGTCGGCGCCGCACGACGCAGCGAAGCGGATCTCCTCGGCCATCTGCTCCACCTCGTCGTCCGTATAGCAGAAGTCCCCGCCCCGCGGGCGGACCATCACCTGAAGGCCGATGCAGGGCACGAGCCGGGCCCGGCGGATCGTCGCGGCCGAGGGGGTCGTACCGCCCTCCCAGGGCGAAGCGCACAACTCCACGCGCGTCACCCCCGCCCGGGAGGCCACCCGGCAGGCATCGACGCTGTAGGCACAAAGTTCGGTTGTCATGGCATACAAATCTTGCGGTTCCCTCCGGATCCGGCCGGAGCACTCCCAAAGATACGCTTTTTCCCGATTCGCCGCGCCGCCCCGCGCAAAATCGCCTCCCGAAGGGCACAAAAAAGAGAGGAGAACCCTCTTGCAAGGGCTCCCCTCCCGTCTCGGACGCCTCCGATTATTTGACTTCGATCTGGCGCGTGGCGGCAGCCGTCTCGGTCACCTTCTTCTTCGGGATGTCGATGCACATCACTCCGTGCTCCACCTTGGCCGAGATCTTGTCACGCTCGACATTGTCGGGAAGCAGCAGGCTCTGCTGGAACTGCGTGTAGGAAAATTCGCGGCGCAGGTAGGTGCCCTTGTGCTTCTTGTCCTCCTCCTTCTCCTCGGCACGCTTCTCCATCGAGATGATCAGCTCGTTGTCCTCGTTGATGTGGACTTTGAAGTCCTCCTTCGTCATGCCCGGAGCAGCGACCTCGATCTTGTACTCGTCGTCGTTCTCGAGGATGTTGACGGCCGGAGCCGTGGCGTTGCGGCGCTCCATGAGCCAGTCGTTGTTCAGAAAATCGTTGAAAATGCTCGGCAGCCAGTTTTGATTACGTCTTGCAGGTACCATAGTTTTGTCCTCCTTGATTTATTTGTTTAACATTTGTTTTTCTTTTCCCCTCCCCCTTCCGGAGCGGTTTCACTTCCCAAACGGTCAAATCCCGTGCCAGGAAAGGGAATGTGACGTCGTGTCACGAATTGTCACAAATTGTCATGAAGAAGGCACGCTTTGTCATAAATTGTCACAAATTGTCACATCCCTCAGCCGAATCGGGGAAAATTTGCGTGCCGGAGCGCGGGCATGCGAAAAAGCCGTATTTTTGTTGCGATGAACCGACAACTCATATTCCGCCGGGCCGTGGAGGCCGACATGGAGCGCATCCTGCAGATCATCGCCCAGGCGCAGCGGCAGATGCGCGAGGCGGGGAGCCTGCAGTGGCAGAACGGCTATCCGGCACGCAGGGACATCGACGCCGACCTGCGCCGCGGCTGCGGATACGTACTGCAGCGCCCCGACATGGAAGAACCGCAGGCGGTCATCGCCTACGGCGCGGTGATTTTCGACGGCGAGGCGGCCTACCGCGACATCGAAGGGGCGTGGCTCGGGGAGCAGGCGTATGTCGTGCTGCACCGCCTGGCCGTGGCCGACGGCGAGAAGTGCCGCGGCGTGGCCACGGAGTTTTTCCACCGCACGGCCCGGCTGGCCCGCAGGCGCGGGATCGGCTCGTTCCGCGTGGATACGAACTTCGACAACCACCGCATGCTGCACATCCTCCGCCGCGAAGGGTTCGTCTACTGCGGGAAGGTGCATTACGAGAGCGGCGAACGCCTGGCCTTCGAGAAACCGCTCGGGGTTCCGCAACGGATCGAACAGGGGTGAAAAGCGCTGAAACGGCCATTTCAGAGCGGCCCGGGGGCTCCGCGTCAGACAAAAAAACGAGAAAATTTCACCCGAGGCTTGCAGAATCGAAATTTTTACTTACCTTTGCACCACGATACGACACAACGTGTTGATCGCGGATGGTGCCATAGCTCAGTTGGTAGAGCAAAGGACTGAAAATCCTTGTGTCCCCGGTTCGATTCCTGGTGGTACCACTTCCAAGACAGCCGCTTGCAGCGATGCAGGCGGCTGTTCCGTTTTCGGCGGGTACACAATTTCGACACAAATACAGGCAGATTTTCCTTTCCCGGCATCCTCCTTTCCCCGGCTTCCTCCTCCCCCGCCGTCGACACACCTCGCTCTCAACCCGAACAACTGTCGCCTTTTAATCACTGCCGAAGACCCCGATCACACTGGCCGGCTTCGCGCCGACCTCCAGCCCACAGAGGACATCGAGCGTACTGGGGCGGCCGTCCGTGCGGAGGGCGTAGACGCTCTCCTCGGCCATCGAGGCGATGGCGTAGTTGCGGTTTTGGGCCGTTTGCCAACCGGTGCGGCGGGCGTTGCGTACGGCAAAGATCAGGATGCGCTGCTCGGCCAGGGCCTCTTCGACGGCAGGCGGGTAGCGGCGGTAGAGGGCACGCCCCAGGGCCCAGATCACCGGATGGCGGGCTTTCAGCAGGAGTTCAAAGACGGTTTTTTCGAGCGGCGACTGGAAGCCGCTGATTACGACGCGGTCGGTTGCGCAACACGCTTCGGCCCAGCGGAGGGCCTGCTCCCCGACGGCGGGCGAGACGCCGCGCGAGGCGAAGAAGGCGACCTTCCGGCGGTCGAGCAGGGCGAGGTTGCCCGTGTAATCGTAATCGAAAGCCATAAAAACGTGGGTTGCCGCATTGACTTATCCCACACTCAGGCCTTCGCTGCCCCCAACAGAAATAAGCAACACGGACAGCCCACGCGAAACGTGTATCATGCACATGGCAAGCCAAAAGCCTGCGGGCACAATACATGCGTCCACGAGGCGTCCAGTTACATCTCTTTCTGCTGTTCAAATTTGCGAAGTTTGAGTGTGAAAGAAAACGTAACGAAACGTTCGTAAATATGTCCGGCTCCGTCCGCAGAGGCACGGAACCATTTACAAAAATAGGAAATTAAATCGGAAAACCGCCACGGGGTGTCGATTTTTGCGGGGATTCGATCCCTTTTCGAAGGGGCGTAAAATCTGAAGGCATCGGCATCGCCTCCCCCCCCGGGCCGAAAAACATCCGCCGAACCGGCGCGATTCTCACAAAAAAGCACTATCTTTAGGAAAATTAACCGCAAACCCCTTCCGACATGAACCTTTCATTCAGGACAATCCTCGCAGGCAGCGTCTGCGCGCTGTGCTTCGCCGCCTGCGCCCCCGAAGCCCCCGCACCTTACGGGGCCGTGCCGACACCCCAGCAGGTCGCATGGCAGCAGATGGAGACCAACATGTTCTGCCACTTCGGGCCCAACACCTTCACCAGCGCCGAATGGGGCACCGGACGCGAAAGCGCCGACGTCTTCGCGCCGACAGCGCTCGACTGCCGGCAATGGGCCGCTACGGCCGCTGCCGCCGGAATGAAGGGCATCATCATCACGGCCAAACACCACGACGGATTCTGTCTCTGGCCCAATCCCGTCTGTCAGCACACCGTGGCGCAGAGCGCCTGGCGCGGCGGCAAGGGCGACATCCTGCGCGAACTGTCGGAGGCTTGCCGCGAATACGGACTGAAATTCGGAGTCTACATCTCGCCCTGGGACCGCAACGACCCCGCTTACGGAACGGATGAATACAACGAGGTATTCCGACGCACGCTCGAAAGCGCCCTCGGCGACTACGGACAGGTATTCGAACAGTGGTTCGACGGGGCCTGCGGCGAAGGGCCCAACGGCAAGCGGCAGGTTTACGACTGGAAACTCTACCACCGGGAGGTCTACAAGCATCAGCCCGAGGCCATCATCTTCAGCGACATAGGCCCCGGATGCCGGTGGATCGGCAACGAGGCCGGATATGCCGGGGAGACCTGCTGGAGCACGCTCGATACCGTAGGCCGTGCTCCGGGAGGCAACATCGAACGCGAGGCGCTCAACTGCGGAGAGGTCGGCGGCGAAGCCTGGATCCCGGGCGAGGCCGACGTCTCGATACGCCCCGGATGGTTCTACAAGCCCTCGGAGAACGACCGCGTGAAGTCGCTCGACGACCTGCTGAATATCTACTACGCGAGTGTGGGCCGCAACGCCCTGCTGCTGCTCAACGTCCCGCCCGACACGCGCGGGAGGATTCACGAGGTCGACTCCACGCGTCTGCGCGAGTTCCGCGCGGCGCTCGACGAGATCTTTGCCGTCGACCTGGCGGCGGGGGCCGCGGCCGAGGCCGACAACATCCGCGGAGGATGTGCGAAATACGGCCCGCAGAATCTCCTCGACGGCGATTACGACACCTACTGGGCCACGGACGACGACATTACGACGGCCACGCTGACCGTGCGGCTCGACGGCGAGAAGACCTTCAACCGCATCCAGCTGCAGGAGTACATCCCCCTCGGGCAGCGCATCGCGGCCTTCCGGGTCGAGGCGCTCGACACTGCGGGCGAATGGGCGGAGATCGCCCGGGGCACGACCGTCGGATACAAGCGCATCCTCCTGACCGACCGCATCACCACCCGGGCCCTGCGGATCCGGATCGACGAGGCGCTGGCATGCCCCGTGCTGAACGGACTGGGGCTCTACCTCGACGAGGTGCTCGGCGGCGCGGCCTTCACGTGGGAGAAGGCCGAGGTCGCGGGCCGGAAGATGAAGGCTGCGGAGCCCGTCGAGCTCGATCTGAAGGAGCTCCGCACGATCGGGGGATTCTTCTACGAGCCGATACACGGCGGGGCCGAAGGGTGCATCGTGAGCTACGACCTGGAGACCAGCCGCGACGGGATCCGCTGGGAGAAACGGATTGCCGACCGCCTCTTCGAGAACGTCGTGAACAACCCCATCCGCCAGGAGGTGCGCTTCGACGAACCCGTCGAGGCACGCTACCTGCGCCTCGTGCCCGTGCGCACGAGCCTGCCCGGGCAATACGGCGTCGCAGGGTTCGGAGCCCTTTAAGGGAGGGGCCGGGCGAACGGATGCCGGGCGGACGGGTGCCGGGCGGACAGATACCGGACAGGGGCCGGGCGGACAGATACCGGACAGGGGCCGGGCGGACGAATGCAGGACGGACGGATGTCGGACGGACGAATGCAGGACGGATGCCGGGCGGACGAGGAAAGTCGTTTGCACGGCAGCGTACACAAGACTGTATTCGCACGGCCGCGTTCGCAATCAGCGTTCGCACGGCCGCGTTCGCAAGCCAGCATGCGCAAGGCATTTCAAAAAAAACGGCTCTCGCCGATGGGTTTGGGCCGAATTTTGCTGCTTTTATCGTTTCGGAGGTCGCGCCCGGGGCCGCACGCGCCGCAACGGACACAAACCGCCCCGCAACGATTCCACATATTTCCGAAAAAAACGCTTTCAAAACTACCGTACATGAAATCAATTCTCACCTCCGCACTGTTCGCCGCAGCCCTGCTCGCCGCAGCACGACCCGCCGACGCATGCACCGGCATCACGCTCCGCACGTCCGACGGATCGCCCATCGTCGCCCGCACCATCGAATGGGGCGGCAGCAACCTCAACAGCCGCTACGTCATCGTCCCGCGCGGATACACGCAGCAATCCTATACGCCCGAAGGCATAGACGGCATGCGCTTCACGGCCCGCTACGGATACGTCGGACTGGCCGTCGAGCAGAAGGAGTTCATCGCCGAGGGGCTCAACGAGGAGGGGCTCTCGGCAGGGCTCTTCTATTTCCCCGCCTACGGGCGCTACGTCGACTTCGACCCCGCGCTCAAGGAGCGCAGCATCGCCGACCTGCAGCTCGTGGCATGGGTCCTGGGATCGTGCCGCACGGTCGACGAGGTGAAACAGGCCGTCGGGCAGGTGCGCGTGATCGCCGTCGATCCCCGGGCCTCGACCGTACACTGGAGGTTCACCGACCGCTCGGGACGCCAGATCGTCCTCGAGATTCTCGACGGAAAGCCCTGTTTCTACGACAGCGAGCTCGGCGTGCTGACCAACTCCCCGGGATACGAGTGGCAGATGACCCATCTGAACAACTACGTCAACCTCCACCCCGGATCGGCAGCGCCGCAGAAGCTCGGAGCCGTCACCCTGTCGCAATTCGGGGCCGGAGGCGCCATGCTCGGGCTCCCGGGCGACATCACCCCGCCTTCGCGCTTCGTGCGCGCAGCCTTCTATCAGGCTACCGCCCCGCAGCGCCCCACGGCCGAGGACACCGTGCTGGAGTGCTTCCAGATCCTGACGAATTTCGACATCCCGATCGGCATCGAATTCGCCGCGGGCCAGGCCCCGACCGACATCCCGAGCGCCACACAGTGGACATCGGCCGCCGACCCGCAGAACGGCTGCATCTACTACCGCACGATGTACAACAGCGCGATCCGCTGCATCGACCTCAAGGAGATCGACTTCGTAAAAACGGCATACCGCGACGCCCCGCTGGATGTCGTCACCCGGCAGCCCATCGAGTACCTGAAGATCGAATAGCGCCGGCGGGGCCGGATGGAGCCGGACGCGGAGACGGGTCGCGGGGCCGGGACGCGGAGACGGGACGCGGAAACGGGACGCGGAAACGGACGCGGGGCCGGGTCGCAGAAACGGACGCGGATCGGGACGCGGAGACGGGCCTTGCACCCCGGTTCGGAGGGCCCGGCACGAGAAATTCAGGCCGCAATTTGCAGATTCGGGAAATATTGCGTACTTTTGGGGCACCGAACGGAAAGATGCAGGAGTGGTTGAACTGGCCCGCCTGGAAAGCGAGTAAACCCCTAAAGGGTTTCAGGGGTTCGAATCCCCTTCTTTCCGCAGATGTCGACAGCGACGAAAACTCCGTGATTCCCTCACGGAGTTTTTTCATGCCCGCGCGCCGCGCGGGGACAAAAAGAAAAGGGGCGGCCGCAGGAGCCAGACGCAGGGGCCAGACGCAAGGATCGGGCGCAGGGGTCGGGCGCAAGGGTCGGGCGCAAATGGCGTCAGGCGCAGGCGTCGCGCGCAAGGCATCGGGTGCGGATCCCGGGTAGGTATTCCTTTCCCCGGGCAAAAAAAGCCGTTTGGCGGTTTGCGCTTTTCTTTGTAATTTAGCACATGGCATGTGCCGAAACACCACCCCAACACCCCCTCCGAAGATGAAACAGGCTGACCGAATGATCCTCTGCACGGGGCTGCTCTCCGCAGCAGCCGCGGCAAACGCCCCCGCCGCCGCAAAAAGCCCCGAAGCAAAACGCGACAAACCGAACATCCTCTTCATCCTGTGCGACGACATGGGATACGGCGATCTGGCCTGCTACGGCCAGCCCTACATCCGCACCCCGCACATCGACCGCATGGCCCGCGAAGGCATGCGCTTCACCCAGGCATACGCCGGAAGTCCCGTGAGCGCCCCCTCGCGTGCCGCGCTCATGACCGGACAGCACTCCGGGCACGGGCACGTGCGCGGAAACCGCGAATACTGGAGCGGCGAGGTGATGTACGGCAACAACCGCGAGTATGCCGTCACCGGGCAGGAGCCCTACGACCCCCGCCACATCATCCTCCCCGAAGTCATGAAGCGAAACGGATACACGACGGGCATGTTCGGGAAGTGGGCCGGAGGGTACGAAGGTTCGTGCTCGACGCCCGACAAGCGCGGCGTGGACGAGTATTACGGCTACATCTGCCAGTTCCAGGCGCACCTCTACTACCCCAACTTCCTGAACCGCTACAGCCGTGCGGCGGGCGACACGACGGTCATACGCATACCCCTCGAGGAGAATATCCGCTACCCGATGTACGGCGACGGGTACCGCAAACGCACCCAGTATTCGGCCGACCTGATCCACCGCGAGGCCATGGCGTGGCTCGACCGGCAGGAGGCCGGGCGGCCCTTCTGCGGGCTCTTCACCTACACGCTGCCCCACGCCGAGCTGGCGCAGCCCGACGACGAGATCCTCGAAAGCTACAGGAAGCAGTTCTTCGAGGACCGAACCTGGGGAGGAAGCGAAGGGTCGCGATACAATCCCGTGGTGCACACGCACGCCCAGTTCGCGGGGATGATCACCCGACTGGACGCCTACGTGGGTGAGATTCTGGCCAAACTCAAGGAAAAGGATCTCGACGAAAACACCCTCGTGATCTTCACCAGCGACAACGGCCCCCACGAGGAGGGCGGCGCCGACCCCGCCTTCTTCGGGCGCGACGGGAAGCTCCGGGGGCTCAAACGCCAGTGTTACGAGGGCGGCATCCGCGTGCCGTTCATCGCGTGGTGGCCCGGGCGCATCGAGGCCGGGACGGTCAACGACCACCAGCTGGCCTTCTACGACATCCTTCCGACCTTCTGCGAGCTGATCGGCGACAGGCACTTCCCGCGCCGATACCTCAACCCGACGCTCGAGGGCGACTGCTTCGACGGCATCTCCTTCGCCCCCACCCTGCTGGGCAACGACGACGCGCAGGAGCGCCACGAATTCCTCTACTGGGAGTTTCACGAAACGGATCAGATCGGTGTGCGCATGGGTGACTGGAAAATGGTCGTGAAGGGCGGCGTGCCCCACCTGTACAACCTTGCCGCGGACATCCACGAAGACCATGACGTGGCAGCCGAACATCCCGGGATCGTGCGCCGGATGAAGGAGGTCATCCGCCGCGAACACCGTCCGAACGAACTCTTCCCGGTGACGCTGCCCGCTTTCGACTGATGCCGGAGGGCGCCGGAAGTCAGGCAATCCCCCCCCCGACCGGAACGGGAGTTCCTGTTTGATGTTCTTTCGTATTTCGGGGCATTGCCTTTTTCCGTGCAATACCCTTTCATCGGCAGCTCACGGGAAGGTTGTCGGGGCGGCATCGCATCCGCGTCGGCATCGCGTCCGTGCCCCTCATTTTCGGGTTATGTTCCTTTCTTCACGCACCGCGGGCGGAATGACGGTTCCGCCCGCGGGTGATGATGCGTTTGGCTCAGATGGTTCGGGCCAATACGGGCAGACCGTCCGTGTCAAGTACATAGTGCCAGACCGTGCCGGAAAGGGCATTGTTCATGGCGTTCATCGCGTCCGTCCAGTTACCGTCCGTCACCTGCTCGGTTCCGCCGGTGGTGCCTGCCTGATTTTCACCGATGCCTTGTTCCTGGCCGTTGCCTCCCCAGTAGCAGGCGGTGATGACAGGGGCAACGAAAGCGTTATAGTTCCGTCCCGCCACGCCGCCTGTGGCTCCGTCCGAGCCTTTGACAGTCCCTTTGGCATGGTAGCAGGCAGTCAGGGTGCCTGAATCGTTGCTTCCCGTTACGCCGCCTACATAGACGGTGCCGCTTCCGCTACCGGTCACGCTGCCCCAGGCATAGCAGGCGGTCAGGATGCCACCTCCGTTAGTTCCCACCACGCCGCCGGCAAAATAGGTGTCTGAACCGCTACTTTCAAGGGTCACGTCGCCCGTGGCATAGCAGGCGGTCAGGGTGGCACCACTATTCGTTGCACCTGCCATGCCGCCTGCCCGCTGCGTTCCCTTCACTGTGGCCGAGGAGCTGCATCCGGTGATGGAACCGCCCATTTGGTAGCCCACCACACCGCCTACGTCGCTACTACTGCCGCTACCGCTGACGCTGCCCGACACCGAGCAGTTTTCAATGTTGCCATAGCTATATCCCGCCACGCCGCCGGCATCGCCCACGCTGTGAGTGGTTGCTATCTGCACGCCCTCCAGCGTCACGTCCTTCACCGTGCCGCCGGAGCCGATGTAGCCGAACAGGCCCGCATATTGGTCACTCGTCGTAACGGTCAGCCCCGTGATGGTATGGCCGCCGCCGTTGAAGGTGCCTTTGTATTGGTGGTTATAGTCTATGCCTATCGGTGTCCAGTCGATGCCCGAGAGGTCGATGTCGGCCGTCAGGGTGATATTGATGCCTAAATTCCATTGTTCGTTCACCAGCTTGGCGATGTTCTTCAGGCCCTCGGCGGAGGTCACGGTGTAGTTGCCCTGTCCGTCGTCGGTATATCCCTTGTCCTTATCCAGCGTGATGTTGTAGTAGCTGCCCGCCTCGGGGGTGA
>DWYP01000020.1 GCA_019118605.1 Candidatus Alistipes faecavium | reverse complement strand
CGATCCAAAAGCGGCCTAATTCCAACGACCGGAACGGTCGGAGAAAGTCTTTTTGCCGCCCTAAAACCGGCTTCTTAAGCCGGCGTCACCTTTTGGTGGCAAAAGGTGCCACCAAAACCATCCGCATGTCGCCTTGCGCGGGATTCGCCGGGGCCCCCGCTGAGCGGGCGAAGGAAGATCAAGCCTTTCCTTCCTCCTGTTCCGAGCGCTCGGAGCCCCGACAAATCTTTTTCCGCGCAACGCGAAAATGCGGAGGGGATTTTTACGCGCAACGAGAAAATGCGAAAGTGTCTTTTTATTCCAAAAACAAAAAAGTAGTGTATAAGTAAAGGGATTCCGGCGAACGAGAGCCAAAAGCCGCTATCTTTGTGAAACGCGCGCCGCTGCCGCCTCCCGGCAACCGGCTCCGCACGAAAAACATCATGCTCATGAAACCCAATATCGTCTTTCTGGATGAATACAGCCTCGGAGGCGCTGACCTGAGCGCCATCCGCGCACTGGGCAGCTACACCAGCTACGAAACAACACGCCCCGAGGAGATCGTCGACCGCTGCCGCGAAGCCGACATCGTCATCACCAACAAGGTGCCCTTCGACCGGACGACCCTCGGGCAGCTCCCGCGGCTGCGGCTGATCTGCGTCGCCGCGACGGGCGTGAACCACATCGACCTCGAGGCAGCCGCCGAGCGCGGCATTCCGGTGAAGAACGCCGTGGGATACTCCACACACGCCGTCACCGAGACGACCATCGGCACGGCTATCGCCCTGATGCGGCAGGTGGTCTACTACGATCGATACACAAAAGAACAGTACGCCGGAGCCGCGCGGCAGTTCCACTTCGGGCGCACGACACGCCAGCTCCACGGTTCCCGCTGGGGCATCGTCGGGATGGGGAACATCGGACGCAGCGTCGCACGGGTCGCCGAAGCCCTGGGATGCGAGGTGGCCTACACCTCGACCTCGGGCGTCGTGCGCGAGGAGCCCTACCCCGCCCGGCCACTCGACGAACTGCTCGCATGGGCCGACGTAGTGTCGGTGCACTGTCCGCTGACCGACCGCACGCGCGGGCTGATCGGGGCCCGTGAGCTCGCAAGGATGAAACCCTCGGCGCTGCTGATCAACGTCGCACGCGGAGGAATTGTCGACGAGGCGGCGCTCGCCGCGGCACTCGATGCCGGACAGCTGGCGGGAGCGGCCCTGGACGTCTTCGTACACGAACCCCTCGACGTGGGGAATCCCCTGCTCGCAATCCGCGAACCCGACCGGCTGCTGCTCTCGCCGCACAATGCATGGTCGCCCGCCGAGGCGGTCGGGGTGCTGGTGGAGTGCATCGTGCGGAACATCCGCGAGAACTTCCCGGAGCAATGACGGCCATGGAGACTTCCGGAACCATCCTGCAGAGCCCCGATGAGCGTCGGAAGCGGGTATTCGAGTGGCTCGATGCGCATGCCATCCGCTACACGTGGTACGAACATCCCGAAGCCCCGACCATCGAGATCGCACGCCAATACTGGCACGACGACGGCTCGAAACACTGCAAAAACCTCTTCTTCCGCAACCACAAGGGAGACCGCCACTACCTCGTGTGCTTCGACTGCGGGCAGTCGCTGGCGATCCACGACCTCGAGCACCGTCTCCGTCAGGGCAAGCTGTCGTTCGCCTCGGAGCAGCGCATGGAGCGCTGGCTCGGGCTGCGCCCGGGATCGGTCTCGCCCTTCGGACTCATAAACGACACGGCGAACCATGTGCACCTGTTCCTCGACGCACGGCTGAAGCAGTTCCCGGCCCTCTCGTTCCACCCCAACGACAACCGCGCCACGGTGGTCATCGCGCAGGAGGAGTTTGCGAAGTACCTCGCCGCCGTCGGGAACAGTTACGAATATCTCGATCTTTATTGAACAAGATTGCCTACTTTGAAAAGAAGAAAAGAAACTATCAAAAAACAACCCATGAAAAAGACCCTGCTGACCCTGGCATGGCTTCCCGAATGGGTCGAGATATTCGATGAGAAAATAGAAGGCTGAAGCCGGGCAATCTGCTCCGGAGCATCGAAAAAAGGGAGGATTCCGCACCGTCGTTGCGGAATCCTCCCTTTTTCATTTGGACGTAGGCGGCCTACCTGCCGAGCAGTTCAGCCAGTTTGTCCTTCAGTCTATCGCCCCGCAGGTCGCGCGCCGCGATCGTCCCGTCGGGAGCGAAGAGGATGACGTGCGGAATGCCGTTGATGCCGTAGAGGTCGGTCGGGATCTGCCCCGCGTCGAGGATCTGCGGCCACGGAAGGTCGAGCTCTTCAACAGCCTGCAGCGTGGCGTCGCGGCGGTCCCACACGGCCACGCCCAGCACCTCGAGCTCGCGGCGGTCGTAACGCTCCCACACCTCGCGGAGCGTCAGCATCTCGGCGCGGCAGGGGCCGCACCACGAGGCCCAGAAGTCGACCAGCACGTACCGCCCGCAGCCCACGTAGTCGGAGAGGCTCACCGCCGTCGAGTCGGCCTCACCCGCGGGGATCGTAAAATCGGTGAACGCCATTCCTTCGGCGGTTTTGCGCTGGGCGTCGAAGGCGGCGGCCAGCCGTTTCACAGGCCCGAAGTTGCGGGCATACTCCGAAGCCGGAGCATAAAGCCGGTCGAACGCCTCGGGTGTTTGCGCGATAAAGGCCCAGTTCCACACGGCGGTGGCGCCGAGGGCGTCGTCGCGCGTGGCATAGGGCCGGAGAAACTCCCCGAAACGGGCGATCCCGTCAGCCATCGTCGCATCGAGGCGTGTCTGACGCGTCTTCGGGTCGAGGGTCGAATCGGCGGTGATGGCAACACGGCGGGCATTCAGGTCGTCGATCAGCGAATCGAACTGCGCCTG
The DNA here is from genome assembly GCA_019118605.1 of Candidatus Alistipes faecavium. Lineage (GTDB taxonomy): Bacteria > Bacteroidota > Bacteroidia > Bacteroidales > Rikenellaceae > Alistipes > Alistipes faecavium. The sequence goes on along the minus strand of DWYP01000020.1, from coordinate 16,667 downwards.
ATAGGCCATCTTGGCGTCGTTGAGCGGCGTGCCTCCGGCCACGTGCCGATCCATATAGACCTCAATCCGGCCCGGCTCGAGGATCAGGTTGGCATACTCCCGCCCGAGGTCGATGCGCCGGATCGAGTCCCGGGCGATGTTTCCCGTGAAGAGGAAGCGTCCGTCGGCGACCACCGCGCTGTCGACGACCGATTCATCCTGATAGTCGAGCAGATAGGCGGTCTGCCCGTTGTACGAGGGGTCGACCTCGCCCTCGATTGTGTAGCTCCGGTTCCCGGCGCACGAGGCGAGGAGAAGAGCAGACAGCGGAGCGAACAGAAAACATGCTTTCATGGCATTCGGGTGATTCTGTGAATACTGTGTAATACGATACGCGGGAGATTCAAACGGAACCGGGGCCGATCTTCCGACCGGCCCCGGTTCAACGTCCGATTCCGGGCGGTTACTTCATTTCGATGAGGGCCTTGCCGGTCATCTCCGCAGGCTGCGGAAGCCCCATGAGCTTCAGCACCGTGGGGGCCACGTCGGCAAGGATGCCGTTGTGCACCGACTTCACACGATCCGAAACCACCACGATGGGCACCGGATTCAACGAGTGCGCCGTGTTGGGCGTACCGTCGGCATTGATCGCGTTGTCGGCGTTGCCGTGGTCGGCGATCATCACCACCTCGTAGCCGTTGGCCTTGGCGGCCTCGACGACCTTCTCGACACACTTGTCGACAGCCTTCACGGCCTTTACGATGGCCTCGTAGACGCCCGTATGGCCGACCATGTCGCCGTTGGCGAAGTTCAGGCAGATGAAGTCGAACTTCTGCTCCGAAAGCGCGGCGGCAAGCTTGTCGGCAACCTCCGGAGCCGACATCTCGGGCTGCAGGTCGTAGGTCGCCACCTTCGGCGAGGCGACAAGGATGCGCTCCTCACCCTCGAACTTCTCCTCGCGGCCTCCGTTGAGGAAGAAGGTCACATGGGCGTATTTCTCGGTCTCGGCGATGCGCAGCTGCCGGAGTCCCTGCTTCGAAACCCACTCGCCGATCGTATCGGGCACGTCGGCCTTGTCGAAGAGGATGTGCAGGCCCGTGAACTTCGCGTCGTAGGGGGTCATGCAGCAGTAGTACAGCGGCAGGGTGTGCATCCCGGCCTCGGGCATGTCCTGCTGCGTGAGCACGATCGTCAGCTCCTTGGCGCGGTCGTTGCGGTAGTTGAAGAAGATCACCACGTCGTTCGCACGGATCAGGCCCAGGGGCTGCCCGGCGTCGTCGACATGGACGATCGGCTTGATGAACTCGTCCGTAACGTCGGCGTCGTAGGACTTCTGCACGGCGGCGACCATGTCGCGCTCGTGCGCGCCGACACCCTCCACCAGCGCGTCGTAGGCGACCTTCACACGCTCCCAGCGCTTGTCGCGGTCCATCGCATAGTAGCGGCCGATCACCGTGGCGATCTTGCCGCCCGTCTGCGCGAGGTGCTCCTCGAGCTGTGCGATGAAGCCCTTGCCGCTGTGCGGGTCGGTATCGCGTCCGTCCATGAAGCAGTGTACGTAGGTGCGCTCCGAAACGCCGTACTCGCGGGCGATGTCGCAGAGCTTGAACAGGTGCTCGAACGACGAGTGTACGCCGCCGTCCGACGTGAGGCCCATGAAGTGCACGCCCGCGCCGTTGGCCCTGGCGTATTCGAAGGCCTTGACGATCTCGGGATTCTGCAAAATCGAGTTGTCGCGGCATGCGCGGTTGATCTTCACCAGATCCTGGTACACGACGCGCCCGGCGCCGATATTGAGGTGTCCGACCTCCGAGTTGCCCATCTGTCCGTCGGGCAGCCCGACGTTCTCACCGTCGGTGCGCAGCTCGGCGTGGGGGTATTTCTCGGTCATGGCCGAGATGTATGCCGGATGGACGGTCGAAATGACGTCGGCCTTGTCGTGATGGCCGTTTCCCCAGCCATCGAGGATCATCAGTAATACCTTGTTGCTCATATCTCAACAGTTTTTTGATTATTGTTACTTCATCTGTGCCGCGATCAGCTCCACGGCCTTGTCGATAGCCGCCTGCAGTCCGTCGGCATTCTTGCCTCCGGCCGTGGCGAAGAACGCCTGGCCGCCGCCTCCGCCCTGCATCAGCTTCGCAGCCTCGCGGACTACCGCCCCGGCATTCACGCCCTGGGCCGTAATCTCGTCGCCGAGCATCACCGTGAGCGTCGGCTTGCCGTCGCAGAGCGATCCCACGACGAAGACAAGCTTCGGAAGGCGCTGACGCAGGTTGTAGGCCAGATCCTTCACGAAGTCGGGACGACGGTCGGTCTGGTTGCTGAACAGGTTCATGCCGTTGCGCTCGGGCGTCGACGCGGCGATCTTGTCGGCCCACTGCGCCACCTGCTCGCGGTGCATCATCTCGACCTCCTTCGAGAGCTGTTCGTTGTTCTCGAGCATCTTTCGCACGGCCTGCACGACCTGCGGGTTATTGAGGTACTCGGCCACGTCGCGCATCGTATCCTCGGCGGCGTACATCACCTTCTCGGCCTGCTCGCCCGTGACGGCCTCGATACGCCGCACACCGGCCGAAATGGCGCTCTCCGACAGGATCTTGAAGAAGCCGATCGTTCCCGTGGCACGGGTGTGCGTACCGCCGCACAGCTCGACCGACGTCCCGAAGCGCACCATGCGCACCCGGTCGCCGTACTTCTCGCCGAAGAGCATCATCGCCCCGGCGGCCGCAGCCTCCTCCTTGGTGGCCGCACGGTTCTCCTCGAGGGGATAGTCGGCGCGGATCGCACGGTTGACCAGCCGCTCGACCTCGCGCAGCTGCTCCGGGGTCACCTTCTGGAAGTGCGAGAAGTCGAAGCGCAGCACCTCGGGCGTCACGAGCGAGCCCTTCTGCTCGACATGCTCCCCGAGCACCTTGCGCAGCGCCTCGTGCATGAGATGCGTGGCCGTGTGGTTGTTGGCCGCGCTCTGCCGCTTCGCGGCGTCGACGCGCGCGGTGAACTCCGCGGAGGGGTTCTCCGGAAGCTGGTGGACGATATGGATGATCAGTCCGTTCTCCTTCTCGGTAGCAACGACCGGAATGCGCTCGTTGGCGCTCTCGATCACGCCGATGTCACCGATCTGACCGCCCGAATTGCCGTAGAACGGCGTGCGGTCGAAGACCAGCTGGTAGAAGCTCTTGCCCTTCGACGTCACGCGGCGGTAGCGGGCGATGTGCACCTGCTCGGTCAGCGTGTCGTAGCCCGTGAAGAGGCTCTCCTTGACGGGTATGAGCTCTACCCAGTCGTCGGTGTCGACGGCCGCGGCGTGGCGCGAACGCTCCTTCTGGGCCTGCAGCTCCTTCTCGAAAGCCGCCAGGTCGACACCCACGCCCTGTTCGCGGGCGATGAGCTCCGTGAGGTCGATCGGGAATCCGAACGTATCGTAAAGTTCGAAGGCCTCCTTGCCGGAGATCTGCGTGCGTCCCTCTTTCTTCGTGCGCTCGATCACGCCGTCGAGCAGGTTGATGCCCGTGGCCAGCGTGCGCAGGAACGACGACTCCTCCTCCTCGATAACCTTCTCGATGAGGGTCTGCTGCGCGCGCAGCTCGGGGAACTGTCCGCCCATCTGCTCCACGAGCCCCGGAACCAGGCGGCAGAGCGTCGGCTCCGTGAATCCGAGGTAGGTGTATCCGTAGCGCACGGCGCGGCGCAGGATGCGGCGGATGACGTATCCGGCCTTGACGTTCGAGGGAAGCTGTCCGTCGGCAATCGAAAAGGCGATGGCCCGCAGGTGGTCGGCGATCACGCGCATGGCCACGTCGGTACGTTCGTCGTCTCCGTAACGCTTCCCGGCCATCGCCGCGATGCGGCCGATCGTCGGCTGGAAAACGTCCGTATCGTAGTTCGATTTCTTGCCCTGAAGGATCATGCACAGGCGCTCGAAGCCCATGCCGGTGTCGACGTTGCGCGCCGGAAGCTCCTCGAGCGATCCGTTGGCCTTGCGGTTGAACTGCATGAAGACCAGGTTCCAGATCTCGATCACCTGCGGGTGGCCGGCATTGACCATCTCCCGGCCCGGCTTGGCCGCGATCTCCGCCTCGTCGCGCAGGTCGAAGTGGATCTCCGAGCAGGGGCCGCAGGGGCCCGTCTCGCCCATCTCCCAGAAGTTGTCGTGCTTGTTGCCGCGGATGATGTGATCCTCGGGAAGGAACTGTTTCCAGTAGTCATAGGCCTCGCGGTCGAACGGCACGCCGTCCTCCTCCGAGCCTTCGAAGACCGTGGCGTACATCCGCTCGGCGGGGAGCTTGTAGACGTCGTGCAGCAGCTCCCACGCCCAGGCGATCGCCTCCTTCTTGAAGTAGTCGCCGTAGGACCAGTTGCCCAGCATCTCGAACATCGTATGGTGGTAGGTGTCGTGCCCGACCTCCTCCAGGTCGTTGTGCTTGCCCGAGACGCGCAGGCACTTCTGCGTATCGGCCGCACGGGGATACTTGCGCGGGGCGTTGCCCAGGAAAATATCCTTGAACTGGTTCATGCCGGCGTTGGTGAACATCAGCGTGGGGTCGTCCTTCACGACCATCGGGGCCGAAGGGACGATCGCATGTCCCTTGCTCTCGAAGAAATCGAGAAAGGCCTGACGAATTTTGTTCGATTCCATATATGAATTTTACTCGATTAACCGTTTTTCCAGAGACCGGGCTCCGATCCCGGGTTGCAAAATTACACATTTTAAACTAAATTTGCATCTTCACAAAAGAGATTTTTCCGCGATGGGGAAAAAAGCGCACAGATTCGGAACCGACGCAATTCGGGCAGGCGCCGAAGAGCTCTCGCACGAGGCTCAGGCACTGACGCACGACGTCATGTCGGTGCCCTTCCAGCTGAAGACATACAGGCTGATCCGCAAGATCATCCTGGGCTTCATCCTCGTCTCGATCGCCAATGTCATCTTCTCGTACTTCTTCTACACGCCCAAGATGTACGGCATCCTGAGCGAGAACCGCGAGACGGTGATCAAGTACCGGATCCTGCAGGACCGCATCCGCGCGGCGCAGCAGCAGCTCGACGAGATCCGCTTCCGCGACAACTACGTCTACCGCTCGCTCTTCGCCACCGATACGCTCTCGATCCCCGGGGTCTGGAACCCCTATCCGGACGCGAAATACGCCCCGCTGGCCGACGACCAGTATGCCCCGCTGATGGTCGGGACGTGGCAGCAACTCGATGCCCTGGCCCGCACGCTCTACCTCGAGTCGGTCTCGATGGACGAGCTCCAGGCCCTCTCGAAGAACAAGGAGCAGCTCTCGGCTGCCGTACCGGCCATCTGGCCCATAGACCGCAAGGCGCTGCACAACAACCATATCGGGGCCTTCAACCCGCGGCGCTACCACCCCATTCTGCACCGCATCGTCTCGCACACGGGCGTCGACTTCGGATGCGACCGCGGCACCCCGGTCTACGCTACGGGCGACGCCACGGTGGAACTCGCCGAACCGACGGGTTACAACGGCGGATACGGGCATCAGGTGCTCCTCGACCACGAATTCGGATACAAAACGCGCTACGCCCACCTGAGCGACATCCTCGTAAAACCGGGCGAAAAGGTCAAGCGCGGGCAGGTGATCGCCCGCACGGGCAACACGGGGCGCTCGTCGGGCCCGCACCTCCACTACGAGGTGATCCACAAGGGCGTGCCGGTCAACCCGATCAACTACTTCAACCGCGACATGACGGCCGAAGAGTACGAACGCCTGATGGAGAACCTCCGCGACACGAACTTCGAAAAGTACTGACATGGCAGGAAAAAAGGATCTCGAACGCCTCCGCAGGCGCAAACGGCGCAGACAGCGCATCATCCGGGCCACGGTACACCTGTTCGTGTGGTTCGGAATGGCGGTATTGTACTATATCGGCTTCTCTATCTTCTTCGACACGCCCCTCGAATACCAGATGAAACACTCCACCGACCGCCTGCGCAACGAATACGAAGCGCTCGCGCAACGCTACGACTCGCTGGCCTCGGTGCTCGGGAACCTCGCGGACCGCGACCGCAGCGTCTTCCGCATCCTCTTCGAATCGGAACCCTACGATCTGAACGCCGAGAGCCAGGCCCGGCAGTCGTCGACCTACGAGAAGATCGTCGGACGCTCGACGCGCCAGCTCAAGCGCGAGCTCCGCGAAGGGGTCATCGAAATGGAGCAACGCCTCGGGAAACTCAACGACTCCTACCTCGCGCTGCAGGCCCTGATCGACTCCGCGGGACGGAAATGCGACAACATCCCCTCCATCCAGCCGGTCATCAACAAGCAGCTGTCGCTGCTCACGGCCTCCTACGGCCTGCGCATACACCCCTTCTACAAGACGCTGCAGCCCCATCAGGGCGTCGACTACACGATCCCCGAAGGGTCACGGGTCTTCGCCACGGCCGACGGCGTGGTGCGCGAAGCCTCGGACCGCAGCTCGACGCACGGGAAAACCGTGGTCATAGACCACGGAAACGGATACGAAACGTCGTACAGCCACCTCTCGAGGATCAACGTCCGTCGCGGGCAGACCGTGCGCCGCGGCGACATCATCGCCCTCTCGGGCGACACGGGACTCTCGCTCTCGCCGCACCTCCACTACGAAGTCCGCAAGGACGGCATGCGCGTGGATCCGATCCACTACTTCTTCATGGAACTCTCTCCCTCGGAATACCAGCGGCTGATGCGCATCGCGCAGGCCGGCATGCAGTCGTTCGACTGATGCCCCGGAGACCCGAACCCGACACACGGACAATCCCATGGACACCACGCAGATCCGGCTCCTCCTGCTCGATTTCGACGGCACGCTCGCCGACACCCGCCGGGCCAATGCCGCGGCCTACATCGCCGCGCTGCGCGAGGCGGGGCACGCGCTCTCGGAGGAGGAGTACACCGCCCGCTACTTCGGCATGCGCTGCAACGAGTTCCTCGCGCGACTGGGCATCGACGACCCCGCCGAACGCGAACGCCTGCGGCTGCGGAAGATCGCCCTCTACCCCACGTTTTTCGACACCGTGCGTCTCAACGAACCGCTGTGGGGATTCTGCCAGGCCTTCCGCGCCTCGGGAGGCCGCGCGTGGGTCGTCTCGACCGGAAGCCGCGCGAACATCGACAACGTGATGCGCCATCTGGGGATTGCCGACGGCGTGGACGGCATCCTCTCGGGGCTCGACATCCGCCGTCCGAAACCCGACCCGGAGTGTTTCCTGGAGGTCATGCGCCGCGAAGGGTGCACGCCGCGCGAGACGCTGATCTTCGAGGATTCACAAATCGGCATCGAAGCCGCGCGCCGCAGCGGCGCGTCGTACGTCGTAGTGAAAATGTAGGACGAGGCGGGATCTACCGCTTGCAGATGGCGTTGAAATCGCAATAGAGGCAGGCCTTGGGATCCTCGCACTGGCGGAACGGAACATCCGGATCGTACAACTCGCCGAGCGTTTCGCGCACAAGCGCCTCGAAGCGTGCCGCGTAGTGCGTATAAGGCGCCCCGCGGAGCTGCTCCTCCCGATCCCAAAGCGTCGGGTCGTAATCCTCGCGGTGCATCGAGCGTACGTAGTAGAGCGTCGGCACGGCATCGACGCCCCGCGAACGGTAGAGCATCATCGCATAGAGCAGCGTCTGGAGGATATTCGGCAGGCGCTGTTTGCCCTCCCCGCGGAAAAGGTTTTCGAGACCTTCGAACTCGAGGTGCGGAGAGCCGGTCTTGTAGTCCACCACGCGCAGCGTCCCGTCGTCGAGCCGGTCGATGCGGTCGGCGATTCCCGCGAACTTCATACGCAGAGGCCGTCCCGCGGCCGTGAAGTCGAATCCGTAGGCCACCTCCTGCTCCACGTCCTGCACCGCAAAGCGGTCATGCGCGGCATCGTAGGGCATCACCCCGCCGCGCAGGTAGCGGATCACAATGTCGCGCACCAGCAGCAGATTGCCCGTATAGTCGGAGGTCGTGGCCGAAGGGTCCCTGAGGTAGTTCTCGCGGATCGACGCGTCGACAGCCTCCGCAACCGCATCGCTGCGCGACAGCGCCCGGAGCGTCCCGCCCGGATGCGCCTCCCCGCGCAGAGGCGCATAGAGACGCTGCGCCGCGGCGTGGAGGATCGTGCCGAACATCGGGGCATCGACCTCCTCGGAGATCTCCTCGTCGGACTCGATGCGCGCCACCGAATGGAAATAGAAGCGCAGCGGGCACGCCACATAGCGGAAGAAGGCCGTGGGCGAAAGCGTCGCCTTCGACTCCGGGTCGGTGAAGCGCGCAAGCTGCCGCAGCACCCGCGCGTCCTTCGGCACCTCGATCGGCGGCGTGTCGGCGAGGTTGGCGTCGACGCCCACCTCGACCTTGTGCACCGGAATGCCGCTCTCGTAATCCAGCTGATAGATGTAGCGGCTCGGTTCGCCCGTCGACTTGTCATCGGCCTTCGAGCAGTAGAGCATCCACACCCGCCGCGCCCGCTGGATCAGCCGGTAAAAGTAGTAGGCATAGACCCCTTCGTGGTGTTCGGGCGTCGGAAGCCCGTAGGCGGAGCGCAGGTTGTAGGGGATGAATGACGCCTGGGCCATGTGGTTCCCGGGGAAGTTGTCGTCGTTCATCGAGAGCAGGATGACGTTCTCGAAGTCGAGGTTGCGCGTTTCGAGGATGCCCATGATCTGAACCCCTTCGAGCGGCTCCCCTTCGTAGGGGATGCGCTGGGTCTGGAGGTGGCGTCGGAGCAGCGAGGCATAGACCTCCGCCGTGAGGTCGATGTCGCATTCGTCGAGCGAGTTGCGCAGCTTGACGATCTCCGCGGCGATGACCGCAAGGAACTCCGCACGCTGCCGGGCATCGCCGCCCGCATACGGAACCCGGGCGACCGACTCGACGACCAGCAGCAGCCAGTCGGAGAGATCGCGCCATCCGGAGGTCTCCGCAAAGACCGCCACCAGCAGCGGGTTGCGACGCAGCCATGCGGCGTCGACGGCAATGCGCCGCTCGCGCACGATCTCCTCCTGCAGCGCACGCGAAAGCTCCGCGTCGTTGTCCGCGACGTAGGGATGCGAAAGGATCCCGACGACGTCCGTATGGTAGAAAGTCCACGACGTGCGGCGCTTGCGGCGGTGCGCCTGAAGTTCGAGCAGCCGCTCGACGAACGTATAGGCCAGGCTCGCGCGCAGCGGGTAGCCCATCGTGACGTTGACCGGCCCGATCCCTTCGGGAAGGGCGTAGAGCAGCGGCAGCAGGAGGTTCTCGTCGGTAAGCACGACGGCCGTGCGCTTGTCGAGCCGCCTGTCGTCCCCGGGCAGGGACTCCCGGAGCTTCTCGAGGATCGAGTGCACGTATTTGCACTGCACGGAGTTCGACACCGCAGCCACGGAGGTGAACTCCTTGCCGCACGCCATGTGGTCGTGGGAAATGTCGCCCCGCGGGGGGAATGCCGCGAGGTTCTCGCGCACGAACATCCCGGCCTCCTGTTCGGCATGCGCGCCGTAATAGGAGTCGTAATCCCAGTAGAAATCGGTCTCGGCATTGGTCGAGAGGAAGCGGAAGAGCACCTTCTCGCACTCCGAGAGGGCGTTGAAGCCCGCCACGACGAAACGCCGCGGCGCGGAGAATGCGAATGCGCCCGAACGGAGGCGGTCGGCGGCGGCGCGCTGGATCATCCCGCCGTAGGCGAATCCCAGCTCCGCAAGCCGCTCGCGATAGCGCGCATAGATCGGCCCGAGGGTCTTCCAGATGGCCAGGAAGCGGCGTTTCTCCTCCGAGAGGTCGGCCTCGGGGCCCAGCGACGACCAGAAGTTCAGGATCTGCAGCTGCGCGGGCGTGAGGTACGAAATGTCGGTCTCCAGCTCCTTGATCTCCGCGATGTTGCGGAAGAGCATCGAAGCGTCGATCCGGTACTTGTCGATCGTGTCGAAATCGGCAAGGAGCATCTCGCCCCAGAAATAGAAGCGGTCGAAGGCCTCGCGGTGGTATTGCGAATAGATTTTGTAGAGTTCGGTGATCAGCCGCACGCGGTCGCCCGCCCGAAGTCCCGAGATCTCGGTCATCAGGTCGTCGATCGTCGTCCACGCGGGCTGCCACATCGGGCGCCGGGCGATCTGCGACAGCGCATCGACGAAGAAGAGCCGCGCACGGCGCGAAGGGAACAGCACCTCCCGTTGGGAGAGCTCCTCGCCGTATCGCGCATAGAGGTCGGCGGCGACTTCGTGCAGGAAGGATTCCACGGCGCTATTCGTCGAGGTGGGTGACATCGCCGCCCATGAACTTCAGGTCGCGGCGCACGACGGTCGGAGAGCCCTTGTAGAAGATCTTTCCGCCCGTGGAGGTCTTCCCCTCGAAACGGTCGGTCACCCACAGCGAGGCCTCCCCCGCCCCGGTGACATTGACCTGCGCCGACATCACCTCCAGATCCAGGCCCAGGAATGTGCCGTTCGAGACGTAGAGCGACAGGTAACGCACGTCGCCCGAGAGTGTCGCGGCGCTCTTGCCGGTGAGTTCCATGCGCAGATCCTTGACATCGAGCGGTACCGTCACGCGGGCCGTGCCGCCCACCACCAGGTCGAGCAGCGTGGCCGAAAGCGGCTCCTCGAAGGTCGCCACGGCGTCGGCGATTGCGATGCGCTCCAGCGAATTGTAGTAGACCGTCACGGTGGTGTGGTCTACGCGCCGCGAGTCGTAGCGTTCGGTGATCCGGAGCACCTTGTCGCGCACCTCGGCCCGGAAGCGGGAGGAGGTGGAACCCTTCGTATCGTAGATGATCCGCGGGGCCTCGGTTTCGGGAACACGGACAAAATGTATGTCGATCGGAGCGGTAACCTCCACGGCGCTGAACGTCGTAAGCCATTCGCGGACTCCCGCGGATTCGGAGGAGTCCTGGGCGCGGAGCGATATCGTGGCAGTCAGCGCAAGGAGCGCGAGAATCGTTTTCTTCATAGCGGAACACTTTTTTGCAGGGCTAATTTACGAATTTTATTGCCAACTTCGCGTGCGATTTTGTATTTTTACCTTCGGAAAATGTGTTTCGGATGACTGCAAGAGCCAAGATCCTGAATGCGAGCGCCGGATCGGGAAAAACCTATCAGCTCGCCTTCCAGTATGTACACGACGTGATCGACCAGCCCGGGCGGTACCGCCATATCCTTGCCGTGACCTTCACCAACAAGGCCACCGAGGAGATGAAATCGCGCATCCTCAAGGAGATACACCTCCTGGCATCGGGACAGGAGAGCGACTACCTCCGGGGGAAGGAGAACCTCTGCGAGGCGCTCTCGCTCGACGAGGCCACGGTACGCAAACGCGCGAAGGAAGTCCGCGCGAAGATCCTCCACGACTACTCGCGCTTCGCCGTGCTGACCATCGACACCTTTTTCCAGCGCATCCTGAGGGCCTTTATCAAGGAGCTGGGCATCGACCTCGACTACAACGTCGAAATCGAGACCGAGTCGATCCTCTCGAAAAGCGCCGACGCGCTCATCGAGCAGATCACCGTCGACGAGGAGCTCAAGCGATGGATGATCGCCTTCGTGCAGGAGCGCATCGACGAGGGGCGCCGCTGGGACATCCGCGACGGCGTGCTGTCGCTCGGAGGAGAGATCTTCAAGGAGAAGAACAAGGAGACCCTGGGCAGGATCCGCCCGCGCAAGGAGCTCAAACAACTCGTCGACCGCGCCATGCAGCGGGCCGAGGCCGCCGCGCAGCACCTGAGCGACACCGCCCGGCGCGCCGTGGAGATCATCACCCGCGCAGGGCTCTCGGCCTCGGACTTCGCGGGAAAAAGCCGCAGCTTCGCACACTACTTTTTCGCCTTGGCCGCGGGCGAGGTCAAAGCCTACACGGCGACCGTGGCCCGGATGTCGGCGACGACCGAAGGATGGTGCCCCAAGGGATCGCCCGCCGAGGCGCTCGTCGGAGAGCTGCAGCCCCTGCTGCGCGAGCTCTGCGAGGGATATGACCGCTGCGAGAGGATCCGCAACACCGCCTCCCTGCTGCGCGAGAACTACCGCAGCTTCGCCCTGCTCTCGGACCTCTACGAAAAGGTCCGGCAAATGTGCGAACAGCAGAACACGATGCTCCTCTCGGAGACCAAATACATCCTCTCGGAGTTCATCGCCCACAACGACGCGCCGTTCATCTACGAGAAGGTCGGAAACCGCTTCGAGCGCTTCATGATCGACGAGTTCCAGGACACCTCGGCAAAGGAGTGGGAGAATTTCCTCCCCCTGCTGCTCAATGCCATCTCCCAGAGCAACGAAACCTCGGTGCTGATCGTGGGCGACATCAAGCAGTCGATCTACCGCTGGCGCGGCGGAGACTGGAGGCTCCTCCACTCCGAAGCCGCGAAGGCCCTGGGCGAAAACAACACCCAAACGCAGACGCTCAAGGAGAACTGGCGCAGCCTTCCCGAGGTCGTGCATTTCAACAACAACATCATCGGGAAGATCGTCGAGACCGACAACCTGCGGCTCAACACCCTGCTCGCCTCCGCGGCCGAACGCGGCGATATCACCCCCGCGGAGGCCGCCGCGTGGCGCGACACGCTCGCCGACGCATACCGCGGACATGCGCAGATCCCGCGCCACGAGGCCGAATACCCGGGATACGTGTCGGTGGAGACCTGCGCCGGGGAGCCGCCCGTCGTCGAGCGCATCTGCACGCTGATCGACAAGGGATTCCGACCCTGCGACATCATGATCCTCGTGAGAAAGGCCGCGGAGGGGGCACGCATCGCCGCCGAGCTGCTCGAATTCAAACGCCGCAACGAGGAGCCCCGCTACCGCTTCGACGTGATGACCCAGGAGGCCCTCATCATCGGAAAGGCGCCCGTGAGTTCGTTCGTCGTCGCGGCCCTGCGCCTCGCGCTGAACCCCGAAGACTCCCTCTCGCGGGCCATATACAACCGATACCTCGGGCAGGAGTTCGACCTTCCGCTGTCGGCCCCGACGCAGGAGTTTCTCCGCTCGATCCGCCTGCTGTCGCCCGAGGAGGCCTTCGAACGCATCGTCCTCCACCACTCCCTGCAGCACAAGGCCCGCGAAACAGCATACCTCCAGGCCCTCCACGAACAGATCCTTGCCTTCTGCACGTCGAAAATCGCCGACATCGCCCTCTTCCTGCGCTGGTGGGACGAGCAGGGCGCCGCACGCTCGCTGAGCGTCGAACAGAGCGCCACGACCGTCGAAATCTCGACGATCCACAAGGCCAAAGGACTCGAAAAACGCGTCGTCCTGATCCCCTGCTGCGACTGGAAACTCGAACCCGACCCCCGGATTCAGAATATCGTATGGGCCGAAGCCCGGGGCAACGAATGCGAACGGATCGGACGTTTCCCCGTACGCTACAAGTCGGCGATGGCCGCGTCGGGATTCTCCGCGGAATACTATCGCGAACTGGTCTACACCCACGTCGACAACATCAACCTCCTGTACGTGGCCCTCACGCGCGCCGTCGAATCGCTTCATGTCTTTATTCCCGAGCGGTGCGATCGCACGGTCGGGGAACTGCTGCTCCAAAGCATCTCCGTCGAGGGCGAGCGGGCCGTCACGGGATGCTCCGAAGGGACGTTCCGCCAAGACGACCAGGGGCGGCACTTCGCATTCGGAACCTTCGCAGGCCCCTCGGCAAAAGGCCGGAAGAAACCCGAGGCCGAACACGTCATCCTCGATTCATACCCTACCCTCCAGCCGTCACTGAGCCTCCGTCTCCCCTCGCAGCGCTATTTCGACGCCGGGGAGTCGCTCTCGCCACGAGACTTCGGAATCCTGATGCACAAGGCTTTCGAACAGGCCGAAGACAAGGAGCAGATCCTCCGGGCGGTGGACGGCATGCAGGCCGACGGCGTACTCTCGGCCTCCGACGCCACGACCCTGCGGCGCATGATCGCACAGGCCCTCACACGTCCCGAGGTCGGCGAATGGTTCGGAGGCTGCTGGGAACGCGTACGCAACGAGCATGCGGTCATCGACAGCGGCAAGAGCGCCATCCGGCGTCCCGACCGGGTCATGGTCTCCGCAGACCGCGCCGTCGTGGTGGACTACAAGTTCGGAAAGCCCGAGGAGGAACACCGGCAGCAGATCCGCGACTACTGCCGCCTGCTCGGCGGAATGGGATACGCCCGCACCGAAGGGTACCTGTGGTATGTCCTGCGCGGCGAGATCCAGCAGGTGGTATAGCGGCGCACGCCTCCGCAGCGCAGGCCCGGACGGGAAACCGAGGAGCGATACCGAGGGGCGGAAACAGCAGGCCAAAACCACGGGCAAAAACTGCGGGGCGAAAACTGCGGGGCGGGAACTGCGGGGCGGAATCCAGACGAAATCCGAGCGAAATCCGGGCGAAATCCGAGCGAAATCCGGGCGGAATCCGGGCGGAATCCGAGCGGGGAACCGCGAGAAGGACGCCCCTGCGGATGCCGCCGACAGCTGCGGGGCCGAACCACCGGCGTTTCAGGGCACAAAAAAACGGAATCCAGAGATGGATTCCGTTTTTCCTGTACGGCGGGTTCACCCGCCGCGGCGGTCGTCGCGGCCGTTACTCGCCCAGCGCAAAGCGCTTGTAGGCAACTACCGTGGCCTCCTTGTCGGCCTTGTGGATGAACTCGGCGATCGTCTCCTTCTCGCCTACGACAGCCTGGTTGAGCAGCGTGCTCTCCTCGAAGAACTTGCGCATCTTGCCCTCGGCGATCTTCTCCAGAATGGCCTCGGGTTTGTTGGCGTTCTTGGGATCCTGCTTCATGGCCTCCACGGCGATCTTGCGCTCGTGCTCGACCACCTCGGCCGGGCAGTCTGCCTCCGAAATCGACACCGGAGCCATGGCCGTAGCCTGCATGGCCACCGTGTGTGCCACCTCGGCCGGAACCTCCTTGTTGAAGCCCAGCACCGTGCCGAGCTTTCGGTTGAAGTGCACGTAGGCAGCGCAGTAGGGAGCCTCGATGCGGGCGTAGTATGCCAGCTCGATCTTCTCGCCCGTCTGTCCCGACTTCTCCGTAACCATCTCCTCGACGGTGCGGCCCTCGTCGTTCTTGGCGGCGAGCAGGGCGTCGCGGTCGGCGGCGTCGGACTTCACGGCAACTTCCAGCATGGCATTGGCCGAAGCGCTGTACTCGGCGTTCTGGGCTACGAAGTCCGTCTCGCAGGCCAGGCACAGCAGGTAGGCCTTCTGGCCCACGATCTTCGTCACGACAACGCCCTCAGTGGCCGTACGGTCGGCACGCTTGGCTACGACGAGCTTACCTTTTTCGCGGATAATGTCCTGAGCGCGCGCATAATCCCCTTCGGCCTCGATGAGGGCATTCTTGCAGTCCATCATTCCGGCACCGGTCATCTTGCGGAGCTTCATTACATCAGCAGCTTTGATTTCCATAGTCTTGAATCTTTTTTTCGATTGTTTCTACATGCAATTACTCTGCCTTTTCAGCCTCGGGCTCCTCGGCAGCAGCCTCCGAAGCGGGCTCCTCGTAGGGAGTCTCCACGGCGGCAACCACGTCGGCCAGCGCCTCTTCCTCGGCGTCGATCGAGGCCTTCACGGCCTTCTTGATGCGGGGCTTACCCTCCTTGCGGACGGCTCCCTCCTCGGCTTCGGCCTCCTGGGCCTCCTTCTCCTTCTCGAGCTTGCGCTCCTCCGAACCCTCGGCGATAGCGGCACACATGGCATCGAGCACCACGGCAATAGACTTCGTGGCATCGTCATTTGCAGGGATAACGTAATCAATGTCGGTCGGATCACAACAAGTGTCTACCATTGCAAAGACGGGGATGCTCAGGCGCTTGGCCTCCTTCACGGCGTTGGCCTCCTTCTGCACGTCCACGACGAACAGCGCGGCGGGAAGACGCGTCAGGTCGGCAATCGAGCCGAGGTTCTTCTCCAGCTTCGCACGCTGACGGGCGATCTGGAGCTTCTCGCGCTTGGAGAAATTATCGAACGTGCCGTCGCTGGTCATCTTGTCGATGGTGGCCATTTTCTTGACGGCTTTACGTATGGTGGGGAAGTTTGTCAGCATACCGCCGGCCCAACGCTCGGTAACGTAAGGCATTCCGACGGCTGCCACCTTTTCGGCAACAATCTCCTTGGCTTGTTTTTTCGTGGCTACGAACAGCACGCGGCGACCGCTCTTGGCGATCTGCTTCAGCGCTGCAGCGGCCTCATCGATCTTCAGCACGGTCTTGTGCAGGTCGATGATGTGGATGCCGTTCTTCTCCATGAAGATGTACGGAGCCATTTTGGGGTTCCATTTGCGCTTCAGGTGTCCGAAGTGCGCACCGGCTTCCAGTAATGTATTAAAATCTGTACGTGACATTTCGATTCTCTTCGTTAACTAATTTTAATTCTCTTTTCTTCAACTCCGACGGGTAGCGACCTTGTCGATCCCGGGAATTTTCCGCGGCGCGGCAACCGGGCGGTAATACATATATATAAATAAATATGCAGTCTTTCCGATTTGCAACCGTCGCCGTGCGTTGCCGAAATTCCGATCGTGCGTATTAACGCTTGCTGAACTGGAACTTGCGACGTGCTCCGGGCTGTCCGGGCTTCTTACGCTCAACCTCGCGGGGATCGCGCGTGAGGAATCCGGCCTTCTTCAGTACCGGGCGCATCTCGGCGTCGATCTCGCACAGTGCGCGTGCGATACCCAGACGAGCGGCCTCAGCCTGTCCCTTGATACCACCTCCGTCGAGGTTGATCACGATGTCGTAATTCTCGGCAGTGTTCGTGGCCAGCAG
>DWYP01000019.1 GCA_019118605.1 Candidatus Alistipes faecavium | reverse complement strand
GCCAGGCGGTATACCATGTCGTTGTCGGCCAGTTCGATGTCATTCTCGGCGATGACGAAGATACGCCACGGGAAGGCGCGTGTGCCCTTGGTGCGGGCAATAAACTCTTCACGCTCGGTGACGATCAGCTGGAGTTCGTTGTGGCCTCCCTGCACCTCCTTGGCCGGGTAGGTGGCGAAGTTGCCGCGCAGCACCGTCCCGCCCGTGGGGTTGTAGAGATACATGCCGGGGTATTGTTCTAGGTCGGCCTCGGTGATGGCGATTTTTGCGTTGCCGGCATCGACGAGCAGCGGCAGGAAAGCCAGGTGGTTGTCGGCGACTTCGGAGAGTGGCTGTACGGTGTAGGTATTCTCGAAACTGTTGAAGTAGTACTGGTCGAGACCTCCCTCCTTGGTGCGGGCGTTGACGTAGGGGACCCATGCCTTGAAATCTTCCGGGAAGCGGATGTCGACCAGTTCGTCGGCGATGACGAGCTCCTCCTTGAGGTTTGTGAGGAACCGGTAGGCCACGCCGTCGTCGTAGGCGCGGAAACAGAGGCTGTAACCGCCCTTGAAGGCGATCGTCAATTCATTGCAGCGGTCCTCGATTGTCGCACGCTTGTAGAACGGGGCGTCGATCGTCTGGTCGAAGCTCTTCACCGAGGCCTTCCGCACGACGGGCTTTGTGCCCAGCGTGCGGCCGTCGGCCAGCTCGAGGGCCAGGTACGACGGGGCGATGAGGGTCTTTCCGTCGAGCTGCACGGTGTAGGAGACGGCCTCCTTGCCGGCATCGACCTGCACGGCGATCTTCCCGTCGGGAGACGTGACTTCATAGGTCTTGGCTGCGGCGCATCCGATTCCGGCGCCGCACAGACAGAGCGTTAGAATGAGTTTTTTCATGGTTCGGGTTTTGGTTTCGAGACGAAAGTACGAAAAAACCGCCAAAGCGCGAAACCCTGACGGCAGAAAGATCTTTTTTTCGCTATATTTGTCCGGGGATCGGGCTCCCGGCAGGCCGCTCCCGTGTGCGCACCATGAAAAACAAAGATATCTTCACCTTCCGCGACGCCGAGAAACAGGCTGGCCCCGTAGCCTTCATGACGATGCTCAAGCCGGCCGGTTCGACCTGCAACCTCGATTGCCACTACTGTTACTACCTTGACAAGGCCGTTCAGTACGGAGGGCGCCAGGCGGTGATGAGTGACGAGTTGCTGGAGAGCTACGTGCGGCAGTATATCGAAGCCAACGACGTCCCGACGGTGACCTTCTGCTGGCATGGCGGGGAACCCCTGCTGCTGGGTCTCGGGTTTTACCGGAAAGCCATGGCCCTCCAGAAAAAGTATGCCGACGGCAAGCGTATCGAGAATACACTCCAGACCAACGGTACGCTGGTCGACGGGGAGTGGTGCGACCTCTTTGCGGAGAACAACTTTCTGGTGGGCCTCTCGCTCGACGGACCGCAGGACCTTCACGACGCCTTCCGCCGCACGCGCGGGGGCGCCCCGACCTTCGAACGGGTGATGCGCACCGTCGGGATGTTCCGCGAACGCGGCGTGGAGTACAACACGCTGAGCGTCGTGAATCGGCTGTGCGAGGGGCGTGGCGCGGAGATCTACCGTTTTTTCCGCGACACGGTGCGGAGCCGCTACATGCAGTTCCTTCCGGCCGTGGAGCATGTGGTCGATGTCGAGGGTTTCCACCGTCCGCTGATCGTCGCTCCGGAGCGCGAGGGGGCGCGGTTGGCCGAATGGTCGGTTACGGCCGGGGGCTACGGGCAGTTCCTGTGCGACATCTTCGACGAATGGGTCGTGAGCGACGTGGGGCAGGTCTTCGTGCAGATGTTCGATGCTTCGCTCTCCCAGTGGTGCGGGGTTCAGCCGGGCGTCTGCTCGATGGGTGAGACATGCGGAGACGCCCTGGTCGTCGAGCATAACGGCGATGTCTATTCGTGTGACCACTTCGTCTATCCCGAATACAAGTTGGGAAATATTCGCGAGACCCCTTTGGCGGAAATCTACCGTTCGAAGAAGCGCCGCGACTTCGGCCTGGCGAAGCGCAATGCCCTGCCGGCCGAGTGCCTGCGCTGCCGTTACTATTTCGCCTGCCGGGGCGAGTGCCCGAAGCACCGCTTCGAGACCGGATCGGACGGCTGCCGCAAAAATACTCTTTGTGAAGGTCTGTACCACTATCTCCGCCACGTGGAGCCCTATATGGAGTACATGCGCGAGATGCTCTCGAAGGAGCAGTCGCCGGCATGGGTCATCCCCTTCGCGCGCAAGCGCATGGGTCTGATGTAGCGGCTGCGACGGTGTATCGGAGCACGGCGTGTACTTTCGCCCTCCCCTCCGGACTGTCGGTCAGAAGCCGATGAGCCGCACCTGTTTTTCGAATTCGTTGCGCGCCCCGAGCGCCGAGTTGCGCAACCTGGTGCGGTAGGTGTAGACGGTCGTCGAAGCGCAGTTGAGGAAGCTGGCGATATGTCCGCTGTCGGTAATTCCGAGCCGCATGACGGCCAGGATCCGCAGTTCGGTGGGCAGCGTCTTGTCGGCACGTACGGGGAAACGGGCCGACTCTTCGAGCAGGGCGTTGACCTGCTCGATGAAATCGGGGAAGATGCCGAGGAACGTCTCGTCGAAAATCCGGTAGAAGTCCCGGTAGTCGCGGTCGACATCCGACGGCGACCGCAACTTGCGCATCAGGGCCTCGGGCCCCTCTTTTTTTACCGTTTTCCGCAATTCGTCCCGATATTGATCGACCCGGCCGATGTACTGTGTGGCCAGGTGCATGTAGCGGAACACGTAGTTGTCCTTGATCCTGTTGGCGTCGCGCAGGCTGTCGTTCAGCTGGCGGATCTGCTCGTTCCACTCGTTGAGCTGTCTGTTGGTCTGCTGCAGCTTCCGGTGCTGCTGCAGGGTATACATGAGCAACAGCAGGATGATGGCGCACAGTGCCATGAAGATGTATATCATGACGGTCAGGATGCGGCTGCGAGAGTTGATGCTGTAGACGACGGCCTGGTTGATGATCATCTCGGCCTGGCTGGAATGGAGGATGCGGGTGTTGTAGTTGCACTCCAGCATGTCGGACATCGTGCACTGGATATAACGCGCCGCGCGCTCCATATCTTTCTCCTCGAACATCAGCAGCGCCAGGTTGTACAGCGAGAGGTACTCGCGGACCGGGGTCTGGAGGTCCGAAATCGCCGTTGTGGCGAGCCATAACTTGTTCTGCTCCCGATCGCCGAGCGCCTCATAGGTGTTGGCGATGTTGTAGGCGATGCGGGCGAGCGTGCGGTTGTTGTACTTTTCGGGGTCGTAGAGCGGCAGCAGAATCTCCAGCGCCTCGTCATAGCGGTGCATGTCCATGAGTTCGAGGGCCCGGAGTCGTTGGCGGGTGACGTACGAGTGTCCGTCGAAGCCGATGCGCGTGTGGCGCAGCCGGACGAGAGAATCGGCATATTTTGCCTGCTGCTCTTCGGGGCCTTCCGAGGCGGCGAGCCGTCCGAAAATCGCCATCTGCTGTGTATAGTAATTCGCCCACATGCGTTTGTTGATGCCGACCGTATCGAGCGAGAGGATCAGTTTGTAGGCTCTTCCGACATTGTTGCGGGCGATCTGCACCCCGGCATCGCAGGTTGTCGAGAGGAACTGCATCTCCCGGTCGCCGGTTGCGGCGGCATAACGGTACATCAGTTCGGAGTAACGGGCGGCGGAGTCGATGTCGTAGGTGATGTAGGCGTTGAACAGGTGGTGGGCCATTTGCCATCTTGACGTGTCGTCGGGTGCAGCGCCGAGTCTCCGGCGCAGCGAATCGGCCTGTCGGTTGAAACGCTCTGCGTAGCAGGATTTCTGACTGATGACCCGATCCAGTTCGTCGAATACCTGTTCGTTGCCGTCTTTGCGGCAGGCACAGAAGAGAACGAGACAGGTCGCGACACCGAGGATGGCGGAAAGGGACGGTTTTCTCATCGGCAGCGGTCGTTTGAGGACAAATTTATAAAAAAAAGCGAATCCCGCATCATTTCCATGGCGCGGGATTCACTTTTCGTGCGGGTCGTTTCCGGAAAGGTTATCCGAAGATCTCTATCCTTATTTCCTTGCGGATGTCCGTTGCCGGGACCTCTACGGTCGGGCACTCCAATTGCGTATCGTACGAAATCCTTGCGGCGCGGCCGTTGACCTTGACGCGGCGGATTTCTCCCATGGCGGGGAGCTGGAGTCTGTAGGCCCGTTGGGGGACCTGCCCTTCGTAGCTGCCCGACGCGGGGCGGATGGTGATGGTCGTCACCTCTCCCTGGCGACGGTAGTTGAGTTCCGTGGTGGCGTACAGGCCGCGTTCGTAATCGCGGGTCAATCCGTCGTCCTCGTAGAGCGTATAGGTGTTGTTGGCATCGCCCGATGCGGGATAGACGCGCATGACGAGCGTGGTGAGCGGTGTCGATGCGGGACGGGGCGTGTAGGGTTGCATGGGCAGCACCCAGCCGCCGCGGACGTAGAGCGGGAATTCGTCGAGCGGTTTGGCGATGCGGCGCACCTGGCCTCCGTCGACACGTTCGTGGGTGAAGAAGTCGTACCATACGTCCCCTGCGGGAAACCACACCTGTTGTGAGGCGACTCTCTCCTCGCCCTCTCCCGGCGAGGTGATCGGCGCGGCGAGCAGGTTGTCCCCGAAGAGGAACTCCTGGGGATTTTCGTAGGCGGGTTTTTCATGCCCGTAGTCGATATACATCGGGCGGTTGAGGGGCACCATCGTCGAGTGGGTCTGCCAGACGCTGCTGTAGATGTAGGGCATCAACTCCGAACGCATGTGGTACATGCGGCGCATGGCGACGGTTTCGCGTTCTCCGCTGAGCCACGGACGGCGGTCGAGGCGCGCATCCTTCGTGGAGTGGACCCGCAGGGCGGCTGAAAGCGCTCCGAATTGTGTCCACCGTACCGTCAGTTCGGGATTCGGGTCACCGCGGAATCCGCCGATGTCGTGCGCCCAGTAATAGCAGCCCGCGTTGCCGCTGGCGGCGGTGAGCTTCACCTCGAAGGCGAGCAGCTCCCAGTTGGCCTGGGCGTCGCCCGAAAACTGGATCGGGTGGCGATGGTCGCCCCAGCCGGCCCAGCGGCTGTATCCGGCGCCGCGCAGCCCTTTCCGCTCGGTTTCGCGGTAGTAGAGCTCGTTGATCCATTGCAGTGTCGTGGAGCGGTAACCGCGCACCTCGGGATAGAGGTAGTTCTGTTGCCAGTCAAGCCACCAGAAGTCGATTCCCAGATCTTCGGTCGAATGGTGGGCATGTTTGAAAAAGGTCTCCATGTATTTTCGGTCCCCAACGTCGAAGAGCAGCGGTTTGGAGGGGTCGGCGCCCATGTCGGCCATAAAGTCTGCGTACATCTCCTCGTGGGGACGGATTCCGTCGTGCGGATGGTCGTTGAGCGATACGGTGACGCCGCGGCGGTGCACCTCGGCGATCAGTGCTCCGGGGTCGGGGATACGCGTGCGGTCCCACGTGTAGCCCGTCCAGCTGCGGCTGCCGGCGTGTCCGGTCCCGATTTGTGCGTCGTAGGTGTGCCACCCCATGTCGAAGACGAGGTTGTCGAGCGGGAAGTCGTTCTCTTCGTATCCGTCAATGATCGAGAGGAACTCTTCGGAGGTATAGTCCCAGTAGCGGCAGTACCAGACGCCGTGGATGTATTTGCGGGTCATGGGCACGTGCCCGCTGATGGCCCCCAGGTCGGCGAGGGCGGCCCGGTAGTCGTTGCCGTAGACGAAGCAGTACTGGTCCTGTACGTGGCTTTTCGTGTCGCGCGGGGCGAGCCATCCGTCGATCAGCAGGTCGGAACGTTCGTCGTCGATCACGTACCAGCCGTCGCGGCTCAGCAGCCCGTCGTGCATGGGAATCTCCCCGGTGACGCGGTCGAGGGTCTCGATCGGGCCTCCGAGGTTGTTGCGGAAGATGCAGCGGTTGGTGAATTTCTTCTCTTTGCCGTTGAGGGTATAGTAGGCTGCGAAGTTGTGGAGCCCGAAAGGAAATCCGTCGTGTTCGTAGACGATGCGCAGGGCCGAGGTCGTGATCTCGTAGCGGTTGTCGCCCAACGCGCGGACCTTGAACTCGGTGGCGGGGAGCAGGTTGCTTCTGTCGTAGGCGAAGTAGGTCGGGGCGTCGATGAATTTCCCGTCATGGGCGAACTCCAGCCGGAACAGGGTCGGGGTGATGAGCGTCAGGCGGTTCTCACCGAAGACAAGGGGGTTTTCGAAGTCCTGCGCCCGGGCGGAGAGCCCGCAGCACATGGCGATCAGGAGTGCGAGAATCGTTTTTTTCATGGGCAGAGACATGGTTGAGACCCTCCGTGCCTCCCGCAGGAGGGCACGGAGGGTTGTTGAGACCGTGGACTATTCGTTCTGGATGCTTTCGGTGTATACGTTCCCGTAGGGGTCGGTAGCCTTCACCGTGACCTTCTCCCAGGAGTCTGAAACGGGCTTGTAGTAGAACATGTGGTCGTTCTTATCCTCGGGTTCGGCCGTCGGACGGTGTTCGGGGACGGTTTCGCCGAACATGAAGTCGTATGCACGGCGGTCCATTTCGTTCTTGAGGTTCGAGTCCGAGGGGAGCGTCACCCAGTCGGAATTGTCCTCCTGCACCTCGACCGTCCAGGTGGTGTGCCAGTTGAAGATGTTGAAGATCAGTCCGTCGCGGTACTGCTCCGAGACGGCCTCACCCGGGCCGTAGAGGTACATCTGGTATTCGCGCGGATAGGCCGTACCCTTGTAGTACCAGTTCTTGATCCGGTTCCCTTCGATTTCGTAGACCGCATAACCGCGGGGACTGCCGTCGTTGCACAGCTCTTTCCCGTTCCAGTAGGCCCCCATGACGGACCCGAGCGTGTTCTCCTCGATCAATTCGGAGATGGTGGTCGTGTAGTTGTTGTGCGAGTGTCCCGAGAGGATGCGCACCTGGTAGCCGTCGAGCAGAGCATAGAGCTCCTCGCAGTTCTCGACTTGGGTCGAGGGACGGTTGCGGCGCGACGTCGGGATGTGCACGCCCAGGATGATGAGCTTGTCTTTGGGAACGTATTGCAGGTCCTGCTCCAGCCAGGCCATCTGCTCGTCGGTGATGTCGGCCGTATAGGAGGACGAGCCCGCGTAGAGGACATCGTCGAGGACGATGAAGTGGCAATCCCCAATGTTGTAGGAGTAATACGTGGGGCCGAATGCCGACTCGAAGCTGGCGTCGGCCTCCGTATCGTCGGAGACAGCCTTGTCGTGGTCGTGGTTTCCGATGGCCTGGAATACGGGGACGCCGATCTTTTGGATTCGCTCCTTGTAGATCGTGTGGTAGGGCATGTTGTCCCATACCAGGTCGCCCAGCGAGATGCCGTAGACGGGAGCCTGCAGCTCCTCCTGTACGTAGGGGATCAGGAACGGAAGCACCTCTTCGTCGAGCATCGTCACCTCGTCTTCGCGGCCGATCTGCACGTCGGCCAGTGCCAGAAGGGTGAAACGCTCCTTTTTGGCGGCCCGTTCGAGCTTGAAGCTGCGCTGCACGACGTCGTTGTCGCCCAAAGCGATCTTCTTGTATATCTTCGGATGCCCGTTTTCCATCGGGATCTCATACTCCGCGGGCACGGAGACAAAGACGAACGGAGTCGTCCGTTTGACGCGCATCTGGTAAATGCCCCGGGCATCGGTGGTGGTCACCGTGAAGCCGTCGCTGACAACGACACCTTCGATCGGATTCTTGCCGTCGGTAACGCGCCCTACGAGGTTCATGCCGGGTTCGGGCTCGATGTCCACCTTTTCGTGAAGTGCTCCGAGAATCTGGGCGCCTTCGTCCTCGCTGCAGGCGACCGAACCGGTGACCAGCAGAAAGGCCAACAGATAATATTTGATGTATTTGATCATTTTTTCGGTTTTTAATGTTCAACACTCTTGAATCCGGTGCCCGCGGGCGCTATTGCGGGTTATAGCCCGTATACCCGGGATTCTGTTTGATCAGGTTGTTGGCCGAGATGGCCGAGTTGGGAATCGGGAACAGGTTCAGATTCCTGGCCTGTTCTTCGTCGCCGAGCGGCGTGTGGTCCCACCATGCGTCGGTCGTGAACTTGTTCCAGCGGATCAGGTCGGTACGGCGGCGCCCCTCGCCCAGGAACTCGATCATCCATTCGTCGAGCATGCGGTATTCATCGAGGTTGTCGGCCGTCACGGGGTCGGGGTCCTCCCTGTTCTCGAAGTTGCGCGCACGTACCTGGTTGATCAGCGCGGCGGCCGTTCCCTTCTGCCCTGCCCGCATCTCGCATTCGGCCAGCATGTAGTAGATCTCCGTCAGCCGGATGACCGGGCAATCGGGATTCCATCGCAACTGGATGTCGTCAAGGTCGGGTTGCGGGGACTTTACCAGGCGGACGCCTGAGTTCTCCTCGCCGTCGGCCATCGTCGAGGTCAGCTCGGCGACCGAATTGTACTTGCTGCCGACCTCCGAGAAACGGGCGACCTGGTCGACCAGGTTGATCGCCTTGCCGCTGTACTCCTTCTGCCCGAGGCACTGTTTCGACGGGTCGTTGGGGTTGGTCTGCTCACCGATGAGGAACATACCCTCGTATTGTCCGTTGCCGAGGTAGCGATAGGGCTTCTTGCGCAGGTCCTTGTCGTGGAATTTCCGGTAGGTGTTGCCCAGTTTCCATTGGGTATAGTAGCGGCCCTGGGGGTCGAGCGAGGGGGTCAGCATGAATCCGTTGTATCCGGCCGTCTCGCTCCCGAAGTACTCATAGGCCGAATAGTGGTAGAAGTATTTGAAATACCAGTTCCATTCGAGTTTGGCATTTTCAGAGGGCACCGTCCAGATCACCTCCGGCGAGGTGTTGTTGTCGAAACTGTGAGGGCCGTACCAGGTGTCATCGAGATCGTAGGTGCCATAGACGCCTCCGATGATGTCGCGGCAGAGCTTGGCACACTCCTCGAAACGCTCCTCGCCGATGTAGGCGACGGCATTGAAGTAGAGCTGGGCCAGCATCGCTGCGGCAGCCGCCTGCTTGATGTAGCCGTCTTCGGATGCCCCGAGCGTCGTCTTCTTCGTGAGGGTCGGGATCGCCTCCTTGAGCAGGGTCTCGACATGCTCGAAGGTCTCGCGGGCCGTACTGCGGCCCCGGAGGTCGTCGTTGACCGAATAGTAGATGGGCATGCCTCCGAAGTAGTCGAGTCCGCGCATGTAGAAGTAGGCCGTGATGGCGTTCAGCTGGTTGATGTGGTCGGCCTTGACCTTGTCGTCGAGCCCGATGGCGTTGTAGTCTACGGCCTGGAGGTCGGCTTTGGCCTCCAGGGCGCGCGAGATGCCCCCGGTGGTGCCGTCGTAGGTATTGACGATGAACCGGTCGTCGGGCGACCAGGTGTGGTAGTGCAGGCGATAGTATTCTCCGCCGTTGTACCAGTCGCTGCTACGTTTGGGACATACCATCTCGTCGGTGGTCAGTTCCTGGAGGTACCACCTGTCGGCCCCGATGTACCATTTCCAGTGGGTGAAGGGCCGGCACAGCACGGCGTAGGTGCTTTCGGGCGAGGTGATGAAGGTGTCGGGGGTGACTTCCGAGTAGAATTTCTCGTCGAGGTCGCAGGAGGGTGCGGAGATGGCGGCGACCCCGGCCAGTACGGCAATTATATGTTTCTTGATCATAACGATTTTCGATTTTGGATTAGAAGGTTATCTGCACACCCAGCGTAAAGCGGGTCGTCTGCGGATACATCGATGCGGTGTCGTTGACGTACTCGAATCCGGGATAGAGTCCGTTGATGTCGATTTCGGGGTTGAGCCCGTTGTAGTTGGTGAAGACGGCCAGGTCGCGGATCGTCAGGTAGAGTTTCGCGGACTGAATGTAGCGCGTCCATTTTCTCAGGTCGAGCGTATATCCGAGGTTGATGGCGTCGATCTTGAGGAACGATCCGTCGTCGAGCCAGTAGTCGCAGAGGATCTTTTCGTCCTTGATATTGCGGTTGCGCGTGTAGGCCGACTTGAGGACGTTGAGCTGCGAGTCATTGGCCAGTCCGTAGTACATGTTCACCTGGCTGAAGACGTCGTAGTCGAGCCAGCTGCGCAGGTAGACCGACAGGTCCCAGTTCTTGTACTTGAAGGTGTGGTCCCACGACAGAATGACCTTCGGAATCGCGTTGCCGACGAAATGCTTGTTCTCGGCGATGAGGTTCGAGGTGCTGCCGTCAATGGCCGGTACGATTTCGTTGTTCTTGTCGTAGATCAGCCACTTGCCGTTCTCGTCGAGCCCGGCGTATTTGTAGATGAAGAACTGTCCCAGCTCAAGTCCGTTCTGCAGGCGCACGGCCGTTCCCGGGTTGCCCGGCGAGGGGAACGTCACCTCGTCGAGGAAGAACCCGTCGTCTCCCAACCGGTTGATGCGAGTCTTGTTGTGCGACAGGCGTACCGACGACGTATAGCGGAAGTTCTTGCTGCGTACGATGTCCCCGCCGAGCTCGAACTCCCAGCCTCTGTTCTCGAGGCTGCCGATGTTCTTCATCACCGTGTCGTGCACCATCGGGGGCATCGGGGCGTTGACGTTGTAGAGCATGTCGTTGACCTGACGGTAATAGAGGTCGAATTTTCCCCAGAGGCGGTTGTCGAAGAGCGCGAAATCGAACCCGACGTTCAACTCGGACTTCTCCTCCCATTTCAGATCGGGGTTGATGTTGCGGACCGAGCCGTATCCGGGCTGCCAGATCCCGTTGGTGGGCCACATGTCGTTGGCCGTGTACATGCGGGTCGTGTAGCCGTTTCCGAAACCGTTGTTACCCGTTACGCCGTATCCGAGGCGGATCTTGAGGTCGTCGATCCAGCGGATGTCGCGCATGAAGGCCTCGTTCGAGAGGCGCCAGCCTCCCGAGACGGCCCAGAAATTACCCCATCGGTTGTTCGGGCCGAATTTTGAGGAACCTTCGCGGCGGAAGCTTACCGTTGCCATGTAGCGGTCCTTGTACGAGTAGTTGGCACGCCCAAAGAGCGACAGCAGCCGTTCGCGCGGGTCCTTGCTCGAATCCATCGAGGCGCGGCCGTCCGTGAGGTACGAACCGACGCCCATGTCCCACGGGCCGACTCCGTCGACCGGGAAGTCGTAGTTCGACATGCTGAAGCTCTCGCCTCCGGCCTGCCAGAAGCTGTATCCGGCCACGACGTCGAGCGTATGGTCCTCGGCGAAGGTGCGGTGGTAGTTGGCGTATGCCTCGACCGAAACGCGGTTATCCTTGCTGAACTTGTGCGAGGCACCTCCGCGGCGGCTGTTGTCGATCGACTCCTTGTGGTCATGCGAGACGTAGGTGTACTCCTGGTACTGGCGCTTGTCGATGCCTACGGTCCCTTGCAGCGAAAGCCCCTTCATCAGGTTGATTTTCACCGTGGCATCGGCCAGCAGCCATTGGTCCTTGCCGTTTTTCGTGCGCAGCATGATGTCGGCAACAGGGTTGAAGCTCGTGCCGGAGATGCCGTTCCCCACGACGTTGTAGTCCGAGGGATTCTCGGGGTCGTAGAGCGGGATGGTGGGGTTGAGCCCGAACGCCATCTTGAAGATTCCCGACGAGTTGCGGTTGTCGCGCTCCGCCTCGCGGAACTGGGCGTTGGCGCGTACCTCGACCAGTCCGTCGAAGAGGTTGAAACGTGCATTGATACGTCCCGAATAGTCCTTGCGATTGTCGCCGATAACGATACCTTTCTGGTCCTGGGCCATGAACGAGGTATAGACCTGGGCGGCCTCAGTACCTCCCGAGAGGCTCACCGTATGGCGCTGCGAGAATGGCAGCTCGTTGGTCAGCTCCTTGAACCAGTCGGTATCCGATCCGTAATCCTCGCCGAGCCCGTATTCGACATACTCGCTCGAGGAGAGCAGGTCGGGGTATTTGCGGATGCTTTCGATCGAGAATTCTCCCGTATAGTTTACGCTTACGCGCCCCTGTTTGGCCCGTTTGGTCGTGATGAGGATCACGCCGCCGGCCGCGCGTGTGCCGTAGATGGCACCTGCCGAGGCATCCTTCAGTACGTCGATCGACTCGATGTCTTCCTGGATGAGGGCGCGCATGTCGCCGCCGGGGATGCCATCGATCACGACGAGAGGGCTCTGGCTGGCATTGATCGATGCCACGCCGCGCAACTGGAATCCGTTGCTGCTGTTGGGGCTGGAGCTGCCCGAAATAGTCAGTCCGGGAACCTTGCCCTGAAGTACCGTGGCGATTGTCGACCCGCCCATGCCGGCAGTCAGGTCGTCGCCCTTGATCGAGGTGATGGATGAGGTCACCGACTTCTTTTCCATCGTGCCGTATCCGATGACCACGACATCCTTGAGTACCTGGCTGTCGTCCTGCAGGGTGATATTGATGACTGATTGCGTGCCGATCTCCACCGTCTGTTCGGCATATCCGATGTACGAGAACTTCAGCTGCCCGGCGGCCGGGGCATTGATCGCATAGTTTCCGTCGATGTCGGTCGTCGTTCCG
>DWYP01000018.1 GCA_019118605.1 Candidatus Alistipes faecavium | reverse complement strand
TCTGTCAGATAGCGAACTTCACTATCTTCAACTTCAGACCGATATTGCCGCTCTTTCAGGTCAAAGTAGGACTGTTTGATTTGTGCTGATACCTTTGCCGATAACAAGTCATTGTCTGTGGCATACATGGCAGCTTTAATAAGAGGAGTCAGCATCTTGTTGATTCCCTCTTTTGTATTGCCCTTTTTAATGCAGAATGTTTTATATTTATCGATCAGGTCAATAGTCAGGTCGGTTAGATAAATGATACCTTCCCCCGTTTGCTCTGCCAAGAAACGCTGAAATTTCTTTATATAGCGGTCTCCATTATAGTATGTTGAATAGGACAGCTTCTGCAAATCATACCGTTGCTGATTGTAGTCCATGGCATACTGAATAAAATCAATCTTCTTGGGGTCATTTTGTTGTGCGAACTCACCCTTGAGCATCTTACGGACAATATCTGCCGTCAGATGCCCTTCATATGCCATGATTTGCTCATCCACCTTTTCCCGTTGCAGCTTCAACTGATTGTTCAGTCGGACGGCTGCGGGATTTTTGCTTTTTACAGTTTGCGTCTTACTGTCCCAATCGTCAGGTTTAACAAAAATATCCGTGGTAATGGTGACAGGTGTTGTGTTGATGTTATAACAAAGATATAGGGCGACTTTACCCTCTTTATTGGGTTTCTTGTTTTTGATGACAATGTTCCCTGTTGGGAATTTTGACTTTACGCGCCCCATATTCTATGTTATTTATCGTGGATGAACACACAAATATAGGTAGATTATTAGAAAGTTTATATATCCTAACTATACTTTTTGATACGAAAAATGCGACCCGAAGGTCGCATTAGCAAGTTTTTAAAAGGCGCATTTTGAGGCGTTTACCTCTAAAATAGGCTTAATACTCCTCCTCGTTGAAGAAGAAATCGTCTTTCGACGGGTAGTCCGGCCAGATGTCCTCGATGGATTCGTAAATATCTCCTTCGTCCTCGATCTCCTGCAGGTTTTCCAAAACTTCCAGCGGAGCGCCCGAACGTACTGCGTAATCAATCAACTCCTCTTTGGTTGCAGGCCACGGCGCATCTTCAAGCTTCGAGGCCAACTCAAGCGTCCAATACATAGTCACAAAGTTTTAAGTTCCTAAATAACAACGGTTTGAACACCTCGCAAGGCGGTCAAGCCGTCATGACCGATTTGCAAAAGTATAAAAAAAAAGAGAAGTACAAAGAAAAAATCAAAAAATGTATCCGAAGACATCCCTACACGCTTAGAATCAATAGTTTACGGGATCCACAGCGTCTCCTCGACACCGTAATGCGCCGTCAGCGTGCGTCCGAGGGCATAGAAGTAGTCGGAAAGGCGGTTCAGCCACACCAGCGTCGTGGGATCCACCCCGTAGCGCGCATCGGCACGCAGGGCCGCGCGTTCGGCCCGTCGGCAGACCGTGCGGCAGACGTGGCACAGCGAAACGGCCCGGTGCCCCCCGGGGAGGGTGAACTTGTCGATAGGCGCCAGCGCCGCCTGCAGGGCGTCGATCCGCCCTTCGAGCCACGCAACGCTCTCCGGAGCCAGGGGCTGCACCTTGTCGCTGCCCGACGTGCCGGTAGCCAGCAGCGCCTCGACGCTCATCAGCCGCGAAAGGATCCGGTGCAGGTCGTCGACGTATGCCCCGGCCGCGGAATCGGGCCGCAGTTCATCGGCCAGCAGCGCCGTGAAGGCCGTCAGTTCGTCGACCGTGCCGTAGGCCTCGACACGCTCGTCACTCTTCGGGACGCGCTCGCCGCCAATGAGCGACGTCATCCCCTTATCCCCCGTTTTGGTATAGATTTTCATAGCTTGAAATGTTGTTTCGGCAAATGGTTGTTGAACACCAGCAGGTACCCCCGATTGTCGACTGTCGTCGAACGGTGTTCAGCGACGATCTGCGCGCACAGTGCCTGGCGGTCGCGTCCGTCGTAGGGCGACAGCAAAGCCACCGTATGCCCCCCTTCGGCGGCCACACGAGCCAGCGCCAGGGTCTCCGCACGCGGAAGGTCGCGCGTGGCGATGCACAGATCCGCATCCGCATAATTCATACCGAAGGTCGCATAGCCGCAATGAATCGCCAGATTCTGCAGCTGCACCGCCCGACGGTGCGGAACTCCCGCCGCAAGCAGCGCCCCGTAAAGCCCGCGATCCCCCGGGAGCAGCTCCCGGCGCATGAAGACCTCGCGAACAATGGCATAGACGAAGGGCGAATGCACCCCGTGGCCCCGGAAATAGCGTGCCCGGGAGAGGCGGTTGCCGAGGCTCGAGAGGCGGCCCGGCAGGTGCAGGGCGAGGGTATGGTGTCCGAATTTCATCGCGGTTATTTTTTCAGCAGCCCCGCCAGGCGTCCCGTCGAAAAGGCGATCTGGAGGTTGTAGCCGCCCGTGTTGGCGTCGAGGTCGAGCACCTCCCCGGCGAAGTAGAGCCCCGGAACCTTCAACGATTCGAGCGTCTCGGGGTTCACCTCGTCGCACCGCACGCCCCCGGCCGTCGTCACGGCGTATTCGAAGGGCGCGTAGTCCGAAATCGGGAAGGTCAGTCCCTTGAGCGTGCGGATCAGGCGCGTGATCTGTTCGTCGGCGATTTTCGAGAGGTAGGTTTTCGAGTGCACGTCGATCTCGTGGCAGAGCGGCATGACCAGCGGCTGCGGCACGAGCTTGCGCAGCAGTTCCCCGAAAAACTCCGTGGGCGCCAGTTCGGCCCGTTCGCGGGCGATGCGTTCGCGCAGCACCTCCTCGGTAAGGGCCGGCTTGAGGTCGAGCACCAGCTTCACGCGGTGTCCGTCGATCAGCGCGTCGACCGCATCGCGGCTCAGGCGCAGGGCCACGGCACCCTCGATGCCGCGCGGCGAGAAGCCCACTTCGCCGAACTCCTCACGCACGGGCTCGTTATCCACATAAAGCGTTGCGCGGACGTTGCGCAGCAGCAGTTTGTCGAGGTAGCGCACCTGGGAGTGCGTGGTGACGAGCGGCGTGAGCGACGGACGCAGCGGCTCGATCGTATGGCCCAGGTCGGCGGCGAAGGCATATCCGTCGCCGGTCGATCCGGTGGCAGGGTACGAAACCCCTCCCGTGGCGAGGATCACCCGCGGGCACTCCTCCCGGCGTTCGAAGCCCCGCTTGTTGACATACCGCACGCCGAAAACCCGGCCTCCGAAGGTCAGGATTTCCGTAACGCGCGTATCGTAGAGGATTTTCACGCCGTTTTCGACGCAGAAGTCCAGCAGGGCGTTGGCGATGTCCCAGGCCTTGCCGCTGTGCGGGAAGACCCGCTCGCCGCGTTCGACGTCGAGTTTCACGCCCCGGCGTTCGAAGAAGCGCATCGTCGCACGGTTGTCGAACCCCGCGAAGGCCGGGGCGAAAAAGTCGGCGTTCGTGCGCACCTGCGAGGCAAACTCCCCGGCGGGCCGGGCGTTGGTCACGTTGCAGCGTCCCTTGCCCGAAATGCGGACCTTGCGGCCCGATTTCTCCATTTTTTCGAGCAGCAGCACCCGTTTGCCGCTGTTGGCCGCAGTGCCCGCAGCCATGAGCCCCGCGGCACCGGCCCCGACGACGATGACGTCGAAAGGTTGTTTTTCTTCCATGGGTTCCATACGGGTGCAAAGATAATACTTTATTTCACAACATGCCCCGATTTTTTATCCCGGCGCCGAGTCCGCGGCGTTTTGCGCGCCACAAACGCCGAAATAAATTTGGCAGTACGCACGAGTTGTTGTATCTTTGCACCCCGAAATACCGTTCTAACTATGTTGAGCAGAAGATTACTCCGCATCAAGGTCATCAAGGCCCTGTTTGCACACCTCAAGTCGGGAGCCGACAACATGATGGCCTCGGAAAAGACCCTGATGGCCTCCGTGGACAAGGCATACGACCTCTACTTCCAGATCCTCGCGCTCCCCGTGGAGATCGCCCGCTATGCCGAGCAGCGCATGGAGCTGGCGCGACAGAAGAAACTGCCCACATACGAAGACCTCCACCCCAATACGAAATTCATCGAAAACACCGTCATCCGCACGATCGCCAACAGCGACGCGGTAAACGACCACCTCGCAGCACGGCGCCTCGGATGGGCCCAGTATCCCGAACTGATCCGCACGCTCTACACGCAGCTCTGCGAACGCGACTACTACAAGGAGTACATGCAGCGCAGCGAGCGGTCGTTCGACGACGACAGGCGCCTCCTCGAGGAGTTCTTCAAGGAGCTCCAGGAGTGCGACGCCCTCGACGACGTGCTCGAGGAGAGTTCGATGCTCTGGAGCGACGACCTGCCCTACATCGTCATCATGATCCTCCGCTCGCTCTCCGGGCTCCGCGCCTCGCACACCGAGCTGAAGGTTCCCGCGAAGTTCAAGAGCGACGAAGACCCGCAGTTCGTGCGCACGCTCTTCGAGAAGTCCCTGGTGAACTACGACGCCAACCAGGACTACATCGAGAAG
Organism: Candidatus Alistipes faecavium; assembly: GCA_019118605.1. Lineage (GTDB taxonomy): Bacteria > Bacteroidota > Bacteroidia > Bacteroidales > Rikenellaceae > Alistipes > Alistipes faecavium. The sequence goes on along the minus strand of DWYP01000018.1, from coordinate 65,910 downwards.
TTCACCGCCAACTGGGACCTCGAGCGCATCGTCTTCATGGACAACCTGATCCTCGGCACCGCAATGACCGAACTGACCTCCTTCCCGTCGATTCCCGTGAAGGTGACGCTCGACGAGTGGATCGAGATCTCGAAATACTACTCCACCCCGGGCAGCAGCACCTTCATCAACGGCGTGCTCGACAAGATCGTCGCCTCGCTGACCGAGGAGGGACGGATCAAAAAGAGCGGACGCGGACTGATCTGACACGCCCCATGCACCTCCTGCGAAGGTTTCCCGTCACGGCGGCTGCGGTGCGGCGCGCCGCAGCCTGCAGCAGGCTCGGCATGGGACTCTGCCTTGCCGCCTGCTTCGCCGCCTGCGGGAACAACGCCCCCGCCGTCCGGGAATACAAGGGCCCGATCATCGCGCTGACGGACGCAACGCTCGACGCGGGCGGTACGGATACCGTGCGGTTCGGACGCCTGCACTCGGGAGAGATCGCCGTGCAGCGGATCCTCATCGAGAACCGCGCATCCCGCCCCACGGCCATCGTCGCCTGCGACGCCAGCTGCGGATGCACCAGATTCGAGTTTGACCCTCAGCCCCTTGCCGCAGGCGCCTCGCAGCGCGCGACGCTGACCTTCGACTCCCGGGGCGAATACGGATGGCAGCTCAAACGCCTCGACATCTCACTGGCCGGAGCCCCACGGCCCCTGCGGATCTTCGTCGAGGCCGAGATCGAATAAAACACTTGCAGATTCGACAATAATTCGTATCTTTGCGACGTTTAGAAAAAAACAAGACAACAATCACAAAAACCGATAACCGTTATGATCAATTTCCTTCAAACGCCACCCGTGGATCCCATGCAGAATCCCACCTTCATGCAGCAGTACGGCTTCATCATCACGATCGCCCTCATGGTGCTCGTCCTGTGGCTCTTCATGTGGCGTCCCGAGGCCAAGCGCCGCAAGCAGATGCAGGCCTTCCGCGACGGCCTGAAAAAAGGCGACAAGGTAATCACCGCCGGAGGTATCTACGGCACCGTCAAGGAGGTCAAGGAGACCTCGCTGCTCATCGAGGTCGACAGCAACGTCACGCTGCGCATCGACAAGAACATGGTCGTGGCCGACAACTCGGATCTCCAGCGCCAATAGTCCGCCGGAGCGGGAAAATATCGACGGGGGTTGCATCTCAACCCCCGTTTTTTTGGTTTTTACCCCGCCGATTCGTACCTTTGGGCCGCCAACAGACCGTCAGCCATGATACGCCATATCAGCCATACGTGCCAGGGCACCTGCTCGCGACAAATCGACATCGACCTCGAGGACGGCGTCATTCGCCGCGTCGCCTTCACGGGAGGGTGCCACGGGAACACCCAGGGCGTTGCGGCCCTCGTGTGCGGCATGCCGGCCGCGGAGGCCGTCGCACGGCTCCGGGGAATCGACTGCCGCGGGAAGGGAACCTCGTGTCCCGACCAGCTCGCGCAGGCCCTGGAAAAGGCCCTCTGAGCCGCGGCATCCCCCACCCGACCCCGCAACGGCCGCCGGACGGGAAGATTCGCAAGGCCGCCGGACGGAAAGATTCGCAACGGCCGCTGTCCGGGAGGTTTTGCAACGGCCGCCGGGCAGGAGGATTTGCAACAACCTCCGCCGGGAAGATTCGCCTACGCGCGGCACGGTTTCGGAACGGATTTTGCACCCCTCCGGAATCGAACAAATTTTTGGCGCTATGTATTTTATATGGTATCTTCTGATCGGTCTGGCGGCCGGGTGGCTCGCCAACCTGATCGTCAAGGGCGGCAGCGCAGGACTGCTGGGCAACCTCATCGTCGGACTCGTCGGAGGACTGCTCGGAGGCTGGATCCTCTCGCTCCTCGGGCTGGTGCCCGTGGGAACCCTCGGAAGCCTCGCAACGGCCGTCATCGGAGCGGTCGTCCTGCTGTGGATCGCCGCCATCGTCAACCACCGCCGGATCCGCTGAGCTCCGATGCGTATGGACCGTGAAAGGATCGACGCCCGGATCGACCGGACCGCCGAAGCAGCCAAGGAGGCCGTGGACCTCCTGGCCGGGCGGATCGACGCCGCCACACGTTGCGCCCGGGGACAACACGCCCGGGCCGGAAACAGAATGAAGGAGACGACCCTCCGTGCCGCCGATGCCGTCGAAGGACGGCTCCCGGGCTCGGCCCGCCGGATCCGCGAGAGAGTGAAACAAAAAGAATGATTGAACAATGTGCGCGAGACCTAACACGAACGAGGGTGACCCATCCGGATGGGCCACCCTCGTCGTGTTGAGCTGCCGGGATTCGAACCCAGAACGACAGAACCAAAATCTGCTGTGTTACCATTACACCACAGCTCAAACATGCGCTCGAAAGCGCTGGCAAAGATAACGAAAATTTTACAAATTACAATCCGCACGCCGAAATTATGCAATACGGGGCCTTCCGTCCCCGTTGTTAAATTTACCGTCAAACGCAAACAGAACTTGTTATGATCACATCCATGATTCTGCTCTTCGTCGTGGGCTACGTATTCATCGCCCTCGAGCACAAGACAAAGATCGACAAGACCGCCATCGCCCTGCTGATGGCCGGGGCGATCTGGACCGTCTTCAGCCTGCTGGGCAACGACCCCCACATCCAGCACGAACTGATCGACAACCTCGGAGACACCTGCGAAATCCTCGTATTCCTGATCGGGGCCATGACCATCGTCGACCTGATCGACTCCTACGGAGGTTTCGGAGTCATCACCGACCAGATCACCACACGCAACAAACACAAACTCCTCTGGCTCCTCTCGACGATCACCTTCTTCATGTCGGCGGTCCTCGACAACATGACCACCACGATCATCATGGTCATGCTCCTGCGGCGCCTGATCGCCGACAAGTCCGAGCGGTGGCTCTTCGCCGGGGTGATCGTCATCGCCGCGAACAGCGGCGGCGCATGGTCGCCCATCGGCGACGTGACGACCATCATGCTCTGGATGCGCGGAAACGTCACGGCCGCCAACCTCGTCGCGAACCTCATCCTCCCGTGTCTGGTCTCGGTCATCATCCCCACGGCCATTGCCTGCCGCTTCGTCCACGACAACGACGCCGAGCCGGTCTCCTCCGAGCAGCTCACCACGGGATACCCCCAGGGCATCGGCCCGCGGCTGCGCAAGTTCATGCTCGTGGTCGGCATCCTGAGCCTGCTCTTCGTCCCGGTATTCAAAGGCATCACCGGACTCCCTCCCTACATGGGCATGATGATCTCCCTCGGCGTGATGTGGATCCTCTCGGAACTGATCTTCTACCGCAAACGCAACCTGCGCAACCTCGAGGAGTCGATACAGCCCCGCATCTCGAAGGTCCTCAAGCACATCGACATGCCGACGATCCTCTTCTTCCTCGGCATCCTGATGGCCGTCGGAGCGCTCCAGACCGCCGGGATCCTCACCCACATGGCCGACTGGCTCGACAGGAACATTCATGAGGTCTTCACCATCGCCGGCTCGATCGGCGTCCTCTCGTCGGTGGTCGACAACGTTCCGCTGGTCGCTGCCTGCATGGGCATGTACCCCGTAGCCGACACGGCGGCGGTCGCCGCAAGCGTCGACCCGGCCTTCACGCAGGCATTCGTGCAGGACGGGCTGTTCTGGCATCTGCTCACCTACTGCGCAGGTGTCGGCGGAAGCATGCTCATCATCGGTTCGGCCGCCGGCGTCGTGGCGATGGGCCTCGAGAAGATCAACTTCGCATGGTACCTCAAGCGCATCACGCTGCTTGCCCTGGCCGGATACGTCGCGGGAATCGCCGTCATCTACCTCGAGCACCTCATCTTTACGGTGCTCTGACGGGCTGCCCCGATACGGAAACGAGGCGGCGCGAAGGAATTCCTTCGCGCTGCCTCTTCGCAACGGGGTTCCGCCGCTCAGCGGAGTTTGCCCATGAACCGCTCCCGGTCGACAACGTAGCGCACGTGCACCCCTTCGCCGATCAGCCCCTCGGCATCGCGGGCCCCGACGTTGAAGACCAGCCTGCGCCCCTCGGCCTCGGTCAGCACCGCCGTGGCGGTGACGACCGTTCCCAATGCCGAGGGTTTGATATGCGAGACATTCATCTCGGCGCCGACCGTCGTCGACCCCTCGGGAAGGTGCGCCGCCACGGCCTTCATCGCGGCATGCTCCATCAGCGCCACCATCGCGGGGGTGGCAAATACGGGCAGATCGCCCGAACCCATCACTGCGGCCGTATTCTGTTCGCAGACTGTCGTCTCGCTGCTGGCCGAAAGTCCTTTTTCAAGCATCGTTTCCTCTTTTTTTGGTTTATCAGTTGCCGCCGGCGTCCGCCTTCCGGCGGTTTACGACACACCTCCGCCCCGGCGGCGCAAAGATAATCTTTTCCGGGCACATTGCGAAATCGGGCCCCGACCACAATATTCCTTCCGGCAGCGGCGTTTTTCGGGAAAAGGCATGGACCGCGGCCCGAGAAAAAAACGTACATTTGCACATGCGACCTTTGCGAAACATCCGCCGTCTGCTGCTGCCGACGCTGCTGCTCCTCCTCGCGGCGCCCTGCGCCCGGGCACAGGGAGGACGCGGGTTCATGCACCAGGAGTGGACGGTCGAGCAGGGCGACTCCACGCCGCTGGTGCACATTCTTCCGGTCTATGTCTTCAGCCGCCCGGCCGACCTGCGCCGCTACCGGAGGCTGGTCGACGCGGTGATCAAGGTCTACCCCATCGCCCAGATCGCCCGCGACAAGCTCCGCGCCCTGGAGACGGAGCTCGCACACCTGCCGACGAAGAAGGAGCAGAAAGCCCACATCCGCAAGGTCTACGACGAGATCAAGGCCGAATATACGCCCGTACTGAAGCGCATGACCCGCACACAGGGCAAGGTGCTGCTGAAGCTCATCGACCGCGAAACGCAATACACGGCCTACGAAGTGCTGCGGGAGTTCCGGGGCGGGTTCATCGCGGGATTCTGGCAGGGGGTGTCGAAGATCTTCGGGCAGGATCTCAAGTCGGAGTACGACCGGGAGGGGGAGGATCGCATCATCGAGCAGATCGTGGTCTACTACGAAGCCGGGCTGCTCCGCTGAGGTGCCGGGAGGAGCGGTCGGAGAGCGGCTCCGGGGCCGGATCGGGGGGGGGCCGGAGCCGGATCGGAAGGCAGGATCGGAAGGGAGGCAGGATCGGAAGGGGCCTCCTTTTCGGGGAACAGGAGCCAAGAGCGGGCGGAGGTTTTGCGATGGGCGGAGCGGGTTCGGATGTCCCCATCGAAGTTGAAAACGAAACCCCTCCAAAAAGTTTTCAAAACGGTCGGCAAGCCGGGCATTCCGGAAGAGTTCCGAAGGCCCTGAAATTTCCATTTTGATAGCATCGAAATGCCATATGCTTACAATCTGTAAGTTTCGAAACACATAATATTTCCATTCGACACTTCCCCGACAAATCACGCCGAAAAAGTTCAATAGCAGAACCTTGCAAACGGGGCCAAAGCAGGGCACAAAAGCCCGAAATCGGCATTATATGGCCTTACAAGGCCGATTTCCGCACTTCAAAGCCCCTTCCGGGTCTCCTTCGTCCGGCAGTCGTTTCCGGCTCCTTCCAGTCCGGTCTCCGGCCTCCGGAGTCGAAAAAACATAACAGTTCGACGCCCAAAATGGCCTTTTCGGCGAACTTTTTTTACTTTTTTGACCCCATCGTGATTACAATTCGTAACAAATATACCAATACTCTACAAATCAACATCTTAAATAATTTAAAAAACACCCCCGAGCCGCGGATATCCTCCGAACCGCTTACATTCCGGCACAAAACCGGGCTTGTTTTAATCATGGAAAATCCCTTCTTTTGCAGCGTCAGAAAGTAATTTCACTATGCAAAAAACTAAATTTCTACTCCTGAAATTCGCTTTCCTGATGTGTTCTCTACCTGCCCTTGCTCAGGGGGGGGGAACCGTCACGGTCAGCGGAGTCGTCACATCCGCAGAGGATAAACAACCTCTGATCGGCGTACATGTGATTTCCGGGAACAACAGCGGCGTCAGTACACTCGTCGACGGGTCGTATGTCATCGCCGTAACTCCCGGCACTACCCTAACCTATCATTACATCGGTTATCAAGTCGTAGAATTCACCGTGCCCGACGGCGCCTCCACCGTAACCCACGACGTCGAACTCCAGCCCGAAGCACAGGCCCTCGACGACGTGGTGGTCATCGCCTACGGCGTCCGCAAAAAGGGTACCATCGCAGGGTCCGTCTCGACCGTGAAGGCCGAAAAGATCGAAAGCACCCCCACGGCAGCCTTCGATCAGGCCCTCCAGGGTCAGGTCCCCGGCCTGACGGTCCTCTCCAGCTCGGGTGAGCCCAGCGTGGCCGCCACCCTCAGCATCCGAGGCACCAACTCGATCAACTCCGGAACCGCCCCGCTCTTCATCCTCGACGGCGTGGCGATCTCCAGCGCCGACTTCAACGCCATCAACCCCGCCGACATCGAGTCGATCTCGGTGCTCAAGGACGCCTCGTCGACCTCGATCTACGGAGCCCGCGCCGCAAACGGCGTGGTGGTAATCACCACCAAGCGCGGACAGATGGCCTCGAAACCCAACATCACATACCGCATGCAACTGGGTTTCTCGCAGCTGGCAAAGGGAAACTGGGACCTGATGAACACCGCCGAGCGCATCCAGTATGAAAAGGAGATCGGCCTGACGACCGGCAAGGACTACGACCTGCTGAGCAAGACCGACATCTGCTGGCTCGACGAGGTGTACAACAACGCCGCCATGCTTCAGAACTACGAGGTTTCCGTGTCGGGAGCCACCGAGAAGACCAACTATTACGTCTCGGGAGGATATTACAGCCAGGAGGGTATCGCCCTGGGATCGGACTTCGACCGATACTCCATCCGCGCCAACATCGAACAGCGCGCCGCAAAGTGGCTCAAGATCGGGACCAACACCATGCTCAACTACCAGAACATCGAGCAGGCCGACGACGGCGAATACAGGCTCGTCACCCCGATCTCCGCGGCCCGCTTCATGCTCCCCTACTGGAACCCGTATCGTCCCGACGGATCGCTCGCTTCGGTAAATGACGGCTCCTGGCTCGGAGACGGGCAGAACCCCATCGAATGGCTCGAAAACAACCGCCGCGAATACAAGAAATACAAACTCGTGTCGAGCCTCTTCGCCGAAGCGACCATCATCGACGGCCTGACCTTCAAGTCGCAGTTCAACGTCGACTACACCCACATGACCGGGTTCGGCTCCTCCACCCCGAGCTATGCCCCCAACCTCGGCGAAGGAAGCGCCCAGCGCATGTCCACCGACGGCCTCACGCTCTCGGTCACCAATACCCTGAACTACCAGTTCCGCGTAAACGGCAAGCACGCCTTCAACTTCCTCCTCGGCCAGGAGGGCCTCGACTACCACTACGAGGACTTCTCGATCCTCACCGAAGGCCAGAACAACGACAAACTCGTCAATATCTCCTCCGGTACCCGCACCTCGTCGTGGCTCGACACCACCGACAACGACTATGCCTACCTCTCGTTCTTCGGGCGTGGCGAGTACAACTACGACGACCGCTACTATGCCGACTTCTCGATCCGTGCCGACGCCTCGTCGCGCTTCGGCGCCAACCGCCGCTGGGCCGGATTCTGGTCCCTGGGCTTCATGTGGAACCTCCGCAACGAAGGTTTCATGGAGGGGGCACGGCGCTGGCTCACCAACGCCCAGATCGCCGTCAGCACCGGTACCTCGGGCAACTCCTCCGTACCGAACAACTACGTGCACCTGGCCCTCGTGAGCGGAGGCCTCGACTACTACGGCAATGCCGGTATGGCCCCCAGCCAGCCCGCCAGCGAGGACCTCGGGTGGGAGAAGCTCTGGACCACGAACCTCGCCTTCCACCTCGGATTCTGGAACCGGCTCAACGTCGACCTCGAACTCTACAACAAACGCACCACCGACATGCTCATGCAGGTGCCCCAGTCCTACGCCTACAAGGGTTACGGATACTATTGGGACAACATCGGCGTGATGGTCAACCGCGGCGCCGAAATCAACCTCTCCGGTACGGTCGTCGCAACCAAGGGCTTCATGTGGTCGCTCAACGCAAACGTCTCCTACAACAAAAACAAGATCGTCGAGCTCTACAACGGCGTACAGGAGTATGAAATGGCCGCCACGTCGATGAAACTCGTCGTCGGACACGACTCCGGAGAGTTCTACGTCAACCGCTTCGCCGGCGTGAACCCCGCCAACGGCGACGCCCTCTGGTACACCAAGGACGGCGAAATAACCACCGAAATGCGCGACGAAGACAAGGTCCTCGTCGGGAAAAGCATGAACGCCCCCTGGGCCGGAGGCTTCGGGACGACCCTCGCCTGGAAGGGAATCTCCCTCTCGGCGCAGTTCTCCTGGGTCGCCGACCGCTGGATGATGAACAACGACCACTACTTCGACGAATCGAACGGCCGGTTCAGCACCTACAACCAGTCGCGACGCCTGCTCGACCGCTGGAAACAGCCCGGTGACAACACCGACATCCCCCGCCACGGCGTCTATACCGAATTCGACGACCGGCTGCTCGAAGATGCCTCCTTCCTGCGTCTGAAGAACCTCATGATCAGCTACACATTCCCCGAGGAACTGATCCGCAAGACCCGGTTCATCAGCGGCCTGAAAATCTATGCCCAGGCGCAGAACCTGCTGACGTTCACCAAGTTCTCGGGTCTCGACCCCGAAGGCGTGGGCAACATGTACCAGGCCCAGTACCCCATGTCGCGGCAATTCACCTTCGGCCTCGACCTCATGTTCTAAAACGATTGACGACAACCATGTTACGAAATATAAAAACCCTTATCGCCGCAATGCTGCTGGTAGGCGCGACCTCGTCGTGTCTCGACAAACTGCCCGAATCGGCCATCCCCGAAGGCGAGGCCATGCAGACCTTCGAAGACGCGGAACAGATCCTGACCGGAATCTATGCCGGACTGAAAAGCAGCTCGCTCTTCAGCGGGACCCTCACCGTCATGCCCGACATCCAGGCCGACCTGGCCTATGCCGTCGAGGACTTCTCGAATACATACGGTCCCGCCTGGCTCTGGAACATCCTCTCCACCGACACCGACGTAGAATCCGTCTATGCCGGACTCTACGCCATCATCGGACGATGCAACTTCTTCCTCGAGCGCGTCGACCAGGTGAAGGCCCAGGAGACCGACGTCGACAACATCGACTACCTCGACATGTACACCGGCGAGATCTACACGGTCCGCGCACTCTGCTACTCGAAACTCCTCGAGTGCTTCTGCAAGGCCTACGATCCCGAAACGGCCGACAAGGAACTCGGCGTGGTGCTGCGCTCGAAGTATTCCGAGCCCGAACCCATGAAACGCGCCTCGCTCAAGGCCTCCTACCAGTTCGTCCTCGACGACCTGAAGATGGCCGAATCGCTGCTCGACAACGACTACGACCAGTACAATACGATCTACGCCACCGCGGCCGCCGCCCAGGCGCTGCATGCCCGCGTGGCGCTCTACATGCAGGACTGGCAGACGGCCATCGACTATGCGACGAAGGTCATCGAGAACGATGTCTTCAAGCTCGCCGACGGCACGGTCAACTATTCGGAGACCGACACCTACCTCACCTACATGTGGAACTATGACTCGAGCTTCGAGATCATCTGGAAGATCGGCTTCACGACGACCTCCTACGGAGGCGCCCTCGGGCAGGTGTTCCTCAACTCGAACCGCGACTATACCTACACCTATCCCGACTACGTTCCGGCAGAGTGGGTGCTCAACTCCTACACCTCCAACGACCTGCGCTACAACGCCTATTTCTACCAGTACACGACGGGATATGCCAACGGCCTGACATGGCCCCTTCTGATCAAGTATTTCGGAAACCGGAACTTCATCTCCTCGGCGAACATCTACATGGTGTCGATGCCCAAGCTGTTCCGCCTGGCCGAGCAGTACCTGATCCGCGCCGAGGCCTACTGCAACCTCCCGACGCCGAACTACTCGGCGGCCAGCAAGGACCTCACCGCCCTGCGCACGAAGCGCTTCAGCGGCGGCGCCGGAGCCGTCACCGTCAGCCAGAGCAACTGGAAGGAGACGATCTCCGAGGAGCGCGTCCGCGAGCTCTACATGGAGGGATTCCGTCTCAACGACCTCAAGCGCTGGCACATGGGATTCGAACGCACGCCCCAGTCGTGCTCGCTTCCCGAGGGCAGCTCGCTCAAGATCGAGGCCGACGACCCGCGCTTCGTATGGCCCATCCCGCGCCACGAACTGGAAGCCCCCGGTTCGGAAATCGAGCCCAACGAAAGCAACAACTAACGAAACAAGGATTAACAGATACAAACCATGAGACGAATTACCACATTCCTGCTTGCGGCCGGATTCACGGGAATCCTCGCAACGGGTTGTAACTCGGACGAAAAGACCTATTCCGACGCGGAATACATTCTGTTCGCCGACACGATGTCGACCAACATGGTATTCCAGGACGAGGCCTATTTCAACATTCCGATCGCCTCGACCGTGGCGTGCGACTACGACCGTACGATCGGCGTCGAGGTGATCGACAAGGGAAGCACGGCCATCGAGGGATATCACTACCGCCTGCGCTCCAACACGATCACCATCAAGGCCGGGGAACGAACCGCCAATGTCGAGGTGGCAGGCAGCTACGATCATATCCAGGACACCGATTCGCTGGGATTCATCCTCAAGCTGGTGATGCCCGATCAGTTGAACTGGAGCAATCTCTATACCGATTACGACAAGACGAAAGTCGTTCTTTACAAAGGATGTCCGTACGACCCGGAGACCTTCACCGGATGGTGCGTGGTGACCTCGCTGCTGCTCTACGACTACCCCAGCGCCCTGGATACGAGCTATCAGCGGCTGATCCTCACCGAGAAGCACCCCACGGAGCCGAACACGATCATCCTGCGCGACTTCCTCTATGACGGATACGACGTGACGATGCGGCTGAATACGGACGATCCGGCCGAACCGCTCGTGGAGATGGATGAAGATCAGGTGCTGAGCGACGAGCAGACGGTTTTCGGACAGATCAATGCCGACGACAAGATCCTGGGTACCGTGAGCCCCTACTACGACTCCTATTACAACACCTGCCAGCGTTACGCCACCATCTGGCTCTATGTCTACCTCAAGGACATGGGCAACATGGTGGGCGCCGTAGGCAACTACTACAACATCCTGGAGTGGGTGTCGCTCGAGGAGGCCATACGGCTCAAGGAGGAAGAGAATATGTCGGGGGCACGCATTCCGCAAAGACCGGAATAATCGCAATGCAAACATCATAAATCCCCATTCTCTTTAATTATAGTTCTAAAATGCAATGCCTTATGAAAAGAATGATTCTACATTGGACATCGGCTCTGCTGGTCAGCGCCGCCATGCTGTCCACAGCCTGTGATACGTCCGAGGCAGAAGAGAATACCCCTCCCGTATTCCCGGAACTTCAGAACCTGACGATCCAGGTCGGAGAGACGTCGTGTGATGTCACCTTCACTCCGAACCTCGACTGGACGGTCAGCATCCCCACCGATGCCGAGACCTCCAAGTGGTTCGAGCTGCGCGACGGTGAGATGCCTGTCAGCTCGATCTCCGGCAAGGCCAGCACCTCGCCCGTGACCGTCACGGTCGCCACGACCGAACAGGAAGCCTTCGACGACGCCCCGACCTGCGAGGTGTCGCTCACCATGGGCGGAGAGTCCCAGATCATCGCGAAGATCAGCCGCGCAGCGGCCATCCGCGAGTTCGAGTTCTACGCTTCGGCCTACGACACGAATGAGGACGACTTCGTCATTCCCTACGAGTATTCGGAAACGGCCATGACGAAGTACACCGGCACCGAGACGCCGGAGACCGCTCCCGAAGGCACCATCGAGCTCAAGTGGCCGCTCCGCGTCGGAAGCTACACGTACACGTTCAAGAGCAAGAGCAACTTCGACTGGCTCGCTTCGGCACCCTCGTGGCTCGAGGTAACCCCGACGGCCATCGCCGACGAGGACGGCGCCTATCAGGTAGTGGTAACCGCCAGCCTCACCGAAGAGAACCAGGACGGTGCCGTAGGTGTGATCGACTTCTACGACGCCTCCATCGACAAGAACGAGGATCCCGGCAACAACGCGCACAACAAATACTGCGTGTCGATTCCCGCATTCCGCGACCTGATCCGCTTCCCGTATTCGGACATGAATGCGACCTTCACGTTCAATGCCGACGGCAAGTACGTCAGCCAGTCGCTGGGAAGCGACGAGACCCTCTACGACAACCTCTCGACCACCGTTTCCAGCACCAAGGGACTCAAGATCTACGCGGTCGATCTCCGCGAACAGTGGTATTACCTGACCGATTGGGTAACGATCGAGGATACGTGGGATGAAAACGGCGGAGTGTTCCAGCAGCACACCTACACGGTGAGTGTTGCGGCCAATACCGGAGAGGAGCGCACGGCCACCCTGCTCGCCCTGCCGCAGACCGTCGCTGCCAATATCACGGACCCCGATTACGACCTGTTTAACGATGCTGGTACGGACATCAAGGAGGAGTACAAACAGTATGTCTACGCCTCGATCACGCAGGACGGCGCCAGCAGCAGCGTGAGCGGATTCTCGATCAGCCCCAACGCCGGCTCCCAGCACATGTTCGACAACGGCAGCGCCAAATGGGAGGTCATCGACTCGGAGAACTACTTCTATGAGGACGATTACCTGATGAATTTCGGCGACGAGTTCATGAACGGAGTGCCCATCTACCGCCTGACCTACAACACTGAAGGCTGCGAGGGCGGCAGCATCATACTGTCCATCAAGGGTTCGTTCGACTACACCTTTATCGGAGTCAGCGAGGAATATCTCGATGCGAAATGGCTCGACGCAGAGTCATGGTCCGATATGCCCGGTAAGACCAGCATGGTTGTCAGCATGAATGTCAACCCGTGCGAAACCGGAGTCAAGGGTACCATCGCGCTCTATCAGGGTTCCAACGTTGTCGGCCGCATCGTCTGCGTACGCAACTACTAACTGACGCCCACTGAAGAACGGAGCCCCGTTGAATGGGGCGGGGCTCCGTTTTCAACAAGCTATAATTAAAGAGTTTACAAGACAAGGTTTTCTATGAAACTTTTCAGAAACAAAGCAATATTCGCCACCGTTGCCTGCCTGGCCGTTCTGTTCTCCGGAGCCTGCACCAACGATGACGGAATCGACAACCGCGAGCAGGACTACGGATACGTACAGTTCAAGCTCTACAAGGAAGGGGCCGTCCAGATGCCGTCCGATGCGACCGCCGAGGCCGGAACCCGCGCCATCGTGGACGAACTCGACTACCTGGCCGATGCCTGCAAACTGGAAATCCGTCTGCTGTCGGGGAACACCACCATCGCGCAAACCATGACGCTCAACTATGCGGACAAGGAAAGCGCCGAATTCGGCCTGCGAAGCGACAAGATCCAGCTCCTGGCCGGCACGTATGAAATCGTTACGTTCATTCTCTACGACGTGAACGACGAACAGCTCTACCGCGGCACCACGGCGAACTACCAGCTCGAGGTGGTGGCCGGAGGCCTCACCGTACACGACCTCACGGCCAAGGTTACGCCCCGCGGAAAGGTGCGCTTCAACCTGAGAAAAAACATCGAGGGATTCGATGAGGATCATTTGGGTTACGACCCCGCGCCCACGCGCGCCACGGACCGCACCCGCGAATACACCTTCGACGAGATCAAATATTTCGACGTGACCATCCACAAGGTCAACACCGACGAGCCGGACATCACGTACACCTATCTCAAGGCCGACTTCTCCATCCACTTCGACGAGGAGGACATCGAGAGCGACGAGTTCGGATACCAGACCTCGTCGATCACCTGCGACTCGCTCTTCTCGCTGCCCGCGGGAACCTACGAGATCGTCGGCTACGTGACCTACGACGCCAACAAGACCCTGCTCGAAACCTGCACCGACAAACTTCCCGAGACGTGCAACTTCACGGTCGTGGACAACGAAACCGTCGATGCCAAGGTCTCCGTCAAACTCTATGAGGCCGACGAGTACATGAAAGACAACTACGCGCTGAAGGCCATCTGGGAGGCGCTCGACGGCCCCAACTGGTACTACGGCGGCCAGGACTACAACAAGGGCTGCAACTGGGATTTCAACAAGTCGCCCGACCTGTGGAGCGACCAGCCCGGCGTCGAGATCCACTCGAACGGCCGCGTGGCCAAGATCGTCCTCAGCGAGTTCGGCATCAGCGGACACATGCCCGCAGCCATCGGACAGCTCACCGAGCTGGTGGAGCTCTACCTCGGCACGCACAACGACATGAATACCGGAACGTATGATCCGGCCCTCGACCAGTCGAAGTCGCTCGCCGAGCGCAACCGCAACCGTCTGGAGTACAACAAGCAGTATCTGCAGGCCATCCACCCGATGCCGCAGATGTCGTATCCGTGCGCCCTGGCGCTCAAGGAGCATAACCTCACAAGCCCCGCGATGAGCCTCTACGAGGAGGGTTACACCGAGGAGCAGCTCATCGACCGCAAAACCGGACGCCACCGCCAGATCGCTCCGAAGGATGTAATCGCCGGACGCTTCTGCAACAACCTCCTGAGCCTGCCCAACGACATCGGGCGCCTCTCGAAACTCGAGTACCTCTACATCGGCAACAGCCCGATCGAGATGCTCCCCGATTCGATCTGCCACCTCAAGTCGTGCACGCTGCTCGAGATCTACAACTGCCCCAACATGCACGGACTGCCCGCGACGATCGGCGAGATGCCCGCGCTCATCCAGGTGAACATCTCCTGCAACTCCGGAACCGCCACCATCCCCGGATGGACCGACACCGAACTCCGGGACGCACTCGTAAGAATCGCCACCGGGAAGTCGAAGAACGTGGTGCAGATGCTCTACGCCCGCGACAACAACCTGACGAGCGTCCCGAAGGAGATCGCCGGCATGGAGTCGCTCGGACTGCTCGACCTGTCGAACAACAAGATCTCGGGCGTCATCGAGTCCTTCGGCAACGATTTCATGCCTGCACAGCTCTATTTCGACAACAACCAGATCACGGGATTCGGAACGGTCGAGGTCAACGGTCGACGGATCTTCTGCAACACCGACAACCTGGAGACCTTCTCCGCGTCGTACAACAACCTCACGGAGGTCCCCGACATCTTCACCAGCAATTCCCCCTACTACCTCTCGGGGGCCAACTTCGCATACAACAAGATCGAGCGGTTCCAGAACGCCGACAACGGCACCTACCAGGGTATCAACGTCACCACCTTCACGCTCTCGGGGAACCAGATCAAGGAGTACCCCGCATGCATGGCCAAGAGCAATTCGAAGATCAGCTACATCATCCTCAGCGGAAACGGCCTGGAGTCCTTCGAAGAGGGTTGCTTCACCTGCGCGAAGCCCGAGAACATGGCCAACCTCATTTCGCTGGACTTCACATACAACCGGATCAAGGAGCTGCCCAAGGACTTCCATGCCGGGAACATGCCCTATCTCTACGGCGTGGACCTTTCGTACAACGCCTTCACGAAGTTCCCCTGGGAGCCGACCGACGCCCTGAGCCTCACGGTCTACGCCGTGCGCGGACAGCGCGACGCCAACGGCGCACGCTGCATGAAGGAGTGGCCCACGGGAATCTACAAGCACACGGGACTGCGCGGCCTCTTCCTGGGCTCGAACGACCTGCGCAAAATCGACGACACGATCTCCTATCTGATCTACAACCTCGATATCAGCGACAACCCCAACATCACGTTCGATGCCTCGGACATCTGCTACTACTGGCAGGCCGGAGCCTACAACCTCATATACGATAAATCGCAGAATATCATCAACTGCCCCGACATGCTCGAATAACAGCCTTCAGAATCATGAAAATACGGAATTATATCGCATTATCGGTTCTCGCCGCAGCCGCCCTGTCCGGATGCACGAACGACGAGAACAACTCCTTCGGCATCGACAACAAGACCTTCACCGTCGAGGCCGTAGGCGGCACCGAACGCATCCGGGTTTCGTCGAACGACAGCTGGGTAGCCTCGGCGTCCGTGCCCTGGATCACCGTCTCGCCCGCCAACGGAAAAGGCAGCAAGGAGTGTCGGCTGATCATCGACTCGGCGCTCACCAACCAGGTGCGCAGCGGCGTCGTGCGTATCACCAAATCCGACAACAGCGCCGAATACCAGGAGGTGAAGATCGAGCAGAAGGGCTTCGACTACGCCATCACGCTCGACGAACCCGAAATCTCGATTGAAAACTACGCCTCGCTCGACGAGCGGCATTTCGACGTACGCGTCAAGACCAACGTGGACTTCGAGGTGAAGATTCCCGACGAGGTGGCAAACTGGGTCAAGACCGACCGCTTCGACGTGAACCTCGACCGCGGGCTGCGCCCCCGGGAGGTTACCGTCCGTTTCACCTGGGGCATCAACTCGGTACCCATGGAGCGCACGGCCGAAATCACGTTCGTCCCGACCTCCGACAGCGGCGTAACGAGCGACATGCTCGCGCAGAACGACAACCTGACCATCCGTCAGAACGCCGCCGAGGAGATCAAGCGCGGCACCCGCGAGGGTGACTCCGTGGCGCTGCTCAGCATCGCCCGCTCGCTTGCCGTCTGGGCCACCAACTGGGAAAGCTCGGGCGAGAAGATGGACAACTGGTCCGGAGTCACCCTCTGGGAGGAGGGCATGGACGGATACGTCGACTCCCTGAAGGGACGCGTCAAGTATGCACGCTTCTTCATGTTCTCGACCAAGGAGGGGCTTCCCTTCGAGGTGCAGTACCTGACGGGCGCCGAGGAGCTGCAGTTCTACAGCAACGTCAACACCTTCCAGCTGAACCTCGACACGGGCGAATACATCTGCAAGCTGGAGCACCTGAAGCGTCTGACCATCGGCGCATACGGACTTACCTCCCTCCACGAGGATTTCACCAACCTCAAGGAGCTCGAGTACCTCGACCTGGGAAGCAACAACTTCGAGAAGATCCCCGAGATCATCAATCCCGACAACTTCCCGAAGCTGCACGTCCTGAAAATGGCGAACAACCAGCGTCGGCTGATCTATGACCTGAGCAACGACATCTCGACCAATTTCGGCGGCTTCTACCAGGAGACGGCCTACGATCCCAACACCAAGGAGTTCGGAGACTTCCCCTCGCGGCTGCTCCGCTGGGAGCCCGGAACCAACAAGAAGGGGGAGGCCGTGACGGGTCTCGACACGCTGATCCTCTCGGTGAACTATCTCCAGGGCGAAATCCCCTCCTTCGAGGACGATTCTTCGGTAGGTTACTATACCGAGGCCGACATCGCCAACAGCGCCGACACGCTGCCCCGCAGGCTCCTTACGGTCAAGCGCGTCATGCCGCAGCTGAAGATGTTCGCCCTGAACTTCAACCGTCTGACCGGAAAGCTCCCCGACTGGATTCTCTGGCATCCGGCGCTCGACTGGTGGGACCCCTACACGCTGTTCTTCTCCCAGGAGGGTAAGGACGAGGCAGGCAACCTCGCAGGATTCAGCAACGTGCCCTCGAACATGAACTATTACTACCAGGAGTACACGAAGAAGTACCTTGCCAACATGGAGGACGACTCCGCATCCTCGGATTCTTCGGATTCCTCGGACTCTTCGACCCGATAACGAATTGACGCTATGAAAATGAACAAATATCTTTTAACGGCCTTCAGCGCCCTGTCGCTGATCGCCTTCAGTGCCTGCTCCGAAAAGATTGCCGAGCCGACGCCCCAGGCGCCGGAAAGCGGCTCGGAGCCGACCGAGATGACAGGGGAAGTTGTCGTGAAATTCTCGCCCTACGTCAGCGACATCCTCGACGAACGGGGGCTTGCCAAGACCCGCAGCGGCGCCGCTGCGACGCGCTCGGGAATCCTTTCGGTCGACGAGGTGCTCGACCTGCTCGGTGACTGCGAGCTGGAGCGCATCTTCCCGGTGGATGCACAGCACGAGGCGCGCACGCGCGAGGCCGGACTGCACCTGTGGTATGTGGTACGTTTCAGCGATGCCTACACCGTGGACGAGGTCATTGCCCGGCTTTCGCAGCTCGGAGAGGTTCAGACCGCGACGCCCAACCGCACCGTCAAGCGGGCGTACCGCACCGACCGCAAGGCCATTCCGATCTCGCGGAACCTGCTCGAAGGGCCCGTCACCCGGGCCGACGGCGCCAACGGATACGTCTACAACGACCAGCTGCTCAAATGGCAGTGGCACATCATCAACCGGGGCTATCTGGCCGATTACGTGATCGGCCCCGACGAGGATGCCGAAGTCGGCAAGAAGAAATTCGTCGCCGGCGCGGACATCAACTGCGAAAAGGCTTGGGAGCGTTCGACGGGCGATCCGTCGATCGTCGTGGCCGTCCTCGACGAAGGAATCTACTGGCGCCATCCCGATCTTCAGGCCAACATGTGGGTGAATGAGAAGGAGACCTACGCCTCGCATACCGACAACGACGGAAACGGATACGCCGGAGACTACTACGGATACAACTTCATCGACAATACGGGAGTCATCTCGTGCGACGCCTCGGCCGATACGGGCCACGGCACGCACGTGGCAGGCGTCATCGCCGCGCGCAACAACAACGGCATCGGCATCGCCTCGATCGCCGGAGGTACGGAGCAGAATCCCGGAGTCAAGGTCATGTCGTGCCAGATCTTCTCGGGGAACTCCGCCAGCAACTCCATCAGTCTGGTACGCGCCATCAAGTATGCGGCCGACAACGGGGCCGTCATCCTGCAGTGCAGCTGGGGATACACCTCGAGCGCCGCAAACGGATACGAGAACACCCCGGGATTCGCCACCGAAGAGGAGTGGGAGCAGTACTGCCCGCTGGAGAAGGCTGCGCTCGACTACTTCGTCTACAATGCCGGATCGCCCAACGGCCCGATCGAGGGCGGCATCCCGATCTTCGCCTCGGGGAACGAGTACGCCGCAGCCGGAGGTTTCCCCGGAGCCGCCGAGTACTGCGTCTCTGTGAACGCCACGGCCCCCGACTACACGATCTCGACCTTCTCGAACTACGGAACCTTTACCGACATCTCGGCGCCGGGAGGCGACCAGGACTACTATTTCGAGTTCTACGACGACGACCATCAGGTCGGATCCGTCGGCTGCGTGCTCTCGACGCTGCCCCCGCAGGTAAGCAACGACACCGGATACGGTTATATGGAGGGTACGTCGATGGCCTGCCCGCATGTTTCGGGTGTCGCCGCCCTGGGCCTCTCCTATGCCGCACAGCTGCGCAAGCACTTCAAGGCCGCCGAATTCCGCAAACTGCTCGTCAACAGCGTAAGGCCCATCGACGAATATCAGGTCGGCACGAAATACTACTATTCCTACGTTACGGAGATCGGCAAAACCCGGTATGTGAGCGTACCTCTTTCGCAATATTACGGATGCGTCGGAGGCATGACCGATGCCAACCTGCTGCTGTCGGCCGTGGCCGGCGAACAGGCCGGAACGAGCGTCTCGTTCCCGAACATCTACCTCGGAATCGGCGCCGAGAACTCCGTCACGGAGGATCCCGCCCGCTACTTCCTCGACGGAGAGACGCTGACCTACTCGCTCCAGATCGGCGACTCCTCGATCGCCACCGGAGAGATCAAGGACGGGAAGGCCGTCTTCACCGGCGTGGCCGAGGGTGCCACGACCGCCTCGATCACGGCCAGCAACAACCAGACGCATACGTTCAACATCACCGTGCGCAAGTCGGCGAACGGCAGCGGCTGGCTCTGATCTGGGGAGATGCGGTTCGGAGGAGTCATACGGAACATTCTGCCCGTGCTCGGGGCGGCAGCGGTACTTCTGGCCGCCGCCCCGGCCCGCGGCCAGATCCGCACGATTCCCCGCGAGCGGCTCGACAGTCTTGCCAACCCCGCGCTGGCGCCGGGATCCGGAGCGATGCGCTTCGAGACGACGCACATCGACACGGGCGACATCGGCGAGGACGACGGGCCGAAAAGCTTCACGTTCCGGTGGCGGAACACCGGGGAACAGCCGCTGGTCATCACCCGCACGGGTACCACCTGCGGATGCGCCGTGACCGAATACGACCGGCAGCCGGTGCTGCCCGGGCAGACGCGCACCTTCACGGTGACCTACCACCCGAAAGGGCATCCGGGGCGTTTCCAGCGTAAGATCTTCCTCTTCACGCAGCTCTCGGACAAGGCTCCCACGGCGGTACTCGTACTCGCGGGGCAGGTCGTCCCCTCGACGCACCCGACCTACGCCTATCCCCACGCCCGGGGTTCGCTGCTGCTCAAGCAGGAGGAGATACGCTTCAACGGAGGGGTTCTGCAGGCCGAAAGCATCGAATGCCTCAACGGCGGGAAAGATACGCTCCGGATCCGGGTCGACGGCAATCTGCTGCCCCCCTGCATCGAGGCGGAGTTCTCGCCCGCGGAGCTCGCTCCCGGAAGGCTGGGCGAACTGATCGTCCGCTTCGTACCCTCGGAAGGACGCGTCCCGCAGCGGGTTCCGGTCGTGCTGAAGGGGCTGGGGCTCTCCCCGCTGCAGAGCAGCATCACCGTCCGCATCGGCGCCGACAGCGACAACACGAAACAACGCGAATAACAATTGACAACGATATGAAAAATTTTCTGAAATCCACCCTTCTGCTGCTCTTCGCCGCAACCGCATTCACGGGCTGCGAGAAGGACAAAAGCTACGAAGATCCGGGACTCGAGGTCTCGCTCTACAACATCTCGGGCACGTGGAAGCTCGCCTCTTGGAACAACGGGGCCGAACTGGCCGAAGGCAGCTACGTCTACCTCGAGCTTGCGTACCGCGACGGCAACACCTTCACGATCTACCAGAACCTCGACAGTTTCGGCCCGCGACGCATTACGGGCTCCTACAACCTCTACACCGATGAATCGCTGGGTTCGGTCATCCGCGGCATGTACGACTACGAGAACGGCGACTGGACGAGTCGCTACATCATCCGCGACCTCTACGCGGATAGAATGACGTGGATCGCCACCGACGACGCCGGGAATGTCTCGATCTACGAACGCTGCGACGATATTCCGCAGGAGATCCTCGACCAGTACAAGGACGAGATCGCCGGCGAGGAGGAGGAAGAATAACCGGCAGACACCTCCCCTGCGCGTCCGGAAGCGGGACCCGGAGGGAAACGCACCGCGAAGCGGGAAGTCACGGCATGTGCCGGGCTTCCCGCTTCGGCATTACAAAAATCGGCGTCCGGTTGTGCGTAATCGAATAATTTCTTACCTTTGCGCGAAACGAAAAAGATAGTAATTTAGACAGATATGTTCGAAAACCTGACCGACAAACTCGAACGGTCGTTCAAGATCCTCAAGGGCGAGGGCCGCATCACGGAGATCAACGTCGCCGAGACGCTCAAGGAGATCCGCCGGGCGCTGATCGACGCCGACGTCAACTACAAGGTCGCCAAGTCGTTCACCGACGAGGTGAAGCAGAAGGCCTTGGGCCAGGATGTGCTCAAGGCCGTCAAGCCGGGGCAGATGATGACCAAGATCGTGCGCGACGAGCTGGCACAGCTCATGGGCGGCACGGCCTCCGACATCCGTCTCGAGGGCACCCCCGCGGTGATTCTGATCGCCGGACTCCAGGGTTCGGGTAAGACCACCTTCTCCGGGAAGCTCGCCGCGATGCTCAAGAGCAAGAAGGGACGTCAGGTGCTGCTCGTCGCCGGTGACGTCTACCGTCCCGCGGCCATCGACCAGCTGAAGGTCCTCGGGGAGCAGGTCGGCGTGGAGGTCTACACCGAGGAGGGGAACCGCAACCCTGTGGAGATCGCCCAGAACGCCATCCGCTACGCCCGTCAGAAGAGTTACAACGTCGTGATCGTCGATACCGCCGGACGTCTGGCCGTCGACGAGGCGATGATGCAGGAGATCACCGCGATCAAGGCGGCCGTGAATCCCTCCGAAACGCTCTTCGTCGTCGACGCCATGACGGGACAGGACGCCGTGAACACGGCCCGGGAGTTCAACGAACGCCTCGACTTCGACGGCGTGGTGCTCACGAAGCTCGACGGAGACACCCGCGGCGGTGCGGCCATCTCGATCCGTTCGGTCGTGAACAAGCCCCTGAAGTTCATCTCCAGCGGCGAGAAGATGGATGCCCTGCAGGTGTTCCACCCGGAGCGCATGGCCGACCGCATCCTCGGCATGGGCGACGTCGTGTCGCTTGTGGAGCGTGCGCAGGAGCAGTTCGACGAGGAGGAGGCCCGCAAGCTGAAGAAGAAGCTGGTCAAGGACCAGTTCAATTTCAACGACTTCATCTCGCAGATCCAGCAGATCAAGAAGATGGGGAACATCAAGGATCTGGCCTCGATGCTCCCGGGCATGGGCAAGATGCTCAAGAACGTCGACATTCCGGACGACGTGTTCAAGCAGACCGAGGCGATTATCTCGTCGATGACCCCTGCGGAGCGCGAGCACCCGGAGATCATCAACGCACGGCGCCGCGAGCGCATAGCCAAGGGTTCGGGCACGACCGTGGCGGACGTGAACCGGCTGATGAAGCAGTTCGACGACACGCGCAAGATGATGAAGGCCGTTGCGGGCGGCGGGCTGAAGATGCCCAAGATGCCGGGCGGCATGATGCGTCGGCGGTAAGCCTCCGGGCGGCGGGAGGCGGACGGGCGGACGGACGGACGGACGGGCGGCGGACGGGCGGACTTCCCGCCGGAAAACACCCCCGAAAATTATCCCGAAAAATACCCCCCCCCGGAAAATATTCCCGAAAAAATCCCCGAAAAAAATATCCCCGAAAAAATCCCAGGATCGGCCGATCCTGGGATTTTTCGCGCACGGGGCGCAGGGCGGCCTCCGAAAGACGCATTTCACGCGGAAATAATCGCCTGCGTGTTTGCAGAAGGGGCTATTTATCCCTATCTTTGCGAAGTTATCCTCAATTTTCGGGAAATCATGCACAAATCGGGCTTCGTAAACATCATCGGAAATCCCAACGTCGGGAAATCCACGCTCATGAACGCGCTGGTCGGCGAACGCCTCTCGATCATCAACGCCAAGGCCCAGACCACCCGCCACCGCATCATGGGAATCGTCTCCGGAGAGGATTTCCAGATCGTCTACTCCGACACCCCGGGGATTCTGAAACCCGCCTACAAACTCCAGGAGTCGATGATGCGCTTCGTCACCGGAGCCCTTACGGATGCCGACGTGATCCTCTACGTCACCGACACCGTCGAACAGACGGACCGCGCGGCCGAGATCCTCGGAAACATCCGGCACAGCAGGATCCCGACGATCGTCGTCATCAACAAGGTCGACCTCTCGAACCCCGCGGCGCTCGACGCCCTGGTCGAGAAGTGGCACGAGACACTTCCCGAGGCCCGTATCGTGCCGGTCTCGGCCCGCGAGCAGTTCAACATCGAGGGGCTCTTCCGCACGATCCTCGAACTGCTGCCCGAAGGCCCGGCCTTCTACCCCAAGGACACCCTCACCGACAAGACCCTGCGCTTCTTCGCCTCGGAGATCATCCGCGAGAAGATCCTGCGCTTCTACGACAAGGAGATCCCCTACTGCTGCGAGATCGCCATCGACGCGTACAAGGAGGAGCCGACGATCGACCGCATCGCCGCGACGATCTACGTGGCGCGCGACTCCCAGAAGGGCATCCTCATCGGACACAAGGGCGAAAAACTCAAACGCGTCGGGCAGACCGCCCGCGAAGACCTCGAGCAGTTCCTCGGAAAGAAGGTCTTCCTGCAGCTCTTCGTCAAGGTCAGCGACGACTGGCGCAACAACGAACGCCAGCTGAAACGATTCGGCTACGACCCGGAATAATAAATCGGCCCGAAACGCGTTAAGAGAAAGAAACCTCCGCCATGCGCAAGACCCTCATCGCCATCATCACGGGACTCATGCTGTGCTGCGTACTCCCCTCGCGGGCGCAGTACAACCGGGAATATTTTTTCTGGATGGGGCGTTCGTGCATGATGAACAACGACTACCAGGCGGCCATCCGCACGCTGAACACCCTGCTGCGCGTCGACGACGAGGCCTATGAAGGGTATTTCCTGCGCGGCATCGCCAAATACAACCTCGACGACCTGCTCGGCGCCGAGGAGGATTTCTCCACGGCCATCCGCCTGAATCCCGTCTACACGCAGGCCTACACCTACCGCGCCATCACGCGCTCGCGCCTGGGCAACTACGACGACGCCCTGCACGACTTCCGCGAGGCCATCGAGCTGCGGCCCGACCTCCCCGGGCCCTACTACAGCCGGGGCGTCACGCGCCTGCTGAACCAGCAGTTCAAGGAGGCCATCGAGGACTTCGACAAGTTCATCCGCCAGGAGAACAAGGTCGCCGACGCCTTTATCTGCCGGGGTCTGAGCTACCTCCACCTCAAGGATACCGTCCGGGCCTACGAGAACTTCAACACCGCGATCCGCACCAACCGCGAATACCCCAACGGATACAACCGCCGCGGAGGCCTCTACCTCGATCAGGGCCGTTACGAGGAGGCCGAGGCGGATTTCAACAAGGCCATCGAGTGCGACTCGACGTACCTGCTCTCCTACTTCAACCGCGCGCTGGTCTACAATGCGACGAACCGCCCGATGCTCGCCCTTGCCGACTTCGACAAGGTGATCCAGCTCGACTCGACCAACTCGCTGACATACTTCAACCGCGCGATGCTCCGCACGCAGATCGGCGACTACAACCGCGCCCTGGAGGATTACGACCGCGTGGCGCTCTACTCGCCGAACAACGTGCTGGTCTACTACAACCGCGCGGGGGTGCACGCACAGCTCGGGGAGATCGAGAAGGCCGTCGACGACTACACCGAGGCGATCAAGCTCTACCCGGACTTCGCAAACGCCTACATCTACCGCGGGCGGCTGCGCGAGCTGCTCCAGGATCCCAAAGGCGCCCGGCAA
Source organism: Candidatus Alistipes faecavium (assembly GCA_019118605.1). GTDB lineage: Bacteria > Bacteroidota > Bacteroidia > Bacteroidales > Rikenellaceae > Alistipes > Alistipes faecavium. Next base: position 40,940 of record DWYP01000018.1, on the reverse strand, counting down.
GACCGCGAAACGGCCCAGCGGAAGATCGCCGAATACCGCTCGCGCCTGAGCGACAGCACCTATTCGATCTTCGCCGACACGACGCAGCACTTCGACCGCCTGCTGTCGTTCGACAGCAACCTCGCGGGAGGAAGCTTCGAGCGCATCACGGGCCACAACGGAGGACACGAGGAGATGCGCCTGCTGCCGCTGTTCAAGTTCACGCTCCTGCGTCCGGATTCGGTGCCGGTATCGGGCGTCTACCGCCTGCAGCGCGTCGAGGACTTCCTCAAGCGCATCGGCAACCGCGCCCTCACGCTCACATGCCGCGAGAGCAATATTCCCGCCGACTCGCTGGTGATCTACGACAGGCAGTATGCCGAGCGGATCAATGCGGGCGACGCCTCGTGGACGCTGCTCTTCGAACGCGGCATCACGCAGCTGCTCATCAAGCAGTACACCAGTTCGGTGAGCACCTACACCTCGGCCATCGAGCAGAATCCCTCGAACCCGTTCCTCTACCTGAACCGTTCGACGACACGCGCCGAGATGATCGACTTCATCTCCTCGATCGACAACTCCTACCAGCGGATCACCATCGACTCGGATCCCGCCAACCGGCTGAACAACAATTCGAAGCGCACGTACAACTACGACGAGGCGATCGCCGACCTGAACAAGGCGATCAAGCTCTTCCCCGACTTCGCGCAGGCGTACTACAACCGCGGCAACCTCGAGGCGCTCTCGGGACGCCTTCCCGAGGCCTTCGAGAACTATTCGAAGGCCATCGAGCTGAACCCCTCGTTCGCCGAGGCATACTACAACCGGGGCGTGATCCAGATCTTCATGAAGGACACCCGCAAGGGGTGCCTCGACCTCTCGAAGGCCGGGGAGCTGGGCATCCTCGAAGCCTACGAGATGCTCAAACGATACGCATCGGCCGACAACTAACAATTCAAACATAACGATCTATGGCAGCAACTATCCAACGCAAACTCAACGACTCCCCGGTAGCCCGGTGGACGGCTCTGGTGCTCATCGCCCTGATGATGTTCTTCGGCTACATGTTCGTCGACGTGATGTCTCCGCTCAAGTCGCTCATCGAATCGGCCCGGGGCTGGGACAGCGCAACGTTCGGAACCTACGCCTCCTCGGAGTACTTCCTCAACGTCTTCTTCTTTTTCCTGATCTTCGCGGGCATCATCCTCGACAAGATGGGAATCCGCTTCACGGGCCTGCTCTCGGCCTCGCTGATGGTCATCGGCGCGACGATCAAGTTCGTCGGGATCTCCGACTGGTTCCAGACCACGGAGTTCTGCGCCTGGCTCAACAGCTGGTGGGTGGCGTTCCCCGGAAGCGCCAAGATGGCCTCGCTGGGTTTCATGATCTTCGGCTGCGGATGCGAAATGGCCGGGACGACCGTCTCGAAAGCCATCGCCAAGTGGTTCGAAGGCAAGGAGATGGCACTCGCAATGGGTCTCGAGATGGCCATTGCGCGCCTGGGCGTCTTCGCCGTGATGTGGCTCGCGCCGATGATCTCGAACCACTACGACAAGTCGATCGTGGCCCCCGTGGCCTTCTGCACCGCGCTGCTCGTCATCGGACTGCTCTGCTACACCGTCTTCGTATACATGGACCGCAAGCTCGACCGGCAGCTGATCGCCGCCGGTGAGATGAAGGAACAGAAATCCTCCGACGAGGAGTTCCACGTCCGCGACCTCGGGCTGATCTTCCGCAGCAAGATGTTCTGGCTCGTGGCGCTGCTTTGCGTGCTCTACTACTCGGCGATCTTCCCCTTCCAGCGCTATGCGCCCAACTTCCTCGAGGTGACGCTCCAGATCGACGCCGAGGCGGCCTCGCGGCTCTTCAGCTGCTTCCCCATCCTGGCCATGCTCCTCACCCCGCTGCTCGGAGCGATGCTCGACTTCCGCGGCAAGGGCGCCACGATGCTCATGGTCGGCGCCGTAATCATGATCGTCTGCCACCTGAGTTTCGCCTTCCTGCTGCCGGCCTTCCCGTCGAAATGGCTCGCCCTGCTGCTCGTCGTGACGCTCGGCGTGTCGTTCTCGCTCGTCCCCGCGGCCCTGTGGCCCTCGGTGCCGAAGATCATCGACGCGAAGATCCTCGGATCGGCCTACTGCCTGATCTTCTGGATCCAGAACGTCGGGCTCTGCCTCGTGCCGCTGCTCATCGGACTGGTGCTCGACGCCACGGGCGGATATACGGCCCCGATGATTATCTTCTCGACGTTCGGCATCCTGGCCTTCATCTTCAGCTTCTACCTCAAGATCGAGGATCGCAGAAAGGGATACGGTCTCGAGCTTCCGAACATCAGGAAATAGCTCCGGGCCTGCATCCGGAAACAACGAGGGCCTGCCGCATTCTCTTACGGCAGGCCCTCGTCTTTGAGGCAGCCCCGGCATCGGATGCCGCACGGGCGGTCACTTCGCCAGCAGACGGTAGAGTTCCGTAATGCGGCTGCACATCTCCTCCCACGAGAAACGCCGCCGCTCCTCGACGCAGTTCTCGCGGAAACGCTCGAGCGTGTCGCCCTCCCACATGCGGACGATGGCCCCGGCAACCCCCTCGGGCGAGGGTTCGCAGACATACCCCACGCGGCCGTCGGGAACGATCTCGGGGAGGCCCCCGACGCGTGTGACGACCATCGGCAGGCAGAACTGGTAGGCGATCTGCGTCACGCCGCTCTGCGTGGCGGTCTTGTAGGGCTGGACGACGAAATCGGCCGCCGAGAAGTAGCAGCGCACCTCGGCGTCGGGAATGAACCGGTCGTGCAGCAGCACCTCGTCCTGCAGCCCCTCGCGGGCGATCTGCTGCAGGTAGGGCTCCTTCGAGGTGTAGAACTCCCCGGCGACGATCAGCCGCCGCCCTTCGGTCTGCCCGTCGCGGCGGAGCCGGGCCCAGGCCGCGAGCAGCAGGTCGAGGCCCTTGTAGTCGCGCACGAGCCCGAAGAAGAGCACGTAGCGGAGCGAGGGGTCGAGACCCAGGCGCACGCACGCCTCCGAACGTTCGAGCCGCTCGCCGAAGTTCTCGAAGAGCGGATGGGGCGAGAAGAGCGCCGGGACCGCGGTATAGGCCTCCAGCTCGCGGTGCACCTGCTCGGACATGTAGACGAACCCGTCGACCGCGCGCAGGAAGTAGCGGTTGAAGAGGCGGTCGGTGAGGTGGTGTTCGTGGGGTTCGACGTTGTCGATCTGGCAGAGGATCTTCGTATGGCCGTTGCGGCGCGCGAGGCGTGCGATGGTGCCGAAGCAGGGCGCCATGAAGGGCGTCCAGTATTTCAGCAGCACGAAATCGGGACGCTCGCGGCGGATCGCACGCCCGACCCGCCACCAGTTGAACGGATTCATCGTGTTGACGCAGCGCGTGATATGCAGGTCGGCGGGCGGAGGGGTCGTCACCGTCTGGCTCTCGCCGGGGAACAGCAGCGAGGGGTATTGCAGCGTGAAAGTCCGGATCCGCACCTCGTCGCCGCGCCGTGCGAAGGTGCGGGCCATGATCTCCATGATCGACGCCAGCCCGCCACGATAGGGATGTGCAGGTCCCAGGATGGTAATTTTCATAGGACAAATATACGTATTTCACACGAAACGCATGACATTTCCGTTATAAATCACGTCAGCCGCCCCGGAATCCGGGAGGATGTTGCAGAAACAAAAAAATATATTTAGTTTTGCCGCGTCCGACTGCAAACCGGCCCCCAAACGCCCAGTCCCGTCGGGATCGGCGCCCGGGCCGAAGGATCAGAATCATATCCACACGTTTGATTCAACCGGTCATGCGTCCTACAGACGAAGAGTTACTTCAACAGCTGAAACAAGGCGACAGCAACGCTTTCGATGCGATCTACATGCGCTACGCAGCGCATGTGGAGGCCTTTGCGTACTGTATGCTCAAGGACCGGAGCGAAGCCGAAGACCTCGCCCATGACCTGTTTCTGAAACTCTGGGAAAGCAGGGATTCGCTCGACGGTGTGCGCTCGTTCAAGAGCTACCTCTTCCGCATGACAAAGAATGCGCTCTTCGACCTTTTCGAGCGCAAGGCCGTGCGCTCCCGCTACCGGGAGAGCTCCCGGCAGATGGACGTCGGAGAGTTCCTCTCGGAAGACCTTGCCGAAAAGGTCGACCGACGCGACCTGCTGCTGATCATCGACCTGGCCGTCGAGAAGATGCCCGCACAGCGCCGGAAGATCTTCCGCATGAACCGTTACGACGGAATCCCCCAGCAGGAGATCGCCCGCAAGCTGGGCATCTCGCAGAAGAGCGTGGAGTACCACATCCGCATGGCCGTCAACGAGCTGAAAAAGGTTATCCAGATCCTGCTTCTCTTCTTCATCTGACGCCCCATTCGGAGCCGCAGGCCGCAGCGGAAATCCGCAAGGCTGGAGGTTTCTGACCGCCCCGGAGGCGGATTTTTTCTTTTTTTCGAAAAAAAATCCCGATCGGTTTAGGGATAAGCCGCCGTTGTCCGTCTTTATATTGTAAAACATGCAAAGATGGATCTCTCGAGAAAGATAATCCGGTTGTTCCTGCACCACCCCATGCCCCCGAAAGCCCGGGAGATGTTCCGGCGCTGGTGCCTGGAGGAGAAGGATGCGGAACAGAAGGAGGCCCTCCTGCACGAGGAGTGGAACCGCCTCGACCCCGCAGAGGTGCTCGACATCGAAAAACAGAACTACGGCCAGAAACTCCGCAGGCTCCATGCCGAAATGGGTCTCGCCCCCGCACGCAGGACATTCCGCGCGCGCCTGCTGCGGATGTGGCCCGCGGCTGCGGCCATTCTCGTTGCGGGGATCGTGATCGCCGACCTGTACGTCGTCAGGCACCTCGCCGCCTCCCGCACCACGACGACCTTCGTCACGGCCGAGAACTGCAAGGGCCGCATCACGCTGCCCGACAATACGGTCGTATGGCTCAATTCGGAGTCCCGGCTGACCTACTCCAAGGAGTTTTCCAGAAAGGGACAGCGCCACGTACGGCTCGACGGAGAGGCCTTTTTCAACGTCCGGAAGGATTCGCTGCGTCCGTTCATCGTAGAGCTCGGGCAAATGCAGGTGAAGGTCCTCGGGACAAGTTTCAACGCCTGCAACGTCGAGGCCTTCGGCACGAACGAGGTCACGCTGCTCAGCGGCCGCGTCGAGATCCTCAGCGACCGGCTGCGCGCCCCCCTGCAGCTCAGCCCCGACGAGAGCTGCGTCTACGACACCCGCTCGCAGCAGTTCACGATCAAACATGTCGCGGCAAGCAACTACTGCAACTGGCTCAACGACTCCATCGTCTTCGAAAACACCCCGCTGAAGGACATCCTGACCGACCTGGAACACCGCTACAACATCCGCTTCCAGGTCGACCCCGACGTCGACACCTCGATCGGACTCTCCTTCACGCTCGAGGCCGACAAGCTCGAAACGACGCTCGACCTTACGACGACACTCGCCAACCTGCGATACCGCCGGATCAACGACCGCTATATCCGTATCTACCACTGACCGGCAACACGGCCCCGAAAGGCCCGACAATCCGCCAATCCACCTGACTACAATTTACAAACTTAAAATGACAGACATGAAACAATCCCAACGCTGGAAAGCCTCCGGCACGGCCTTGTCCGTGCGGAAGTCGATCATTGCACTCGTGTTGGCTCTCTTCGCGCTGCTCCCGGCCGAAGCTCAGGACAAGACGATCTCCCTGAACATGGCCGGGGAGAAGAGTTCCGTCAAGGACTTCATCGAACAGGTCGAGCAGCTGAGCGGCTACACCTTCGCGTACAACAACAACGAAATAGACCTGACCCTCCCGGTGAACGTCCGGGCCTCGAACGAGAAGGTCATCGACGTCGTCAACCGTGTGCTGGCCGCACAGCGGCTCACGGCCGCCATCGAGGGAAAGCGCATCGTCGTGAAACCCCTCCCGGAAGGGAAGGCCGCAGCGGCGGCACAGGCTGCCCCGGGGCATATCACCGGAGTGGTGAAATCCTCCACCGGAGAGCCGATCATCGGCGCGAGCGTCATCGTCAAGGGCACCAGCCGCGGCGTGGTCACCGACGTCAACGGGGCCTTCTCCATCGAAGCGGCCCCGGGTCAGACCCTGCAGTTCTCCTTCCTGGGATATGACCGTCAGGAGGTGCAGATCGGCGCGCAGACCGAACTCAACATCGTACTCGAAAACGACACGCAGGTGCTCGAGGACGTCGTGGTCGTAGGATACGGCGTGCAGAAGAAGGTCAACCTCACGGGTTCGGTCTCGGCCATCTCGAGCGAGGACATCGCCTCGCGCCCCATGGCGACCTTTTCGAGCGGACTCCAGGGCCTGCTCCCCGGCGTGACGGTCATCAACTCCACGGCACAGCCCGGCAACGCGAATACGACCATCCGCATCCGCGGTATCGGTACGATCGGCAACTCCAACCCGCTGATCCTGGTCGACGGCGTCGAGGGCGACATCACGTCGATCAACCCCGACGACATCGAGAGCGTCTCGGTGCTCAAGGATGCCGCCTCGGCCTCGATCTACGGAGCCCGCGGCGCCAACGGCGTCCTGCTGGTCACCACGCGCAAACTCGCGGGAAACACCGAGCCGCAGATCACCTTCGACGCCTACATGGGCATCCAGACCCCCACGCGCCTTCCGGAGATGTGCGACGCCATCGAGTACATGACCCTCGACAACGAGGCCCGCACGAACATCGGAGTCTCCACGGCCTGGAACCAGGAGCAGTTCGACGCCGTGACGAACGGCACGATGCCCAATCTCTACGCCAATACGAACTGGGTCGACGAGGTAATCAAGGACCACGCCCTGCAGCAGAGCTACGGAGCCTCGGTCGTCGGATCGTTCGGTGAGACGGGATACCGCCTCAGCTACCGCTACTTCGACCAGGACGGTCTGACCGTCGGGAACTCCACGGGCGAGCAGCGCCACAACATCCGCTACAAGATGGACACGAAGATCGCCAAGATCATCACCCTCTCCTCCAACATCGGATACACCATCCGCAACATCACCTCCCCGCTGACGTCGCTCTCGAGCGGCGGCGGCGCGATTTACAACGCCATGCGCATCGCGCCCAACGTCCCGGTGCGCTACACCGACGGAAGCTGGGCTTACGGAGGCGGCAACACCAACCCGGTCGCCGTGCTGACCGACGGCGGAAGAACCTCGACCGACGTCGAGGAGGTTTCGCTGCTCGAGAGCCTGAAGGTGAACATCCTCAAGGGATGGAGCGCCACGGCCACCTACAACTACTCCTCCTACAACGCCCTGCGGCAGACGCTCAAGAAGACCATCAATTTCGTAAACCCCGATACCGGAGCCTCGGTGCTCTACAACTCGCCCAACTCGCTCTCGAACCGCGACTACCGCCATACGCAGCAGACCCTCATCCTGCAGACCGACTTCGACTACACGATCAACCGGCACCGCATCAGCGGCGTCGTCGGCATGGAGCAGGAGGTCTACGTGGAGCGGAACTTCGAGGCCTCGCGCAACAACCTCTCCACCGAAAAGGATCCGACGCTCAACCTCGGCGACGCCTCGACGATGAGCAACGACTCCGACGCCACGCAATGGGCCCTGCGTTCGGGATTCGGACGCCTGAGCTACAATTTCGACGAGCGCTACCTGCTCGAGATGAATCTCCGCTACGACCTCTCGTCGCGCTTCCACAAGGACAACCGCGGAGGATGGTTCCCGTCGTTCTCCGCAGGATGGCGCCTCTCGGAGGAGTCGTTCATGGCCGCAACGCGCCGCGTGGTGGACAACCTCAAGCTCCGCGCTTCGTACGGAATGCTCGGAAACCAGTATGTCGGATCGTCGAACTACCCCTATCTGGGCGTGCTGGAGACCTACTCCTCGGGCATCTCGCTCATCGGCGGCAACGCCACGACGGGATACATCCAGAGCATCCTCGCGAACCCCAACCTGACGTGGGAGCAGATCAAGATGCTCGACATCGGTATCGACGCGTCGTTCTTCAACAACCGCCTGTCGCTGACCTTCGACTGGTATGACAAGAACACCGACCGCACGCTGCTCAAACGCACCTACCCCGCACAGATCGGCTCCGACTGGCCCGAGGAGAACCTCGGATCGGTGAACAACCGCGGCTGGGAGATCGACATCAACTGGCAGGACCGCATCGGGGAGATCTCCTACGGCATCGGCTTCAACCTCTCGGACGTGAAGAACAAGATCACCTCCCTGGGCGACACGACCGCCGACCTGAGCGGCTACCAGATCCGCCGCGTGGGCGACCCGATCGATGCATTCTACGGATACATCGCAACGGGGCTCATGATGCCCGAGGATTTCGACCTCTACGACGAGGCGACGCAGAAGTACGAGCTTCCCAACATCCCCGTGGTAACGGGTTACGACTATGAGCCCGGCGACATCAAGTACATGGACATCAGCGGCCCCGACGGAGTGCCCGACGGACGCATCTCGCCCGAGTACGACCGCGTGGTCATCGGGAGCAACATCCCCCGCTACACCTACAGCCTGCGCGGCAACCTCGCCTGGCGGAACCTGGACTTCAGCTTCATGCTGCAGGGTGTGGGCAAGTGCGACGGATACCTCACGGGAAGCGCCCGCCACGCCTTCCAGGATCAGGCCGGGTACCCCCAGAAGGTGCACCTGGAGCGCTATCACGTGGTCAACAACCCCGATCCGAACGCCTCCTACCCGCGTCTGACCTACAACACGAGCTTCAACCAGAGCACCTTCTCGACCTTCTGGCTCGAGGATGCCTCGTACCTGCGTCTGAAGAACATCCAGATCGGATATACGCTGCCGAAGAAGTGGGTATCGAAGGCGCACATCAACAACTGCCGCTTCTACGTCTCCATCGACAACCTCTTCACGAAGAGCGACTTCTTCTACGCCTACGACCCCGAGACCCCGGTCTCGAGCGGCGGATACTATCCGCAGGTCAAGACGTTCGTCTTCGGACTGAACATCTCCTTCAAGTAGCAGCATGAATCAACCAAACACACACATCGTTCGAAACATGAAAAGATTATTATTATACAGCCTCTGCCTGACGGGCCTGCTCGCAGGCTCCTGCAACGATGCCTTCCTGGACCGCTACCCGCTCGACCAGATCACGGACGAAAACTTCTGGCAGACCGAGGAGCACGTCAAAAGCGTCGCAAACACCTTTACCGGGTCGCTGCGCGGAAAATACTGGCTCAACATGACCGAAGCCATGGCCGAGAGCGCCCCGTGGGCCGTGACCACGGCATTCCGCACCATCGGAGGCGGCAACTACGCCACCGACATCAGCCAGATCAACACCATCTGGACGGAGTCCTACACCTACATCGGACGCACGAACTACTATCTGAACAACTACAAGCGCGCCGTGAACGTCAGCGACGAGGTCAAGGAGCGCTTCGCCGCCGAGGCCTACTTCTACCGCGCCTACAACTACTGGATGCTCACCTCCTACTTCGGCGACGTGCCCTACATCACCGACGAGCTGAACGTCGACTCCCCGGACGTGTACCGCGGGCGCGACAAGCGGGCGGATGTCATCGACGCCATCACGAAGGACCTCGAGGAGCACTACCTCGCACTTCCGGAGTACATCGAGGCCGGGAGCGACGAGTTCGGGCGCGTGTCGCAGACCGCGGCCCTGGCGCTGCTCTCGCGCATCTACCTCTACAACGAGCGGTATGCCGACGCCGTGAACGCCGCCGAGCGGGCCATGGCCTCCACATACTACGGTCTCTACTCCACGGGCAATCCCGACGCGGACTATACGAACCTGTTCAACTACACCGGACGCGCCTCGCGCAACGCCGCGAACCACGAGACCCTGCTGGCCTTCGTCTACAACTACGAGCTCGGCGAGGACGCCCGCACGTCGCACAACCTCTCGCGCGAGATCTGGGTGCCGAACGACTATTCGCGTTTCGTGCCCACGAAGTCGACCATCGAGTCGTATCTGACCGACGAGGGCGAGATCTGGGATCCCGCGTCGGTATCGACCTACGAGGAGGTCTTCGAGCACCGCGACCCCCGCATGACGCAGTCGATCCTCCAGCCCAACACCCCCTGGGAGGGCGGCATCGGAGGCGATGTGAACAACACCGACCCGCAGCTGTTCACCTACCCGCTGCTTGTCAACATGCGCTCGGGCTGCATGACCTATTCGGGATACTACCTGCGCAAGTACGTGGAGCCGAGCACCGTGGGGTCGGTCGGACACGACGACAACGACATCATCATCCTGCGCTATGCCGAGGTGCTGCTCAACTACATCGAGGCCAAGGAGCAGCTCGGGAACGTGACGCAGGACGACATCGACAAGACCATCAACAAGCTGCGCGACCGCGTCGGCATGGTGCACCTCGAGCTGAGCAAGCTCCCGCAGGGTTCGGACCTGCGCACCGAGATCCGCCGCGAGCGCCGCGTGGAGCTCTTCTTCGAGGGACACCGCTATTTCGACATCATCCGCTGGAAGCAGGGGCCGCTGCTGGGCGAAGACCTGCTGGGCGTGAAGCGCAGCTGGCTCGATCCCTCGCGTCTGTCGATCGACCTCGACGACCTGACATGGAAGAGCGTCAACGGCGAAGAGTACCTGGTGATCGAGACCGGCCGCACGTTCGTCGACCCGAAGCACTACCTGCTCTCCGTACCGTTCAAGCAGTCGCAGCTCAACCCCAACCTGCTGCCCAACAACCCCGGATGGGACTAAACGACACATGACCATGAAACGACTTATCGGAATCCTCTCGGCGTTCGTGTGCTTCACGGCGCTCCCGCAAACCATACTGGCCCAGAAGAGCCTGTCGTTGAGGCTGATGTCGATCAACATGAAGGAGGGTGGATCCTATGCCGGCTACAAGGCGCAGCCCTACGTGGATTTCATCCGCCAGTACGATCCCGACGTGATCGTGCTGCAGGAGATGGACAACTTCACGACCCGCAACGGCAACAAGGATCTGCTCACGGAGATCGCTTCGGGGCTCAACATGTTCCCCTACTACAGCCAGTCGTTCGTCTACCAGGGCGGAGGCTTCGGCGTGGCGGTCATCAGCAAATACCCCTATTACCGGGCCGGGAAGGTCATCTCCGAGCCCGACGGAGCCAAGGAGCCCCGGGCCTGCGGATGGATCTATGTCCAGCTGCCCGACGGAAACACCGTACGCGTGGCATCGGTGCATCTGGCCGTAGAGTCGGAAGACCTGAGGGTCAAGAACATCGCCGACTACAACTCCGAGCTGCTCAAGGAGCCCGACGTCCCCACCCTCATCGCGGGGGACTTCAACGCCACGCCCGAAAGCAATACGGTGGCCTATGCGCGGATCAACTGGCAGAACCTCGGCGGAACGACCGACTTCACCATCCCCTCGAGCGGCCCCAACCGGCGCCTGGACTACATCATGGGCTTCCCGAAGAACTGGAGCTGCTCGCTCTTCAAGGTCGACGCCCAGCCCGGGCTGTCGGACCACTGCTGCCTGATTGCCGACCTAACCTATGAATCGGAATAACCCATGAAACTGAAAAGATCATTCATATGGCTGTTCGGGGCCGTGGCGCTCCTGGCGGCCTGCGGGGAATCCTCCTCTTCGGAGGAGCCCGCACCGGGGCCCGACCCGGGCGACGGCGACGGCGGGAACGAAAATACGGAATACGTCGCTCCCGAGCCTCCGGAGGAGGTCAACAGCAGCAACCTTCTGCAGTTGCGCGTGCTGACGACGCTCAGCGACGAAACGCTCTTCGGGAACGTCGACCCCGCGGACGTTGCCGACTGGATCAGCCCCTCGACAGAGGAGGTGCTGATGTACCTCTTCGAGCGTGCGGACTTCCGGCTCGGGGAGCCGCTTCCGCAGGTGGAGATCGGCCTCGCCACGCGGAGCTTCTCCTATTTCGTGCAGACCGAGGAGACCTCGGACCATGTGCAGGGAACAGGAATCGTCACGCGCAACCAGGCCAGCGAGATCGACGCCGTGTGGGAAGGGCCGCTCAAGATCTCCGGATGCACCGTCTCGGCGCCGCTGTCGCAGCCCGCGACCGTGACCCTCTACACCACGCGCTTCGACACCCAGGAGCAGATCGAGACGCTCGTCGCCGGGCGGAGCAGCCAGCTCCAGACCTCGGGAATCGTCGTGGGATCGATCCGCGAATCCATCAAGGAGGAGGTTGCCGAATGGCTGAAATACAACCTGCGCAACTACCGCATCGCGTTCGCCGGGAGCAAGTCTTCGGACTACGACCTGCTCGTCCTGACCCCCGTGGGGTACGTATGCCGCACGATCGACCCCGGAACCCTGGCGACCCTGCCCTGCTACTCCGTGTCCATCGAAAAACTCTGATTCCGACATGAAACACATTCTGATACTTCTCTCCGCGCTGATGCTCCACGGAGCCTCCGCGGCCCAGGAGCTCGACCTGCGCATCATGAGCTACAACCTCCGCTTCGGAGAGATCGCCTCCATGAAGCAGATCGGAGAATACATCGCCAGCCAGCAGCCCGACCTGGTCGCCCTGCAGGAGTGCGACTGGGACACGCAGCGCGAACGCGCCCCGCAGCAGCACCACGTGCGGTTCGTCAACGAGCTGGGCAGCGCGACGGGCATGTTCACCGCCTACGGCAAGGCCCTCGACTACAAGGGCGGGTATTACGGAATCGGCATCCTGAGCAAATACCCGATCCTGCGATCCGAGAGGGTGCTGCTCCCGCAGGACGGGAAGGCCGAACAGCGCGTCATGCTCGTGGTCGACGTCGAGATGCCCGACAAGCGCATCGTGACCTTTGCGTGCACACACCTGGAGGTCAGCACTCCCGAGGCGCGTTACGAACAGGCGGGATTCATCAACGCCTACTTCGCGCAGGCTCCCCACCCGACCTTCCTGGCCGGGGACATGAACGCCGAGCCCGACACCCGGGAGATCCGGCGCCTGACCTCGAACGGCTGGATGCCGCTGACGAACGCCGAGCCGACTTATCCGGTCAAGGATGCGGAGATCAAAATCGACCACATCTTTTACCGCGGAAGCGACCCTATCCGTCTGAACGCCACGAAGCGGTGCACCGACAGCCGGCTCTCGGATCATTTCCCCGTGCTCTCGGAGGTTACGATTCGTTGAAACGACAATACATTTCCAAACATACACTAATCACCACTAAACAAACACTCAAATGAAAAAGTTATCTATGTTCGCAGCATCCATGCTGCTTGCCTTTGCCGCCACCTCGTGCGGGAACGACAAAAACGAAGCGGAACCCACGACCTTCGAGGCCACCATTACCCTTTCGGAAGAGATTCCCTCGGCGCTCGTATACGGAGAGCCCGTCAGCATCAAGGCCTCGATCGAGACCCAGAACACCCTCACCGGAGGTTGCGTAACGGGTGTCAAGGGTTCCGAAGGCGCCTACACGGCAGTCGGAGACCCGCAGGAGTTCGAAATCGCAAACAACGGAATCGACTTTCTCTTCTTCCCCGACTCGAAGGAGATCACGGCCCTCGAGGTGGTGCTCTATGCCGGAGACCTCAGCTGCACGACCTACTATCCCGTCAGCAGCGTAACGGGTGAGTCGAAGGGTACGGTATGGATGAACGAGACCGCCGCGCTGTATGCCGACTACAAGGTCGCCACGCATGACAACGATCCCGAGACCTATCCCAACGAGGGCACCGGAGCCGGTTCCGACACGAAGTCGTTCTTCTCGATGCACGGCGTGGAGGTCAACGGCGAGGTACAGCACATCCTCTCCCTCTCGGAGCTGCGTGCCGTTGACGGCAAGAACGGCAGCATGTGCTTCCTGAACGTGCTCCAGAACACCAAGAACAACGCCTACATCGGCGGACAGCGCGGCTACATGTTCAGCTCGCTGCGCGCATCGTCCCTGGGCGGCGGTACGACGGGCCGTCAGTGCGACCTCTACGAGGTGGACGGACACGGAATCAAGGACGAGAACATCGACTATGACTTCCAGTTCTATCGCATTGCAGGGTCGTGGATCGGCGAGGACTACAACGCCGAGCTCTACACCTACATCGACAAGCTCTTCATCAGCATCGACTCCGAGGCTTCGACCACGGCCGACAAGATGCGCGCCTTCTACCAGCTGGGAGCCCTCCAGCGCGACCTGGACAACAGCACCCTCGGAGAGATCGACAACCCCACGAGCCTGACGCTCCAGACCTACCTGCGCCGCTGGACCAACGCCGGACAGAAGGCTACGGCCGCCCTGGAGGAGAACTTCCGCGCCGGAGACTACATCATCTGCCGCTCGAAGCGCGGAACCGATGAGAATCCGGTTTACTACTACGGCCTGATGTACATCTCGCAGATCTACGACGACAAGGACACCTTCGTTGACGGACGCATCGACCAGGAACTTGCCGAGGAGCTCTTCGGCAAGCCGGTTTACCTGAACATCAAGGTTCAGTGCGAGGAACTGTAATGCGGATCACGATCCGAAAAAAGAGAAATTGCCGGCCCCGAGAGTCGGCAATTTCTCCTTACGGGTCTCCCTGCGCCGCGCAGGGACAATCCCGACCGCACATGCCAACCACACCCAAACCTTTGCCCATGAAAATCATCAGAACATGCGCCGCGATGCTCCTTGCGACGGTGCTGCTGGCGCTCCCCGGCTGCCGCCCGGAGCGCAGCGAAACGACCGAAGCCGTGCGGGGAGTCCTCGAGCGCACGCTCGGACGCGATTGCGGCGACATCGACCTGCAGCTCACGGAACCCGCCGCCGACGGTCTGGACAGCTACCGCATCACGGCCAGCGAGGGACGCCTCCGCATCGAGGGTAGCAGCCCTTCGGCGCTGTGCTACGCCTTCAACCGCTACCTGAAAAACGCCTGCCACTCGATGGTCACATGGAGCGGCAAGCACCTCGACATACCCGCCCGGTGGCCCGACTACGAGGAGCAGAACTCCTCGCCCTACCGGCTGCGTTACTTTCTCAATGTCTGCACGTTCGGATACACCGCGCCCTATTGGGACTGGGAGCGCTGGTCGCAGGAGATCGACTGGATGGCCCTCCACGGCGTGAACATGCCCCTGGCGAGCGTCGCCAGCGAGGCCATCGCCCGCCGCGTATGGCTCAAGCTCGGGCTCGCGGACGAGGAGATCGCCTCCTTCTTCACCGGAGCCGCCCACCTGCCCTGGCACCGCATGGGCAACCTCAACGGATTCGACGGCCCGCTGCCCGCGAGCTGGCACGAGGCGCAGATCGCCCTCCAGCACCAAATTCTCGACCGCATGCGCGAGCTCGGCATGGAACCCGTCGCCCCGGCCTTCGCGGGGTTCGTGCCCCCGGCCTTCCTGGCCAAGCACCCCGAAATATCCTACACGCCGCTCGAATGGGGAGGTTTCGACGCCTCGTACAACGCCTGCGTGCTGGCTCCCGACTCGCCCTACTTCGAGCAGATCGGAGCGATGTTCATCCAGGAGTGGGAGGCCGAGTTCGGCAAGGCGCGCTATTTTCTCTCCGACAGTTTCAACGAAATGCGCCTTCCGGTGGACCCCGCCGACCAGGAGGCCAAGCACCGCATCCTGGCCGACTACGGAGAGGCCATCTACCGCTCGATCCGTGCCGGAGACCCCGAGGCCGTATGGGTCACGCAGGGATGGACCTTCGGATACCAGCACGATTTCTGGGACCGCGAGAGCATGCAGGCGCTGTTGAGCCGCGTGCCCGACGACGGGATGATTATCATCGACCTGGGCAACGACTATCCCAAATGGGTATGGCACACGGAGCAGACCTGGAAGGTGCACGACGGATTCTACGGCAAGAACTGGATCTACAGCTACGTGCCCAACTTCGGCGGCAAGGTGCTGCCGACGGGTGACCTGGAGATGTACGCCTCGGGGTCGGCCGAAGCCCTCGCGTCGCCCCTGTCGCACAACCTCGTGGGATTCGGGTCGGCGCCCGAAGGGCTGGAGAACAACGAGGTGGTCTACGAACTGCTCGCCGACATGGGTTGGAGCCGCACGGCGATTCCGCTCGACGAGTGGATCCGCGGCTACTGCCGGGCCCGTTACGGGCACTGCAACGCCGGTATGGAGCAGGCGTGGGCGCTGCTGTGCAAAAGCGTCTACGGATCGCTCTACTCCTATCCGCGCTTCACGTGGCAGACGGTCGACCCCGACAAGCGGCGTCCCAACGGACACGCGCTGAACGACGACTTCGGGCATGCCGTACGGCTCTTCCTCGAGAGTGCGGAAACATGCGGGGAGTCGGAGCTCTACCGCAACGATGCGGTCGAGTTCGCGGCGCTCTGGCTCGGAGAGGTCGCTGACCGCCATTATGAGAAGGCCTGCGCCGCACGCGACCGGGGAGACCGGACACAGGCTTCCGAAGAGTTGGAAAAGAGTGTCGGCATCCTGCTCGAGGCCGACCGCCTGCTGGCCTCGCACCCCGACTACCGCCTCTCGGAATGGGTGGGCTATGCCGGGAAGGCCGCGCCGGACGAGGAGCTCCGGCAGCGTTACACGGCCAATGCCAAGCGGCTCATCACGACCTGGGGAGGATTTCAGGAGGACTATGCCGCGCGATTCTGGAGCGGCATGATCCGCGACTACTACATCCCGCGGCTGGAGATCCGCTTCTCGGAGCATCCCGAGGAGCTGCCCGCCTGGGAGGAGGCGTGGATCCAGTCGACCTCCTACACCTGTACGGAGCCCTTCGACAACCCGGTCGAAAAGGCCCGCGAACTGGTACTCACCGTCGAATAAAAAACGTCTCTGCGACATGAAATACAAAACCATACTCCTGACCCTCGTCAGCCTGCTGATGCTCGCGTGCAACCGGGCGCCCAAGAGCGTCTGCACGCCCGACAGGCAGGCCGGGGCGGTCATCGCCCTGATCGGGCGCGTCGTGGGCCCGGAGCACGCCGGGGCCTTCGAGGTCAACGTCACGGGCGTGCAGAAGGACGGCAAGGACTACTTCGCCCTCTACGGACACGACGGGCGCATCGTGCTCGAAGGCAACGACGGCGTTTCGGCGGCCAGCGCCCTGAAGTACTACCTGGAGAGGTACTGCAACTGCCAGATCACCTGGTGCGGCACGAATCTCGACCTGCCCGAGGAGCTGCCGGTTCCTGCCGACCGCACGGAGCGCACGTCGCCCTACAAGTACCGCTACTACCTGAACTACTGCACGTTCAACTATACGATGAGCTGGTGGGACGAGGCCCGGTGGCAGCGCGAGATCGACTTCATGGCCCTGAACGGCATCAACATGCCGCTGGCCGTCACGGGGCAGAACTCCGTGTGGCAGCGGGTCTACCGCAAGCTGGGATTCTCGGACGACGACCTGAAGGACTTCTTCAGCGGCCCGGCCTATTTCAACTGGTTCTGGATGGGCAACCTCGACGGGTGGGGAGGCCCCCTGCCCCAGTCGTTCATCGACCGCCACGAGGAGCTGCAGCGCTTCATCCTGCACGGCGAGCGGGCGCTGGGCATGACCCCCGTGCTGCCGGCATTCACCGGGCACGTGCCGCCCGCCTTCGTGAAGAAGTTCCCCGACGCGGCGGTGCGCAAGACCTCGTGGGTCGAATTCCCCGAGGTGTGCATCCTCGACCCCGACGAGGAGCTCTTCACGCGCATCGGCTCGATGTTCATCGAGGAGCAGACGCGACTCTACGGCACCAACCACCTCTATTCGGCCGACACGTTCAACGAGAACCTGCCCCCGACGAACGATTCGCTCTACCTGAGCCAGATCAGCCGCAAGGTCTTCGACTCGATGCGTGCGAGCGACCCCGAAGCGACGTGGGTCATGCAGGGGTGGCTCTTCTACCACGACCGGGAGTTCTGGGGCGAGAAGGAGATCGAGGCGCTGCTCTCGGCCGTTCCCGACGAGCACATGATCGTCCTCGACCTCTGGAGCGAGCGCTATCCGATCTGGAAACAGACGAACGCCTACGACGGAAAGCAGTGGATCTGGTGCATGCTCCACAACTTCGGGCAGAACATCACCTTCTCGGGGAATGCCCGCAGCGTGGCCAACGACCCCGCCGCGGCGCTGCACGACCCCGCGGCCGGCAACATGCGCGGCATCGGCCTGACGATGGAGGGCATCGAGCAGAATCCGTTCATCTATGCGCTCTTTCTCGAGAACGTCTGGCGCGACACGCCCGTCGACCTCGGAACGTTCGTCACGGAGTACACGACCCGGCGTTACGGCAAAACCTCCCCCACGGCCATTGCGGCCTGGAACAAAATGCTCCCGACGCTCTATGAGAACGAGCTGACAAACGGCGGCAACGAGTCGATCATCACCGGGCGTCCGACGCTGAAGCGCAATCCCGAGGGGACGACCAACATCCGCCTGCACTACAAGAA
Organism: Candidatus Alistipes faecavium; assembly: GCA_019118605.1. Lineage (GTDB taxonomy): Bacteria > Bacteroidota > Bacteroidia > Bacteroidales > Rikenellaceae > Alistipes > Alistipes faecavium. The sequence continues at coordinate 22,629 of DWYP01000018.1, read as the reverse complement.
CCGCACGCTGGTGGAGGCCTGGGACGGAATGATCGCCTGCGCCGACACGCTGGCCGCGAGCGACGGATTCCGCTACGACCTGACCGACATCACGCGGCAGGTGCTGGCCAACTACGCCTCGGTGCTGCAGCAGCGTTTCGTCGAGGCGCTCGGGCGGCACGACCGCGAAGGTTTCGAGCAGGCCGCGGAGCGGTTCCTCGCCCTGATCGGCGATCTGGACACGGTGCTCGCCACACGCGGGGAGTTCCTGCTGGGCCGCTGGCTCCGCGACGCCCGGGCAATGGGCACGACACCCGCGGAGAGCGACCTCTACGAACAGAATGCCCGCAACCTGATCACGACGTGGGGCAACAAGGAGTGCCGCATCGCCGACTACGCCTGCCGGCAGTGGTCGGGCATGATGTCGGGCTACTACGCCCCGCGGTGGGAACGCTTCTTCGAGGCGATCCGCGCGGCGGGCTACACGATGGACGAAGCCGCCTACAAGGCATTCGCGGCGTCGAGCAGGGAGTGGGAATGGCAGTGGACTCTGGGACACGAGAGCTACCCCACCGAGCCGTCGGGCGACGAGATCGAGGCCTGCAAGGCCGTGCATGCACGCTACCGCGCGGAGATGCAGTGCGAGGAGTTCCTCGACAACCGGGATTTCACGCCGACGGCCGGCAAGGAGCTGATTTAATCGTTGTGTCATGTACCGCGCCGACAAAATCCTGATGATCGGAGCGGCGGCCGCGGCAGGAGTCCCGGCCGCCGCCCGCACCGTCGGGCAGCCGCACATCATTCTGATCGTTGCCGACCAGTTCCGCGGCGACTGCCTGGGGGCGGTGAATCCCCACATCCACACACCCAACCTCGACCGCCTGGCCGCCGAGGGAACGCTCTTCACCCACGCCTACTCCTCGGTGCCGAGCAGCACGCCCGCACGTGCGGGGCTACTCACGGGACTCGCGCCCTGGCACCACGGCATGCTCGGATACGGACGCGTCGCCGAACACTACCGCTACGAGATGCCGCGCATGCTGGGCGAGGCCGGGTACTACACCTTCGGAATCGGGAAGATGCACTGGTTCCCGCAGAAGACGCTTCACGGATTCAACGGCACGCTGGTCGACGAAAGCGGCCGCATCGAGCAGGACGGATTCGTGAGCGACTACCGCGACTGGTTCAAGCTCCATGCCCCGGGGATCAATCCCGACACGCTGCATATCAGCTGGAATTCCCACTATGCCGCCCCCTACCCGCTCGACGAACGCCTGCACCCGACAGCCTGGACGGCCCAGACAGCCATCGAGATGATCGACGCCTACGCCCTCGGGGATCCGTTGTTCCTGAAGGTGTCGTTCGCACGGCCCCACAGCCCCTACGACCCGCCCGAACGGTTCGTCGCGCTTTACGACGGGGAGCAGATCCCCCTCCCGTTCCGCAGCGCATGGAGCGAGCGCTTCGCACGTCCGGACACTCCCGAGACCTCCGACGCCTGCTACGGCGATTTCGGCGATTCGGTGGCCCTCCGGGCAAGGAAATACTACTATGCGAGCATCTCGTTCATCGACTACGAGATCGGACGGATCGTCGAGGCCCTCAAGGAGAAGGGCATCTACGACGACTGTCTGATTATCTTCCTCTCGGATCACGGCGACATGCTGGGCGACCACAACCACTGGCGCAAGACATACCCCTACGAAGGTTCGGCAAGGATACCCTTCATCGTACGGCTCCCGGCCGACATGCGGGACCGCTGCGGAGGGGTGAACGAACGCCGCAGCCAGGTTGTCGAACTGCGCGACGTCCTTCCGACGATGCTCGAAGCCGCAGGCTGCGGGGTTCCCGACGACATGGACGGACGCTCGGTGCTCGGACTGATCGCCGACCCCGGGGCGCCGTGGCGCGAATACATCGACCTGGAGCATGCCCAGATCTACGAACCGGAGAACTGCTGGATGGCCCTGACCGACGGGCGCCGGAAATACATCCGCAACGCCCGCACGGGCGAGGAGCAGCTCTTCGACCTGGAGAACGACCCCGGGGAGTGCCGCGACCTGGCCGGAGAGGAGCAATACGCCGCGGAGCTGCGCACATGGCGCACGCGGCTGACCGCGCACCTCGCGGAGCGCGACGCGCGCTATGTCCGCAACGGAGAGCTGCAGATCATTACCGAAAAAATCATATATTCGCCCAACTATCCGGGGTCGACCGCCCCGGCAACGCCCCGCGAGCAGCAAAAGCTCCGGGAGTGGCGCCGGGAAGCGACCGCCTGGAGATGAACGGCATGAAAACCTGCTACTGCTTATGGAACTGAAAAAAGTCGTACTGGCCTTCGACTCGTTCAAGGGGTCGCTCTCCTCGGAGGAGGCGGCGGCCCGGGCGCAGACCGCCATCGGGCACCTCTTTCCCGGGTGCGAGACCGTGACGGCCCTTGTCGCCGACGGCGGCGAGGGCACCACCGAGGCCATTGTCCGGGCACTCGGGGGATCGCGGCGCACAGTCCGGGTCCACGACCCGCTGATGCGCCCGATCGAGGCGCAATACGGATGGATCGACGGCGGATGCACCGCCGTGATGGAGATGGCCGCCGCAAGCGGCCTGACCCTGCTCGCCGACAGCGAGCGGAACCCGTGGCAGACCTCCACCTTCGGGCTCGGCGAGATGATCGCCGACGCCCTGCGTGCGGGCTGCCGGAAGTTCCTGATCGGAATCGGCGGCAGCGCGACCAACGACGGAGGCTGCGGCATGCTCCGCGCCCTCGGGTTCCGGCTGCTCGACGACCGGGGCCGGGAGCTCGACGGAACGGGAGGCTCGCTCGCGGAGCTGCGCACGATCGACGACCGCGGGGCCATGGAGGAGCTGCACGGGGCGGAGTTCACCGTGGCGTGCGACGTCGACAACCCGCTCTTCGGGCCCCAGGGCGCCGCGCACGTCTTCGCGCGGCAGAAGGGCGCCGACCGACAGATGATCGAGCGCCTCGACGAGGGGCTGCGCAACTTTGCCCGCGTCGTGGAGCGGCACACCGGCACACCGATCGCCACGGTTCCCGGAGCGGGAGCCGCCGGAGGCCTCGGCGCCGGGATGAAGAGCCTGCTGCACGCGCGGCTCGTCCCGGGCATCGAGATGCTGCTCGACGCGATAGGTTTCGAAGACATGCTCCGCGGCGCGGATCTCGTCCTCACGGGCGAGGGGCGGCTCGACGCCCAGACCCTGCACGGCAAGGTGCCCTGCGGCATCCTCGCGGCAGCGCGCCGGCAGCAGATCCCCGTCATCGCCCTCGGAGGCTCCGTGGAGGAGCCCGGGCCCCTTACCGACAACGGGTTCACGGCCGTCTTCCCGATCGTCCCGGGCCCGGTGACGCTCGCCGAGGCCATGCGTCCGGAGCGCGCCGGGGCAAACCTCGAAAACACCGTCGAACAGATCATGCGAACCCTGAAATACCTCGTAAAACCATGAACAGCGCCCTGGCAGCACTTCTGGGACTGGCGGTAGCCATCGTCCTGATCATCCGCAAGGTCTCGCCCGTCTACGGGCTCATGCTCGGAGCGCTCATCGGCGGAATCGCCGCCGGGTATCCGCTCCTGAAGACCGTCGACCTCATGATCTCGGGAATCGAGGAGATCATCCCCGCGGTCATCCGTATCCTCTCGGCCGGTGTGCTCTCGGGCGTGCTGATCCGCACCGGCGGCGCGGCCTCCATCTCGCGCACCATCGTCCGCCGCCTCGGGAACCGCCATGTCTACCTGGCCCTGGCCCTGGCGACGATGTTCCTCACAGGAACCGGCGTCTTCATCGACGTGGCGGTCATCACCGTGGCCCCCGTGGCCATCATGCTCGGACGACAGCTCGGCATCTCGAAATTCCGCCTGCTGCTCACGATGGTCGCCGGAGGCAAGTGCGGAAACATCGTCTCGCCCAATCCCAACACGATCATCGCGGCGGAGAATTTCGACGCCCCGCTCTCGTCGGTCATGCTCGTGAACCTCATCCCGGCGATCGTCGGGCTGCTGCTCACGGTCTACGTCCTGCTGCCTCTGGCGCCCGCACGCGGAGAGCTTCCCGAGGCGACACCCGAAGAGGGGCCGCAAGCCGACCTCCCGTCGTTTTGGGCCAGCATGGCAGGGCCGCTGACGGCCATCCTGCTGCTCGTGCTCCGGCCCCTGGCCGGGGTGACCGTCGACCCGTTCATCGCTCTGCCCGCGGGAGGTCTCGTGGGGATCGTCGCCACGCGCCGCTGGCAGGAGCTGCTGCCGAGCCTCAACTTCGGGCTCGAGAAGATGGCTCCCGTCGCCGTACTGCTCATCGGCACGGGCACGATCGCTGGAATCATCAAGGCCTCGTCGATCAAGGATGCGGTGCTCGCGCATTGGAACATCGGCGAAACAGCCGTCGCGCCGCTCTCCGGGGCCCTGATGTCGGCGGCCACGGCTTCGACGACCGCCGGGGCGACGATCGCCTCGGCATCGTTCGCCGACATCATCCTCGCGGCGGGCGTCTCGGCCGTGTGGGGAGCCGCGATGGTCAACGCCGGAGCCACCGTGCTGGATCACCTCCCCCACGGGTCGTTCTTCCACGCCACGGGAGGATCTGTCGAGATGAAAATGAACGAACGCCTCAGGATGATCCCCTACGAGACGGCCGTGGGACTGACCCTCACCCTCTCGAGCGTGGCCTGCTACCTGCTCATGGCATAAACAGTAACCCCGGGAAACGTCGCGTTTCCCGGGGTTACTGTTTCAAGACCGGAGGAGGCGCTACCGCCACTCGATGCCGGCGCGCACGGCAGCCGTTTCGCCGTCGCCCGAGATCTCGAACAGCGCCCCGCCGGCATGCTCCTCGCAGCCGATCGAAAGGGTCTGCCCGAAGCGGCACTCCCTGAGGAAATGGATGTCGAGGCGTACCGGGGCCTCGCGCGTCAGCAGCTCCACGGGCAGCATGTCGAGCATCATCTCGATGTAGCGCATCGTATTGACGTGGCGGTTGAAGTCGATGTCGCTGTACACGACGCGGCGTTCGGCGCGCTGCGTCGGGGTGACCGAGCGTATCTTGCGCGGTTTGTCGGTCGGCGGAGGAACAGGCACCACGGCATCCTCGTGCTCGCGCCCCACCCACGAAAGGTCGACGGCCGAGCGTGTCGAGAGGTCGATCATCGCCCACTGCGTCACGGCGCGTCCGAATTCGTGTCGCGCGGCGTCGGTGAGCGTGAAGTTGCGCGTCGAGAGCACGCGTCCGTAGTCGCTGATCCACGTTCCCACGGTATAGTCGGTATATTGCCGGGGCCGAGCGTCGATCTCCAGCGCCATGCGCGAGAGCACCCAGGAATGGTTGTCGGCGTTCAGCACGTCGACGCCGAAACCCTTGCCGTGGGCGTCGACCCCGGCCGTATTGAGCACCGCCGACCCGAGCGATGCGAGCGTCGCCCGCAGGGTGAAGTCCACCTCCTGCGGCTCGACGCGGTAGGCGTATTGCGATATTTCTGCCATAGACGATCGTTTTGGTTGCTGGCAAAGATAGTGAAAGCCGAGTGCAGAGACAAACGAAAACGGAGTTTTCCGGTTTGGCTATGCCGAGGCGCATCCTGTCTAAAACGAAGTCAAAGATACGCATTTTCCCGCATTTCGGTACCCCCGCGCCGCCGGAGAGGCGGAAATCCGCACGCTTCGCGGTGTTCGGAACAATGCGCCGCACGCCGCGCCCGGCATCCCGTTCCCCGGCGCAAAGAGCCCAAATTTACGGTTTTACGGCGAAATAATATCGAAAAACGATAAATATTACTTGTTTATCGAAAAAATATAGCTATCTTTGTCCTGCGAACCAAAAATTCAGGTCACCATGCAGAACAAAAAATCGCTCCTCAAGCGGCTCCTGTTCCTCTACATCGCCCTGTTCCTGGTCATCGTCACGGGCATCGTCCACAGCGTGCTGGGCGATTTCTGCCGCGGGGCCGCCGACGGAATGCAGATGGGTGAGAAAATCGCCGAAAAACTCCAGCAGGGAGATCCGCGGATGATCTATCTGCTGGGCGACGTGCGCATCGTCGGGGGAACCGGCGACAACAGCCCGATCCGCTCCGCAGAGGCCGTAATCGAACCCGTCGTCACGCGCATGAATCTGATCGTCGACGAACCCGCCGGAGGCATCTCCCCGCTCGGAATCGCCTTCCGCACACTGGGCGGCAGTGCATGGATCTACGCCTTCACGATGCTCATCCCGCTCCTGCTGCTGGCCGTCATCGTGCTGATGATCCTGATCATCCGCTCGCTGCGCCGCTCGATCCGCGACGAACGGCCCCTCGGCCGCCGCAACGTCTGGTACCTGCGCTCGATCGGCGTGCTGACCATCCTTGCCGAGCTGCTCAACGGCCTGCTGGGCCGCGCCATGAACCTCCGGGCCGCGGAACTCCTCGCCGGCAGCGGCCTGACGGTCGACACAAGCCTCCATATCTCCTATTCCATGATCATCATGGGCCTGCTGATCCTCTTCTCGGCCGAGGTCTTCGCCATCGGCCAGAACCTCAGCGAGGAGCAGAAACTGACCATCTAACACGCGACACCATGCCTATCATCATCAACATCGACGTCATGATGGCCAAGCGGAAGATGTCGCTCGGCGAGCTGGCCGAACGCATCGACATCACCCCCGCGAACCTCTCGATCCTCAAGAACGGAAAGGCCAGGGCCATCCGGCTTTCGACCCTCGAGGCGATCTGCCGCGAACTGGAGTGCCAGCCCGGCGACGTGCTGGAATTCCGTCCCGACGCGGCCGACGCAAACACGAAACAGACCGAAATTCGTTTTACACATTAAAAATCCCAATCAGAACCGTATGAAAAGAATCCTGTTGCTGGTTGCCGCGGCCTTTGCCGTCGCCAGCGCCTCGGCGCAGATGGATCCCATGGCGCCGATCCCGACGGACCCCGAACTCCGGACCGGCACGCTCCCGAACGGAATGACCTACTACGTCCGCCACAACGAAAAACCCAAAGGACAGGCCGACTTCTACATCCTGCACAACGTCGGCGCCATTCAGGAGAACGACGCCCAGCAGGGCCTCGCCCACTTCCTCGAGCACATGGCCTTCAACGGCACGAAAAACCTCCCGGGAAAGCAGCTTATCGAGTATCTCGAAAAGATCGGCGTGAAGTTCGGCGCGAACCTCAATGCCGGAACCTCCTGGGACCAGACCGTCTACAACATCTCCGACGTGCCGACCTCCCGACAGGGGATCATCGACTCCGCGCTGCTGATTCTCCACGACTGGTCGCACTTCATCGCCCTCCAACCCGAGGAGATCGACTCCGAGCGCGGGGTGATTATGGAGGAGCTGCGCACGCGCGACGGCGCCTCGTGGCGTTCGTCGATCAACATGCTCAAGGCCGTGGGCAAGGGCTCGAAGTACGAGCACCGCAACCTGATCGGCTACCTCGACGGGCTGAAGGGTTTCGACCACGACGAGCTGGAGGACTTCTATCACACATGGTACCGTCCCGACTACCAGGCCGTGATCGTCGTGGGTGACATCGACGCCGAGGCCGTGGAGGCGCAGATCAAGACCCTGATGGCCGACATCCCGGCTCCCGAGGCCGGGGCCCCCGAAAAGGAGGTCATCTCCGTTCCCGACAACGAGGAGCCGATCGTGAGCATCTTCACCGATCCCGAGATGCAGGGCTCGAAGGTGCAGCTCTTCATCAAGCGCCCGGCCGTACCCGCGGAGTTCAACAACACCGTCATGGGCGAGATCAACGGCGTAATCGAGGCTTATGTCTCGACGATGGCCAACGCCCGCCTGCAGGAACTCGCCATGCAGGCCGACGCGCCGTTCCTCGGAGGAGGCATGGGAACGGGAGACGTGCTGGGCGTAATCCCCACGCTCAACGCCACGGCATACATCGCCATGACGCAGGATGGGGAGTTGGCCCGCGGCTTCGAGGCCCTCTATACCGAGATGGAGAAGGTGCGCCGCTTCGGGTTCACGCAGGGCGAGTTCGAACGTGCACAGGAGAACCTCCTGCGCCAGGCCGAGCGTTCGTACACGAACCGCAATGACCGCCAGAACGAACAGTTCGTCAACGACTACCTGAGCAACTACCAGAAGAACAGCCCGATTCCCGACGCCGAAACCGAATGGCAGCTCGACAGCATGCTGCTCAAGATGATTACGGTAGATGCCGTGAACGCCTTCGCACAGCAGACCATCACCCCGACGAACCAGGTGATCGTGGTCACCGCTCCCGAGAAGGAGGGGCTCGCCACGCCGACGTCCGGGGAGCTGCTCGCAATCCGCGAGCGGGTGATGAACTCGGAGATCGAGGCATACGAGGACGACGTGGTCAAGGAGCCGCTGATCCCCGAGGGCACCGAACTCAAGGGTTCGAAGGTGAAGAAGACCTCCGAGGACGCAGCCTACGGAACGATCGAGTGGACGCTCGCAAACGGCACGCGGATCGTCGTGAAGCCCACGACCTACAAGGCCGACGAGGTGCGCATGAGCGCCGTGGCCAAGGGAGGGCTGTCGCGCCTCTCGGACGAGGAGTACTACATGGGCGAGATGATGTCGTCGATCAATGCGATGTCGGGCGTCGGGAAGTTCTCCTCGACGGAACTCCGCAAGCAGCTCACGGGGAAGAGCGCCTCGGTGCAGACCTCCGTGGAGTCCTACACCAGCGCCATGAGCGGCTACTGCTCGCCCAAGGATATCGAGACGATGCTCCAGCTGCTCTACCTCAACTTCACGCAGCCGCGCTTCGACCGCACGGACTACGATAACCTGATGAAGATGGTGCGCGCGCAGCTGGCCAACGTCAAGAGCAACCCCGACTACCTGATGCAGGACAAGGTGCTCGAAGTAACCTACGCGAACCACCCGCGCCGCCAGATGCTCGAGGAGGAGCAGCTCGCAGCCTTCGACTTCGGGAAGCTCCCCGCCATCTACGCGAAACTCTACCCCGATGCCAACAGTTTCGTCTTCACCTTCGTGGGCAACATCGACCCCGAGGTGCTGAAACCGCTTGTCGAGAAGTACATCGGCTCGATCCCCGCGTCGAAGAAAAAGATGACGTGGGCCGACGACAAGGTGCGCGAGGTCGAGGGTGAGGTGACGGAGGATTTCACCGTGGCGATGCAGCAGCCCAAGGTCTCGGTACACTTCGGATACTCGGGACAGATGCCCTACAGCCTGAAGAACAAGGTGGCCATGACGTTCCTCACGCAGGCGCTCGACTCGCGCTATCTGGTATCGATCCGCGAGGAGAAGGGCGGCACCTACGGCGTGCAGGTGGGCGGCGCGACCTCCTACATTCCCGAGGAGAGCTACAACATGGCGATCGCGTTCGACACCAACGAGCAGATGGCCGACGAGCTGTGCGGAATCATCGTGGCCGAGATCCGCAGGATCGCCGAGGAGGGCCCGCAGAGCGAAGACATCGAGAAGACCCGGGAATTCCTGCTCAAGGAGTGGAACAACGCCCTGGAGCAGAATGCCGGATGGCTCTCCTTCCTGCAGGCGAAATACGGCTCGGGACTCGACTACGTGGCCGACTACGAGCAGACGGTGCGCTCGCTGACCGATGCCGACGTGCAGGCTCTGGCGCGGAAGATCCTCGACGACGGCAACGTGGTGAAGGTCGTCATGCGGCTCGAAGCCGCCGCTGCGGAGGAGTAGCGGCAAAACGGGCCGCACCCTGCGACCCGGATACCAAAAGAGAGGCTGCCACTGATTGTGGCAGCCTCTCTTTTTCATGCGCTCCGCGCAAAGGCGCGGAAACGGGCGGCAAAACGGCCGCAAACAGGAATGCGCCCTATTCGCCGCTCTCGTAGTCGCCGTTGTTGTTCTTCACGGGCGGGTTGTACGACTCGGCGGGCGTCATGGCCTCGATCTCCGCCTCGGTCAGCAGCGATTCGGCGGGGAAGTCGAGATCCTCGAGGCGGCTCACCGAGATCTGGAACTGCGCCTGATCCCACCGCTGACCGTAGACGCCATAGATGCCCAGCACCGTGCCGACCGTGCCGTCGCGCGGAATGGGTTTCATGGCGAACTGCGAATATCCGCTCGTACGGATCGAATAGACCCCCGGTTTGGCCGTATTGGTCTCCGTCTCGTCGTAGGTGATCAGCACCGAGCCGTAGAGGCGCACGTTCTCGACGTTGTAGGCCCAGCGGTACCATGCGCCATAACGGGGCGAACCCCAGTCGGTGACGATCCACGTCGGATAGAGGTTGTCGAACGTGCCGTTCTTCATCGGGGGATTGGTCACGCCGCTCTGGTTCGGGATGCCTGCGTAGCGCACCTTCACGTTCTTGAAGCGCACCAAACGCGCCAGATCCTTCTCGCCGAGATCCTTGTAGTTCGTGGCGTCGACCTCGAGGATGTCCGACTCCTCAAGCATGGCCGGCTCCCCGGGGAAGACGTTCAGCTTGGCGATCTTCGGATTGTCGAGGTTCGAGTTGGCGTAGTACTTGTGCGTGCCGGAGGTGTTGATGGCGTCCGACGGCGAGCCGCCGATCGAGAGCATCATGCGGTAGTTGCCCAGGTAGAGCCCGTCGAGGCGCACGTAGACCCACTGGCTCTCCATCGTATTGAGGTTAAGGTAGTAATCGAGGTAGAGGCCCGTATAGAGTTTCAGCTCGATGGCCGCCGTGCCGTCGTAGATGTAGAGCGACTTGTAGACGTTGCCCTGACGGTCGCTGCTGAGCACCTTGCCCTTGATGTAGTACCCCGCGGCTTCGGGCCACCCCTCGAGGCTCACGAAATCCTCCTCATCGGAGGTCAGCGTTCCGAACTTCAGGGTCTTGGTGTTGTCCCAGCCGTTGTTGTTGGTTCCCGTTCCCGAAACCGATCCGAAGACCTTGCTGTACTGAGCCTTCACATCCGCGATGGAGATCTGCGTCAGGCCGAGCGTCGTCATGTCCTCGTCGGTGTAGAGCTTCTCCGGCGCCGGGGTATCGAAATCGTTGTAGCAGCCCGAGACGACCAGGCCGGCCAGGGCGGCCAATACTATTTTCAGTTTAAGACTTTTCATGGTGTTTTCTCTTCTCGGTTAGAAACGAATGTAGAGGTTCAGGAAGTAGGTCGTCCCGAACAGGTAGAAATATTTCGACGGGAAACGGCTGTACATGTACTCGCCGTCCGTGCCGCGCACCTTGTTCATGCGCATCTGCTCGTATCCGCCCGTACGGATCGACTGGTCGTTGAGGATGTTCTTCACCTCGAGGCTCATGCCCAGCATGTAATTGCCGATGTACCAGTTCTTGCCCACGTTGGCGCTCAGCGTGAAATAGCCGCCGAACTTCTCCTGGGCCCGCAGCGTCTTGATCGACTTCACGGCCGAAAGGATCACCTCCGTATTGGGATCCGATTTGGAGATCTCCGAAGCGATCACATCGGTGTAGTAGCGCGAAGCGCTGTTGGTGCGGTACATGGGGTTCATCGACAGGTAGAGGTTGTCGTAATAGTTGAAATTCACGCCGGCGAACCAGTTGCGGGCTCCGCGGTAGTCGAGGCCCACGTTGATGGCCGTCTGGGGCGTGCTCTCGACGTGGTAGCCCTTCCAGTTCACGCGGTCTACGAGGACGATCTTGTCGATGTTGTCCACCGTCTGCACGAAATTGGGATTCGAGGTGTAGGTGTACTCGCCCCAGCTGATGGCCCCGATGGCCGAAATCCCGTTCCAGATCGGAACCGACACCGCGAACTCGATGCCGTAGTGCTCCTTGTCGATGCCGCTCATGGCGAAGTTCGTGAACGAACTGCGCGTGTCGTCATAGAAGGAGATGACCTTCGAAAGATCCTTGAAAGTCGTGTAGTATCCGGCCAGCCGGGCCTTGAGGAAGGGCAGCGTGAGGTTGTAGGTCAGATCCACGCCGAAGATCTTCTCGGTGGTGAGTCCCGGGGTCACGGTGTTGCGCGTACGCGGGGAGACGAAGGCCGTGGAGAACTTCGGGGCCTGCTGGATGTAGGCCACGTTGGCCTCGAGCGCATGCGCCCGGGAGAACTTGTATCCCAGGGCGAGCTTGCCCTCATAGGTCAGGTAGTCGAGCTTCTTCGAGTCGCCCTTCGAATCGTCGGGGAAGAGGCCCTTGCGCCACATACCCTCGCGGTACATCTGCGAATAGCCGATCTCTCCGGCCACGCCCAGCGAGAAACCTCCGCGGTTCCACGAATAGTTCGCCCAGGCGTTCGACTCCATGATGTGCGCACGGTAGTAATAGCTGTACTTGTCACCCTCCTTGGCAATCCGGGCATGTCCCGTCTGCCAGTAGTAGTCCAGGTCGTTCTGCGCGGCCTCGACGTTGGCCATGTCGCGCTCGGCGAACTTGTCGATGTCGTACCAGTAGTCGCCGCCCAGCAGATCCTTGACCTGCGAGTAGTAGTTCGTGCGGTTCATGCGCACGTTCACACCCCCGACGATGCGCATGTTGTGGCGCATGTTGTGCTGGATGCTCGCGGCGAAGTTGTAGTCCAGCTGGTCGGTGTGGCGCTCCTCGATCATGTAGTTCGAGCGGCGGCTGTCACCTACCAGGTCGGTAAGCTCCGTGTCGATGTAGTCGTTCATGTGGTAGAAGCCGTCGAAGTCGAGCATGCCGTCCCACACCTTCCCGGCCTGGAGGGCATCCAGGGCGTAGAAGTAGATCGTACGGTCGGTCGTGATGCCCGGCACGATCTGCGTGACATCCGACGAGGGAAGGTAGCGGTAATAGTCCCCGCGCGGGTCGGGGCCGCCGCTCCACGTCAGGGCCGAATAGCCGTTCTTGCCGAAGCGCAGCGACGTGGCGGCGTTCAGGCGCGTGTTCTCCGACATGTCCCACGTGTAGGTCAGCATGGCGATGGGCTCGTGCATGTTGCGCACGCGCGAGTTGCGCAGCTTCCCGGCCTGATAGCCCACGTTGGGGTTGTAGTAGTTGTTGCCGAACAGGCGGTACGCCTCGTCGGTCGAGGCCTGCTGCGCGCCGCGCTGCGAAGGCGACGCAAGGAGCGTGAGGCCCAGCCGGTGGTTGCGCCCGAAGAGCTTCTCCACCGAGGCGAAATAGGAGTAGGAGTTGTAATACACGCCGTCGACGTATCCGTTGCCGCCCTGGCGCGTGCCCGCCGAGAAGGCGTACGACCAGCCGTTGTCGAGCTGTCCGGAGCCGTAGGATACCATCGCGCGGAAGCGGTAGAGCTGCGTGCCGTTCGAGACGCTCACGCGGAAGCCCTTGCGCATCTGCGAGGCCCGGGCGTTGACATTCGTCGCGCCGCCGATGCCGCCGATGCCGTAATCGAGCATCTCGAGGCCCGCGACACCCTCCTGGTTGCGCGTGGCGTCGTTCAGACCGCTCCACAGCGACCACGGGCCGTATCCGGTCATGGCGTCGTTGAAGCGGATGCCGTTGAGGTAGATGTCCGAATACTGGGAGTCGTATCCGCGGACGTTGAAGCGCATCTCGCTGAAGCGGTACGAGGCGATGTTGTTGAACAGGTCGTCGGAAGCCGTCAGCGACGAGGGAAGGGCCTGCATGTCCGAAACCGGGGAGTCGGTGTCATACTCCATGAAGACCGCGTCGTCGATGCTCCCGAGGGGGCTCGACGGAACGAGGATCACCGAACGAAGATCCTGCACATGCTCCGAGCCCACGCGCACCACCAGCTCGAGCGGTTCGAACTCCGGGGTAGCGAAATGCACCTTGTACTGCCCTGCAGGGAGGTTCTCCACCTCGAAATATCCGTTCTTGTCGGTGCGGATCGACAGGTTCAGCGGCTCGACCTCCACCTTCACGTTGCTCAGGCCCACGCGCCCGGCGCGCGAAACCACCTTGCCGCGGATGCCTCCGTCCTGCGCATAGGAGGCGCACGTCAATCCGGCAAGCATCAGAATAAGTAGAATTTTGAGTTTCATATCACTCGTCGTTTAGATTATTTTGCGATGTAGATGTAGACGGGCAGGTGGTCGCTGAAACCTCCCTGGAAGTCGTTGCCCACGAAGGTACGCAAAGGATAACCCTTGTACTGTCCCTCCTTCTGGATCATGTAGGGACGCCGGAAAATGCCGCCGTAGAACTTCGTGTCCCGGACGGGCTGCAGGCGGAGCTCCCCGGTCGAACCCGTGGCGAGGTTCTCCGAGACGATGATGTTGTCGAAGAGGTTCCACTCGTCCTGATAGGCCAGCGATCCGTATCCGGCCTTGAAGACCCCGATGAAGGGGTTGAACATGTCGCCCTGACCGACCTCCTCGAGGCGGCCCTTGGCGCGCAGACCCTCGACGATGCTCCTGTCGGTGGCGTCGTCGTTCAGGTCACCCATCACCACGACCTTCGTGGCGGGATTCGCGGCCGTCACCGAGTCAATGATGTGGCGGATCTGCGTCGCGGCGTTCATGCGCTTGGAGGCCGACGCCTCCTTGCCGCCCAGACGCGAGGGCCAGTGGCTCACGAGGAAGAAGAACGGCTCCCGGTCGATCGTGCCCCACATGGTCACGAAATCGCGCGTCTTGAAGTCGGGCATCCCGGGCATCACGTAGGGAATGGCGGCGCTGCCCTCGAGCTTGAAGACGTCGGGACGGTAATAGAACGCCACGTCGACACCGCGCGCATCGGGCGAGTCGAAGTGGACGATGCGGTAGTTCCCGGCGGCGAGTTTCGGCTGCGCGATGACATCCTCCATCACCGAGCGGTTCTCGACCTCCGAGACGCCGATCACGATGGGGAACTCCTTGTCCGCGGCGGCGATGTCGAACAGCACGCGTTCGAGGTTCGCCAGCTTGCGCGTGTACTTGGCGGTATTCCACCGCTTCGGGGCGTCGGGCGTGAACTCGTCGTCGAGAACCCCCGGTTCGTTGATCGTGTCGAACAGGTTCTCGAAGTTGTAGAATACCACCTTATAGGGCTTCTGCGCGAAGCAGACGACCGCAATCAAAGCGGCAAACAACGTGGTTAAAAAGAGTCTCTTCATGACATTCTGCTGTTGTTAAGATTCATATCGGTCATTATCATCAGTATATTCCGCTCCATTCGGCCGTATTGAGGCGATTCTTGACCTGCCCGGCGACCGCGGGATCCAACATCGGGAAGAACTCGAAACCTGTCAGCTGCTCGACCTCCCCGACCGTGCAGGCGGCCTCCAGGAGCGACGTCCCGGCCCCCGCCGCATCGTTCGTGAAGATGAAACCGATGGCCTTCACCTCGTCGGCCTCCAGTTCCCAGAGCTGCTTGTTGAGGTTGCCCTTCTGCTTGAGCAGCACCTTCCAGCAATGCGTCGGCACCGTGATCGGGCCGTTGGCGTTGGAGATCGTCGCCCCGGGATCCTTGAAGCTCGCGCCCGTCACCACATAGAGCGTATCGTAGCGCGTGCCGTTGGGCAGAGGACCCCATCCGCGCACCTTGCCCTCGAGCGAGGCCCAGATCCCCTGGTTCAGGCGGCTATTCTGCGGCATCATGTTGGTGGCGTAGTAGGTCATGCGGTTGGTCTCGTAATTGTTGTAGCGCGTGGCCTGGGGCAGCATGTGCCCGCGGTCGTAGCCGCCCGCACCGTATCCGCGCGAGATGTTCTGCTGCTCCGAGGTCGGAATGGCGGGCTGCTGGTCGTTGGGATCGTACCCGAAGGCGTTCACGCGGTCCAGCTTCGGGGTCTCGTAATAGGGGTAGAAAACCGGGTAGGCCACCCATTGCGACACCCGGGTCTGCGTGTCGTAGCAGACGGTGAAGTTGCGGAAGCGGCCGCCGGAGAAATAACCGTTTCCGGAGAGCGTCGTAAGGTATTTTTTGTAGATGAACGTGGCGCCCTCGCGATAGGCGGGCAGTTCGCCCCAGCCCCTTGCGATGTCGGCGGGCACGGTTCCGGGCATCTGCGCAAGGCTCAGCGACGCGGTGTAGCCGTCGGCATAGACCACCGAGATGTCCGCCGTGCGGTAGGTGTCCGACGGATTGGCCGACACGTAGAGCGTGAGGCTCTGTCCGACCTTCCCGACGGCCGTTGTCACGGATCCGGACTCCCCGAACGAGCACCAGGGCTCCGAGGCGGATTCGAACGACAGCGTTGCCGTGAAGGCGGTTCCGGAGGCGCCCTGCGTGATGATCCCGCAGGAGCCCTGCACGGGGTCGACGACCGGGACGGCGAGGCTTGCGGAGGACTTCACGGCGGGCATATCCTCCTTGTCGCAGGCGGCAGAGAGGACAAGCACGGCGGCCGCCAGCAGCAGCGACAGGCCCGAACGTTTCATGAAGACAGATACCATCCGTAGAAAAGGAAATAGATGATCTACAGTGCTTTTTAGAAACCAAACTCTTGGCAGGGCACGGAAGGCCCCGCCAAGAGTGGTTGGTTTATAAGTCGGTTTCCTCGACTATTCGGTGTAGGTCACCACGATCTTCTGAATACGCGTGGTTCCCGTCGAATTCAGGACAACGCTCTTATCCGAACCGGTCCAGGTTCCCGTCGCCCCGTCGGCAACATATCCCGAAGCCTCAATCTTGTTGTAGGAGGCACCCGCGAACGTGAACTCGGCCCTCGTGATCGTCGCACCGGAGATCGTAATCGTGTTGCCTACATAGGTGCGCAGGCCGTTGCCGGTGCTATAGTACTTCGGAGTATTGCCGTTCGTATTCGCACCCAGCTCAAATGCGAGCTTGATTCCGTCTTTGCTTACTTCAGGCACCTCCTGGGCATTCTCAAAGCCCATCTCCGCGAAGACGAACGTTACCTGCTTCGAACCGTCGGGAATGGCTACGGCCTGCGTCAGGGCTACGGAAGCAATCGCCTTGCCGCCGACCTTGGCTACCAGCGAGGCCTCGTAGGCTGCATCGCCGGTGTTGTCGCCCTTCACGGCCACCGTCACCGACGAATCGTCCTTCGCACTGATCTCGAACTTGTCGGCATCGGTTCCTTCGAGCACCATCTCGACGCTGCCCGTCACGTTCTGCGTGGTATAGCCGACCTTCTGCGGCTCGGCGCCCGAACCGTCAAAGTTGAGTGCATCCTTGTCGAACTTCACGTTCGGGGCGGTGGTGTTGGCCGAAACCTCCGTGGCAACCACCGTGAAGCGGACACCCTCGCCAGTCGTATAAATAAACCATCCCTTGATGTCCACCATCTGATCCAAATAGTTATCAAGGTTGAGGCTGGCCAGCGGCGAGTCGATCGAACCCGTCTTGGTGGTCTCGAAGCTGAAGTTCATGTTGTAGTAGGAGCCGTCCTTGTACAGCTCGCCAGATACCTGCACGAATACGACTTTGTGGGCGTCGATGATCGTCTGGATGTTCGAAGCGTCAACCACCGTGGGCGTGGGCTCCGAAACGCTGCCCGTACCGGTTACGGTCACGGTCGGCTTGTCGAACTGCAGCACGTTGCTGTAGGGGCTCACGAGGCCCTCCACCGTAACGACCGACCCTACCTCCGGAACGGTATTTTTGTCGCAATACACGAGTATCACGCCGCTGGCATCCTGCATGACGAACGAACGCGTCGTGGCGGCCACTACCGTGGCATTCTCCACCTTGTAGGCGCCCTCACCGCCCTCGAGCACCTCGGCGATGGTAGCAGCCGAAGTCTTGAGCACGAAACGGGGATTCGTCAGGCCGGCGACATCCTCGGCATTACGGGGCACAAGCTGCAGGGTCACGTCGCCCTCGTTATTCTTCTGGTAGCAGTTGGCAATACCCATGATCGGGCCGCTGAGGTTCGAGATCACCGTCGTGCCGAAGTTCTCGTTGCCGGTCTTGTTGGTGTATACCGTGAAGGACTCGCCGCCCTCGGTCACGAAATCGGCATTGTACTTCGAAGCATAGGTCGTACCCTCGGCATACTCCGTAACGGTCTGCACGTTGGGGAACTTCACCAGCTGCGACTGATACTTCTCGATGTCGGCCACCGACGCAAGCTCCACGGGAGTAATCTCGACGCCCTCGCCGAGGACGGTCACCTTGGCGTCCGACAGCGACAGCTGCAGCGTACCGTTGTATTTCTGCACCTGGGCGCCCTCGAGCGAGATCTGCAGGAGCTGTCCGGTCTTCCACGACGACACGTTGTCATGGTTGATCATCAGGCCCGAGTTCTCGGCGTTGTCGGTATCCTGGATAACGGTCAGGTACTTGTTGCCCATGTTGGGGGCATCGCCCGGATCACCCGAGACGACACCTACCAGGTTGCCCAAGGCCAGAATATCGGCCGAAGCGTCCACCTTGGTCATCGTGGGGTTCATCGCGGCCACCAGCGCGCGGACTTCGGCGACGTTGGTCTCCACGGCCGACGAACCTCCGGCGTTCTGCTTGATGATGATCTTGGCCTCGTCGGTCATCGGAATGCCCTCGACCGAGCCGGCGGTGGTCAGCGTGGCGGTAATCTCACGGTCGGCGGTCGTGGCTGCCAGCTTGAAGGTCAGCTGCGTGGTGCCCTTGCTGCCCGAAACGGCGCTCGGCGTGCACCACGAGGCGGAAGGATCGCTCAGCGTCAGCGTCCAGCTGCCCGACGATACGACCTCGACGGCCTCCGTCGTGCACTCTTCGTAGGTGCCGGCGACCGTTGCGGTCTCGCCACCGTTAACAGTAATAGAAGGGATTCCTCCCTCTTCCTCGGTTTCATTGTTGTCGCAGGCGGTAAAGGCTGCGAGAGTCAACGCCGAAAAGAGGAATGTTTTCCATAAATTCACGGTTTTCATACTCTTGACAATTAAGTTAAATTTTTATTAACGTATCGAATATTTCTTGTCCGATCCATTCCCCGGTTCCCGACAGGGGCAAATGGGTTTCAAAGTTATATTTATTTTCCAAATATACAAAGACTTTTCAGGCATTTTTTGCGCATTTAACGACAATTTATTATTCGTATTCCCGGCAGAGAAAAGATCCGGAGACGCTGCGCATCTCCGGATCCCGGTATCGAATGACCTTAACGGGTTATCGTTCAGCGTATCCTGTCGGCGGCGCGAACCATCAGTTCGTCGCGGAAAATCGCCCGCACGGCCAGATAGGCGAAGAACAGTCCGACCAGCGGCAGCGCGATGGAGGGCTTGAATCCCCGGGCGTACATCGCCGCGTCGGAAAAGGCCCGCGCGCTGAGGTAGTAGTAGATCGCCTCCATGGCCGTGGCACCCAGCAGCAGCACCATCTCGACCACGCAGAGGCGGATCTGCAGCATCCGCCGCCGGAAGAGGAAGATCGTCACAAGGGGAAGCAGGCACGAGGCGAGCAGCAGCAGCCCCATGTAGACCGTACCCTGCACGGCCCCGCCTTCGAGCGTCTGGAGCGAAAAGGCGTAGAGACGGTACTCGGCGCCATCGGCGGCGAACCAGGCCAGCGGCACGAAGAGCGTCACGGCCATGAGCGCCGCAACGACCAGAAGATAAAGGGTTTGAATGCGTTGTATCATGTTGTTACAATGTTTTGTCGATCAGGTATTTGTTGCGATCCGACGACCCGCGGTTGATGAGCTCCCCGAGGAATCCCGCCAGGAAGAGCTGCACGCCCAGGATCACGGCAAGGATCGCCAGATAGAAGAGCGGCTGGTCGGTCACGGGGCGCAGGGGCAGCCCGTGGGCCTGCTTCCAGAGCTTCCCGGCGATGACCCACACCGTCGTGCCGCCGCCCAGAAGGAACATCACCGTCCCGAGCCCCCCGAAGAAGTACATCGGAGATCGCCCGAAATGGGTCATGAACAGCACCGTGATGAGGTCGAGGTATCCCTTGACCGTGCGCTCGAGTCCGAACTTCGAATGCCCGTACTTGCGGGCGTGGTGGTCGACGACCTTCTCGCCGATGCGGCGGAATCCGGCCTTCTTGGCAAGAATCGGAATGAAACGGTGCATCTCCCCGTAGACCTCGATCGACTTCACGACCTTGCGCCGATAGGCCTTCAGCCCGCAGTTGAAGTCGTGGAGCCGGATGCCCGAGACGCTGCGGGCCGTCCAGTTGAAAAACTTGCTCGGCCACCGCTTGCCGATCGGGTCGTGGCGTTTCTTTTTCCATCCCGAGACCAGGTCGTAGCCCTCCTCGAGGATCATGCGCCGCAGGGCGGGAATCTCGTCGGGCGAATCCTGCAGGTCGGCGTCCATCGTGAAGACCACCTCGCCTTCGGCTGCGGCAAACCCGCAGTAGAGGGCCGCCGACTTGCCGTAGTTGCACGTGAAGCGGATGGCCCGGATGGCGGGGTACTGCGCCTTCAGGCGCTCGATGGTCGCCCACGAGCCGTCGGACGACCCGTCGTCGACCATCACGATCTCATAGGTCAGCCCTTCGCTGCGGGCCACGCGGTCGATCCACGCCGCCAGCTCGGGGAGCGACTCGGCCTCGTTGTAGAGAGGCACGACGACCGATATGTCCAATTTCGCGCGCTCCATCACTCGGGATTGTTGTTTGCGAAGGGACGGGCCTCACGCCGTGCGAAGGCTGCGATGAAGAGCCCGAAGAAGGCGCCCTTGACAGCCGAGCCGAACATCGTGCCGAGGATCAGCCACAGCGGCGAGTGGAGCCAGCGGGTCATCTGCTCGAGCATGTCGGCGGTATAGAATCCGGTCTCCTCGAGCAGGGAGATCGACTGGGCGATCGAGGCGTCGTACTTGGCCGCAAAGAGCCAGTTGGCCGCCACGCTCACGAAGGCGCCCTCGATGAACCCGGCGCAGAGCATCACGGCAACGATGAACCCGAGGCAGCGTCCGTACCCGTATCCCTCCTCGTCGGTCGCATAGCGCGCCACGCGGCTCTTCGTGAACCACGTCAGCAGCCCCATGAACAGCAGCAGCGACAAGAGCGACAGCAGCGCATGCTGCACATAGAAACCCGTGATGTCGAAGACGATGGCCAGCAGCGCCATGTATACGCCATACCACGCGGCGTCGTTCCAAAAGTTCGTCTGTTTCATTCTTTCGATATGTTTGTTGTTTTTCTGATCCGTATTTTCGGGAGGCGCTCACTGCAACTCCCCTTTTCCCTCGCGCAGGATCTCCGGCTCGTCGCCCGTCAGGTCGACGACCGTCGTCGGGACGTTGTCGCCGATGCCGCCGTCGATCACCAGCGCCACCTCGCGTGCGTAGCGTTCGTCGATCAGCTCGGGATCGGTCGTATATTCGACCACCTCGTCGTCGTCCTTGACCGACGCTGTGACCATCGGGCATCCCAGGGCCTCGACCACGGCGCGCGCCACGGCATTCGAGGGTATGCGCACGCCGATCGTGCGGCGCCGCCCGAGGGCCTTGTCGGGAATGCGCGACGAGGCCGGCAGCACGAAGGTGAAGGGCCCCGGGAGGTTGCGCTTCAGGATCCGGAAGGCGGCGTTGTCGACCCGGCAGTACTCGGCGACCTGCGCGATGCCCGAAAAGACGAGCGTCATGTCGTCGGCCGACTTGCCCCGCATGCGCCGCAGGCGCTCAACGGCCTTGGGCGACTGCACCGAGCATCCGAAGGCGTAGACGCTGTCGGTGGGATAGATCACCACCCCGTCCCTTTCGAGGGCCTCGACCACCCGTCTCAACTCCCTCTCCGAGGGGTTCTCTGCGTAGATTTTCGTCAGCATGGCTTCTTTGTCTTGCGGGGTCAGCGGATTTTGCGCCTGTTCAGCTCGGCGCTGTAGGCCCGGGCGTTGGCATTGTGTTCGCGCAGCGTGCGTGCGAAGTTGTGGTACCCGTCGAAGGTCGGACGCGCGCAGAAGAAGATATAGTCGTGCTCCTCGAAATCGAGCACCGCGTCGATGGCGTTCTTGCCCGGCATGCAGATCGGCGAGGGCGGCAGCCCCTTATGAATATAGGTGTTGTAGGGCGAGGGGTATTTCAGGTGGCGGTAGAGGATGCGGCGCAGCCCGAAGTCCTGCATGGCGTACTTCACCGTCGGGTCGGCCTGCAGGGGAATGCCCCGGCGCAGGCGGTTGATGTAGACCCCTGCGATGCGGGGCATCTCGTCGCTCTTGCGCGTCTCCTCGTAGACGATCGAGGCGAGGGTCATCACCTCCAGGCGGCTCAGGCCGCTGCGCCGGCGTTTGGCATCGCGCTCCGCAGTCCAGAAGCGGTCGTTCTCGCGCTTCATCCGGTGCACCAGCTCCCAGGGCTCCACCGTCCAGTAGAACTCATAGGTGTCGGGAATGAACATCGAGAAGAGCGTCAGGCTGTCGAAACCCACCTCCGCGGCGAGCTTCTTCGACGTGAAGGCCTCCATGAAGGCCGTGGAGTCGGCGTCGAGCTGCCGGGCGAGCTTCTGCGCCAGCTGCGCGGGGATGCGCACGTTGTTGATCGTCACCCGCACGGGGGTCTGCAGCCCGAGCTTGAGCATCCGGGCCACCTCCACGACGCTCATGCCCCGACGCAGCACGTAGTGCCCGGGCTTGAATGTCTGCTCGAGGTTCAGGCGGCGGGCATAATGGCGGAAGGCCGCACGATGGCGGATGCGGGGCATCAGCGAGTCGGTCAGGGCGCCGTAGGAGGCTTTCGAACTGATGTAGAGTTCCGATTCCTCGTCGACGGCCGAGCCCTTGAACTGTACGAAGCCGATCCCTGCGGCCGCGGCGGCCAGCACGACGGCCGTCAGCACGACATAGAGCAACGATTTTTTGCGCATTCGGCGAATTTTTTTGCAAAGATACAAAAAATTCCTACTTTTGCACCCGGGTGAGTCTTATACGACCAGCTCCTGCAGAATCCCCCAGGCGAGGAATCGAGCAAGGGTATGCGGTTGTAGCGGTGCGATATAAGGAGCT
>DWYP01000017.1 GCA_019118605.1 Candidatus Alistipes faecavium | reverse complement strand
TCAATTATTTTGTACCTTTGCCGAACGCTCTGGCGTTATCCACGGTAAGGGGGATGCGTCGTAGAGTGGAACTTAAATAAACTCAATAAAATGGCTTATTTAACAGCTGAGAAAAAGCAGGAGCTTTTCGGTACGTACGGCAAGTCTAACACCGACACGGGTTCGCCCGAGAGCCAGATCGCGTTGTTTTCCTACCGTATCAGCCACCTTACTGAACACCTCAAGAACAACCGGCACGACTTCGGTACCCAGCGGGCGCTGCTCCGCCTGGTAGGTAAGCGCCGCCAGTTGCTGGAGTACCTCAAGGAGGTCGACATCGAGCGTTATCGCGCCATCGTGAAGACGCTGAACCTCCGCAAGTAATCCCGAGGTAAGAATGAGGGCAATTCCCGCGAGGGATTGCCTTCATTTTCTTGCGACGAACAATCGAAACATCATAGGAAAATTTTTATGGAAGACAAGAAGCTGTACAACGCAGTCCGCAAGATCATCACCCTGGCCGACGGACGCCAGATCGAGATCGAAACGGGCAAACTGGCCAAGCAAGCCGACGGCGCGGTGGTCGTCAAGATGGGCGACACCATGCTCCTCGGTACCGTCGTGGCCGCAAAGGACGCAAAACCCGACACCGACTTCATGCCCCTGCAGGTCGAATACAAGGAAAAGTATGCCGCCTGCGGACGTTACCCCGGAGGCTTCATGAAACGCGAAGGAAAGGCCAACGACAGTGAAATCCTCGTCGCTCGCCTCATCGACCGCGCGCTCCGCCCCCTGTTCCCCTCGGACTACCACGCCGAGGTATATGTGACCGTCAATCTCATCTCCGCAGACAAGGATATTCAGCCCGACGCCCTGGCAGGCCTCGCCGCCTCGGCGGCCCTCGCCGTCTCGGACATCCCCTTCGGAGGCCCGATCTCCGAAGTCCGCGTCGTGCGCAAGAACGGTCAGTACGCCATCAACCCCAACTTCTCGGAGATGGCAGAGTGCGACCTCGACATCATGGTCGCAGGTACGATCGACAACATCCTCATGGTCGAGGGTGAAATGAAGGAGGTCTCGGAGGAGGTCATGCTCGGAGCCATCAAGTTCGCACACGAGGAGATCAAGAAGCACTGCGCCGTACAGATCGAGCTTTCGAAGGAGCTCGGGAAGGATGTCAAGCGCACCTACTGCCACGAGGTCAACGACGAGGAGCTGCGCCAGACGATCATCCGCGAGCTCTACGACAAGGCATACGCCATCGCCACGAGCGGCACGATGAAGCACGAGCGCGAGGAGCTCTTCAACGCCCTCGAGGCCGAGTTCGCCTCGCGTTACACCGAGGAGGAGCTCGTGGAGAAGGCCCCGCTGATCCACAAGTATTTCCACGACGACGTCCAGAAGAAAGCCATGCGCAACATGATCCTCGACGAGGGAAAGCGCCTCGACGGACGCCGCACCGACGAGATCCGACCCATCTGGTGCGAGGTGGGATACCTCCCCGCAGCCCACGGTTCGGCAATCTTCACCCGCGGTGAGACGCAGTCGCTCACGACCGTGACCCTCGGCACGAAGCTCGACGAGAAGGTCAAGGACGAGGTGCTCGTGCAGGGTACCGAGCAGTTCGTGCTCCACTACAACTTCCCGCCCTTCTCGACCGGCGAGGCGAAGGCCGCACGCGGCCTCTCGCGCCGTGAGATCGGTCACGGACACCTCGCATGGCGCGCCCTGAAGCCGATGGTGCCCCTGGGCGAGGAGAACCCCTACGCCGTACGCGTCGTATCGGACATCCTCGAGTCGAACGGCTCGTCGTCGATGGCCACCGTATGCGCCGGAACCCTCGCGCTGATGGATGCCGGAGTGAAGCTCAAGAAGCCCGTGTCGGGTATCGCCATGGGTCTGATCTCCGACTCCGCAACGGGAAAGTGGGCCGTACTCTCGGACATCCTCGGAGATGAGGACCACCTCGGAGACATGGACTTCAAGGTGACGGGTACGCGCGACGGCATCACCGCCACGCAGATGGACATCAAGGTCGACGGACTTTCGTACGAAGTCCTCGCCGCAGCCCTCGAGCAGGCCCGCAAGGGACGTCTCTACATCCTCGACAAGATTACGGAGTGCATCGCCGAGCCGCGCGCAGACTACAAGCCCTGCGTGCCGCGCATCGTGCAGATCACCATCCCGCAGGACATGATCGGTTCGGTCATCGGCCCCGGCGGAAAGGTCATCCAGGACATTCAGAAGACCACCAACACCACGATCACCATCACGGAGGTCGACAACAAGGGCATCGTCGACATCTTCGGCGTCGACAAGGCCGCACTCGACGGCGCCCTGGCCCGCATCAAGGCCATCGTGGCCATCCCCGAGGTGGGTGAGACCTATCACGGAAAGATCCGTTCGATCGTGGCATTCGGCGCCTTCGTGGAGATCATGCCCGGAAAGGACGCCCTGCTCCACATCTCCGAGATCGACTACAAGCGTTTCGAGACCATGGAGGAGACCGGACTGAAGGAGGGCGACGAGATCGACGTCAAGCTCATCGGCATCGACCCCAAGACCGGCAAGCTCAAACTCTCGCGCAAGGCCCTGCTGCCCAAGCCCGAAGGATACGTCGAGCGCGAGCGCCGTCCGCGTCCCGAACGCGGGGAGCGCCGCGAGCGCCACGAGCACAAGGAGTAGGCGCAGAAAACTGCGTGCGGTATTCCGCCCGGGAAAAAATTATTCCGTCCGGAATATTGCACAATTTGCAAGAGTTTCATATATTTGCAATGTTCCATAAGAGTGTGGCAGAAAAAGGCGGACAAAATCGCCCTTTCGGCCAAAACCCGAGGAACATGGGCCCCACGGGGGTTCCCGGCGGCCCGGAAATGCGAATGCCGAAAACAGAAGCAACACAAATAAAATCTTAACCGTTAACGAACTATGAAAAAATTAATGAAGTTGAGCGTTGTGCTCGTCGCCGTCTCGCTGACGCTTTCAAGCTGCAACTGCTTCAAGAAGATGGCCAAGAACCGTGAAGATGTCAATCTGACCGTTACTCCGGAGATCCTGACGCTGAACAACGGAACCGTCGCTGCCGACATCAACGTAACCTTCCCCGAGAAGTACTTCAACAAGAAGGCCGTGATCAAGGTAACCCCCGTAATCGTATTCGAGGGCGGCGAAGTGGCCGGCACTCCCAAATACTACCAGGGCTCGAAAGTCGACGACAACTACACCGTGGTGGACGCTCAGGCCGGTGGCAACATCTCCCAGCACGTGGAGTTCCCCTACGACCCCCGCATGGACGAGTGCGCACTGCAGCTCCGCGCCGAGATCAAGTGCCCCTCGGGCAAGTGCAAGGAGTTCACGCTCGTGAACCTCAACACCGGCGCCATCCCCACCAAGGAGGAGGCTGCCATCCTCGCAGGGAACGATGCCGCTGCCAAGGCTGAGATCGCAAAGTCGTTCGGCCTGACCGTGGCTTACGGACTCAACACCCTCCAGAAGGACCTCAAGTACGGTGACCTGATGGACGAGATGGACAACAACTACAAGAAGATCACCACCGTCATCGACAAGACCGATCTGCTCTACGCCATCAACTCGTCGGTTGTAACCAAGAAGAACGAGCAGAACGCAAACCTCGGCGCATTCAAGGAGAACGTCGACAAGAACCTCTCGAACGACCGCGCTACGCAGAACATCGCCGTGAAGGGATACGCTTCGCCCGACGGCCCGGAGAAGTTCAACGACAAGCTCTCGAAGGCCCGCAGCGAATCGGGTCAGAAGGTCGTAGCCAAGCTCCTCAAGGAGTCGGGCCTCGAGATCGACGCCGCTGCCTACGGTGAGGACTGGGACGGCTTCAAGGAGCTGGTCGAGAAGTCCGACATCAAGGACAAGAACCTCATTCTCCAGGTGCTGAGCCTCTACAACTCGCCCGCAGAGCGTGAGAGCGAGATCAAGAACATGTCGACCGTATTCGAGGAGCTGAAGAAGGACATCCTTCCCGAACTGCGCCGCTCGCAGATCGTAAACAGCACCGACCTGCAGAACCTCACCGACGCCGAGATCATGGCCGCTTACCGCAACGGTGGCGCCCTGACCGCCGAGCAGTACCTCTACGCTGCCCAGGAGCTGGTTGACACCCCCGCCGAGCAGGTGGAGATCCTGACCGCCGCATCGAAGAAGTACAACGACGCACGCATCTGGAACAACCTCGGTATCGCCCAGACGAAGGCCGGTGACAAGGCTGCCGCCCTCGAGTCGTTCAAGAAGGCCGCCAAGCTCGACTCCTCGAAGGAGCTCAACAAGAACCTGCTGCTCGCCAACTTGGCTAACGGCAACACCGCCGAGGCCAAGAAGTACGCTGCCGCTGCCGACGGCGAGGCCAAGGCTGCCATGGCTGCCGCAGAGGGCAACTACAAGGCTGCTGCCAACGGCCTGAGCGGATACAACGCCGCCATCGCCCTCGTACAGTCGAACGACCTGGCAGGCGCCAAGAAGGCCATCGCCAAGGACAACTCCGCAGAGGCCGACTACCTGCGTGCCGTCATCGCAGTGAAGGAGGGTGACCTGAAGACCGCCGAGGCTCAGCTCAAGAGCGCCGAATCGAAGAACCCCGAACTGGCTGCCAAGGCCGAGAAGGACGTGCTGCTCAAGGAGCTGAAGTAATTCCGGCTCACGCACACACCGAAAAGACTCTCTGCTTCTCCTCCGGGAGGCAGGGAGTTCTTTTTTGCCCTAACCCGGCCGCACGATAAAATCATCCGCGAAACTCATCGCCGTTCGGATAATTTTTCTAAATTTGCTGAAAATAGACATCTGCCGTATGGAGTACGCCAATCATCTGAATGAATACGCTCCGGCCTGGAGCCCTGCCCGGGTCGACGAAGAGGTGGCACGCATCCGCGCCATCGCTGCGGAACGCAACCACAACACCGAAGTCTACAAGTTCTGTTATTCGGCCATCGACCTCACGACCCTCTCGTGCAACGACTCGGTGGCGTCGGTGACGGAGTTCGCACGCAAGGCGGCCGCATTCTACCAAAAATACCCGCATATACCCAACGTCGCGTCGATCTGCGTCTACCCGGCATTCGTCGATACGGTGGGCATCGCCGTCGACGGAACGCCGATGCGCATCACGAGCGTAGGAGGGGGATTCCCCGCCTCACAGACGTTCCTCGAGGTAAAGGCCCTCGAAGTGGCCATGGCCGTGGAGAACGGTGCCGACGAGATCGACATCGTGCTCAACGTCGGAAAGATGCTCTCGGGAGAGTATGACGAGGCAGCCAACGAGGTGGAGGTGATCCGCGCGGAGATGGATGCCGACATCATTCTGAAGGTCATCATCGAATCGGGGGCGCTGAAGACTCCCGAGCTGATCCGCAAGGCATCGCTGCTGTCGATGTTCGCAGGGGCCGACTTCGTGAAGACCTCGACGGGCAAGATCGACGTGGCGGCTACGCCCGAAGCGGCCGTCGTCATGTGCCGGGCCATCCGGGACTACTACGAGAAGACGGGACGCAAGGTGGGATTCAAGGCCGCCGGAGGCGTCCGCACGCCCGAGGAGGCGGCGCTCTACTACACGATCGTGGAGGAGATCCTCGGCAAGGAGTGGCTCACGACGGATCTGTTCCGCATCGGGGCGTCATCGGCGGCAAACAACCTGCTCTCGGCCATCGAAGGCAGGGAGATCAAGTATTATTAGATAAGGTATCGCGCCCGTTCGGGCGATAAAGACGGAAGCGGCGGACGAGATGCGTCCGCCGCTTCTGTTTTTATGGCCGGGAGGAGGTCAAGGCCGCCAAAGTTTTCGGGGCCCGTCACGATGCCGCCGGGGCCGCCGGGGCCGCCGTTTCAGGCGTCTGCGGCGTCTGCGGCGTCTGCGTGGAAAGCACCTCGATGGCCCGCGTCACCACGTTGTCCACCGGGTAGATGTTCGCGTAGAAGCCGTTGTCCTCAAGGGCCGTATTCCGGCCGATGTAGGCCCGCAGCTGCGCCTCGATGAGTTTGCGCGACCGGGCGATGTCGGCACGCCGCGGCGCCACGCCCTGACGCGCCGCATAGCGGACGAAATCCTCCACAAGGTCGCTATCGCTGTCGAGCAGCCGCTGCAGGTCGTCGAGGCTCTGCACGGCGTTGAGCGCCCCGCGGTGCCGGTCGGCATATTCGATCGTATAGCGGTAGAGGATGTTGCGCCCCACGACCTCGAGGAAGTATTTCGTCACGTCGGTCGTGTCGGCCGGGATGAAGATGTCGGGCATGATGCCGCCCCCGCCGTAGACCACCTTCCCGCCCGGAGTCGTGCGCTTGAGCGAATCGGCAAAGTGGATGCTGTCGGCCGAGAAGAACTCGTTGTTCCGGTAGCGGATCCAAAGGTCTTCCTCGTAGCTCGCGTCGTCGCCGATCGTATAGGGTTTCTGGATCGATCGGCCCGTCGGCGTATAGTAGCGGGCCGTCGTGAGGCGCAGGGCCGAACCGTCGCTGTAGGGGATTTGCCGCTGCACGAGGCCCTTGCCGAACGAGCGCCGTCCGAGGATCGTGCCGCGGTCGTTGTCCTGAAGCGCCCCGGCCAGGATCTCGCTCGACGACGCGCTCCATTCGTCGATGAGCACGGCGACCTCCAGATCCTGCGCCGAGCCCGTGCCGTCGGCGTACTCGCGCACCTGCTCGTGGCGGCGGTCTTCGGTATAGACGATCAGCTGCCCTTCGTGCAGAAACTCGTTGGCCAGGAGGATCGCCTGGTCGAGGTAGCCGCCCGAATTGCCGCGCAGGTCGAAGATCAGGCGCGTGACGCCCTCCCCGCGCAACCGGGAAACGGCCGCATGGAACTCCTCGCAGGTCGTGCGCGCGAACTGCCCCAGCTTGATGTAGCCGATTCCGTCGGCGATGCGGAACGAGGATTCGATGCTCTTGATCGGGATGACGCCACGGACGACATCGACCTCCACGATGTCGGAGATCCCGAGGCGCTCGAGACCCAGGTGCACGGTCGTGCCGCGCGGCCCGCGCAGGCGCTTGACGATCTCCGTCTGCGGGATGTTGCGCCCGGCGACCAGCGAGTCGTCGATCTCCACGATACGATCCCCGGCCTTGATGCCCGCCTTGTCGCTCGGGCCCTGCGGGATGACGTTCAAGATGATGACCGTATCGGTCGCCATGTTGAACATCACGCCGATGCCGTCGAACTCCCCTTCGAGGGGTTCGTTCAGCGCCTGCATCTCCGAAGCGGGAATATAGACCGAATGGGGGTCGAGCTCCTTGATAAGCAGCGGAATGACGTGTTCCGAAAGCGAATCCATCGACACCGAATCGACGTATTCGTTCTCGATGAGCGAAAGCGTATAGGTGAGTTTGTTGGTCGGCAGCGCCATGTGGCTGAGCATGCCCCGCAGTTGCGAGGCCGTGGAGTTGCGGCCCAGGTAGTGGCCCAGCAACAGCCCGAGCACCACGCCCACGGCCAGCAGCAGCGGAAACAGCACCGTGTGTTTCGAGTTCTTATACATGGATCTGAATAGCCGCTTGGCGGCAAAGGTTATTTGTTCTTGAACGTATAGGACAGGCCCACCTGCAGCAGCGTCTGGGTCTGCACGGCGACGTTCTGGGCCCGGTTGTAGTAGAGCTGGAAGCTCAGCGTCGTGGTGATGAATTTCGTCGCGCGGATATCGAGCGTATTCTCCCAGCGCACCGTGGGGTGGATCTGAAGGTGCGGCATCTTCTTGGGATCGCTCCCCGCCTCGACCCACTTGTCATAGGCGTTTTTATAATCGGTATACCCGTTGATCCGGTTACCCTGGCTGATGTCGGTGATCCAGCCGTAGAACGAGTAGATCGACGTCCGGTAGTGGAGGTACCCCGTCTTGCCGAACGTCCGGTCGAAATTGATCTGCACGGACGAGCCGCCCTCGTATTTCGAGGTCGCATCCAGCGAGGCCAGACCGTAGGCCTGCCACCCCTTCTTCCCGTCCCACTCGTTGCCGCGCACCGTGGCGTTCTCCACGAACACGGCGCTCATGGCCACAGGCGAGATGTTGATCGACACGGGGAACTTCGGGTGCGGGCTCGAAAAGGTCAGACCCAGCGAGACGTCGAGGTAGCCCGGAGCCATGAAGCGGCTCTTCAGCCCCGCGCGCTCCTGCTCGGTGCGCGACTTGTAGCCATTGACAAACTGGCTGCGGAACTGGATCGTCGATCCGTAGGACCAGTTCTTGGCCAGCTTGAACGACGGGGCCGTCGAGATGAAAAGCTCGTCCTGCGTCTTGAACCAGATACCCTCGCTGGTCGTCTCCCCGGCGTCGTTCGTCGTCTCCACCTTGACCCGGTTGTATCCGAGGTTGGCGTTGAAGCGCGTCTCGATCGAGAAGAGGTTCTTCTGGAAAACATGCCGCAGGTTGAACGACGCGGTCTGGGCGATCGAGTTGTCACCGCCCGAAACGGCGATCCACGGATCGTTGTACGACGTGATGGTCCCCTGCAGTTTACCCCCGATCTCGAGATAGTTGCGCTCCTTGCGGATCGCGGCGCGCTCGGCCCGGTAGCGGGCCCGGCTGAAGTATTCGGCATCGACGCTCGTCGATTTCATCTCGTCGCGGAAACGCACCCGGTCCGGCCGCACGGTGGCCTCGTCGATTGAGATCTGCGCCGTGGCCGCACCCCATGCCAGCAACGTCGTCATCATAGAGAGAAGCAAGGGAATTTGTTTCATATCACTGCGGCGTTTGCATTGGATTTTCGTCCCACAAATTTATGAATTTATTTACAGATTCGTTACTTTTGCAAAAAAGTAATATTCTTCCCGATCACACACACGTCGACATGAAATACTTCGGAGCACACGTCAGCGCATCGGGCGGCGTGGAGAACGCACCCCGCAACGCCCGCGAGATCGGAGCCACGGCCTTCGCACTCTTCACAAAGAACCAGCGCCAATGGGTCGCAAAACCCCTGTCCGCGGAGGAGATCGCCGCGTTCCGCAGCGCCTGCGAGAAGTTCGGATACACGGCAGCGCAGATCCTGCCCCACGACTCCTACCTGATCAACCTCGGGCATCCCGACCCGGAGGGGCTGGAGAAATCCCGCGCGGCGTTCCTCGACGAGATGCAGCGCTGCGAGGCCCTCGGCCTCGACCGCCTGAACTTCCATCCCGGGAGCCACCTGAAGCAGATCTCCGAACAGGAGAGCCTCGACCGAATCGCCGAGTCGATCAACCTCGCGCTCGACCGCACGCACGGCGTGACGGCCGTCATCGAGAACACCGCCGGGCAGGGCTCGAACCTCGGATTCCGATTCGAACACCTCCGATACCTGATCGACCGCGTCGAAGACCGCTCGCGCGTGGGTGTCTGCATCGACACCTGCCACGCCTTTGCCGCGGGGTACGACCTGCGCTCCGCGGAGGCCTGCGAGGCGACATTCGCGGAGTTCGACCGCGTGGTAGGGTTTCAATACCTGAAGGGCATGCACCTGAACGATGCGATGAAGATCCTCGGAAGCCGCGTAGACCGCCACACCCCTCTGGGCGAAGGAATGATCGGCATGGAGTGTTTCCGTTACATCGCACGCGACCCGCGCTTCGACAACATCCCGCTGATCCTCGAGACGCCCGACGAGACGCGCTGGGCCGAAGAGATCGCACGACTCAAGGCATTCGCCGCGGAGGCCAGATAGTCGGAGGCTAATCGGGCTCACAACAACACGTCCGGAGGCCCCTTCCCATTGTGGGAGAGGCCTCCGGACATTTCACAGATAGTCCCGACAAAACGGAGCGGAGCATGTAAAAAGCTCTCCGGCACGAACGATGCGTACCTTCGGGCGCGTGGAACCGCCTGAAAAGGGTTAAAGCCGGTCAAGGCACGTGCGGAGCAGTGCCGCGCTGTCGCGCACCTCCTCCTCCGAAATCGTCAGCGGCGGAGAAATCCGGAACGCCGTGTCGCAGAAGAGGAACCAGTCGCTCAGGATCCCCGCCTCCTTGAAGAGCTCCATAATGCGGTACAGCCGCGCGGAATCGCCCAGCTCCACGGCCAGCAGCAGCCCGCTGCGCCGGATCTCCCGCACTGCAGGGTGGTCGCAGAGCAGCCGCTCGTAGAGCGCACCCTTCGCCTCGACCTGACGCACAAGGTCGTGTCCGAGCAGGTAGTCGAGCGCCGCAAGGCCCGCCGCACAGCAGACAGGGTGTCCGCCGAAGGTGGTGATATGGCCCAGCACGGGATCGTGCTGCAGCGTGTCCATGATCTCGTGGCGCGAGATGAAGGCCCCGAGGGGCATGCCGCCCCCGAGCGCCTTGGCCAGGCAGACGATGTCGGGCACAACGCCGTATTTCTGCATGGCGAAAAGCTCGCCCGTGCGGCCCAGTCCGGTCTGGATCTCGTCGAAAATGAGCAGCGCCCCGACCTCGTCGCAGCGGCGCCGCAGCGCCTCGAGATAGCCCGTCTGAGGAGTCCGCACCCCGGCCTCGCCCTGGACCGGTTCGGTCAGCACGCAGGCCGTGCGGCGCGTGATGCGCTGCAGGTCGTCGAAGTCGTTGAACGTAAGGGACTGCACGTCGGGAAGCAGCGGCCGGAAAGCCCCCTTCCACTCCTCGCCCTCCGGGGCGCCCATCATGCTCATCGAACCGTGCGTCGAACCGTGGTAGGCACGCCGCATGGAGATCATCTCGGTGCGGCCGGTGAAGCGTTTGGCAAGCTTCAGCGCCCCTTCGACCGCCTCGGCGCCCGAATTGACGAAATAGACGCTCTCGAGCGGCGCGGGAAGCAGCGACGCCAGCCGCGCGGCATAGAACACCTGAGGCGTCTCGACCAGTTCGCCGTAGACCATCACGTGCATGTAGCGCGCGGCCTGCTCCTGCACGGCACGCACCACCGCCGGGTTGGCATGTCCGACGTTGCTCACAGAGACCCCCGCCACCAGATCGTAGTAGCGTTTCCCCTCGGGCGTGTAGAAGAACGAACCCTCGGCCCGCGACACCTCGACGAGCATCGGCGACGGGGAGGTTTGCGCAACGTGCGCAAGGAACTGTTTGCGTAGGATATTCATGGAATCGTATTGTTGTCAAGTCAATGCCTGCCGACAGGAGACCGTTCAGGGACGGGAGCCCTCCGCCCCGAATCTCCGGAGCAGGATCCCCTCCGAGTCCTTTACGCTGCGGCGCAGCCATCCGTAGAGCACCTCGTCGCGTTCCGAAGGGCTCAGCCGCCACCCTTCGACCGTGCACCGCACCCGTTCGGAGAGCTGGCAGATCAGAATCGCCGCCGAGGCCGAGACATTGAGGCTCTCGACCAGTCCGCACATCGGGATCCGCAGGAATTCGTCCGCCGAGGCGATCACCTCGTCGGAGATCCCCGCGTGCTCGGTGCCGAAAATCAGGGCGAAGGGGCCGCGGCAGACGTCGAACGTCCCGGGAGTGGCGTCCCCGCGGTGGGGCGTCGTGGCCACGATGCGGTATCCTTCCGCCTTCAGCGCCGAAAGGGCTTCGGAGGTCGAGGCGTGGCGCCGCACGTCGACCCAGCGTTCCGAACCGCGCGCCACGACCGGGTTGGGCGCAAACGCGCACAGCGTCTCGACCGTGTGCATCTGCTGCACGCCGAAGGCGTCGCAGTGGCGGATCAGCGCCGCGGCGTTCTGCCCGTGGTACATGTTCTCGGCAAGAACCGTCATGTAGCGCGTGCGCATGCAGGCCGCACGCAGAAGCACTTCGTAGCGGCCCGGGGTCGTGAACTCCGAGAGAAAGGCGATCCGTTCGGCAAGCGGCGTAGAGGGATGGACGCGGGGATCCCCGGCTTCGGAGGCGAACCCCGCCCCGGCACCCGACCGCAGGGGGCTATTTGCGGTATTTCTCATCGTCGTCGAGCATTTTCAGGTAACTCTCGTACCGCGGCCACGCGATCTCGCCCGCCTTCACGGCCTCGATCACGGCGCAGCCCGGTTCGTGGGTATGCGTGCAGTTGTAGAAGCGGCACCCGGGAGCCGTACGCAGCATCTCCGGGAAATAGTGCCAGATTTCGGCGTCGTCGATGTCGATCAGCCCGAAGCCCTTGATGCCCGGGGTGTCGATTACCCAGCCCCCGCCCTGCAGCGGGTACATCGTCGAGAAGGTCGTCGTGTGGCGGCCCTTGTGGTGGCTCTCGGAGATCTCGCCCGTGCGGATCTCCAGCGTCGGGTCGATCGCCCGGATCAGCGTCGACTTCCCGACCCCCGAATTTCCCGATACCAGCGTACAGCACCCCGCAAGCAGCGCCCGGACCGTCTCCAGTCCGGAGCCTTCCGTCGCCGAAACCTCCAGCACCCGGTAACCGGCGCCTTCGTACACGCGCCGGAACTCCGAAACGGCCTCCGCGTCCTGCAGGTCGAGCTTCGAGAGAAGAAGCGTCACGGGAATCTTGTAGGCCTCGCAGGTCACCAGAAAACGGTCGACGAACTCCGTGGGCGTCTCGGGAGAGCGAAGGGTGACCATCAGCAGCGCCTGGTCGATGTTCGCCGCGATGATATGCGACTCCCGGGAGAGGTTCGAAGCCCGGCGGATCACATAGTTGCGACGGGGAACGATGTCCACGATCACGCAGTCGCCCGTATCGTCGATCTCGCACGTCACGCGGTCGCCCACGACCACCGGGTTCGTCGTACGCACGCCCTTCAGGCGCAGACGCCCCCGGATACGCCCCCGGTAGGTCGTGCCGTCGTGCTGCACGTCGTACCAGCTTCCGGTAGCCCGGACCACCACTGCGGTAAAACTCCTACTCATCGTCGTGTGTTTCGTCGTCCGCTTCCGCATGCTCCGGAACCCGGTCCCCCACCCACTCCAGGAAGGGAAGCACCGAGGCCGAAAGCCGCATGACCGGACGGTAGCTCTTCGACTGTTCGAGCGTCCGCGGGCCCACCAGGCTGTAATCCACGTTCAGGGCGTCGAATGCCGAGAAGAGGACACTCAGCACGAGCAGGTACTTCACCATCGAGACAATGATCCCCAGCACGATGTCGGCAACCCCGAATCCGGCAAATCGGAACAGTTTGCGGAGCAGACGCCCGGCAATGGCGACGGCCAGGATCGTCAGGACGAAAACGACGACGAAGCCCCCGGCGGCAGCGATCTCGTCGTCGAGGCGCAGGCACCTCCCGAGCGGAAGCCCGAAACGCGACGCAAGCCATATCCCGGTCACGATCGCGGCCAGCGAGCACATCTGTACGATGAAGCCCCGGCGCCAGCCGCTCCATACGGCCAGAATCAGAACCAGGCAGACGATCAGATCTATTGCATTCAAGGCGGACGGTTTTTTGGTGCGTAAAGATAAGCATTTTACCGATACGACCCAAATTGCGGCCCCTCCGGATTCCCCGGCGCGGAAATCCCGCACATCTCCCGCGTCCGGGATGCACTCCGCGGATTCCCCGGCGACGGCTCTTGATTTTGCCGTACACATGTATTATCTTTGTCCAGACAAAACCGGTTCATCATGAAACGTTACATACTGCTTTTCCTGCTCGCAGGAATCGTCGCAACGGCTCAGGCCCGCGAGGTCTTCCCCCTGAACGAAGGCTGGAGGTTCTTCTTCAAGTCCGAGCGCACGTCCGACAACGCCCGCCACATCACCCTGCCCCACAGCTGGAACACCGATCCGACCGCACAGGGACAGTGGCTCGAAACAACGGGCAACTATCTGAACGGCATCTTCGTGCCCATGGATTGGGCCGCGAAGCGGATCTTCCTGAAATTCCACGGCGTGCAGTCGGTGGCCGACCTTTTCGTCAACGGCAGCTACATCGGAACCCACCGCGGCGGCGCCACGGCTTTCACGTTCGAGATCACAGACAAGATCCGCTTCGGAACCGACAACACGCTGATGGTCGTCGTGAGCAACAGCTGCCGCGACGACGTGCTCCCCACATCGACCGACATGAACCTCTACGGCGGAATTTACCGCGAAGTGGAGCTCATCATGACCGACCGCACGGCCATCTCCCCGCTCTATTTCGGTTCCGACGGCGTGCTGGTGCATACCCGCTCGGTCGACGGCGAACGCGCCGAAGGAGAGGTCGAGGTACACCTCTGCTCGGAGGATCAGAGCTCCTGCTCGCTCCGCGTCGACATCGAGAATGCGGCCGGAAAGGTCGTATTCTCCCGCAGCCTGAAGGCCCGGATCGAAGGAAAGGCCGTATCGGTACCCTTCACGATCGAGAATCCCGAGTTGTGGAGCCCCTCACACCCGGCCATGTACAGCGTGACCGCCTCGATCGGCGAAGACAGCATCACCGACCGGGTGACCGTGCGGACGGGACTGCGATCCATCGCCGTGAGCCCTTCCGGAGGCCTGATGATCAACGGCGTGCGCATACCCGTCCACGGCGTGACGCTCTACCACGACAACGCCCTCTCGGGCGGAACACTGTCCGCCCGGGACTACGACGCCGACCTGGCGCAGATCCGCACGCTCGGGGCCAATGCCGTGCGTTCGGCCGTCATGCCCCACGAGCAATATTTCTACGACCGCTGCGACGAAGAGGGGATCTTGTCGTGGATCGACATCCCGATGCACCATTCGGAATTCCTCGGCGACATGGCGTATTATGCCATGCCGGAGTTCGAACAGAACGGCATCACGCAGCTCCAGGAGATCGTCGCCCAGCACATCAACCACCCCTCGGTCATCATGTGGGGCATCTTCTCCTGCCTCCCGGCCCGCGGCGACGACGTGACCCCCTACCTGCGAAAACTCAACGAAACGGCCCGCACGATGGATCCCTCGCGCCCGACGGTCGCCTGCAGCAACCAGGACGGGGCGATAAACTTCATCACCGACCTGATCGTATGGCTCCAGAACGTCGGGTGGAACCGCGGATCGACCGACGACCTGACGGTATGGCAGAAACAGATGTGGAAAAACTGGTCCCACCTCCGCTCGGCAATCTGCTACGGAGGCGCCGGGTTCACGGGACACAAGACATACACCGTGCAGACCGACCCGCGGACAAACTGGATGCCCGAGGAGAAACAGACGCGCTTTCACGAGGAGTATGCCAAAAACCTTCAGAACGACTCGCTCTTCTGGGGCGTGTGGGTCGACAACATGTTCGACTACGGGTCGGCTCGCCGTCCCTACGGAATCAACGGCGAAGGGCTCGTATCGCTTGACAGGCGCGAATACAAGGATGCCTATTACCTCTACAAGGCGATGTGGAACCGTGAAGAACCCACGCTGCATATCGTCGGAAAGAGACGCCCCCTGCGGGCCAACGAGAAGCAGAGCTTCAGGGTCTACTCCTCGGTGGGCATGCCGCAGCTCATCGTCGGAGCCGACACGGTCGCCATGACCGAATACGCCGCATGCCAGTACCGCTCGGATTCGGTGGCCGTCAAGGGTATGGTCGGGGTGAAGGTCTCGGCCGGAGAGATCACCGACAGCATGACGCTTCGTGTCGGCAACGTGCTAAAATCGAAACGCTATCCGGGCCTTCCGCAAAAAGCAGATCCGCAAACGACAAATTAGCGGCGAAGGGCCGGCGGTCGGAAAAGACCTGTATGTAGGGCTCGGCGACAAACGCCGGGCCCTGCGTGTGTTTGGGCCGCAGGTCGAGATCCCCCTCCGACGCCTCGACGTAACGATCCGAGAGCCGCGGCATGGGAACCCGCGCCAGCGTGCAGAGCAACTCGAGCAGCTGCAGGTCGTAGTCGGCGAGGAATTCGTACGTGCGCCGGTAGAAGGGCTCGAAGCGGCCGGCGTAGTGTTCGAAGTAGGGCGACGAGGCGTAGGAGGCCGTCAGCGCCCCCCAGTGCTGGTGCTGCCAGCGTTTCGAATAGTCGAGGCGCACGTCGCGCATCGGCTGGCCCGGGCGGTTGGCGTGGCAGACGTGCGCCGTGAGCTCCATCACGCCGTCGGTGGCCAGGATCCGCGCGCGGTTGCGCACGGAGCGCTTGACGAAGTGTTCGCCCAGGTCGACGACGCACTCGTCGCGCTGCAGGCACGTGAAATACTCCACCGAAGGGAGGTAGGCAAGGGGCAGGATGGTCATTTCGGAATCGTTTCGGCTTGGCGGCCGCGGCGTCCGTTTCCGCGGCCGGATCGGGTCTATCGTTCGGAGGCCGGAGGGTCGATCCAGTCGCCGTGGGAACGGATCAGTTCGACCAGTCGGTCGAGGGCCTCTTCCTGGGGAATGTTGCGCGCAACGACCTCCCGGCCCTTGTAGAGGGTGATGCGTCCGGGGCCCGCGCCGACGTAGCCGTAGTCGGCGTCGGCCATCTCCCCCGGGCCGTTGACGATGCAGCCCATCACCCCGATGCGGAGGTTCCGCAGGTGCGACGTGCGCGCCTTGATCGCCGCGAGGGTCGTCTCGATGTCGTAGAGCGTGCGTCCGCACGAGGGGCAGGCGATGTATTCGGTGCGCGAGAAGCGCACCCGCGCGGCCTGCAGGATCATCAGCTCCACGTCGCGGATTTCCGTCTCCGCGTGGCCCGGGGCGTCGATCCAGATGCCGTCGGCCAGTCCGTCGAGCAGCAGCGGCCCGAGGTCGGCGGCAGCCTTCACGGCCAGCGTCTCGAGCGAAGGATCCTCGTAGCGGCGTTTGACGACCACGGGCTGGTCGGCCGGGTCAAGGTTGAGGATCGCGGCCCGCAGCTCGGCCGTCGGATTGCCCGACGTGGCCTCCAGGACGAGGAAGCCTTCGTGCGGCTCGGTGTGGACGACGGGGACGGTGACGTGCGAACGCCGCCGGTATTCGGTCGGTGAGTAGCGTTCGGGGTGGAGGACTTCGAATTCCCCGGGGCGCGAGGCGAAGTGGTCGACGAGCAGCCGCGCCACGGGAATCTCATGCTCCGGGGCCTCGGTCAGCGACACGCGGATCGTATCGCCGATGCCGTCGGCCATCAGCGCACCGATGCCCACGGCGCTCTTGATGCGCCCCTCGAGGCCGTTTCCGGCCTCAGTGACTCCCAGATGGATCGGATAGCGCATCCCCTCGGCGTCCATCGCCGCGACAAGCTGCCGGTAGGCTGCGACCATCACACGCGTGTTGCTCGACTTCATCGAGACCACGACCTGGTCGAACGACCGGTCGCGGCACACGCGCAGGAACTCCATCGCCGCGGCGACCATTCCTTCGGGCGTGTCGCCCCAGCGGTCGAAGATCCGCTTCGAGAGCGACCCGTGGTTGACGCCGATGCGCAGGGCGACACCCCGCTCGCGGCACTGTTCGATGAGCGCTTCCAGCTCCCCGTGGTCGGTGCGGTAGTTGCCCGGGTTGATGCGCACCTTATCGACATACTGCGCGGCGATCGCGGCTACCTCCGGCACGAAGTGGATGTCGGCCACGACGGCCGTGTCGAATCCGTCGGCGCGCAGTGCGCCGACGATGTTCGCGAGGTTCTCGCCCTCGCGCCGTCCCTGGGCCGTGAGGCGCACGATCGGGCCCCCGGCCCGGGCGATGCGCTCGATCTGCGCCACGCTCGCAGCGGTGTCGTTCGTGTCGGTATTGGTCATCGACTGCACGGCAACGGGGTGCGTGCCGCCGATCGTTGTCCGTCCGATGCGTACCTCGCACGTCGGACGGCGCCGGAATTTCGTGAGATCCATTTCTGGGGTGTTTTCGCAAAGATACGCAAATTTCGCTATATTTGTCGGGTGGACAGGCTCGACAACGATATCAAATTCGTCCCCGGGGTCGGTGAGGCCCGGGCGCGGCTCCTCGAAAAGGAGCTCGGGATCCGCACGCTCGGCGACCTCCTGCGCCACTATCCCTTCCGGTACATCGACCGCACGCGCATCTACCCCATTGCCGAGATCACCGAGGCCGCAGGGCTGACTTACGTCCAGTTCCGGGCCCGCGTGACGGGGGTTTTCTACACCGGCACGGGACGCCGCCAGCGCTTCACCGCCACGGTGCGCGACGCCTCGGGCGTCGCCGAGCTCATCTGGTTCCAGGGGATCAAGTGGATCGAGAAGCGCATCGAGGTGGGGCGCGAGTACATCGTCTTCGGGCGCCCGACCTTCTACCGCGGAGCGCTCTCGGTCGCCCATCCCGAGCTGGAGACCCTCGAGCAGGCGCTCTCGCGGAAGTCCGAGAGCGGCATGCAGGGCATCTACCCCTCGACCGAGAAGCTCGCACGACAGCTCGGAACGAAAGGAATGTACCAGATCGTCTGCAACGCCTGGGCCCTGGTGCGCGAGGCCATCGACGACCCCCTGTCGGAAGAGATCCGCACCCGCTACGGGCTCATCCCCCTGCGCGAGGCCTATTACAACATCCATTTCCCGCAGACGCCCGAGGCCCTGCGGCAGGCCCAGTACCGGCTGAAGTTCGACGAGCTGCTCGGCGTGCAGCTCAACATCCAGCAGCGGCGCGCCGCACGCCTCTCGAAAAACGACGGGTTCCTCTTCCCGAGGGTCGGGGGCGTCTTCAACACCTTTTACCGCGAGAAGCTCCCCTTCCCGCTCACAGGCGCGCAGAAACGCGTGATCCGCGAGATCCGCCAGGACACCGTCTCGGGATTCCAGATGAACCGCCTGCTGCAGGGCGACGTCGGAAGCGGGAAGACCCTCGTGGCCCTGATGTCGATGCTCCTGGCCGTGGACAACGGATTCCAGGCCTGCATGATGGCCCCCACGGAGATCCTCGCGCGCCAGCACTTCGCCACCTTCGGCCGCATGCTCGAAGGGCTGGAGGTCCGCGTGGCGGTACTCACCGGCGCCTCGAAGGCCCGCGAGCGGCGCGAAGCCCTCGAGGGAATCGCCTCGGGGGAGATCGACATCCTGATCGGCACCCATGCGCTGATCGAGGATCGCGTGCAGTTCGCGAACCTCGGATTCGTGGTCATCGACGAACAGCACCGGTTCGGCGTCGAGCAGCGCGCGCGCCTCTGGACAAAGAATGCTCAGCCGCCCCATATCCTCGTGATGACCGCCACGCCGATACCCCGCACGCTGGCCATGACCCTCTACGGAGACCTCGATGTCTCGGTGATCGACGAACTCCCGCCCGGGCGTCGCCCGATCAGGACTTTCCACTACACCGACGCCGCGCGCCTGAAACTCTTCGGGTTCATGCGCCGGGAGATCGCAAAGGGCCGCCAGGTATATGTCGTCTATCCGCTCATCGAGGAGTCCGAGGCGATGGACTACAAGGATCTCACCGACGGATACGAGGCCATCTCGCGCGACTTCCCCCTGCCGCAGTACGTCACGGCGATCTGCCACGGCCGCATGAAGCCCGCAGACAAGGAGGAGTCGATGCGGCAGTTCAAGTCCGGGGAGGCGCAGATCCTCGTGGCCACGTCGGTCATCGAGGTGGGAGTCGACGTCCCCAATGCCACGGTGATGGTCATCGAGTCGGCCGAGCGCTTCGGGCTCTCGCAGCTCCACCAGCTGCGCGGACGCGTCGGACGCGGAGGCGAGCAGTCGTACTGCATCCTCATGTCGGGGGAGAAGCTCTCGAGGGAATCCCGCGCGCGCCTCGACGCGATGTGCGAAACGAACGACGGATTCCGCCTCGCAGAGCTCGACCTCAAGCTGCGCGGCGCGGGCGACATCAACGGAACCCTGCAAAGCGGCATGGCCTTCGACCTGAAGATCGCAAGCCCCACGGCCGACATCCAGATCCTCACCCTCTCGCGCGAGGCCGCGGCGGCAATCCTCGCCGAGGATCCCGCGCTCCGAAAGCCCGAAAACCGCGGGATCGAAGCCCTGCGGAAGCGCTATTCCGGCAAGGAAGAGATCGATTTCTCGCGCATTTCGTAATATTTTCATATATTCGTGCCCGAAAGGCTACCGTTTTTACGTTATATAGACAAACCGACCGATTCATGAAACGTCTGCTGTTCGCCATCCTGCTGCTCGCCGGAGCCATGCCCCTCCGCGCACAGCTCTACCACCCCGGGGAGGAGCTCTACTACCGCGTGAGCTACAGGGCCAAGATGTTCCCCAACACGGAGGTGGGGGCCGTGGAGGTCAAAACCTCCGAGGAGAAAATCGCCGGAATATCCTACTACAATGTCGAGGCCGTCGGCCGGACACTGCCCACATACCGCTGGTTCTTCAACCTCGAGGACGTATACAACGTGCGCATCGAACCCTCGATCCTCCGCCCCGTGCGCTTCGAGAGCGACATCCGCGAAAGCGACTACACCTTCGAGAGCGTCTACCGGTACGACTGGGACAAAATGACCGTGCACACCCGCTGGAGCAGCCGCAAAAGACCTTTCCAGGAGAAGCAGATGCCCCTGACCGAGGAGAGCATGGACCCCATCTCGCTCTTCTTCACCCTGCGTTCGGCAAAGGCCGAGGATTTCCGCGTCGGGGAGCCCGCGACCCTGCAGATGGTCCTCCAGGACACCATCCGCGTGCTGAGCTACCGATACCTCGGCGAGGAGGTGAAGAAGATCCGAAACGTCGGGAAGTTCCGCACGCTGAAATTCGAATGCCAGCTCGGCACCACCGAGGGGTATTCGTTCACCGACGGCTCGATCTTCACGATATGGATCTCGAACGACGACAACAAGATCCCCCTCTACATCGAGTCGCCCGTGCGCATCGGAAGCATCAATGCCTATATTTCCGGTTTCCGGGGACTCAAATATCCCCTGACCAGTAAGATAAAATAAATTTTTCCTATCTTTGCGAAAAATTCCCCGCCCATGGAAGACAACAAATACGGATACGACCCCTCGGAATTCGAAGAGGAAGAGGAGGCCTACAACACCCCGCAACCCGACAAGTCGATCCGCGGGTACCGCATCGTCATCATCATCCTCTCGGTGATCCTCGTCGCGCTGTCGGTGCTCTATTTCAGCATCCACCGGCAGCAGATGTACGACAACCAGATGCTCCAGGCAGACCGCGACTCCATCCAGAACGACCTCGGACGCCTGATGAGCGACTACGACAGCCTGCGCTTCCAGAACGACAGCATCGCCGCAAGCCTCGAAAAGGCAAACGAGGTGATGGAGCAGCTCAAGCAGGAGCGACGGTGGAACTACGCCAAGATCAAACAGTACGAGAAGGAGGTCGGCACCCTGCGCACGATCATGAAGGGGTATGTCCGGCAGATCGACTCGCTCAATACGCTCAACAAGAAACTCATCAAGGAGAACGTCGGATACCGCAAGGAGATCTCCTCGGCAAAGCTGCGCGCTGAAATGGCCGAAGAGAAGGCCGCGGAACTCGACAACAAGGTCAAGATCGGCGCCGTGCTCCGCGCCCGCGACATCCGCCTCGCGGCGCTCAACGACCGCGGAAACCCCGTCTCGAGGATCAAGAACGCCGCGCGTCTGCGTGTGGACTTCGTGCTCTCGGCAAACGAACTCGCGGCGCCGGGCAACAAAGCCATCTACGTGCGCATCTCCTCGCCCGACGGATATGTGCTGACTACCGAGGCCATGCCGACCTTCGAGTTCGAGGGCGAGCGCCTGAGCTATTCGGCCATGCGCGAGGTGGATTACGACCCCGGGCAGGATCTCGAAGTCGGCATCTACTACAACTCCTCGGGATTCGCCGCCGGAGCCTACAAGATCCAGCTCTACTGCGAGGGACGGCTGATCGGACAGAACGACATCATGATGAAATAACCCGCGCGGAACCCCGCCGGAAGACATGCGGCAAAACGACCGGACGAAAAGCGCTTCGTCCGGTCGTTCTGTTGCCGGGCGGAGCGACGGAAACTAACGGAGCGGCCGGGGCCGGGCAAGGCCGGACGGGGAGGTCGGGGAGGTCGGTCAGAGCC
This sequence comes from Candidatus Alistipes faecavium, assembly GCA_019118605.1. GTDB lineage: Bacteria > Bacteroidota > Bacteroidia > Bacteroidales > Rikenellaceae > Alistipes > Alistipes faecavium. Next base: position 92,034 of record DWYP01000017.1, on the reverse strand, counting down.
GGGCTGGTCGGGACCGGTCGAGGCCGGTCGGGGCCGGTCGGGGCCGGTCGGGTTGTTCGGGCCGGTCGGGTTGTTCGGGTTGTTCGGGGCGGCCGGGGTTGTCGGGGGCCGCGTGGGCCGGGGCGGGCCGGGGCGGACCGGGGCGGATTCACCGCGCCCCCGATCCGCAACCGCATCCGGCCTCCCGGAGCCCTTTCGGGCAAAATTTTTCTGTCCCGGAACGCGCGAATGCGGGCGGATTTCTTATTTTTGTAGGTACAGAACCGATCCATACATCGCGCATTCATGAAACTCCTCTTCGAAATCGAATACCGCACCCGCTGGGGCGAACAGCTCGTCCTGCTGTTCGGCCGCCGGAGAATCGCCCTGCAATACGCCGACAACGGCCTGTGGCGCGGCTCCGTCGAACGATACGCCGACCGCACGCCCGTCGTCTACCGCTACGCCGTGGAACGCGACGGCGCCCGCATCCGCAGCGAATGGCGTCCCCACGCGCTCGTGCTGCCCGAAATCCCCGCACTCCGGGTGCTCCGCATCCGCGACCGCTGGCAGGAGATGCCCGACGACGCGCCCTTCCACTCGTCGGCGTTCACCCGCGGAATCTTCGCACGCCGCGCGGAGCCGCACCCCCGAAAACGCCGTACGGAAACGGACGCTCCGGACTCCGCGAACGTGACCTTCCGCGTCGTCATGCCCTCGCTGCGCCCCGAGGAGGTTCTCGCCGTCGCCGCCGCCAGCCTCGGCAACTGGCAGAAGATCGTGCCGATGGACGACAGCCGATTCCCCGAATGGAGCCTTTCGATTCCCCTTCCCGAAGGCACGGAGTACAAGTTCCTCGTCGCCGACCGCGCGACGCTCGCGCCCGTCCGCTGGGAGGACGGCGCGAACCGCATCTGGGCAGAGCCCCGAAACGACGGTGAACACCGGATCGAGGCCTCCCTCGCGCCCCACTTCCCCAAACGCCGGTGGCGGGGCGCCGGAACCGCCGTTCCGGTCTTTTCGCTCCGCTCGCGGGAGAGTTTCGGCGTCGGGGAGTTTGCGGATCTCAAGCTGCTCGTCGACTGGGCCGTACAGACCCGCCAGAGGGTTCTCCAGATCCTCCCGGTCAACGACACCTCGATGACCGGCTCCTGGGAGGACTCCTATCCCTACAACGCCGTCTCGACATTCGCCCTGCACCCGCAGTACCTTCGCCTGACCGCGGCCGGCGTCGAGGCCGACGGGGAGTACCTCCGCCTGCGCGACGAGTTGAACGCCCTGCCGGAGGTCGACTACGAACGAGTCAACCGCGCCAAGCTGGAGCTGCTGCGCCAGGCTTTCGAGCGCGACGCCGGGCGCACGGCCCGCCGCCGGGAATACAGGCGGTTCCTTGCGGACAACGCGCACTGGCTCATGCCCTATGCCGTCTTCTGCTCCCTGCGCGATACGTTCCACACGGCAGACTTCTCCCGCTGGGGCGAATACGCCCGCTACGACAAGGCGTGCGTCGAGGCATACGCCCGCAGCCACCGCCGCGAGATCGCCTTCCACTGCTTCGTGCAGTACCACCTGCACCTCCAGCTCGCGGAGGCGTGCCGCTACGCCCGCGAACGGGGAGTCGTGCTCAAGGGAGACCTGCCGATCGGGATCAGCCGCACGAGCGTCGACGCATGGCTCCATCCGCAGCTCTTCCACCTCGACGCACAGGCCGGGGCCCCGCCCGACGCCTTCTCGGCCGAGGGGCAGAACTGGGGTTTCCCGACATACGACTGGGAGCGCATGGCCCGTGACGACTACGCCTGGTGGAGGGCCCGGCTCGCAAAGATGGCCGAATATTTCGACGCCTTCCGCATCGACCACATCCTCGGGTTCTTCCGCATCTGGGAGATCCCGGTCCATGCCGTACACGGGCTGCTGGGGCATTTCAGTCCCGCGCTCCCCTATTCGGCCGGGGAGCTGTGCGAAAGGGGATTCGACACCTCCGGGGGGCGTTACGTCACACCCGCGGCCGACGAAGGCATGCTCGACAGCCTCTTCGGGGATCTGGCCGGCGAGGTGCGCGGGCAGTGGTTCGAACAGGGGCGGCTGCGTCCGGAATTCGCCACCCAGCGCCGCGTCGTCGAACGCTTCGCCGGGAAGGACGAGCATCAGAGCCGGCTGCGCGAGGGGCTGCTGCGCCTGCTCGACGACGTGCTCTTCGTCGAGGATCCGCGGCGCAGAGGTTTCTTCCATCCCCGGATCGCCGCCCATTCGACCCGGCTCTACGCATCGCTCGACGAGAAGCTCCGCAACGCCTTCGACCGGCTCTACGACGATTTCTTCTACCGCCGCCACAACCGCTTCTGGAAAGAGTCCGCCCTGCACAAGCTCCCGGCGCTGCTCGGCGCTACGGGCATGCTCGCATGCGGCGAGGACCTGGGAATGATTCCCGACTGTGTGCCCGAGACGATGCGCGAGCTGCAGATCCTCTCGCTCGAGATCCAGCGCATGTCGAAAATCCCCGGAGAACGGTTCGCCGATCCCGCACGCTATCCCTACTATTCGGTCTGCTCGACCTCGACGCACGACATGACACCCCTGAGGGCCTGGTGGGAGGAGGAGCCCGAAACGACCGGGCACTTCTTCCGCGAAGCGCTCGGATGCAGCGGCGAGGTGCCGGAGAGCTGCGAGCCCTGGATCGCCCGCAGGATCGTGCACATGCACCTGAACGCCCCCTCGATGCTCGCCATCCTGCCCCTGCAGGACTGGCTCGCCACAGACAACGGCCCGCTCCGGAGGCAGGATCCCCTGGCCGAGCGGATCAACGTCCCCGCCGTCGCCCGCTACTACTGGCGCTACCGCATGCACCTCACGCTCGAGGAGCTCCTCGGGCAGGAGGCCTTCAACACCTCGCTGCGCGAAATGATCGCCTGCAGCGGCCGGCAGTGACGCCCCGCGTCGAAAAACATCCTCCGCCATGACACACGCAACCGCCGACAAGTTTCCCGGGGAGCATCCTTCCGGCTCCGCGCCCGAAGCGGGCGCGCCGTGCGGAATCTCCCGGATCGAGCCCCCTTCGTGGTGGACGGGGATGCAGACGCCCCTGCAGCTGCTCGTCGCCGGGGAGGGCATCCGCGACTGCGACGTCCGCATCGAAGGAGACCCGCGGGTGAAGGTCGCCGCCGTACACCGGGCCGAGAGTCCGAACTACCTCTTCGTCGACGTCGCAATCGCCCCCGACGCCGTTCCGGGGCGCTACGAAATAGTCCTCTCGGACGGCGGCCGGGTTTACCGCGCCCCCTATCGGATCGCGCCGCGCCGCAAGGCTTCGGCCGAAAGGGAGAGCTTCTCGACGGCCGACCTGATCTACCTGCTGATGCCCGACCGTTTCGCCGACGGGAACCCTTCGACCGACTCCACCCCCGACACGCGGGAGAAGGCCGACCGCGCGGCCCTCTTCGGACGCCACGGAGGAGACATCCGCGGCATGCGCGAACACCTGGACTACATCGCCGCGCTGGGGGCGACGGTACTGTGGCCCACGCCCCTGCTGCTCGACGACCAGCCCGAGGGTTCGTACCACGGATACGCCTGCGCCGACCACTACCGCATCGACCCGCGCTTCGGCACGAACGAGGAGTACCGCGGAATGGTTGCCGCCGCCCACGAAAAGGGGCTGAAGGTAATCATGGACGTGGTGACGAACCACTGCGGAACGGCCCACTGGTGGATGCGCGACCTGCCCTTCGCGGACTGGATCCACCAATTCCCCGAGTACACGGGAACCAACCACCGCTTCTCGACGAACATGGATCCCCACGCCTCGGAATACGACCTGCATCTGCAGGAGAGCGGATGGTTCGTGCCCTCGATGCCCGACATGAACCTCGACAACCCCTATGTGCTGCGCTACTTCGAACAGTGGGCCGTGTGGTGGGTCGAATATGCCGATCTGGACGGACTGCGCGTCGACACCTACCCCTACAACGAGAAGGGGCCGATGAGCCGCTGGTGCGCCGCGGTGCGCCGCGAATATCCGAAGTTGAACATCGTGGGCGAGTGCTGGACTGCCTCGATCCCGCAGCTGGCATACTGGCAGGGAGGAAACGCAAACCGCGACGGGTTCGATTCGCACCTCCCGTCGGTCATGGACTTCCCCCTGCAGGAGGCCCTCTGCCGCGCGCTCGCATCGGGGTCTTCGCGGCCCGGGGAGGGGATGGTTCGGGTTTACGACTGTCTGTCGCACGACTTCGTGTACCACGACCTCTCGAAGCTGGTGATTTTTGTCGGAAACCACGACACCGAGCGCATCGGCGACCTCCTGCGCCGCGATCCCCGGCGGATGAAGCTCGCCCTGACGCTGCTCGCCACCCTGCGCGGCATTCCGCAGCTCTTCGCAGGCGACGAGATGATGTTCACGTCGAAAGACCGCTCGCAGGGGCACGGCGGGCTGCGCGTCGACTTCCCCGGAGGATGGGCCTCCGACGAACGGAACCTCTTCCCGGCAGAAGGCCGCACGGGAGTCGAAAAGGAGCTCTTCGAATTCACGCGCAGGCTCTTCCAGTGGCGCAGGGGCAAATCCGTGATCCACCACGGCCGCACGATGCACTTCTTCCCGCAGGACAACACCTACGCCTTTTTCCGCTACGACGACGCGGAAGCCGTCTTCGTTTTCATCAACAACGCCCGCGGAAAGAGGCGCATTCCGTGGTCGCACTACGCCGAGATCGCCCGGGGGCTGCGCGAAGGCCGCAACGTCCTCACGGGCGAGCCGGTCACGCTCTCCGACGCCACCGTCGTCGGGCCGCGGCAGGCGCTGGTCGTGGAGTTCCGCCGCTGATTGCGGCTTCCCGGGCGGAGAGGCCACAGTATTTCAGGTGCGGCGATTCGGGTGCGGCGCGGCGATTCGGGGTACGGAGCGGTGTCGGGATGCGGCGATTCGGAGGCGGCGATTCGGAGGCGGCGCGGTGTTTCGGGGTGCAGGGCCGTGTTCCGGAAAAGTTGCGGCGACCCGGCAGGAAAGGAAGGTCGGTGCCGGAAGGCCCGCTGAAGGATCGGCCGGAAGGTCGGCTGGAAGGCTGTCGGACACAACAAAAGGAGCATCCTCCGTCGGGGGATGCTCCTTTCGGGTTCGGGATGTGCCGGGCGGCGTCAGCGGATGCCGCATTCGCCGAGCACCCGCAGCAGTTCGGGCTGCAGCCGCTGCGCCCAGCGCCAATAGCCCAGATCGGAGGGGTGCGTGCCGTCGGCCGAGGTCACATGGTCGTCGCCCGTGAGGTCGGGGATGTCGAGGAAGTAGACCCCTTCGAAGCGTTTCATCGCACGTTTCATCATCCGCCGCGCCATCTCGCGCTTCGCCTCCTCCTTCCGCCGCACCTCGAGGTTGAAGTTCCCGCCCTCGCGGTAGATCGTCTGCACGAAGATCAGCGGCGTCGCGGGGAGCGACGCGCGGATCCGCTCGATGAAGGGGATCAGGCGCTCCTCGATCATCGCCGCCGAGGGGTTCGAAAAGGCATCGAAAACCATCGCGTCGGCATCCTTCACGTCGGCAAGGTAGTCGGCGAAGTAGGGCTGCAGCTTGCAGTTCCCGCTGCAGGCGATGCTGCAGAAATAGAGCCCCGTGTTGCGCTCGATCTGCATCGGGTAGCTCATGCCCGCGCGGCTGGTGCTGATCCCGTGCGTGAAGCTCGACCCGAAGATCACGATCTTGTGCCGGAAAGGATTCTCCATCGGCGCAAGGTCGGCGCCCTCGTCGACCCCGACCTGCAGCGAGAGCAGTTCGCTGTAGTTGGGAAGGTACAGCAGGCACTCCTTTTCGGAGGCGTCCATGTGTTCGATGAGCGTGAAGCGCTCGCCCCGCTTCTTCGGGGCCAGCGACGACGCGTAGACCCATTCGCCGCCGCGCCGGATGTAGAGGTCGAACCCTTCGGTCGCAATGCGCGGCGAATTGGCCCCCTTATGGACATAGGGTGCGTATTCGGGATGAAGGTCCAGGCGCGTGGTGTTCGTGCGGAAGACCAGCGCAAGGCCTGCCGTGCAGCGCACCTGCTGGTTCTCGCTCCGCGTGAAGCCCTTGTAGCGGGCGGTGTCGATGCGGTGGTAGGGATGCGAGGTCGGAAGCGCCTGTCCGAGGAGCGTCAGCTCCGTGGCATCCACGAATCTCATTTGGGCCTCGGAGGTCACGGCCGCAAGCAATGCGGCGCAAAGGATGATGAATCGTTTCATGGTGTAGGGTTTCTGTCGGATTGGGGTGTATCGGAAGGGGTGTCGGAGGGATCGTGTTGGAGGGGGCTGTTGGAGGGGCGTCCGGAACCGGAGTGCCGGAAAATACGACGGAGCCCTTTGCGCGAGGGCCCCGTCGTGTCGTCCGCCGGTCAGACCGGGGCTATTTCGTATCCTGCCAGATCAGCGCCGAAGCTCCGAGGATCGCGGCATTCTTGCCCTGGATGCCGCTCGGGAGCAGCTTCACCTTGTTCTTGAAGACGAAGAGCATGTTCTCCTCCATGTACCACTGCGTGGGTTCGAAGATCAGCTTCCCGGCCTTCGACAGCCCCCCGAAGAGGAAGATCGCCTCCGGAGAGGTCACCGTCACCACGTCGGCAAGGGCGCGGCCCAGCATCTCGCCCGTGAAGCGGAAGGCCTCCCTGGCAATGGCGTCGCCCTGCTCGGCAGCGGCCGAAATCATCGACGCGTCGAGGTCGCTGAAGGCAATGTCGCGCAGTTTGCTCGGAGCGTTCATCTTGGCCATCAGCTCGAAGGCCGTGCGCTTGATACCCGTTGCCGAGACGTAGGTCTCCAGGCAGCCGCGGCGTCCGCAGCCGCACTCCCGGCCGTTGCGCTCGACGATCACGTGGCCGAACTCCCCGGCAAATCCGTCGTGTCCGTAGATCATCTCCCCGTTGGAGACGAATCCCGAGCCCAGGCCCGTGCCGAGGGTGATCATGACGAAGTCCTTCATGCCCTTGGCGTTGCCGTAGATCATCTCGCCGATCGTCGCGGCGTTGGCGTCGTTGGTGACGAGCACCTTCGTGCCGTCGAACCGCCGTGCGATGTCCTCCGCAAGGTGGAAGATGCGCCGCTCCGGGGTCCGGTCCGCATCGGTCTCCTTGAAGCGCCAGAGATTGGCCGGAGTCTCGATCGTCCCCTTGTGGTAGTTGGCATTGGGGGCCCCGATGCCGATGCCCATCAGTTCGTAGTCGAAAGATACGCTCTGCGAAAGCGCCTTCATCGAGTCGCAAAGATCCTCCACATAGGCAGGATAGTCGTCGACATAAGGGTATTTCTTGGTCGAGATGACCGATTCGGCGTACAGGTCGCCGTTTTCATCCACAAGGCCGAAAGCGGTGTTGATGCCGCCGATGTCCACGCCGATTGCAAGTTTTTTCATAGGTGCATTCAAGTTAATTTTGATTTTCCCGGTTTTTTAATGATATCAACAAAGTTAACGCAAAATTCGGCTACTCCAAACTTTTTTTTTACTTTTGTGTCGATCCCGGACACCCGGCTTTGCGTCCTAAACCCTTTTTCCGCCATGCAAACAAACGAGCAGCTGCTCTCCATCATCGAGAATTACCTCGCCCAGGCCGAATTCCCGGCTGAGCCCGAACTCCTCTATGCGCCCATCGGATACTCCCTCGCAGGAGGAGGCAAACGACTGCGCCCGATGCTGCTGCTGCTCGCCTGCGGAATATTCTCCGACGACCTGCAGCCCGCGATGCCCGCAGCCGCGGCCGTCGAGGTATTCCACAACTTCACGCTCCTGCACGACGACATCATGGACAACGCCTCCATGCGCCGCGGAAAACCCTCCGTATATGCCCGCTGGGGACAGAACGTCGCCATACTCTCGGGAGACGCCATGCTCATACAGGCATACCGGCTGCTCGAACTCGTGCCCAAAGAACGGATGCAGCAGGTTCTCGCAACCTTCAACACCATGGCCCTCGAGGTCTGCGAAGGTCAGCAGTACGACATGGACTTCGAGTGCAAGACGAAGGTCTCGGTGGTCGAATACATGCACATGATCGAGCTGAAGACCTCGGCCCTGCTGGCCGGATCGGTGACCATAGGCGCCCTGCTGGGTGGAGCCCCCGAATCCGACTGCCGGAAACTCCGCCGCTTCGCCACAGAGCTCGGACTCGCCTTCCAGCTCCAGGACGACCTGCTCGACAGCTACGGCGACGAACGCCTCGGAAAGGCCATCGGCGGCGACATCCTCGAAGGGAAAAAGACCTATCTGATGATTACGGCGATGAGCCACGCCGACGAACCCACGCGCGAAATCCTCCGCACGACATACCGCAACCCGACGCTCGACGACGAGGCGAAGATCGCCGCCGTGAAGGCCGTCTACGACCGTCTCGACGTGCCCCGCCTGACCGAACAGCAGATAGAGGTGCGCTTCGAAAGGGCCCTCTCGATCCTCGACTCCCTCACGGTGCCCGCAGAACGCACCGTGCGCATGCGGGAGTTCGCACGCAGCCTGATGGGGCGCAAGAACTGATCCATGAAGCGTTCCGACATCGAAATCATGGCCCCCGTGGGGTCGTACGAATCCCTCGCAGCGGCCATACAGGCCGGGGCCGACGCCGTTTACTTCGGCGTCGGGAAGCTCAACATGCGCGCCGCCTCGGCCGCGAACTTCTCGCTCGACGACCTCGGGCGCATCGTCGCAACGGCCCGCCGCGCCGGCGTCAAGAGCTATCTGACGGTCAACACCGTCGTCTACGAGGAGGAGCTCGCCGACATGCGCGCGGTGATCGACCGCGCACGGGCCGAGGGCGTCGACGCCGTCATCGCATCCGACATGGCCGCCATCCTCTACGCCCGGCAGATCGGACAGCAGGTACACATCTCCACGCAGTGCAACATCTCCAACTCCGAAGCCGTGCGCTTCTATGCCCAATGGGCCGACACGGTGGTCCTGGCCCGCGAGCTCTCGCTCGAGCAGGTCGCGGAGATCCACCGCCGCATCGTCCGGGAGCCGATCCTCGGGCCCCACGGCCGCCCGGTGGCCATCGAGATGTTCGCGCACGGTGCCCTCTGCATGTCGATCTCGGGAAAATGCTACCTCTCGCTCTACGAGACGGGGTGCTCGGCAAACCGCGGGGCCTGCCGCCAGCTCTGCCGCCGCAAATACACCGTCACGGACACCGAAACCGGAGCGCAGCTCGACATCGACGGGCGTTACGTCCTCTCGCCCAAGGACCTCTGCACCGTGGACTTCCTCGACCGGATGGTCGCGGCGGGCGTCCGCGTGCTGAAGATCGAGGGCCGGGCCCGCGGCGCGGAGTACGTCAAGCGTGTCGTGGAGTGTTACGACCGCGCGCTGCGCGCCCTCGAGGCCGGGGAGTACACCCCGGAGCTGGCCGCCGCGCTGAAGGAACGCCTCCGCACGGTCTTCAACCGCGGTTTCTGGGAGGGCTATTACGCCGGGCGTCCGGTGGTGGAGCACAGCCCCGCCTACGGATCCTCCGCCACGCGCCGCAAGGTCTACGTGGGCAAGGTGGTGAACTTCTACCACAGGCTTTCGGTCGCCGAGGTGCTCGTCGAGGCGGCGCCGCTCGCACGCGGCGAGGAGATCTTCTTCCTCGGGGCCACGACGGGAGTGGCCGAGCAGCGGCTCGAAGAGCTCCACGGCCCCGACGGGCAACCCGCGCAGCAGGTCGTGCAGGGAGAACTCTGCGCCATCCGCACCCCCGGGGTGATCCGCCGCGGCGACAAGCTCTACAAGTTCGAAAAAACAGAATGAACAACGACCAGATACGATTCTTTATGAACGGAACCGCGAAATGCCGCGCCCTGGCCGCCGCACCGCCGTGCTCCCGTTCCCAAACCCTCCGACAACGATGAAAACCCAACCCTCCGACCCGAAAACTTCCCGGCGCCTGCTTTCGCTCGACACCCTGCGCGGATTCGACATGCTCTTCATCATGGGATTCGCCGGGCTCGTCGCCGCCCTGTGCAAACTCTGCCCCGGAGGATTCTCCGACTGGCTCGCGGCCCAGATGGGCCACGCCGAATGGGACGGATTCTTCCACCACGACACCATCTTCCCGCTCTTCCTCTTCATCGCGGGCATCTCGTTCCCCTTCTCGCTGGCCAAGCAGCAGAGCCTCGGGTATTCCCGGGCGAGGATCTGGCGCAGGATCATCCGCCGCGGCATCGTGCTCGTCGTGCTGGGATTCGTATACAACGGGCTCTTCCAGCTGCAGCTCGACACCCTGCGGCTGCCGAGCGTGCTGGGACGCATCGGTTTGGCGTGGATGTGCGCCGCGATGATCTACATCTCGTGCGGCATGCGCACGCGCGTGGCCATCGCCGCCACGCTGCTCCTCGGATACGGATTGCTCCTGCAGCTGGTGCCCGCACCCGACGCCGCGGGAGCCGGGCCCCTGACCCTCGAAGGCAACATCGTGGGGTTCGTCGACCGCACGATCATGCCCTCGCACATCTACATGCGTGAGGAGGGATTCGATCCCGAAGGGCTGCTGAGCACCCTCCCGGCCATCGTCACGGCCCTGCTGGGCATGTTCACCGGGGCCTTCGTCCGCAGGCCCGAGTCCGAGGTCTCCGGAAGCCGCAAGGCCGCATACATGGCTGCCGGAGCCGTCGTGATGCTCCTCCTGGCCCTCGTCCTCGACCCCCTGCAGCCGATCAACAAGAAACTCTGGACCCCCGCCTTCGTATTCGCCGCAGGGGCCTACTCGCTCGGGATGTTCGCCCTGTTCTACTACCTGATCGACGTCAGGAAGTGGCGCCGCTGGACCTATTTCTTCGAGGTCATAGGCGTCAACTCGATCACCATCTACATGGCCCAGCGTTTCATCCGCATGAGCTACACCTCGGAGTTCTTCCTCGGGGGGCTCGCCGCAAAGTGTCCGCCCGAGGTCGGGGCCGTGATCCTCTCGACGGGGTATGTCGCCGTCTGCTGGCTCCTGCTCTGGTTCCTCCACCGGCAGAAGATCCATCTCAAGGTCTGATCTGCACGGACCGCCCCGGCAGCCCGCAAGCCCCGTCGGCGGATGTTCGGAAGGGCCCCCGGCATGCAAAGCAACGCAGAATGAAGTCCCGGAACGATCCGGGACTTCGTCTTTTTTCGTATCTTTGCGCCGATGTCCCCATCCCTGCACATACCCGAACGTCCCGTCGACGGGATTCCCATGCCCCGGCGCATCGGCGCCATCCTCGCCGTGGCCTTCGGCGTCTCGCTCTCGGTCATCGACGCGACGATCGCAAACGTCGCACTGCCCACCATCGGGTCGAACCTCGGAATCTCCTCCGCCGACTCGATATGGATCGTCAACGCATACCAGCTGGCCATCATGGTCTCGCTGCTCTCCTTCTCGGCCCTCGGGGACGTCATCGGGTGCCGCAAGGTCTACATCGGAGGGCTGATCCTCTTCACGGCGGCCTCGGTCGGATGCGCCCTCTCGCATTCGCTCCAGGGGCTCGTCCTCACCCGCGTGCTCCAGGGTTTCGGCGCCGCGGCCATCACCTCGGTGAACACCACGCTCATACGGTTCATATACCCCCGTTCGCGCCTCGGGCGAGGCATGGGGATCAACGCCACGGTCGTAGCCGTATCGTCCGTCGCGGGGCCTACGCTCGCCGCGGGAATCCTCTCGGTGGCCGAGTGGCCCTGGCTCTTCGCCGTGAACGTCCCCATCGGGCTCGCGGCGCTGGCCCTCAGCAGCCGCTTCCTGCCCGCAAACCCCGTGCGGGTACGCAACCACCGCTTCGGCTGGCGCGACGCCGTGATGAACGCCCTGACTTTCGGGCTCCTCATGGCCTCCATCGAGGGATTCTCGCACGGCCTCGACCCGCAGATCCTCTCGCTCGGTGTCGCCGCGCTGCTCGTCGTCGGGTTCTTCTTCATCCGCTCGCAGCTCCGCGAGGAGTATCCGATCCTGCCCTTCGACCTGCTGCGCATCCCGATCTTCTCGGTATCGGTCGCCACGTCGATCTGCTCGTTCCTCGGGCAGATGCTCGCCATGGTCGCCCTGCCCTTCTACCTGCAGCAGGTCTGCGGATACGACGACGTCACCACGGGACTCCTGCTCACCGCATGGCCCGCCGTCATCATGGTCGTGGCGCCCCTGGCCGGCGTACTCGTCGAGCGCATCCACGCGGGATTCCTCGGCGGCGCGGGCCTCACGGCAATGGCCGCGGGGCTCTTCCTGCTGGCCCTGCTGCCCGAGCATCCCACCAATTTCGACATCATCTGGCGCCTGGTGCTCTGCGGAGCCGGATTCGGACTCTTCCAGTCGCCCAACAACAGCATCCTGATCGCCTCGGCGCCCCCCGAGCGCAGCGGTTCGGCAAGCGGCATGCTCGCCACGGCCCGCCTCGTGGGACAGACCACCGGCGCGGCCCTGATGGCCCTGCTCTTCCACCTCGTGCCCGGCAACAGCACCCACACGGCCCTGATCCTCGCCGGGGGATTCGCCCTCACGGGGGCCGTCGTCAGCCTCGCACGCATCTCCCTGCCGCTGCCCGAAGGGCTCGCGCGGCGCAAAACACGCTCCTGACCCGATCATGACACGAACGACCCTCCTGCTGCTCCTGCTGCTCGGTGCGTGGACAGCGCCCGTCCGGGGCGCCGTCGCACAGACCGACTCCGCGGCGGTCGCAACCCTTCCGCAGGCCGACACGCTCCCCTTCCTCCGGCCGCCCTATCTGCGCGCGGGCGACACCGTGGGCATCGTCTCCCCAGCCGGGCAGCTGTCCAAAAAGGCCGATACGGCAAAGGTCCGCGAGCGGTTCGAGGCGTGGGGGTTTCACGTGAAGTTCGGAGACCACTACGCCAACCGCGAGCAGCCCTATTTCGCCGGAACCGACGCCCAAAGGGCCGCCGACCTGCAGCGGATGATCGACGACCCCACGGTGAAGGCCGTCATCGCCTACCGCGGAGGGTACGGATCGGTGCGCCTGCTGCCAAGGCTCCGCTTCGAGGGGCTGCGCGAGCACCCCAAATGGATCGTCGGATTCAGCGACATCACCCTGCTCCACCTCGTCCTGCGCAGGCTCGGCGTGGAGAGCATCCACGGAGCCATGCCCTCGTCGTTCGTCTTCGACGAGGAGGATCCTTCGGCCGAGTCGCTGCGCTGCGCCCTCCTCGGGCTCACGGACAGCATCGCCACCCCGCCCCATCCGCTCAACTGCCCAGGCGTGGCCTCGGGGCGTCTGGCCGGAGGCAACCTCATGCAGATATGCGCCGCTACGGGAACCCCCGAGGAGCTGGAGGCCGACACCCCCACGGTGCTGTTCATCGAGGAGGTCGGGGAGTTCGTCTACCGCATCGACCGCATGATGCAGATGCTCCAGCGCAGCGGAAAACTCCGCAACCTGCGCGCCGTGGTGGTGGGGCACTTCTCCGACATGCAGGGTCTCGAACGTTTCGGCGTGGAGAACCCTTACGAGGTATTAGACCCCTATCTGCGGCCCCTGGGAATTCCCGTCCTCTACGGATTTCCCGCAGGGCACGCCGCGCCCAACCGCGCCCTCTACATGGGCCGCGAGGTCTCGGTCTCGGTCGACGATGCGGGCGGCAGGCTCTGTTTCTGACCCCCTTTTTCGGCAAAATATGGCCCGCAAGGACGGGCGTCTCGGGAATTTTATTATTTTTGTGGAAAACTTACCTAAAAAACATGTTCTCCGCAAAAACCTATACCGCACGGCGCGAAACCCTGCGCACGAAGATCGGCAGCGGCATCATCCTGCTGCCCGGAAACCCCCTCTCGGCAAACAACTATCCCAACAACGCCTACTATTTCCGGCAGGATTCGACCTTCCGGTACTACTTCGGACTCAACGTCCCGGCGCTGGTCGGCGTGATCGACGCCGATTCGGGCGAGGAGGCCCTTTACGGCGACGACTTTACGGTCGAGGACATCATCTGGACAGGCCCGCAGCCCATGCTGCGCGACATGGCCGCCGAGGTCGGCGTCCGCGCAGCATTCCCCATGTCGGAACTCGAGGGGCGTCTGCGCAGAGCCATTGCCCTGGGGCGCCGCATCCACTACCTCCCGCCCTACCGCGGGGAGACGAAACTCCAGCTCGCGGAGCTGCTCGGAATACGCCCCGCGCTGCTGCACGACTACAAGTCGGTAGACCTGATGCTGGCCGTGGCCGAGATGCGCGAGAAGAAGAGCCCCGAGGAGATCGAAGCCCTGGAGCGCGCCTTCCATATCGGATACGACATGCATACGCTGGCCATGAAGATGTGCCGCCCGGGAATCGTCGAGCGCGAGATCGCAGGGGCCATCGAGGGCATCGCCAAGGCGCAGGGCCAGGGCGTATCGTTCCCCTCGATCGTCTCCCAGCACGGCGAAACGCTCCATAACCTCAACGCCGAGGGCATTCTGGAGCCCGGGCGCCTGCTGCTCTGCGACGCCGGAGGCGAAAGCCTCGAGGGGTACTGCTCCGACCACACGCGCACCTATCCCGTGAGCGGAAAGTTCACCGACCGCCAGCGCGAGATCTATGAGATCGTACTCGCGGCGCACGACCACGTGGCGCGCATCGTCAAGCCCCACATGATGTACACCGAAATCCACCGCGCCGCCTACATGACCCTGGCCGAAGGACTCGTCTCCGTCGGCCTGCTCAGGGGTTCGGCCGCCGATGTCGTGGAGTCCGGGGCCATGACGATGCTCATGCCCCACGGACTCGGACACGGGCTCGGCATGGACGTCCACGACTGCGAGGCAATGGGCGAGCGGTCGTTCGACTTCTCCTCGATCGCCGCGCGCGCGGCACGTTCGGCCACCTGCATCTACCGCGCCGCGTGGCGCGTGGAGCCCGGAACGGTGCTCACCGACGAGCCCGGACTCTACTTCATCCCCGCGCTGATCGACAAGTGCCGCGCCGAAGGGCTTTACCGAGGAATCGTGGACTACGACCGCTTAGACGCCTACCGCGACTTCGGAGGAATCCGCATCGAGGACGACCTGATCGTGACGGACGACGGATGCCGCATCCTCGGAGACCGCAGGATCCCCGTCACGGTCGAGGAGCTCGAAGCCGTGGTCGGGAAATAACCGCAAAGTGTCGGGAAACAACCGCAAAGACAAAACAGACTAACCACAACAACACAAATGAAAAAAATCCTTCTTGCAATGCTCGCCGCCGCGCCCCTCTTCGCCGCGGCTCAACCCCAGGACTGGGCCAACTACGGACGATATGCCGAGGCCAACGCACAACTCGAAAAGAACCCCGTCGTCGTGTTCATGGGCAACTCGATTACCGACGGATGGGACGACGCTCATCCGGAATACTTCACCGACAACAACTTCGCATGCCGCGGAATCGGCGGGCAGGTCACCTCGCAGATGCTCTGCCGCTTCCGCGCCGACGTGATCAACCTCCGGCCCAAGGCCGTGGTGATCCTCGCCGGAACCAACGACCTGGCACTCAACAACGGCCCGATCGAGATCCCCCACATCGCCGAGAACATCATCTCGATGGCCGAACTGGCCCTCGCCGAAGGAATCCGCCCGATCCTCTGCACGGTACTCCCCGTCGGGCAGTATCCGTGGAGACCCGAAGTGACGGACGTCCCGGGGAAGATCGGCACCCTGAACGGGATGCTGCGCGAGTATGCCGAGAAGCACGGGATCACATGGGTCGACTACCACTCGGCAATGGACGCCGGGGACGGCTCGATGCGCAAGGAACTCTCCAACGACGGCGTACACCCCACCCGCGAAGGATATGACCTGATGGAAAAGGTGCTCGCCCCCGCACTCAAACGCTACCTGCCGGCCAAGCGGTAGCCACCGGCACCGCCGCAACTCCAAAATCGCCCCGCAAGGGCGATTTTTTTGTCCCCGGGGGTTGTTTTTCCCGATTATTTCGTATATTTATAGTCGCGCAAAAAAGCTGGCCCCCGGCCGGCCCCAAATGCGCCCGCCTGAATCGAACTCAAAAACCTAAAACTATTCGGGAATATGAAAAATTATTCAGCAAAAGAGATCAAGAACATCGTACTCATCGGCGCGCCCGGCACGGGTAAAACTACCCTTGCCGAAGCGATGGCTTTTGAGGGGAAGGTCATCGACCGCAGGGGTAGTATCGAGACGAACAACACGCTCTCGGACAACACGGATATCGAGCACGAATACAAACGCTCGATCTATTCCACGATCCTCTTCACCGAATTCATGGACCGCAAGCTCAACATCATCGACTGCCCGGGATCCGACGACTTCTGCGGAAGCCTCTTCTCGGCATTCAAGGTCGGGGATGTCGGCGTCTTCCTCTTCAACGCTCAGAACGGTTGGGAGGTCGGCAGCGAAATCCAGGCCCGTTACGCCCGGCTGCTCAACAAACCCGTCATCGGAGTCATCAACCAGCTCGACGCCGACAAGGCCAACTTCGAGGCCGCATTCGAGTCGATCAAGGCCGCCTCGAGAGTGAAGCCCGTCATCGTGCAGTATCCCGTCAACCAGGGCGCCGGGTTCGACGCCTTCATCGACGTGCTGCTCATGAAGATGTACCGCTTCAAGGACCACGACGGACACCGCGAGGAGCTCGAGATCCCCGCCGAGGAGTTGGAGCGCGCCACGGAACTCAACAAGGAGCTCGTCGAAATGGCCGCCGAGCACGACGAGGCCCTCATGGAGCTCTATTTCGACAAGGGGACCCTTACGCAGGACGACATCCGCGCGGGTCTCAAGATCGGGCTCGCACGCCGCGAGGTGATGCCCGTCTTCTGCGCCAGCGGCAAGCGCGACATCGGCACGAAGCGCCTGATGGAGTTCATCATCAACGTCGCCCCCGGCCCGCTGAAGGCCCCGGCATTCCTCTCGACCGAAGGAGAGGAGATCACGGCCGACGAGACGGCTCCCGCCGTGGCATTCGTCTTCAAGAGCCAGGTCGAGCAGCACATCGGCGAAATATCCTACTTCCGCGTCATCCGCGGAAAGATCGCCGAGGGCACCGAACTGGTGAACACCCGCACGGGGAACAAGGAGAAGCTCTCGCAGCTCTTCGCCGTGGCAGGGAAGAACCGCATCAAGGTCACGGAGCTCTCGGCAGGCGATATCGGCTGCACCGTGAAGCTCAAGGGCACACGCACGAACGACACCCTCGCAGCCCCGGCAGCGCCCGTGACGATCGAGCCGATCGTATTCCCCGAGCCGCGCTACCGCGCAGCCATCAAGTGCAAGGAGCAGGGCGACGAGGAGAAACTCGGAAAGCTGCTCAACGACGCGAAGTTCGAAGACCCGACCGTGCTGGTAGAGTACTCCAAGGAGCTCAAGCAGACGATCATCCAGGGCCAGGGCGAACACCACCTGAACATCCTCCGCTCGCGCATCGAGAAGGAGAACAAGCTCGCATTCGAGTACATCGCCCCGAAGATCCCCTACCGCGAGACCATCACCAAGGTTGCACAGGCCGACTACCGCCACAAGAAGCAGTCGGGAGGCGCCGGACAGTTCGGAGAGGTGCACATGATCATCGAGCCCTATTACGAAGGGATCCCCGAACCGAAGAACTACAAGGTGCCCGGAAAGGGCGACATGGTCGTGAACGTCAAGACCAAGGAGGAGTACGACCTCGCATGGGGCGGCAAGCTCCAGTTCTACTCGGCGATCGTCGGCGGAGCCATCGACGCGCGCTTCATGCCCGCCATCCTCAAGGGTATCATGGAGAAGATGGACGAGGGCCCGCTCACGGGTTCCTACGCCCGCGACATCCGCGTGGTGGTATACGACGGCAAGATGCACCCCGTGGATTCGAACGAAATATCCTTCAAACTCGCAGCACGCAACGCCTTCAAGGAGGCATTCCGCAACGCCGGGCCCAAAATCATGGAGCCGATCTACAACGTCGAGGTTCTCGTCCCGAGCGAGTACATGGGCGCCGTGATGTCCGACCTCCAGAACCGCCGCGCCATGATCGCCGGCATGGAGTCCGACAAGGGATTCGACCGCCTGAACGCCCTCGTGCCGCTGGCAGAACTCTACCGCTACTCCACGTCGCTCTCGTCGCTCACCTCCGGGTCGGCAACCTACACGATGAAGTTCTCCTCCTACGAG
Organism: Candidatus Alistipes faecavium; assembly: GCA_019118605.1. GTDB lineage: Bacteria > Bacteroidota > Bacteroidia > Bacteroidales > Rikenellaceae > Alistipes > Alistipes faecavium. The sequence continues at coordinate 74,032 of DWYP01000017.1, read as the reverse complement.
CAGGTGCCCGCAGACGTCCAGGAGAAGCTCCTCAAGGCATACACCGACACCGACGACGAATAGCCGCCGCAGAGAATCCGAACCCCGGGGGCGGACGGCACGCGCTGTCCGCCCCCGGCCGTTTGCAGCGGGACGTCGCCGAACCGCCCTTCCCCCGGGGCGGTTGCCGCAATCGCTATATTAAATTATCGTTAACAATCCGCTTCAAAACGGTTTCATCGGAGAAAAAGGCGTAAATTTGTTCAGAATTTGCACCGATATCTCTCCGTATGAGCGAATTTTACACCGTCATTATCGGCATTCTGGGAATCCTTGCCATCTCGGGTCTTTTCGTGGGCGTTACGAACGATGCCGTCAACTTCCTCAACTCGGCCATAGGATCAAAGGCCGCTTCGATGAAGGTCATCCTCGCCATCGCGTCCCTGGGCATCCTCATCGGCGTGGTCACCTCGAGCGGCATGATGGAGGTCGCACGCAGCGGCATGTTCAACCCCGGGCTCTTCACCTTCCACGAAGTGATGATGCTCTATTTGGGCGTCATGTTCGCAAACGTCATCCTGCTCGACCTCTACAACTCCTGGGGTCTCCCCACCTCGACCACCGTCTCGCTGATATTCTGCCTGCTCGGATCGGCAATTGCCGTCTCGATATTCAAGATCTCGAACGACCCCGCGCAGGGAGTGACTTCCCTCGGGCAGTACATCAACACCTCCCGGGCAATGGGAATCGTCTCCGCAATCCTCCTCTCGGTGGTCATCGCCTTCACCTGCGGAACATTCGTCATGTACGTCTCGCGCCTGATCTTCTCGTTCCGCTACACGGTGCCCTTCCGCAGATACGGATCCCTCTGGTGCGGGGCTTCGCTCACCGCCATCATCTACTTCGCCGTGTTCAAGGGGCTGAAGTCCGTGCTCGCAGGCCACGCCTTCGTCGACTGGGTCGACAGCCACCTCTTCCTCGCCCTGCTCGCCTGCTGGGCCGTCTGCTCGCTGATCCTCTTCTTCATCCAGCGTTTCAAGGTCAACATCCTGCGCATCACCATCCTTTCCGGAACCTTCGCTCTCGCCCTGGCTTTCGCCGGAAACGACCTCGTGAACTTCATCGGCGTGCCCGTCGCGGGATTCGACGCCTACTCCATCGCCCGCCACGCCGGAAGCACCGATATCCTCATGGAGGGGCTCAACGAGAACGTCCCGGCAAACTTCCTGATCCTCCTGGCCGCAGGAGCCGTGATGATCCTCACGCTCTGGACTTCGAAAAAGGCCATGCACGTCTCCGAAACCGAGATATCCCTCTCGGCGCAGGACGACGCACAGCAGCAGTACGGTTCGTCGCTCTTCTCGCGCACGATCGTCCGCGCGGCGCTCAACGTCAACGCCGGAATCGAACGCGTCATCCCCGAACGGGTGCGTGCGGCCATTTCGCGCCGCTTCGAGTTCGAGGACGTAGAGCACAGCGGAGCCCCCTACGACATGATCCGCGCCACGGTGAACCTCACGACCTCGGCGCTGCTCATCGCCATGGCCACGTCGCTCAAGCTGCCCCTCTCGACCACCTACGTCAGTTTCATGGTGGCGATGGGTTCGTCGCTCGCAGACCGCGCCTGGGGGCGCGAAAGCGCCGTATACCGCATATCGGGGGTCATGACCGTCGTCGCGGGGTGGTTCATCACCGCACTCGGAGGATTCCTCATCGCCTTTGTCGTGGGCCTCGCCCTGATATATGGAGGACCCCCGGCCTTCATCGTCATCACCGTGCTCTGCGGGTGGATGCTCATACACAGCAACTTCCTCAAGAAAAACAAGGAGAACACCGTCGCCAGGCAGCAGGCGGAAACCGACCAGGACATCATCGCGGCACTGCGCGACGAGGTCTGCACGACGATGGAATCCGCCACGAGGATCTACGACCGCACGATGATCGCCGTGTTCAAGGAGAACCGCAAGGTCCTGCGCGACATGGTCAAGGAGTCGAACGACCTCTTCTACCGCTCGCGCGAGCACAAGTACACCCTGCTGCCCACGCTCAAGAAACTCCAGGGCAGCGACGTCAACACCGCGCACTACTACGTGCAGGTCGTCGACTACCTCAACGAGATGACAAAGGCCCTGATGCACATCACCCGCCCGGCATTCGAACACATCGACAACAACCACGAGGGCCTCTCCATGGAGCAGACCCGCGACCTGATATCGATCAACGACGACGTGGAGTCGATCTACCGCCGGATCAACCTCATGCTCCGCGAAGGGGACTTCTCCGAAATCGAAACCGTGCTCACGATGCGCGACCAGCTCTTCGAGTCGATCGCCGAAGCCATCAAGTCGGAGCTGACGCGCATCAACGAGGCGCGGTCGAACACCAAGGCCTCGATGCTCTACCTCACGATCCTGACCGAAACGAAGAACATGGTGCTCCAGTCGCGAAACCTGCTCAAGTCGCAGCAGTACTTCCTCAAGCACCGCCAGGAGCCCAAAACGTGGAGCAAATAGCCGCACAAGATGGATATCGCCAAAGCCAAGCGGCGTGAGAACATCGCCGAATACATCCTTTACCTGTGGCAGCTCGAAGACCTGCTCCGGGCTCTGCAGTTCAGCCCCGAGGCGATCTTCTCGACGCTCATAGCGCCCCGCAAGGACATCGCCGAGGAGCAGAAGCACCTCTTCCTGATGTGGTACCTCGACCTGGCGAACCTCCTCCAGCAGGAGGGGAAGGAGGAGAAGGGGCATCTGGAACACACGCTGCACCTGATTCAGGATCTTCACGACCTGCACCTCCAGCTGCTGAAACTCCCCGCCGGGGAGCACTACCGGCAGACCTATGCGAAGCTCGAACCCGAGCTGCCCCGGCTGCGCGCCGTGCTCGGAAATCCCGGGATGAGCGACACCGAGCTCTGCTTCCGCGCCCTCTACGCCGCGATGCTCTACCGCATCAAGGGCGAGGGCGACAAGTCGGCGGTCACCGATACACTGGAGTTCATCTCCCCGGTCATTGCCGAACTGGCGGACATCCACGGCAAGGTCGAGCGGGGCGAAATCGACCTTTTCAAAGCCGGAGACGGGAAAGCGCAGAAATAGCGGCTCCGAAAACAAAAAAAGAGGAATCCTTCCGTCGGGAGGGATTCCTCTTTTTCGTTTCGGCAGGCAGCGTCTCAACGGCCGTCGTACAAAGTTCCGGCAAAAGGGCCGGGAGCAGGATACAATCAGGCAGAGGGGGCCGGGTCGTCAGGGCGTGCCGCGGGGGTTGCGCCGCAGAGCCATGCCTCGCGCGTCAGCAGCCGGATCTCCCCGCGGTGGAGCGTTCCGTCGGGGCACTCCGGAAGCGCATCGGTGCGCACGTAGCGGAATCCACACTTCTCCAGCACCCGCCGCGACGCGGCATTGTCGACGAAGCAGCTTGCCCACAGTGCCGTGAGCCCCAGCTCCTCGAAGGCGTGGCGCGCGAGTTCCCCGACCGCTTCGGGAATCAGGCCCCGACCCCACCACGGGCGGCCGAGCCAGTAGCCCACCTCGGCCTCGGAACCTCCGATCGCAAAATGGCTGTCGGCAGGGAAGAGCAGCCCCACGCACCCCACGGGGCGGTCCGTGCCGCGCAGCGTGACGGCATAGGTCTCCGGAGCCGAAAAGACCGTGCGGATTATCCCGGCGCTCTCCGCGACGCTGCGGTGCGGTGGCCATCCGGCCGCCGGGCCCACACGGGGATCCCGCGCCGCCTCGTAAAGGGCGGCGGCATCCTCTGCGCGCCACGGGCGCAGAAGAAGGCGTGCGGTTGTCAGAAGCAATTCGGGCATGGCGGTCTTGGAGGTGCGTGTGTGGCCCGGGAAAGAGTCCGGGGTCGGAGGTGTATGTCCCGGTTCGGGAGCAGTCGGAGGATCCGGAAAAGGAAAAAGGCCGGCACCTTGCGGGCCGACCTCATCTCTTCCTTGGCAAAAAACTATGCGTACTTGAACGTCGACTCGTCCGATACGGTCAGTTTCTTGCGACCCTTTGCGCGGCGCGCAGCCAGCACCTTGCGACCGTTGGCCGTAGCCATGCGAGCACGGAACCCGTGCTTGTTGATACGCTTGCGACGCGAAGGCTGGTAAGTTCTCTTCATTGCCATAGCTATCTCGATTTTGTTGTTTCAGACATTTTTACGGATTGCAAAAGTACAACAAAAATGTGATCCGCAAAAATTTTTCACGAAAATATTTCAAAATACCGGGAAAAAGTCCGAATTCCTATTAACTTTGTAGAACGGGCAGCGGACTCCGGCGTTACACGCCACACGGCCCCGAACGCCTCCGCAACCCCGTTTTTCACCCGCGTTCATCCACAAAAAAACACCGCGCAAATGGCCATATTCAAAGTCGAAGGCGGCCACCGCCTCCACGGCTCGATCACCCCGCAGGGAGCCAAGAACGAAGCTTTGCAGATCCTCTGCGCCACGCTGCTGACACCCGAACGGGTCGTCATACGCAACATCCCCCAGATCCTCGATGTCATGCAGCTCATCGAGCTCCTGCGCCGCATGGGCGTCGAGGTCGAACAGCTCGCCGACGACGCCTATGCCTTCCGGGCCCGGGAGATCGACTTCGACTACATCCGCACCGAAGACTACCGCAAACGATGCACCCGTCTGCGCGGTTCGGTCATGCTCATCGGCCCGATGCTCGCGCGCTTCGGCGTGGGGTACATCCCCAAACCCGGGGGCGACAAGATCGGACGCCGACGGCTCGACACCCACTTCCTCGGATTCCAGAAGCTCGGCGCGACGTTCAATTTCGACATCGCCGACGAGTTCTTCACGGTCGAGGGCTCCGAGCTGAAGGGTACCTACATGCTCCTCGACGAAGCATCCGTCACCGGAACGGCCAACATCGTCATGGCCGCCGTGATGGCCCGCGGCACCACGACCATCTACAACGCCGCCTGCGAACCCTACGTGCAGCAGCTCTGCCGCATGCTCAACCGCATGGGCGCGCGCATCTCGGGAATCGCCTCCAACCGCCTGACCATCGAGGGCGTCGAGGCGCTCGGGGGCACCGAGCACACCCTGCTGCCCGACATGATCGAGGTCGGAAGCTTCATCGGAATGGCCGCCATGAACCGCTCGGAACTCACCATCCGCGACGTCTCGTACGAAAACCTCGGAATCATCCCCCAGCAGTTCGCTCGCATGGGTATCCATTTCGAGCAGCGCGGAGACGACATCTACATCCCCCAGCAGGATCATTACAGCATCGAGACCTTCCTCGACGGTTCGATCATGACCATTGCCGACGCCCCCTGGCCCGGGCTCACACCCGACCTGCTGTCGATCTTCCTCGTAGTCGCCACACAGGCAAAGGGCGCCGTGCTGATCCACCAGAAGATGTTCGAAAGCCGCCTGTTCTTCGTCGACAAGCTCATCGACATGGGCGCGCAGATCATCCTCTGCGACCCCCACCGCGCCACGGTCATCGGACACGACCACCGCATCAACCTCCGGGCCACGCGCATGACCTCGCCCGACATCCGCGCGGGCGTCGCGCTGCTGATCGCCGCGATGTCGGCCGACGGAGTCTCCACGATCCAGAACATCGACCAGATCGACCGCGGATACAAGGACATCGACGGACGACTCAACGCCCTCGGAGCCCATATCACGCGCCTGGACGAGTGCATGTAGCACCCGCAGGAGGCAAACGACCCCGCAACGCCGCAGGGGCCGGCAAACAAATGGGGCCCGCGCCCCGCAAAACGAAAACCGAAAAAGGAAAACATGTTCTTGGAAAACGCCAGCCGCAAGGGCTGGATCGAAATCATCTGCGGCTCGATGTTCTCCGGAAAGACCGAGGAACTCATCCGCCGCCTGAAACGGGCGCAGTTTGCACACCAGCGCGTCGAGATCTTCAAACCCCGCATCGACGTGCGATACTCCGAAGAGGAGGTCGTCTCGCACGACGCCAACGCCATCCGTTCGACGCCCGTCGAATCGCCGCAGAACATCCTGCTGATGACCTCCGACGTCGATGTCGTGGGAATTGACGAGGCACAGTTCTTCGACGCGAGCATCGTCGACGTATGCCGGCAGCTCGCGGACAGCGGCGTGCGCGTGATCGTCGCGGGTCTCGACATGGACTACACCGGGAAGCCCTTCGGGCCGATGCCGGCGTTGATGGCCACGGCCGAATACGTCACGAAGGTGCACGCCATCTGCGTGCGGTGCGGGAACCTCGCGCACCATTCCCACCGTCTCACCGCCGACGAGAAGCAGGTGATGCTCGGCGCACAGGACTCCTACGAGCCCATTTGCCGCCACTGTTTCCGGGAGCTGGTGCGCACCCGCCAGGAGGGCCAGGAGGGGCAAGAGTAACCCGAGGGGCCGGAGGCGGCCGGAAGGGACGGAAGGGACGGAAGGGGCTGAAAGGAATTGAAAGGGCCGAAAGGGCCGAAAGGGGCTGGAGATGGCCGGGGGGGGGAAAGGCCGGGAAGGAACCGGAAGAAGCTGGAAGGGCCAAAAGGGCCGGAGGAGGCGTTTCAGGCAACAAAAAACGGGGCCGACAATGAATGTCGGCCCCGTTTTTTGTTTCGCAGTTCGCAGGTCAGCGCGCGGCGCGCAGCGCCTCGATGAAACCCGGCCACAGCTGCCACAGGTTCTCGGTCTGGAGCCACAGCTCCCGGGCCTGCGCCCCGTGCGAGGGACGTTCGCTCTCGATGTCGCGCAGGTACGCCTCGTCGGCAGGGTGTGCGTCGGACGTGAACTCCGCAAAGTAGGGTGCAAAGCGCGTGCGGAAACGCAGCAACTCCCCTTCGGGAAGCTTGCCGCTGCGGCGGTAGGCCGCCCACAGCAACAGCACCTCACGGCCCGGGTTCTTGTCCGAAACGTCGTTGATTACCTCGTCGAAGAGCTCCTGCTCGTCCATCGCCAGGTAGTCGAAAGCCAGCTGCTGGCTCGCCTCCAGGTGATCTTCGGGATCGAGATCCAGCAACAGTTCCAGAAGCGCCGCCGAAAGCTCGAAGTCGTTGATCAGGAAGTGGTCGATCGCCGAAGCGTGGATCAGCTCCAGCGCCGCACGGGAGTTGCGGTGCCCCCATTCGAGGTTGACCTCCTCGTCCTCCGGAAGCAGGTCGGCAAGGCGCTGGAACGCCTGGTAGCGTTCGTTGCACGCCCCCTCGACATCCCCCGCGGCCTGCAGATCGCGGCTGTGACGCAGCACCCGGACGAAATCGTAGGGCCCTTCGCCCTCGAGTTCGTACGTCTGGTCGGGCGTGGGGTTAAGCGAGGCCTTTCGCATGGTCGCGGCGCACCTTGAAGATCATCGCCACCAGAATGGCCAGCGTAACAACCCCGCCCAGCACATATGCGGCCGTACGGTGCTGCATGCCGAACATCAGCGGCGAGACGAAGATGTAGCTGGCGCAGACATAGGTCATGATCAGCGCAGGGATCAGTCCGACCATCAGCCCGCGCCTCTGACGGGCGAAGTAGGCGACGATCATCCAGAGCGTCACCGCGGCAAGCGTCTGGTTCATCCACGCGAAATAGCTCCACATGACCTGGAACGGCATGGCGAAGATGATCAGCAGCCCGACGGCGAACAGCGGAATGCAGATGTAGATGCGCTTGCTCAGCGAACGCTGCTCGAGACCCAGGAAGTCGGCGACGATCAGACGCGCCGAGCGGAAGGCCGTGTCACCCGAGGTGATCGCGCAGGCCACAACTCCGAAGATCACAAAGCCTGCCAGTACGGGTCCCAGCGTCTCCCGGGCGATGATGTCGATCAGGATGGCGGCCTGCCCGTTATACTGGGCGATGGCGGCATTCAGCCCCTCGACTCCGCCCCAGAAGGCCATGCCGATGGCGGCCCAGATCAGGGCGACGATCGACTCGGAGATCATCGCGCCGTAGAAGACCGAACGGCTCTCCTTCTCGTTGCGCATGCAGCGCGCCATGAGCGGCGACTGCGTGGCGTGGAATCCCGAGATGGCGCCGCAGGCGATGGTCGTGAAGAGCATCGGCACGATCGGGAACTCCTTTGCATCGGCAAGGCAGTTGCGGAACGACGTGAACTCCGGGATGGTGTAGCGGCCGCTGAAGAGCAGCACGGAGAGTACACCCAGGGCCATGAACAGCAGCGCAACGCCGAAGATCGGGTAGATGCGTCCGATGATCTTGTCGACCGGAAGGAGCGTCGCGGCAATATAATAAAGGAGGATGACACCCAGCACGATGAGCATCAGCCACGAAAAGTCGCCGAAAGCGATCCCTTCGAGCGAGGGAATGTCGAGGCGGTTGACGATCAGCGACGCGGGCTGCGAGAGGAACACCGCACCCACGAGGACCATCAGGCCGACCGAGAAGATGCGCATGAACTGTTTGGGGCCTTTGCCCAGGTAGCCCCCCACCGTCTCGGGAAGGCTCTCACCGTTGTGGCGCAGCGAAATGACTCCGGCCACAAAATCGTGCATCGCGCCCATGAAGATGCCGCCGAGGGTGATCCACAGGAAGGCTACGGGCCCGTAAGCCGCTCCCAGCACGGCGCCGAAGATCGGGCCCAGGCCGGCAATATTGAGCAGCTGGATCAGAAAGATCCGCCAGCGCGGCAGGGGAACGTAATCCACACCGTCGTAAAGACGTTTGCACGGAGTTTCTGCCGCGGGGTCGATTTTGACCAATTTTTCCAGATAGCCGCCATAAACAAAATACGCACCGACAAGCAGTGTCAGGCAGACAAGAAAGGTAATCATTGTATTTAAGTGTTTGATTTGGATCAAATTCGGCGCGAAGATAGCAAGAAATGAGAGATTTTTTGTAAAATTGTTGCGAGAAAAAAATTTTTTTCAGATATTTGCAGTCCCGAAACGAAGGAAACCCTTTTACAGGCCTTCACGGAGGGAGTTGGGGGGGGTGAGCCCCTGCAGGCCGAATTAGCTCAGCGGTAGAGCACTTCACTCGTAATGAAGGGGTCCCGAGTTCAAATCTCGGATTCGGCTCGCGAAGAGGAGGCAGCGAAAGCGCCTCCTCTTTTTTGTTGGAGGAGGCAGAAGCGGCTCCTCCTTTTTTGTTCGTCCGCCTCAAAACGCAAAACGCGCCCTCTGCGAATAGCGCAATGTAGGCTTTTTATGGAAAGGAGTTAGGAGAGCGGGGAAACCGCCAATCATGCAAACGAGTCCAAAAAGTCAGGATAAACGACAACACATTACAAATCACACAAATAAACAAGCATTTCCTATTTTAAGGAGCGCGAAAAACTTTTAAAATACTTTAAAGTTCTTTAAACACTTTAAAGTTTTTTAACAGTTTGCAGAGACGGAAAGATCCTTCAAACATGAAAAGGGAACCCAACACACAGCGCATCGCTCCCGACCATATCTCCGACCTCCGCGAAAACGAGGTATTCGTCTTCGGAAGCAACCTCGCCGGAATGCACGCCGGAGGAGCCGCGCACCTCGCATTCCGGAAATTCGGCGCCGTTTGGGGGCAGGGTGTCGGCCTCCAGGGCCGCAGCTACGCCATTCCCACCATGCAGGAAGGCGTCGAAACCATTCGGCCACACGTCGAGGCGTTCATCGGCTTCGCACGGGAACATCCGCAGCTGAAGTTCCTCGTGACCCAGATCGGATGCGGCATCGCGGGGTTCTCGCCCCGGCAGATCGCCCCGCTCTTCGAACCGGCACGCCGCGTGGAGAACATCTTCCTGCCCGCCTGTTTCTGGGACATCCTCGGCGAATGAGCGCCGCACAAGTCGCATCCCGGGACCGCACCGTCCCGCACGGAGCAGCCCCGCACTTCCCGCACGCGGGGATTCCCCTTCCGAAAAGCGGAAATATTTTGAAATGTGCACGGCTTTGACTACTTTTGCCTGCGTAAAATTCCACTTCCATGCCTCGGAGACTCGCTGCGGTAATCCTTTCGGTCATCCTCCTCTGTCCCGGATGGCTCGGGCTCTCGGGGTTGCCCCTGCTGGCGGGATTCGTCCCCCTGCTGTGGATCAGCGCCTCCTACGACGCCTCGCGCCGTGCCTGGTGGCACATGTTCGGGTGGGCAGCCCTGACCTTCGCCCTGTGGAACATCTGCACCGTATGGTGGATCTGGAACGCCACGCCCGTCGGGCCCGTCGCCGCGACCCTCGCCTCGACAACGGTGAACATGGCAGCCTTCATGCTCTTCCACACCGTCTCGAAAAAAGCCTCCAAACCCCTCGCATACGTCACCCTCGCAGCCGCATGGATCGCCACCGAATACTGGTACACCATCGGGGACTTCTCCTGGCCGTGGCTCACCCTCGGAAACGGCTTCTCGCACGACATATGGGCCGTACAGTGGTACGAATACACGGGTGTATTCGGAGGTTCGCTCTGGGTGATCCTCTGCAACATCCTCCTCTTCGAGGCCCTGCGCGCCCGTACCCTGCGGCGGTGGATCGCCGCGGCGGCGGCCATCGTCCTCCCGATCGCCCTCTCGCTCGTCGTACGCGCGGGATGGAAGCTGCCCGACGAGGGGAGCGTCACGGTGAGCATCATCCAGCCCAACGTCGACTGCTACGACAAGTTCCACGGCGACGACGCCTGGCAGGAGCGCAACATCGTCGACCTGCTGGACGAAGTGCCCGCTCCGGCGCAGTTCATCCTGCTGCCCGAGACCGCCGTGCCGGGATATTACCGCGAACCCGCGCTGAGCGACACCTGGCTGGGGTCGCCCGATGCCGTCGGGGCGTTCTGGAAAGAGCTCGCGGACTCGCTCCGCAGCAGCCATCCCCAGGCGCTGCTCATCGCAGGGGCCAACACCACCCGCCACTATCCGGCCGGCGCCGAGACCGAAACCGCCCGCCGGGAACGGCTCTCGGGAGGATACTACGACGTCTTCAACACGGCCGTGGGGCTGGACTCCGCGGCCCGCGTGCAGATACACCACAAGGGACGCCTCGTGATCGGCGTCGAGAACACCCCGACATGGATCTTCGACGTGATGCGCTTCCTGGTCATCGACCTGGGGGGCACGCTCGGGCAGATCGGAAAGGGCCTCCACGGAACGGCCTTCGAGCACAACGGCGTAAAGGTCGGCCCGGCGATCTGCTACGAAGGGCTGTACGGCGACTTCTACGGCGACTTCGTGCGCCGCGGCGCGCAGTTCATGGCCATCGTCTCGAACGACGGATGGTGGGGCGACACCCCGGGGTACAAGCACCTCTTCTCGATCTCCCGGCTGCGCGCCGTCGAACACCGCAGGGCCATCGCCCGCTCGGCAAACACCGGAAAGTCGGGCTTCATCTCCCCGCGCGGCGACGTCGGCGAAACCCTCGGGTGGCAGCAGCGCGGCGTAATCACGGCCCAAGTGCCCCTCTGTTCGGAAATGACGCTTTACACCCGCTACGGCGACTACCTGGCGCGGATATCCGAATACCTCCTGCTGCTCTGCGTGCTCTACTACGTCGCCTACCGCGTCAAGCGCAAGAATTACCTCGTCAAATAAACCCTCCTCTGCCGTTATGAATTACAACCAGACTCTCGAATTCCTCTTTCAGTCGCTGCCCGCCTTCGAATCCCAGGGCGCTTCGGGCTACAAGCCGGGATTGGAGCGTATCACCGCCTTCTGCCGTCACCTGGGCAACCCCCAGCGCAACTTCTTCACGATCCATGTGGCCGGGACGAACGGCAAAGGATCCGTCGCGCACATCATCGCCTCGGTGCTCCAGCAGGCCGGGTACCGCACGGGGCTCTTCACCTCGCCCCACCTGCAGGACTTCCGCGAGCGGATCCGCGTCGACGGCGAGATGATCCCCAAGCAGAAGGTCGTCAACTTCGTAGACAAGCACCACGACAAGATGGTCGAGCTGAAACTCTCGTTCTTCGAGATGACCGCCGCCCTGGCGTTCGACTACTTCGCGCAGAGCGACGTCGAGGTCGCGGTGATCGAAACAGGGCTCGGAGGGCGGCTCGACGCCACGAACATCATCGTCCCGATCCTGAGCGTCATCACCAACATCGGGCTCGAGCACACCGCCCTGCTCGGTGATACCCTGCAGAAGATCGCCACGGAGAAGGCCGGAATCATCAAGAAGAGCATCCCGGTGCTGATCGGCGAGGCCGACAACCGCTACAACGACGTCTTCGAACAGGTCGCGGCAGCCAACAAGTCGAAGGTCATCTACGCCGAGCAGGTTTTCAGGTGCGAGGAGCAGCGGAACGAGGGAAACAGACAGTTCTTCCGGATGCGCCGCACGCGCGACGAGCGGGAATTCGACGTCGAACTCGACCTGCAGGGGAACTACCAGCGCCGCAACATCGTGACGGCCTCGGCCGCCGTGGACTTCCTCCACGAGGAGACGCCCCTCACGATTTCGCGCCGCGCCTACATCGAGGGACTGCGCTGTGCGGCGGCCAACACGGCGCTCCAGGGCCGCTGGCAGAAACTCGCAGAGGCCCCGCTCACGATCTGCGACACGGGGCACAACGCCCACGGCATCGCCTGGGTTGCCGAGCAGCTGAAGGCCACGCCCCACAAGGAGCTCTACTGCGTGATCGGATTCGTGCGCGACAAGGATCTTGCGCACATCCTTCCCCTGCTGCCCCGCGAAGCGCATTATATCTTCACGCAGGCCCATACCGAACGGGCACTGCCGGCCGGGGAGCTGACCGAGAAGGCCGCGATATACGGGCTGCACGGAGAGGCCGTTCCGGAGGTGACGGCCGCGGTGGCGCGCGCCCGGGAGCTGGCCGCCCCCGAGGACATGATCTTCATCGGCGGCAGCACCTATGTCGTGGCCGAAGCATTGTAGTCCCGGGGAAGAGACAAGAGAGCGCCCGGCTGAACGATGTTCAGCCGGGCGCTCTTTGCGGCACGCCGCACGCAACGGCCGCAGCGGCCCGTTCACAAAAGGGCTCGACGTCCGCACCCGGCGTGAAGAGCGCGAAACGGCACCGCTGAATGCTCGTCCCGATACCGGGGCAGGATCAGGCCTGGCCCATCTTGGGGCCCGAGTCGGGGGTCGGCGTCGGCGTCGGAATCTCGATCTTCCCCATGCTGCTCTCGTAGCGCACGATGTTGTCCTGCAGCGACCGCAGCAGCCGCTTGGCATGCTCCGGGGTGAGAATGATCCGGCTCTTGACCCGCGCCTTCTGCACGCCGGGAAGCACCGTCGCAAAGTCGAGAATGAACTCCGAGGAGGAGTGGGATATGATCGCCAGGTTCGAATAGTTGCCCTGCGCCACGGCGTCGTCCAACTCCAGGTCGATGCCGAACTGTTTCATCTCTGCCATAGGCCGAATGTTTTTTCCTTCGATACAAATGTAGCCATTTCATACCCTCGGCGTACCGACACGAAAACAAAGTTTTCGATAAATTATCAACACCCGGCCCGCCCGGGACTGAACAGGATATGCCCCGGTCCCCTTTTTTCATCTTTTCATAGGCGGATTGAAGGCTTTTCCGTATCTTTGACTTCGTCTTAGATAGAATGCGCCTCGGCACAGCCAAATTCCGAAAATTCCATTTTTTTATTTGTCTCTGCTCTCGGCTTTCACTATCTTTGTCGGGCGAGACGGCTCCGGATCAACTCCCCGGCCCGAACCCCTGCGGCGAGGGCGGCGTGAAGACGACAATCGTGCGGCCGGACGCGGGGAAACGCCTCAAAAAAACTCAATATGGCTCTGGAGATCATCGAAATACTTTTTCGCGGCATCTGCGTAGGGGTCGCCGCATCGATCACCGTGGGGCCCGTTGCCGTGCTCTGCATCCAGCGGACCCTCTCGAAAAGCCGCCGTTCGGGAATCGTCTCCGGAATCGGCGTGGCCTGCGCCGACACCTTCATGGCAATGGTCGCCCTGTTCTTCTACTCGATGCTCCAGACGCAGATCGAACAGTACAACACCCTGCTGAGAGTCATCGGAGGCATCTTCGTAGTGATCGTCGGCGTCTTCATCTTCGCTCAGAACCCCGTGCCGCAGATCCGACGCAACCGCGCCGGAAAAACATCCCTCTGGCAGGATTTCGCCTCGATATTCGGACTCACGATCGCCAACTTCATCATGGTCGTACCCTACATCCTCGCCTTCTTCGCCGTCTTCAAAATCTCCTCCGGAGACGTCACCGCCGACTACAGCTTCGGAGGATTCGTCCGCGCGCTGTTCGTCATCGCGGGATTCTTCGGCGGCGCAGCGTTCTGGTGGACATTCCTCGCCTGCGTCATCAACCTGTTCCGCCGCCGCTTCCGGCCCCGCCACATGCTCACCATCAACCACGTGGCAGGAATAATCATCGGTATTTTAGGTATTTACACCATATTATCCACCTTCTTTGATATTTTCCCCAATGTCGGACACTAAACATAAAATAATCATCGCCGTCGACGGATTCTCCTCGTGCGGCAAAAGCACCTTCGCCAAAGCTATCGCCGCGCGCCTGGGATACATCTTCATCGACACGGGGGCCATGTACCGCGCCGTTACGCTCCATGCCCTCGAGCACGGGGCCATCCGCTCGGGAATGGTCGACGAGGAGGCCGTCGTAAAACTCCTCGACAGAATCTCGATCACCTTCCGCTTCAACCCCGAGCGGGGCGCCAGCGACATATACGTCAACGGCGACCTCGCCGAAGGGAAAATCCGCACGATCGAGGTCTCGAACTGCGTGAGCCGCGTGAGCGCCATTCCCGAGGTGCGCCGCAGGCTGGTGGCCCTGCAGCAGGAGATGGGACGACGACGCGGCGTGGTGATGGACGGGCGCGACATCGGCACGGTGGTATTCCCCGACGCCGAACTGAAACTCTTCATGACGGCCGACCCCGCCGTACGCGCACAGCGCCGATACAAGGAGCTCACCGCCAAAGGAGACCAGGTGACCCTCGAGGAGATCGAGCGCAACATCCGCGAACGCGACAAGATCGACATGACACGCGCCGTCTCGCCCCTGCGCCAGGCCGACGACGCCGTGGTACTGGACAACAGCCACATGAGCGTCGACGAACAGATGGCGTGGTTTATGGATCTCTACCATCGGCGCACGCAGGGGTGACGTCCCGCCGTTGAAAAACATCGCGCGCACCGCACAACAAGGATCGGAGATGCAGATCGAAATAGACGACAAATCGGGATTCTGCTTCGGAGTAGTCCGGGCCATCACGAAGGCCGAGGAGGCCCTCGCAGGGGGTGGTACGGTCTATTCGCTGGGAGATATCGTCCACAACCGCATCGAGGTGCAGCGGCTCGAACGCCTCGGGCTGCGCACCGTCACGCACGACGACATGCCGCGCCTGAGCGGCTGCCGCCTCTTCATACGCGCACACGGGGAGCCCCCCGCGACCTATTCGGAGGCCCGGAAGCTGGGGATCGAGGTCATCGACGCCACCTGTCCGGTGGTGGCGCGCCTCCAGCGCCGCGTCGTGGAGGCGTTCGAGCGCATGCAGCCCCTCGGCGGGCAGGTCGTGATCCTCGGAAAGAGGGGGCACGCCGAAGTGGTGGGGCTCACCGGACAGGTCGGAGGCCGCGCCATCGTCATCGAGGGGCCCGGAGACCTCGCACTGATCGATTTCTCGAAGCCCGTGCACTTCCTCTCGCAGACCACGCAGAGCATCGCACTCTTCGAAGAGCTCGGGGAGGAGATGCGCCGCCGCGCCGCGGATCCGCAACAGGTATACATCGAGGACACGATATGCCGCCAGGTCTCGGGCCGCGAGCAGCACCTCACGGAGTTCGCCCGACGATTCGACGCCGTGCTCTTCGTCTGCGGCCGCAAGTCTTCGAACGGCAAGGTTCTCTCGGAGGTGTGCCGCAGGGCCAATCCCCGCACGTACGTCGTCGAGGAGGCCCCGGAGGTCGAGCCCGCATGGCTGGCCGGAGCGCATCGCATCGGCATCTGCGGGGCCACTTCGACCCCCCGCTGGCTCATGCAGGAGGTTGCCGACGCCGTCGCGGATCTCGCGGAAAAGAACATGTGAAAAAACAAAAAAAACATACCGTCATGAAATACTTCATCCGCTCGTTAAAATATTTTTGCGCCCTGTGCGTTCTCTGTCTGGCGATCATGCTCCTGAACCGGCTTGCCGGAAGCTCGGTGCTGACCCTCCGGGAGACTTTCTACGTGATGTTCCACACCCCGCGGGGCATGCTGCTGCCCGCCGTGGTCGTGCTGCTGGCGGCATTCTACCCCCGCTTCGGGTTCGTCACGCGACGCGTCGAGGGAGACGTCGAGAAGGACCGCGAACAGATCGTAAACGCCTTCCGCGCGGCTGGATTCGCGCTGCGGGACGAGAAGGAGGGTGTGATGACGTTCCGCGCCGAGAGCCCCCTGCGCAAGCTGACCCTGCTGTGGGAGGATGAGATCCGCGTCTCGCAGTTCGGGCAGTGGATCGAGATCGACGGAATCCGCCGCGGCGTCGCTCGCGCGCAGCTCCAGCTGGAGACTTTCCTCAGAAACAAACGTTACAACGAAAACGAATAGGATCAAATGAACAGAATCAGATATGCTCTCTGCGCGGCCTTCGCGCTGGCTGTCGCCGCCGGAACGCTGATCTTCGCCTCGCGCAACGACTTCGGGCTCGGGCGCAACATGGAGATCACGGTCAACATGATGCGCGAGCTCATGCTCAACTACGTCGATCCGGTGGATCCCGACAAACTGATGGAGGGCGCCGCCGCTGGCATGGTCAACGACCTCGACCCTTACACGGAATTCATCTCCGAGGAGGGAATGCAGGATTTCGAGATCCTCACCACGGGAAAATACGGCGGTATCGGTTCGCTCATCCGCCAGAAGGAGGACTACGTACGCATCGCACAGCCCTACGAAGGATCCCCGGCCGACAAGGCCGGACTGAAGATCGGCGACAAGATCCTCGCCATCGACGGAACCCAGACCAAGGGATTCACCACCGAGCAGGTGTCGAGCCGCCTGAAGGGCGAGCCGGGAAGCAAGGTCTGCGTGACGGTCGAGCACCTCGACGGGTCGCAGGAGACGGTCACCATGCGCCGCGAGCGCATCGCAATACCCGGGGTGCCCTATGCCGGGTGGGTCAGCGACAGCATCGCCTACATCCGCCACAGCGATTTCACCGAGGGGTGTTACGAGGACATGCGCGCCGCCATCGAGCGCCTGCGCGCCGAGGGCCGCATGAAGGGGCTGATCCTCGACTACCGCTCGAACGGCGGAGGCATCATGCAGGAGGCCGTCAAGATCCTCGGAATGTTCGTGCCCAAGGGCACCGAGGTGCTCAGCACCAAAGGCCGCAGCGAAGACTCGAAGCAGGTCTATCGCACCTCCGTGGAGCCCGTACTGCCCGACATCCCGCTCGCCGTGCTCATCAACGGAAACTCGGCATCGGCGGCCGAGATCGTCGCAGGAGCCCTGCAGGATCTCGACCGCGCCGTGCTGATCGGGCAGCGAAGCTACGGCAAAGGGCTCGTGCAGTCGACCCGCCCGCTCGGATACAACGCCATGCTGAAGCTCACGACGGCAAAATACTACATCCCCTCGGGGCGCTGCATCCAGGCCATCGACTACTCCCATTCGCAGGAGGGAGCGGTGCGCACGGTGCCCGATTCGCTGATCTCGGAGTTCTCGACACGCGCCGGACGCAAGGTCTACGACGGGGGCGGCATCATGCCCGACATCGCGACCGACCCGGAATACATCTCGCGCTTCGCCCTGACGCTCTACGCCCTGGGATTCATCGAGGACTTCGGCGACGAATACACCCGCCGCAACCCCGGGCAGGAGATCGACATCCGCACCTTCTCGATCACCGACGCCGACTACGACGACTTCGCGGAGTTCATGAAGGACAAGGAGGTTCCCTACGAATCGGATACCCGCCGGGCCCTCAAGTCCCTGAAGAAGGCCGCCGAGGACGACCGATTCGCCGAGCTGAAGGAGACCTTCGAGAAGATGGAGATCGAGCTGCGCGACGACACGCAGACAAACCTCGAAACATACCGCGAACAGGTCATCGAGTCGATCAACAACGACATCGTCCTGCGGCACGGATACCAGGCCGGAGTGATCGAACACTCGCTCGCCGCCGACAAGGAGGTGGCGCGCGCCGCGGAGATCCTCGCCGACCCGCAGCAATACGTGCGCATCACCTCCGAGCAGGATACCGCCAGAAAATAACCCTGCCGGAGGAAGGATATTCGAAAAAAAGTGACCGAATCGGCATGAAACTGCGTCGCGACATATTCTCATTCCGCAACCGGATCGTAGTCATCGTCGTCGGGATAGGACTCGGGGCCGTCTCGCTGCTCTACACCAACAACATGGCCAAGCGCCTCAAGGAGAAGGAGCAGCACGATGTCGCGCTCTGGGCCCATGCCATGGAGCGCGTCAACCGCGACGTCATGGGCGGCGCCATGGAGGATCCGTTGATCGCCGACATCATGTCGAACAACAACAACATCCCCTTCATCATCACGAACGAGAACCTCGAGGTCATCAATTCGCACCTGATCCCCGAGAAGATCATCGACCACCCCGACAAACTCCGCAAACAGATCGAGAAGTTCACCGAGGAGAACATCCCCCGCACCGTGCGGTTCTGGTGGACGAACGGATACCACATCATCTTCTACGGGAAGTCGGCCCTGCTCAAGTCGCTCTACTACTTCCCCTACATCCAGATCCTCGTCATCACGGCATTCGTTGCCCTGGGATTCATCGCCTTCCGCTCGTCGAAGCACGACGAGCAGAACCGCGTGTGGATCGGACTGGCAAAGGAGACCGCACACCAGCTGGGAACCCCCACCTCGTCGCTGCTCGGATGGATCGAGTACCTCCGGTCGCAGGAGGTCGACCAGGCCGCCGTCGACGAGATGAACAAGGATCTCACCCACCTGATGAAGATCGTCGACCGCTTCTCGAAGATCGGATCCGAAACCCCGCTGGCCCCCGCCAACATCAACGAGGTGGTGGGAGAATCGGTGATGTACTTCCGCAAGCGTATCCCGCGCAACGTGACGCTCGACTACAACGGCCTGGCCATCGCCCCCGTACAGGCCAACATCAATGCCGCGCTCTTCGAATGGGTCGTGGAGAACCTGATGAAAAACTCGCTCGACGCCCTGCAGGGCCACGGCGCCATCGACGTGCGCATCTCTTCGGATGACAAGAACGTGATGATCGACGTGAAGGATACCGGAAAAGGCATTCCAAAGGGGAACTGGAAGCGGATTTTCGAACCCGGATTCACGACCAAGACCCGCGGGTGGGGGCTGGGGCTCTCGCTCTCGCGGCGCATCGTCGAGGAGTACCATCAGGGGAAAATCGCCGTCATCGACTCGGAGATCGGGAAGGGTACGACCATCCGCATCACGCTCAAACGCATCTTTGCCTGATGACCCGTCCGACCGTCCATACGCAGAGCGGCCTGCAGGCCGACACGCTGCACCTGTCCGCCGCCGATTCGGCCGCAGGAGCCCGGACTGTCGGAGCGGCAGGGAGCGCCAGAGAGACTGCGGCGATCGGGGAAACCGAAGGATCGGGGGCGGATTCGCCCGCGGCGGCCGGAGCGTGCGGCGCGGATTCGCCCGGAACGGCAGAGTCGGCCGCAACACCCGGGAGAGCCGCAACGCCCGGGACACTCGGGGCGGATTCACTCGGAGAAGGGTTGCCCGGAGAGGGAACCGCCACGGCATTTCCGGGACCTTTCGGGCTTCGGGACACGGTCGGCGCCGCATCCGCCACGGAAGCGGTCTATTGGCGCGATACAACCTCCGCGGCGGTCTTCGGAGAGGCCTCGACACTCGCCGACCCGCAGCCCGCATCGGCTGCCAGGCCCCTTCCGACCGACAATGCCCCGTTCCAGGGGTTTGTCCTGCTGCTCGCCGTCCTCTATGCCGTACTGCTATACAGCAACCTCGGGGACATCGGGACGCTCCTGAGCCGGGCTTTTCACGAGGCTTCCTCGCGCAAACGGTTTTCCGAAGATTCCGGAAGCAGCGGCTTCTCGCGCTTCCTCCACATCACAACCGCCATCGGACTGCTTTTCAGCGGACTGCTCGCGGTGAAATTCGCAGGGTGGACGCTCGCCGGGCGCATGACGGAGCTCTTCGCCGGAGCGGCTCCCCTGGTATTGAGCCTGGCAACGACTCTCGCGGCCGGGGCCGTCGTCCTGTATCAGCATCTCGTGCTCGGGGCCGCAGGGGCCATCACGGTCTCCCGCCCGTTCGTCGCACAGATCATCCTGCTCAAGCGCACCTACTTCTCCCTGGCAGTCGTCATCATCGCACCCGTCCTGCTGCTCCATGTGCTCTGCGACGAGGATTCCGGGCGGATATGGCTCCTTATCGGGCTCGCCGAAGCTGCCGTTACGGCCATCCTGTACCTCAAAGAGACCCTGAGCCTGTTTCTTTCTAAAAATTTTTCGATTTTACATTGGTTTTTGTACCTTTGCACCGTGGAACTCTTCCCTGTCAGTCTGTTATGGCTGCTGATAACGAGGGGGTGAGGCATCCATTCAATAACCTAAATTGTCCGCATCTTGAAAGTAAAGAGAGTACTGGTTTCGCAGCCGAGGCCCGCAGTCATCGAAAAGTCCCCCTTCTACGAACTGTCCCGCAAGTACGACGTGGAGATCGCATACCAGCCCTTCATCCGCGTAGTCGGCGTCTCTTTGAAGGAGTTCCGGGCGCAAAGGGTCGAAATTCTCACCCATACGGCCGTCATCTTTACATCCCGCACGACCGTTGACAGTTTCTTCCACATCTGCGAGGAGGCGCGTATCACCATCCCCGAAACCATGAAATACATCTGCCAGACCGAGGCCGTGGCACTCTATCTGCAGAAGTACATCGTATACCGCAAAAGGAAGATCTTCTTTGCAAACGGATCGTTCACCTCGCTCGTCGAGCTCATCATCAAGCACAAGGAGGAGAAGTTCCTCCTGGCCCTGAGCGAACCCCACAAGCCCGAACTGCCCGAGGCGCTCGCGAAACTCAAACTCTCGTTCGATCCCGTGATCCTCGCCCGGACGGTCGCCGCAGACCTCGAGGACATGCACGTGTCGGACTACGACGTCCTGGCGCTCTACTCCCCGACCGACGTCCGCACCCTGGTCGAAAAGTTCGGAACGGACAACCTCCCCGCCGTGGCGGTATTCGGAGACGGCACCCTGAAGGCCGCCGCAGAAGCCGGAATCCCCGTGCTGGCAAACGCCCCGACCCCCGAGGCCCCCTCGATGGTCAAGGCCCTGGACATCTACCTCCAAAAGGTTCAGAACGGCGAAGAGATCCTTCCCGTGGAGCTGGCAGAGGATTCCCACAAGGAGGAGTTCATACGCAGCCAGCAGCACAAACTCGCCAAGAAAAGCCGCCCCCGACGCCCGTCGGCCGAGACAAAATAAACTGCGCCCGCGCGGCGCTCGCAGAAGAATGGCTGAGCACTCGCTTCCCCGGACCGAAAGGCTCCGTTCGATGGGAGCCATTCGCCGCCTCTTCGAAAGCGGCGAAAGCGGCTTCGTATTCCCCTTCCGCTACGTATGGTTCGCGGAACCCGACACCGAGCGCTCGGTAGAGGTGATGTGTTCCGTTCCGAAGAAATTCCACAAACGCGCAAACCGCCGCAACCTCCTCCGGCGTCGTACCAAGGAGGCGTACCGCCTGCAGAAGGAGATCCTCCGCAGCGACAGGCCCGTCAACATCGACCTGGCGCTCGTATATTCCTCGAAGGAGGCCCTGCCATACAAAACCATTGCCCATGCCGTCCGAAGGATTCTGGAAACGATTGCTGCGGCTCTGTAAACGCATCGGCGCCTTCCCGCTGATCGCGCTCGTACGTTTCTACCAGCTCTGCATCTCGCCCCTGACGCCGCCCTCCTGCCGCTTTACGCCCACCTGCTCGCAATACGCCCTCGAGGCACTGCGCAGGTACGGGCCCCTGAAGGGGCTGTGGCTCTCGGTAAAGCGGCTGGCGAAATGCCACCCCTGGGGAGGCAGCGGATACGACCCCGTGCCCTGAAGCCGGGAACGAGGCGACAAGACACGGGACGCCCTTCCGAAGAGGGGCGTCCCGTGTTTCATATGCGGCGAGGGGTTGGAAGCGCGAAGTCAGTCGCTGAGGTCTTCGCAGCTCTCCCCCGGGAATTCGAACTCCAACGTCGCATGCGCAATGCCCTTCTCCCGAAGCAGGTGTTTCAGCGCATGTTTCGACGCCTCCATGCTGCCGGCATCGTCCAACACGACGTGGGCCGTGAGGGCGTTCTCCGTGGTACTCAGGGCCCAGACATGGATGTGGTGCACCGTACGGACTCCCGCCACGCCGGTCATCGACCGCCCGAGATCCGAGATGTCGATGCCCGCCGGAACGCCGTCGAGCGAAAGCCGCAGGCTGTCGCGCATCAGCGACCACACCGAGGCGACAATCACCCCGGCGACCGCCAATGCCACGATCGGATCGACGACCGTCCACCCCGTGAAGGAGATGACGACGCCCGAGACCAGCACACCGATCGAGACCAGCGCATCGGCAGCCATGTGCAGGTAGGCGCCCCGCACGTTCAGGTCGCGGTCCTTGTCGCGGAGGAAGAGCCACGCGGTAAAGCCGTTGACCGCAACGCCGATGCCGGCCGTCCAGGCGATGGCCCCGCCGGCAACCGGCTCGGGATGGAGCATGCGGTTGACGCTTTCGGCGACGATCACCCCCACGGCAATCATCAGAATGACAGAGTTGAGCAGCGAGATAAGTACCGTGCTCTTCTTGTAGCCGTAGGTATAGCGCGGCGTGGCGTGCGCCTGCGCCAGGCGGAAGGCCAGCATCGCCAGCAGCAGGCTCGCCACGTCCGAGAGATTGTGCCCTGCGTCGGAGAGCAGCCCCATGGATCCGTACCACAGGCCCACGGCGAATTCGACCGCCACGAAGGCGGCATTGAGCACGATGCCCCAGATGAAGGCCCGGTTGAGCGACGTCAGGGCATGCGCGTGGTGGGAGTGGGAATGGCCCGGATGTACGTGCCGGGCGCTTCGGGGTTCGGAGGAGGGTTTCATGGCTGCGGCTCGTGGATCGTCTCGCGGATTTCGGACAGCTCGACCAGGTTGTTCACGATGGCATAGATCGTAAGCCCTGCCGCGGAGTGGATCTGCAGCTTCGCGGCAATGTTGCGGCGGTGCGTGATCACCGTGTGGGTCGAAATGCAGAGTGCATCGGCGATCTGCTTGTTGGTCAACCCCTTCACCACGCACACGATGATCTCCCGTTCCCGGGCGCTCAACGGCTCCGGACGCCCCGCACGCGGCGATTCCGAGGCCAGGCGCTCCACGGCCGGAACGAAAATATCATCCTCCACGGCGTTGTGCGACGCCAGCTCCTGTTCGCACGTGAAGATGTCGAACAGCACGCCGTTCAGTTCGTTCGTGCTGCCCGAGGGGTAGTATTTGATGATGATGTTCTTCAACTCGCGGAGTTTGGTCTCCACCTGGTCGTGCTGACGGCGGAAGATCTCCATCGAATAGGAGGTGTTCTTCTCCCCGGATAGGAGCGACTCGACGTACGGGAAAACGGTCTGCTCCTCGTAGGCCATATGACGCTGCACCTCGGCGACATACTCGTCGAAAAAGCGCAGAATGGCAAAGGCCACGTCGCTCGACGAACAGTCGATCGCCTCGATCAGCTTGCGCCGGATGGCCGGGAGGCGGAAATCGAGAAAATAGCCGTGGGCATTGTGCAGGTAGTCGGTCAGCGTCCGCACGGAGACTTCGGAGGATACATCCGCACCGACACCCAAGCCCATCAGCATGTTGACCACGGCAAGGAACGTCGCCGCATCGACGCGGTTCTCCTCGCAGACCTCCGCAATCGTCTTGTCGCCGAAGCCCAGCGCAATGCCGAAACGGCTCATGACCTGAAGCACCGCATAACGGTCGCACACCAGGTCGCACATCCGGTCATCGCCTGTATATCCTCCGGTTCTGTACATAGTTCATCGGGTATGATTCATCCATTCTGCAAAGATAGCTCCTCCACGCGGTAGCGTCAATACCTAAAAAGGGGGATTCTGCCTGCAGCCGCTCATCGCGCCGCGATATCCGCGTAGGTGGTCTGCAGCATCGTGCGCCCGACGTCGAGCAGCTCCGGGTTCGTCTCGGTGACGATCCGGTCGCCCGTGGCGTCCCACACAGCGGCTCCCAGCGAATCGACCACACCGAATCCGTCGTTGAACGTATAGTAGGCGAACTTCCGCGGCGGCGCCGGCGAGAAGATATCCTTGCTGTAGGCGAAATCGTCGTGCGCGACGCCCAGCTGTGCGAGCAGCGTCGCCGCAAGGTCGATCTGCGAGGCATAGGTTTCGACCTCACGAGGCCCGGCAACCGCCCCGCCCGTCCAGATCATCGGTATGCGGTGGCGCAGCGGCTCGTTGTAGGAGAGCGTCTTCGGGTAGGGAAAGCCGTGGTCGGCAACCAGCACCACGAGCAGATTGTCCCACGCCGCGGAGCCCTTCAGGCGGTCGAGCATCCGCCCGACGCACTCGTCCGAGAAGGCCATGGCGTTAAGCTCCCGGTCGGAGAACTTCGCATAGGGCACATCGAAGGGCGTATGGCTGCTCAGCGTCAGAAGCCCCGCAAGGAAGGGTTGCCCGCCCTCGCTCAGCGCGATGACCCGGTCGGCAAACCACGCGCACATCACGGCGTCGTCGTAGCCCCAGTCGGCCGGCGGGGTGTCGAACGCCAGATCCTTCTGCCAGACGAGTTCCTGCCACCCCGTGGCGTACATGTACGACGCCTGGTTCGTGAAGTTCAGGTCTCCGCCGTAGGCAAAGCTCGTGGCGTAGCCCTCGCGGGCAAGCGAGCGGGCAAGCGACGGAAGGTTGCGGCTCTTGGCAGGGAGTTTCATGATCGACATGCGCGTCTGCGCCGGAAAGCCGCTCAGGATGGCCACCTCGCCCCGGTCGGTGCGGAACGAATTGGCGAAGAAGTTCTCGAACCACACGCCCTCCGACTTGAGCCGCTGCATGTAGGGCATGACCGGCTCGCCGTCGACCGTCTCGTCCATGACCGTGCGGGCGAAGCTCTCGAGGATCACCACCACGACATTCGGGCGCACGACGCCTTCGCGCAACACCCGTGCGGCCGGGGCCCCCGTGCCGTCGCCGCGCAGTGCGGAGAACTTCTCCTCACGCGTCGCCTCGTCGAAGAAGGGATAGGCCGCGGCATAGTCGTCGCGGTCGCCGAGGGTCGAGAGGAACGAAAAGACGGGGTTCGTGGCGGCGTGGTTCAGGAACATCTCGGAGCTGAAGTAGACCTTCGAGACGTTGGCCACCGAGGCGCCCATGCCGCCCCGGATGGCAAGGAAGTCGAATCCGCCCGCCAGCAGAAGGGCCAGGCTCCCGAGCGACGCCCCGAGCCATCCCGCCGGGCGGCCGTCGAAAAGCCGCAGCACCTGCCGGTAGGCCCAGATCATCAGCGCGGCGTAGAGCGCCGCCAGCGCAAGCTGCCGCACGGCCGTCCACCAGTCGACGCTCGCCATGGCATCCTTCGGGTCGGAGAGGTAGATCAGGATCGTCGCGTCGAGGCGGAAGCCCCAGTGTTCATACAACGCCACGTCGACCGTGAAGATCAGCGCCGTCACGACGGAGATCACTACGAAATAGGTCGTCAGGAAACCCCTCCAGAAACGCTCGGAAAGAGGCACCCACAACGAAACGAGCGTCGCCAGCAGCGGGATGACCGTGACGTAACCCGCCACCGTGGCGTCGAGCGACAGCCCGTGCAGCAGCACCTCGAACCACGCCCCGGCTCCCAGTCCCGCCGCATCGGCGGCGTACCAGGCCATAAAGACGGGCTTCTGCAGCGCCATCAGCACGGCCGTCACGGCGAATACCGCCGCAAGGAAGGCGAGCCGGCGTTTCATCTCAGATCTTCTCCCCGTAGGCCAGGTCGCCGGCATCCCCGATGCCCGGGACGATGTAGGCCCGCGACGTCAACTCCTCGTCGACGGCGGCCACCCAGATCGTCGTGTCCTGGCGCGGCATGTGTTTCATCGCATAGTCGAGCCCCTGCTCGCTGGCTATGACCGACGCCACGTGCGTATGGAGCGGCATCCCGCCCTTCTGGCACAGCGCCTCGTAGGTCAGCACCAGCGACGATCCCGTGGCAAGCATCGGATCGACGAGAAGCAGCGTCTTGCCCTCGAAGCTCCCGCAGGAGATGTACTCCACCTTCACGGTGAACTTCCCGTCCTTGGTGCTCTTGCGGTAGGCCGAGACGAAGGCGTTCTGCGCATCGTCGAAGAAGTTCAGAAAACCCTGGTGGTAGGGAAGGCCCGCACGGAGCACCGTAGCCAGCACGATCTGATCGTCGATCATCTCGACGGACGCCTCGCCCAGCGGGGTCTCCACAACGCTCGTCCTGTAATTCAACGTCTTCGAGATCTCGTAGGCCGTGATCTCGCCGATGCGTTCCATGTTGCGGCGGAAGCGCATCGAGTCCTGCTGGATGCGCTTGTCGCGGATCTGCGCCAGGAATTTGTTCAGAATCGTGTTCTGCTCGGATAATACATGCACTGTCATATGTTCTGTTCGGATGGGTTATACGGATTGTTTCAATAGAGAAAGTTGTTGAACGGGTAACGCCCGGCATGAATCTCCCGCACCATACCGTACAGATCCGAGCGGAATTTTTCCAGGTTCAGGCGCTCGAGCGCCGAAAGGAAGATGCACGGCGTATTGGCCTGTGCGATCCAGCTCCGCTTCAGCTCCTCGAGCGAGCGGTTCTCACGCGTGGCGGGCGTCAGGTCGTCGGCATCCTTCTCGACCCACCGGTAGGCATCGACCTTGTTGAAGACCAGGTAGACCGGCTTGTCGCCCGCGCCGATCTCCTGCAGCGTCTGCTTCACCACGGCGATCTGCTCCTCGAACTGCGGGTGCGAGATGTCGACCACATGCACCAGAAGATCCGCCTCGCGCACCTCGTCGAGCGTCGACTTGAACGACTCGATCAGCTCCGTGGGCAGCTTGCGGATGAAGCCCACCGTGTCGGACAACAGGAAAGGGAGGTTGTCGAAGACCACCTTCCGCACCGTCGTGTCGAGCGTCGCGAAGAGCTTGTTCTCGGCGAAGACATCGCTCTTCGAAATGAGGTTCATAAGCGTCGATTTCCCCACGTTCGTGTAGCCCACCAGCGCCACGCGAACCAGCGACCCGCGGTTCGAACGCTGCACGGCCATCTGACGGTCGATCTTCTTCAGATCCTCCTTCAGTTTGGCGATCCGGTCGCGGATGATGCGCCGGTCGGTCTCGATCTCACGCTCGCCCGCTCCGCCGCGCGTCCCCGTGCCGCCGCGCTGCCGCTCGAGGTGCGTCCACAGGCCCGAGAGGCGCGGAAGCATGTATTCGTAGTTGGCAAGCTGCACCTGCGTCTTGGCGTAGGCCGTCTGCGCCCGCGACATGAAGATATCGAGGATCAGGCGCGTGCGGTCGAGCACCCGGCAGGGCATCTCCTTCTCGATGTTGCGCGTCTGCGACGGGGAGAGTTCGTCGTCGAAGATCACCACGTCGATCTCCTCCTCGCGGCAGTAAGCCACGATCTCCTGCAGCTTCCCCGGGCCGACATAGATGCGCGACGAGGGCTGCGGGAGCCGCTGCGTGAAGCGCTTCACCGTGCGGATATCGGCCGTCTCGGCCAGGAATTCCAGTTCGTCGAGGAACTCCTCCGCCTGGCGGGGCTCCTGGTTGTCGCGCACCACGGCGACCAGCACGGCGCGCTCGCGGGAATCCTCCGCAAGGCCCGGGGCTGAAGCCGTGTTTTTCCTGTTCTCTTCCAAATTGTTCCTTTTTTTGTCCGGTTCCTCCGCACGGGATCGGGAGCGTCCGCCCCGCCCGCACGGTTCGCATGCGTGTGCCGCATGCGACAAAAAGGGTATCCGCCCGAAAGCAGGATACCCTCTAAACGGCTGTAATTACGCCTTAGTTCTGTACACGGAAGTCTACCGGAAGGGTATACTTGACACGTACGGCCTGATTACGCTGCTTGCCCGGGCTCCATTTCGGAGACTTGCTCAGCACGCGGATGGCCTCCTCCGAGAGCGAACGGTCGGGAGTCTGCAGCACCTGGATGTTGGTCAGACGTCCGTCCTTCTCGATCACGAACGACAGCACCACGCGGCCCTGGATACCGTTCTCAAGGGCGATCTGCGGGAAGCGAACATTCTGCTGAACCCATGCCCGGAAGGTATTGAGGTCGCCGCCCTGGAACGAGGGCATCGTCTCGGCGATCAGGAACGGCTGGTCCTCTTCGACAACCTCTTCCTTCACCTCGACCGTCTGGACGAAATCCGTATTGTCGTCGAACTCCGCGAAGTCCACTTCCGTGGTAATCTTCGTGTCGTTGGTTACGACCTGGAGCAGGTCGGCAATCACCTTCACCTCCACCTTCTTGGGGGCTTCGGGAGGTTTCTGGTCCTGACGCGTAATCTCGGTGATCTCCTCCTCGACGATGGCCGTCTGCAGATCGAGTTTCTCGATCTTGTGCTCCTTGGGCGTATACCAGAACGCCAGGATCACCAGAGCCAGCGACACGACGAGACCGATTTCGAGCAACAGCGAGCGTTTGTTCTGAAGGTCCGCTTTGGGGGTCTTTTTGATTTCCATCTATTTGAGTTTTAAATTGTTCGGCTAATTGTTCCGACTGACTGCCCGACACGACGAAGCGCACATAGGCAGGCTATGCACCACAAATATATGGATAAATTTCCAAAATTGAGCCTCCCGGGGCAAAAATCTTTAAATTTTACCTATTTTTGTCCGCAAAAGCACCCGCATGTCCGGAACCAAATCCAGGGAGATCCTCTACGGCAAAAGCCCCGAAGAACTCGCAGCAATCTGCGAGCAGCTTGCCATGCCCCGATTTGCCGCACGCCAGATCGCCCGGTGGCTCTACGTCCGCCACGTCGAAGACCCCCTCCGGATGACCGACCTCTCCGCAGCGAACAGACAGCGCCTCGCCGAACTCTGCACCCCGGCCCTCACGCCCCCCGAACGCGTCTCGGTATCCTCCGACAGAACGAAAAAATACCTCTTCCGCACCCTCCGGGGGCACTTCATCGAATCGGCATACATCCCCGACGGGCAGCGCGCCACGCTCTGCGTATCGTCCCAGGCAGGATGCCGCATGGGATGCCGCTTCTGCGCAACAGGCCGTCAGGGTCTCCAGCAGTCGCTGTCCGCCGCCGAGATCCTCAACCAGATCGTATCCCTGCCCGAGCGGGAACATCTCACGAACCTCGTATTCATGGGAATGGGCGAACCCCTCGACAACATGGACAACGTCCTCCGCGCCCTCGAAATCCTTACCGCCCCCTGGGGCTTCGCATGGTCCCCGACGCGCATCACCCTCTCGACGGCAGGGGTCGTCCCCCAGCTCGAACGGTTCCTCGAAGCCTCAAACGTCCACCTCGCGGTCAGCCTCCACAACCCCTTTCCCGACGAACGCGCAGAGATCATGCCCGTCGAAAAGGCCTGGCCCATCGCCCGGGTCGTCGAGATCCTCCGCCGCCACGACTTCACCCATCAGCGCAGGGTATCCTTCGAATACATCGTCATGAGCGGGATGAACGACTCCCCGCGCCACATCCGCGAGCTCACGCGCCTGCTGAACGGCATCAAATGCCGTATCAACCTCATCCGTTTCCACCGCATTCCCGATTCTCCCTACTTCTCGCCCGACGACCAGGCGATGATCCGATTCCGCGACGCCCTCACGGCCCGCGGCATCCAGACCACCATTCGCGCCTCCCGCGGCGAAGACATTCAGGCTGCCTGCGGTCTCCTCTCCACCCGGCTAAGAGCCGGGATTTAGAGTGCGAAAGGAAGCTGACAAGCGTCTCCTACCCCATTCTGCGCCCCCGGCTAAGAGCCGGGATTTAGGGCGCGAAAGGAAGCTGACAAGTGTTTCCGACCCCGTTCTGCGCCCCCGGCTAAGAGACGGGTTTTAGAGGGCGAAAGGAAGCAGACAAGTGTTTCCGACCCCGTTCTGCGCCCCCGGCTAAGAGCCGGGTTTTAGAGGGCGAAAGGAAGCAGACAAGCACTTTCGACCTCTTCCTCCGCCCGGCCCCCAGCTAAAAGCTGGGATTTAGGGTGCGAAAGGGAGCTGGCAAAGTGTTTCCGACTCCAAAATACGATTCCCGAAAACCGCCCCGGCGCGATTTTTGCCCCTCGTCGGAAAAATCACGAACAAAAGCAAAAATGGCTCCGTCACTGAAAAAATCCCTCCTGCTCCTTGCGCTCCTCCTCACGGCAGGAGCGCTCCGCGCCCAGGTGCATTTCGAAACCTGTCCGACGAATGTCCTGCACCAGAAAGCCCTGCGCACCGGACTGCCCGTATTCATCGACCTCTATGCCGACTGGTGCCGGCCGTGCCAGATGATGGAGCGAGAGGTATTTTCGCAAAAAGAGGTCGGGAGGTTCATGGAAGAGCGGTTCGTCGCCGCCAGGTACAACGTCAACAACCCCATAGGATACAAACTGATGGAGCGCTACGGCAGCGGGTCGGTTCCCCTCTACCTGGTCTTCTCGCCCGAAGGCGAGCTGCTCGGACGCATCACGGGAGCCTCCTCCGCCGAAGAGCTGATGGCGAATCTGCAGCGGATCCTCAACCGCGCGAAAGCCGCGCAGAAGGGGTCGGATTCAAGACGCTGACCGCCGGCGGATCTTGGAGGCAAGAGAGTGCATAAGGAAGAGGTTCATCCCCGCAAAGAGGCTTCCCGCTGCCGCACAAAGCAGGTAGTCCCGCACATCGAACAGACGGGATTCGCATAGGATCTGAAGGCCCCACCCGCAATAAAGCAATCCCGCGAGCGAGGAGACGACGACCGGGAGGATGCGCCCGACGGCAGCCGCCTGCAAGAAATGGATCACAAGGTGCAGCCCGAATGCGAGAAACAGCGCAAGCCACGGGTAATAGAGGCGGGCAAACGTCGCGCAGGACGCAGCTCCGGCAATCCACAGGAACTCCTCGGCGGCAATGCCCGCAAATGCGCCCCGGGAGATGCCGTCGAGGCGGGAAAACAGGAGGCGGTACAGACGCGGGAAACGGCGCATCACCTCCTCGCGATGGTTGTGCAGCCAGGCGGGCAGGAAGAGGATCTCCTCGGCTTCGTGCAGTACGAAGAAGAGCGGCAACAGCCACACAAGCACGTCGGGAAGCTGCGTCATGGCAATTCCGAAGTCCTCCTTTCAGTTATTTCTTAGGGGTATAGACCACCTTCTTGGTCTCGAAGAACTCCTCGTCGAAGAAGTCCCGGATGTCGTAGAGATCCCACCGAAGGCCCGTGCGCCCCAGCTCCTCGGCAAGATCCCCGCCCTTGAGGTAGAGGATGCCGTTGGGCAGCGAACCCCGCTGTCCGCGCCCGAGCTTCGGCCACACCCACTTCACAAACTCCGGCATCGCCGTAACGGCACGCGAGACAACGTAGTCGAAGCGCGACGGAAGCGTCTCGACACGCGCGCAGCACGGCGTGAGGTTCGTCAGCTCGAGGCTTGAGGAGACCCCCTCGACCACCGTGATCTTCTTGCGGATCGAGTCGGCGGCCGTGAAGTGCGCCCCGGGGAAGAGAATTGCCAGAGGAACCGACGGAAAGCCTCCGCCGCACCCGACATCGAGCACCCGGGCCCCGTCGTCGAAACGGCACACCTTCGCGATGGCCAGAGAATGGAGCACGTGCCGCAGGTACAGCTGGTCGAAGTCCTTGCGCGAGACGACGTTGATCTTCGCGTTCCACGTCGCATACAGCTCCCAAAGGGCCGCAAAACGATCCCGCTGGAGGGGCGTCAGTTCGGGAAAATATTTTTCGATAAGTTCCATGCGTTCGACAGGTTTGTCCGGATTCCCCGGCGCAGGGTCAGCTCTTCTCGCCCTCGACGATCATGCGGCACATCTGCTCCCGGGCCCGGTGGATCTGCGTCTTCACGGTTCCGAGCGGAAGGGCGAGTTTCGCCGCGATCTCCTCGTAGGAGTACTCCTCGAAGAAGCGCATGACGATCAGCTGCCGGTAGCGCGGCGTGAGCCGCTCGAGGTAGTGTTCGATCTGCGAGCGCTGCTGCAGGTTGATGAAGCTCTCCTCGGGCGTCGGGGCGTTCGACGCCGGGGCCGTGAAGCGTTCGTCGATCGGAAGGTCCTCCTGGCGCCGCCGCACGTAGTCGATGAACGTGTTGCGCGCGATGGTGTAGACCCACTGTCCGAAGGTATAGTCGGCGCTGTAGCGGTGGAGGTTGATGTAGACCTTGATGAAGGTCTCCTGAAGCAGGTCGTCGGCATCGTTCGTACCCCCGAGGCGCTGTACGAAGAGGTTGTAGATCGCATCCCGGTAGCGGTTGAACAGATGTTCGAAGGCGGCATCGTCGCCATCGAGCGCCCGGTGCACGAGCTCGCGGTCGTCGGCTACGATATAGTCGGCTATCTCCATACGCGGTCGTCGCGGCGAAGCAGCAGCACGCGCAGCGCCGCAGCCCACAGCGGGCTCAGAAGGTCATACACAAAATATCGCAGCACGATGCCCCCCTCGCCCAGGCGCCGGGCGATACGGCGCACCTCGACGGCAACGGCCGCATAGCGCAGCACGAGCAGGCCCGCGGCCGCGAGCCCGAATTCCAGAGGCAGGAGCACCGTGGCCGCAACCACGGCGGCGAAGAACAGCACCCGGGAGATCATCTCCCAGCGGATATACCACTTCACGCCCCGCGGATAGAAACGGAACGACGAGCCGTAATAGCGCAGCTGCGACATCCACCACTTCATCCCGCCCCAGGTCTTCTCCCGGAGCATCGCCCGCGGGGAGAGGATCACGCTCACGTTGTCGCGCGTCATGACCCGCTGCATGAAGAGGTCGTCCTCGCCGATGTTCATGTTCAGGTGGCTGAAGCCGTTGGCCCCGAAGTAGAGGCTCTTGGTGAAGCCGTAGTTGTGGAGCGTGCCCCGGTAGGGGCGTCTCCGCACGGCACGTGCGATCCAGTCCACGGAGTGCATCATCCGCCACGTGCGCATCAGGTAGTTCGTGAAACCCTTCGCGGGCTCCAGCCCGCAGTAGCCCACGACAATATCCCCGCGCTGAAAACCCTTGGCCATGAGCGACAGCCACCGGTCGGTCTGCGGCACGGCGTCGGTCGAGGTAAAGACCATGCACTCGTAGTGCGCCGACTTGATGCCCACGTTGAGGGCCATCTTGCGCGAGATCGGGAAACGCGGGTCGAGGTGGATCTTCGTCGTCACGATCTGCGGAAACGACGCCTTCAGCTGCCCGAGATCCTCGTAGAAGTCCGTATCGTGGCCCACGTAGACGATCACCACCTCGAAGTCGGGGTAGCTCTGCGCGAGGATCAGCGGAAGGCGCTCCTCGACGAACGAGTAGTCCTCGGAGAACATCGGAACGATGACCGATACGGGAGGCTCTTCCTGCCGGGTGGCCGCGCGCCGGTTGTTCTTGTAGCCCGGAATGCGGCCGTAGACGAAGATATAGTAGTAGAGTTGCAGCCCGAAAGTCAGGAGGAGCACCCCGGCGAGCGCCGCCCCCGGCCAGCCGTAACACGTCAGAAAGGATTCGACCAGTTGCATATTGACGAAATATGCGCAAAGATAGGAATATTTTGCGTATTTTTGCCCAACAGTTGACTATGAAATTCACCCTGCAGCACAAAGACTCCGCGACCCGCGCCCGGGCCGGGGAACTGGAGACCGACCACGGCGTCATCCGCACGCCGATCTTCATGCCCGTGGGCACGGCAGCCACCGTAAAGGGCATCTTCCACCGCGACGTGCGCGACGAGGCGCATGCGCAGATCATCCTCGCGAACACCTACCATCTCTACCTGCGCCCGGGGATGCGGATCCTCGAGCAGGCCGGGGGCGTGCACCGCTTCTCGACATGGGACGGCCCGATGCTCACCGACAGCGGGGGCTTTCAGGTCTTCTCGCTCGCGGCGTGCCGCAAACTTACGGAGGAGGGGTGCCACTTCCGCTCCCACATCGACGGCTCGAAGCACCTGTTCACCCCCGAGAGCGTGATCGACACCGAGCGCACGATCGGAGCCGACATCATGATGGCCTTCGACGAGTGCCCTCCGGGAGACGCCCCGCGCGAATACGCCGCCCGCTCGCTGGCGCTCACCGAGCGGTGGCTCGAGCGGTGTTTCAACCGGTACCGCCAGACCGACCCCAAATACGGACACTACCAGGCGTTGTTCCCCATCGTGCAGGGCTGCACGTACCCCGACCTCAGGGCCCATGCCGCCGAAAACGTCCTGCAATACGACGCCGACGGATATGCCATCGGCGGACTGGCCGTCGGGGAGCCCACGGAGGTGATGTACGAGATGATCGAGGTGGTCAACGCCATTCTTCCCGAAGACCGGCCCCGCTACCTGATGGGCGTCGGCACCCCGGTGAACATCCTCGAGGCCATCGAACGCGGCGTGGACATGTTCGACTGCGTGATGCCCACGCGCAACGGCCGCAACGGGCAGCTGTTCACCTCCGAGGGGGTCATCAACATCCGCAACAGGAAGTGGGAGGACGACTTCTCGCCCATCGACCCCGCGGGCACGGCGTTCATCGACACCCTCTACTCGAAGGCCTACCTGCACCACCTCTGCACGTGCGGCGAGATGCTCGCGGCGCAGATCGCCTCGCTGCACAACATCGCCTTCTACCTGCGGCTGGTCGGAGAGGCCCGCAGCCACATCCTCGCCGGGGATTTCAAGGCCTGGAAGGAGGAGGCCGTCGTGCGCCTCACCCGGAGGCTGTAGGCTCCGCCCGGAGTCCCGGAGTCCGCCGCCCCGCAGGGGGGGGCTGGGCCGGAGTCCCGGAGACCGCGAAGAAAACAGCGAGGCGCTGACCGGGAAGAACCGAGACAAACCGGAAAGGGTCGAAAAGGGCGTCGGGTCGAAAAGGGCGTCGGTGCGGCCGCGGGAATCGCCCCGCCGCCATTTATTTGGCAAAAGCGCTCGGATTTCGCGCGAAATGTCGTACATTTGTAGACTATGAAACTGAGATTCCCCGGGTTCAAGATCCTGGACCGATACATACTGGGCAAGTTCCTGATGACCTACTTCTTCGCCATCGCGATGATTATCGTCATCGTCGTGGTCTTCGACTATGTCGAGAAGGTCGACGACTTCACAGAACTCCACGCCCCGTTCAAGGAGATCATCTTCGAGTACTACCTCAACTTCATCCCCTTCTTCATCAACCAGTTCAGCGGACTCTTCACGTTCATCGCCTGCATCTTCTTCACCTCGAAGATGGCCTATCAGACCGAGATCGTCGCCATGCTCTCCGGAGGCATGTCGTTCCGCCGCCTGATGTGGCCCTACTTCCTCGGAGCGCTGATCATCGGCTCGCTCTCGCTGACGCTCAACCTCTGGCTCATACCCCTCTCGCAGCGCCATATCGTGGCATTCGAGCAGCAGTACATCAAGCGCAAGCAGAACACCAAGTACAACTACCACATATACCGGCAGATCGAACCCGGAGTCTTCGCCTATATCCGCGGGTACACCGACAACAGCCACCAGGCATCGTTCTTCGCGCTCGAAAGCTACCGCGGAGGCACCATGACCCACTCGCTCGAAGCCTCCGAGGCACGCTTCAACCCCGAAACCCGCCGCTGGACGGCCCCGCGCTACATCAAGCGCGACTTCGATTCGCTCGGCATGGAGACCTTCGAGCAGTACCGCAACCTCGATACGCTCATCAACCTCGACATCACGGAGCTCGGAGAGATCAACGACCTGATCCAGACGATGAACATCTCCGAACTGGGCGACTTCCTCCACCAGCAGGAGGCAAAGGGTTCCGACTCGATCAACATCATCAAGGTCGAGCAGCACGCCCGCTACGCCTATCCGCTCTCGACATTCATCCTCACGCTGATCGGCGTCTCGCTCTCCTCGCGCAAGGTTCGCGGAGGAACAGGCCTCCATATCGGAATCGGCACGGGGCTCTGCTTCTCGTACATCCTCTTCAACCGCTTCTTCGAGGAGTTCGCAAAGAGCGGTTCGCTGCCCCCCGGGCTGGCCGTGTGGCTCCCGAACATCATCTACCTCGGAATCGCCGTATACCTCTACCAGAAGGCCCCGAAATAACATCCCGACCATGAAAAAGAGTGAAAACTTCATCTCCCGACTCCGGCAGCGGCCGCTGTTGTGGAACATCCTGCTGATCGCCGCCATCATCCTCGCCATGGCCGTCGCCGCGCACGTCCTCATGCAGATCGG
Source organism: Candidatus Alistipes faecavium (assembly GCA_019118605.1). Taxonomy (GTDB): domain Bacteria; phylum Bacteroidota; class Bacteroidia; order Bacteroidales; family Rikenellaceae; genus Alistipes; species Alistipes faecavium. Next base: position 37,887 of record DWYP01000017.1, on the reverse strand, counting down.
AACCCGCCACGGGGCCCGGCGCACTGTCCCCGACTTCTCGGGATTCCCCATCGGAAAGGCCACCGAGATCGCACGCAAATACAACCTGCGGATCCATGTCAACGACTCGCTCTTCGTCCCCGCATACGACGGCGGCATCATCCTCGACCAGCTGCCCGAAGGAGGCGTCGAGGTAAAGCCCGGACGCACGATCTACGTCACGATCAACTCCTTCCGGCAGAAGATGGTCGCCATACCCTATGTCGCCGACCGATCGCTCCGCCAGGCCAAGAACATGCTCGAAATCGCAGGTCTCGAAATCGAAGAGCTCATATACCGTCCCGACATGGCCACGAACTACGTCCTCGGGGAGTATTTCGACGGAAAGCCCGTCACCCCGACCAGCCGCCTGGAGGCCGAGATGGGGTCGGGCGTCACCCTCTGCGTCGGCGTGGAGGAGGGGGCCGGGACAACCATCGTCCCGCAGGTCGTGGGGTATCACCTCGCCCAGGCCAAGAGCCGCCTCTGGGAACTGGGGCTCAACATCGGGCGGATTGACTTCGACGAGGGGATCAACCTCCTCAACCAGAAGGACGCCCGCGTCTACCTCCAGACCCCCGGGGCCGAGCGCAGCGTCGTCCTGGGGTCGAAGGTCGCCCTGCGCCTTACGCTCGATGAGGAGAAGCTCACCAGGTCGCGCGCCGAGGCCGACCGGCAGGCCGCCGCAGTCGCCGAGGAGCGGAAAATCGAGGAGCAGATGATCGCGGACTCCCTGGCGCAGGTATCCTTCGACGAGGTGCTGGCGGCACCCGCCGGAGAGCAGCCCCGGGAGGAGCCCCGACGGCAAACCGAAGACGACTTTTTCGACTGATGGACGCACGGCAACATAGCGACCCCCGCGACGCCGGGCCGATGCGGAAGACGGCATCCGCGGAACTGCTGACGGATCCCGACCTCGAGGAGGAGGCTGCGGGCGAAGAGGACGGCGAGGAGGCCGGGCTCTACGAGCATTTCGCCGTGACGGCCGACAAGGGGCAGACACCCATGCGGCTGGACAAGTTCCTGACGGTAAGGATGGAGCACTGTTCGCGCAACCGCATCCAGGCGGCGGCCGACAGCGGCAACATCCTTGTCAACGGGAAGGCCGCGAAGTCGAGCTACAAGGTAAAGCCCCTCGACCGCATCCAGATCGTGCTGCCCTACCCGCGGCGCGAGACGGAGCTCATTCCCGAAGAGATCCCCCTGGTGATCCCCTACGAGGACGAGCACCTGCTGCTGGTCGACAAACCCGCGGGGATGGTCGTACACCCCGGCGTGGGCAACTACTCCGGGACGCTGGTCAACGCCCTGGCCTACCACCTCAACCGGCAGGGAATCCCGGCCGAGGAGCAGAATCGCGCGGGGCTCGTGCACCGCATCGACAAGAACACCTCGGGGCTGCTCGTCATCGCCAAGGACGAACAGACCCACGCCCGGCTGGCCAAGCAGTTCTTCGACCATACGATCCAGCGCCGCTACGTGGCCCTCGTGTGGGGGAATTTCGACCAGGACGAGGGTACCATCACCGGGAACATCGGCCGCAGCCCCCGCGAGCGGCAGAAGATGTACGTCTTCGCCGACGGATCGGACGGAAAGCACGCCGTCACGCACTGGAAGGTGCTGCGCCGATACGGCTACGTAACCCTCGTGGAGTGCCGCCTCGAAACGGGACGCACGCACCAGATCCGCGTGCACATGGCATGGATCGGACATCCGCTCTTCAACGACGAACGGTACGGCGGAGACCGCATCCTCAAGGGTACGACCTTCGCAAAATACCGCCAGTTCATCGAGAACTGCTTCGCCCTGATGCCGCGCCACGCCCTGCACGCCCGGCTGCTGGGATTCGAACACCCCGCCACGCACCGGCAGATGCTCTTCGAGAGCGAGCTGCCCGAGGATTTCCGCGCCCTGCTGGCCAAGTGGGACGCCTACACCGTCCGGGAAGAGGAATAATACGGGCCGGGATTCCGGCCCGAAACCGCATACCGTCATGGAAAACAACGCCCCATACACCGCTCCGGAGCGTGCGGACGCCGCAGCCGGAACGGTCGAAACAGCCGAAGCTCCCGAAACAGCCGGAACGGTCGGAACGGTCGAAACGCCCCGCTGGGACTTCGACCGGGAGATCGAACGCCGCGGCACCGACTGCGTGAAGTACGACGCCCTCAGGGAGGTTTACGGCCGCGCGGATCTGATCCCGCTGTGGGTCGCCGACATGGATTTCGAAACCCCCGACTTCATCGTCCGGGCGCTCCGCGAAAGGCTCCGCCACCCCGTGCTGGGATACGCCGTGGAGCCCGCAGACTACCGCCCGGCCATCGTCGACTGGATCCGCTCGCACCACGGCTGGGAGATCCGCCCCGAATGGCTCGCCTATATCCCCGGGATCGTCAAGGGGATCGGTCTGGCCGTGAACCGCTTCGTCGCCCCCGACGAGAAGGTCATCATCCAGCCCCCGGTCTACCACCCCTTCCGCCTCGTGCCCGAAGGGAACCGCCGCGAAGTGGTCTGCAACCCCCTGCGCGAACGGGCGGACGGATCGTACGAGATGGATTTCGAAAACCTCGCGCGCGTCGCCGACGCGAAGTGCCGGATGCTCATTCTCTCGAACCCCCACAACCCGGGCGGAATCGTCTGGGATCGTGAGACGCTCCGCCGTCTGGCCGACTTCTGCGCCGGGCGCGGGATCCTCGTCGTCTCCGACGAAATCCACTGCGACATGGCCCTCTGGGAGAACCGCCACATCCCCTTCGCCTCGGTTTCGGAGGCCGCCGCGCGCTGCAGCATCACCTTCGGAGCCCCGACCAAGACCTTCAACATCGCCGGAATCGTCAGCTCCTACGCCATCGTGCCCGACCGGGAGCTGCGGGAGAAGTTCTTCTCGTGGCTCGAGGCAAACGAACTCGACGCCCCGAACCTCCTTGCACCGATCGCCACCATCGCGGCCTTCCGCCACGGCGAGGCGTGGCGCCGCGAGATGCTCCGCTACATCGAGGGCAATGTCGAGGAGGTGATCGGCTTCTGCGCCCGGGAGATTCCCGCCATCCGGCCCCTGCGTCCGCAGGCGTCGTTCCTCGTATGGCTCGACTGCCGCGGCCTCGGGCTGCCGCACGAGCTGCTCGTGCGGCTCTTCGTCGACGGCGCCCGGCTGGGCCTCAACGACGGGGCGATGTTCGGCCCGCAGGGCGAAGGGTTCATGCGTCTGAACGTCGCGGCGCCCCGCGCCGTGATCCGCCGCGCCCTCGGCCGGCTGCGCGACGCCATAGCCGCACTCGGCGACGGCCCCCACAACGAATCCGCAACCCCCGAAAAATAGCCCCGCCGTGTTTCTGCCTACGACCGTCAAGGAGGTCCGCGAACGCGGATGGGACCAGCTCGACGTCATCCTCTTCTCGGGCGACGCCTACATCGACCATCCGGCCTTCGGCGCCGCGGTGGTCGGGCGCCTGCTCGAAGCCGAAGGGTATCGCGTGGCGATCGTCCCGCAGCCCAACTGGAGGGACGACCTGCGGGACTTCACAAAACTCGGGGCCCCGCGGCTCTTCTTCGGCGTCTCGGCAGGAGCGATGGATTCGATGGTCAACCACTACACGGCCAACCTGCGCCTGCGCCACGACGACGCCTACACCCCCGGCGGAAAGGCGGGATTCCGCCCCGACCGTGCGGCGACGGTCTACACGCAGATCCTCAAACGGCTCTATCCCCACGTCCCGGTCGTCATCGGAGGCATCGAAGCCTCGCTGCGAAGGCTCACGCACTATGACTACTGGAGCGACCGCCTCCTCCCCTCGATGCTCGTCGAGTCGGGCGCCGACCTGCTTGTCTACGGCATGGGCGAAGGCGTCGTGCAGGAGGTCGCACGCGCCATGCGCAACGGATACAACGCCAAGCTGCTGCGCAAGATCCGCCAGGTGGCATTCCTCGCAGACCGCCAGTACGTCGAGCGGCTCGATCCCGCAACGACAATCCGGCTGCATTCCTTCGAGGAGTGCGTGCGCGACAAGCGGGCCTTCGGCGAGAACTTCACCGTCATCGAGACCCAGAGCAATCTCATGGAGCCCGTGGCGACGCTGATCGAAGCCGTGGGCGACCGCCATGTCGTCGTGACGCCGCCCCACGCCGTCCTTTCGACCGAGGAGCTCGACCACTCGTTCGACCTCCCCTACGAGCGAGCGCCCCATCCGCGCTACCGCGGCAAGGGCGACATCCCCGCCTGGGAGATGATCAAGCATTCGGTCAACATCCACCGCGGCTGCTTCGGAGGCTGCGCGTTCTGCACCATCTCGGCCCATCAGGGCAAGTTCATCCACTCGCGCAGCGAGCGCTCGATCCTCACCGAAGTCGAACGGATCGTCCGCATGCCCTCGTTCAAGGGCTATCTCTCCGACATCGGGGCCCCGTCGGCCAACATGTACCGCATGGGAGGGCGCGACCGATCGCTCTGCGCGAAGTGCCGCAGGGCCTCGTGCCTCCATCCGAAGATCTGCCCCAACCTCGACAACGACCACCGGCCCCTGCTCGCCCTCTACGAAAAGATCCGCGCCGTGAAAGGGATAAAAAAAGCATTCATCGGGAGCGGCATCCGCTACGACCTGTTCGACGACTCGCCCTATCTCGAAACCGTCATCCGCCACCACACCTCGGGGCGGCTGAAGGTCGCCCCCGAGCACACCGAGGAGCGCGTGCTGCGGCTCATGCGCAAGCCGCCCTTCGCGCTCTTCGAGCGGCTGAACGACGACTTCCACCGCATTTGCCGACAGGCCGGTCTGCCCTATCAACTGATTCCCTACTTCATTTCCTCGCACCCCGGGTGCACGGAGCAGGAGATGAAGGCCCTGGCCGACAAGGTATTGGGACGTCTGCATTTCAATCTGGAGCAGGTGCAGGATCTGACCCCCACGCCGATGACCCTGTCGTCGGTGATGTTCTGCACGGGGGAGAATCCCTACACGCACGAGGAGGTCTACGTCGCCCGCACGCAGGAGGAGAAGCGGCGGCAGAAGAGCTATTTCTTCGGCGGAGCCTCTGCGGGCGGCGGCAAAACAGGGGCTTTCGCCTCATCCGGGGCGAGAAAGGGCCTCCCGGGAAGGCACCCGGCAAAAGGCGGGGACTCCTCCCGGACAAAGTTCCCCGGCAGGCAGGCGGTACGCGGCAAGAAGCGCTGAAAACAGCGCCGGGCAACGAAAATTTCGTTGCCCGGCACCTGCAGCTATCACTATTGTCCCCGGATTATCTCTTTTTGTATCCGACCAACGCATAGTACAGAATATAAAGGTAGCAGGGAACGCAGATCCAGTAGGCATTCTGCATGCCCGCAGCATCCTTCAGCAATCCGAAAAGGGTCGGGATGACGGCCCCGCCGACGATGGCAATTACCAGCAGCGAAGAGCCCTTCTTGGTGAAACGCCCCAAGTCCGCCATGGCCAGAGGCCACAGCGCTGGCCACATCAGCGAACAGGCCAGTGCGATCACCGCCACAAACCAGATCGAAACCGCCGGAGGCGTCAGCACGATCAGCAGGGAGCCGACGACAGCCAGCCATGAGCAGATCTTCAGGGCCGTCTCCTGTTTCAACCACCGGGGAATGAACAGAATGCCGCACAAGTATCCCACAACAAGTCCCACACTCGGGTAGAGCGCATATCGCTGTGGGTCGGGCAGCCCGAGGCTCGTGGCATAATCCACGGTCGTGGCCAGGGCAAGGGTCTCGACACCCACGTACAGGAACAGTGCCACGCAGCCCAGCAGCAAGTGCGGGAACTGCCAGATCGAGCGCTTCTGCGCGGCATACGGGCAGTCGGCCTGACTCTCCTCGTCCTCACCCACGGCCTTCACCTCGGGCAGCGGGGCCAGCAAGACGGCAACGCCCAGCAGCAGAAAAATGCCGATAATCCACAGGAACGGCAGTTTGATGTCCGGGAGCCGGACCTCCCCGATCTCCTTGCCGATCACCGCAGCCAGGAACATCGGAGCCACAGGCCACGCCAGTTTGTTGCAGATGCCCATGATGCTGATCCGGCGCGCAGCGCTCTCGACAGGTCCCAGGATCGTGATATAGGGGTTGACCGTTGCCTGCAGGAACGTGTTGCCCATTCCGCAAAGGAACGACGCGACGAGAAACAGCCCGAGGCTTCCGCTGTCGGCCGAAGGGATGAACAGGTAGAAACCCAGGGCGAAAATCAGAAACGACACGGCCATCGTCTTCTTGTATCCGATGCGTGCGATCAGCATCGACGCCGGGTATCCGAAAATGAGAAACGACGAGAAGGTCGCCGCAATGACAAGGTACGACTCCCCGGAGGAGATCCGAAGGGCGCTCTCCAGCAGCGGAACCAGGTAGCTGTTGATCCCCAGGGCAAAGCCGATCGTAAAGAACATCACCCCGATAAAAAACAGCGGAAACAGATAATTGCGGTTGTGGTGTGTCATAAGCAATGGATTTAAGTCTGTCTATCCGTTTTCCATGTGGTATCGAATCAGCCGTTCCATGGGATAGGGGACCACCTCGCCCAGCTCCATGCGGTATTCGGCGGCAACAGAGGCCAGCAGATCCCGGAAATGGTAGGCAACCGACCCCACACAATGGAGCCTGTATGCGGAATATTGGGGATATCCGCAGATGATGTGCGTGAAAAAATCACGGAACGATTGCCGGACAACCTCCTGCAGGTAGGGGTGGTCGTATCCGGAGATGAAGCGGGTGAAGCTCGCACAAAACCGGTTGGGCATCGGGCGGGTATACACCTGCTCGATGATCTCGTCGCCGCTCAGGCGGTACGTCTCGTAGAAACGGGACCGGACATCCTCGGGCATATACCCCCGGATGTAATCGCTCAGCAGGCGCTTGCCTATATATCCGCCGCTCCCCTCATCGCCCAGGATGAAACCCAGGGAGTCGATGTTGTGCGTGATCCTGCGGCCGTCGTACAGGCAGCTGTTGGTCCCGGTTCCAAGAATCGCCACGAATCCCGGAGTGGTTCCGAGCAGCGCCCGGGCCGACGCCAGCAGGTCCATCGCAATCTCGATCTCGGCATGTACGAACAGCTGGCGCAGGGTCTCCCGCATGAAATCGTACCGGTCTTCGGAGCACCCCGCACCGTAGAAATAGACGCGACGGACCCGGGACCAGTCGTATCCCCCGGGCAGCGCCGGACGAAGCGAATCGAGCAGGTATTCGCGCGTGACATAGTTCGGATTGTAGCCCTCCGTCGTAAAACGAACCTGGCGCGCAGCATCGTCTATCAGGCACCAGTTCGTCTTCGTGGAGCCGCTGTCTGCTATCAACAACATATCCTTCCGATGTTTAGCGGTTCTGCTCCCGGATGAACGACACGACCGTATCCAGGATATTTTCCGGGAAAATTCCGGGCTGCGCGTACCAGAAGAACGAATTGTAGCCTTCGTAGGTCTGCGCCCGGACATGCGGCGCGGCAGGCAAGTAGCTGCCCACATCGTTGGTATAGCCGACAACGGAAACAGGTTGGTCGGGCCACAACTTGCGGAGTTCGATGCCGTACTGCGTAACAACCTCTCGTGACAGTCCGATCAGTTTCCAGTTGCCGATGTTGATCGTCTGGACGTAGATCGGCATGTAGCCGGGCATGGTTCCCTGCTCGTAATGATCCAGCATGATATTCGCCCAGCGGACGTTCTTCTCGGCCTCAAGATCCCCGGGATGGCCGCTGTTCTCCGTACGGAACTGCGTGATCTGCGCAGGGCTCCATGCCTTGACCGGAATCAGCAGCGAATCCATGGCAAACGAAATCTCCCCGTCGATCGGAGACATGGGAGCGTCGAGGATCGTCAGCACATCCTCGGCAAGCAGGCTGCCCATGGTATTGAAATCATCGTAGAGCGGGTTGATATCCCCGGCGCAGCCCTGCAGGAAAAGGGCATTCGAGGCGCCCGACCGCTCCTTGACAATCTCTTTCGCCACAGAGGGGAAGTTTCCGTTGATCGAAAAGCCCTCCATCCCCGCATTCCGGAAAACGGGATGGCATCCGGTCAGGAACAGCACATCCGTCAGCGCATGATTCGCATCCTCGACCTTCAGGACATCGACCGTCGGGTCGTAGAGGGCATCGTCGCCCGACAGGCAGCGGTTCCCGCCGATACGCGTCGAGCCCGTACCGAAAAACAGGCGGGAGGGTTTCAGATTGCCGACAGCCTCCGAAACTGCCCGGATGATATTCGGCTTGAGCACCTGCTCCATATACAGGGGGTCGGGCCGCTGGTTCTGTTCGGGCCACGCAAAATAGTTCTGGCTCACGGGAGCAAAATGCGTATGGGAGGAATTGATCATGACCGCATGGTACGGAATCCCCTCCCGGCGGAAAATCTCTGCCTTGACCTCGTTGACGAAGGCATAATCGAGTCCCGTCAGATCGACGCCGACGACAACGACCGTCTTCGCACCCTTGCGAACCGCCAGAGCACGTGCCGTAAGGTTGTTGTAGGTCCTGTGCTGGGCGATATAGAGCCGTCCGTCGTCTCCGATGGCGAACAGCCGGTCGGAGGCCACAGCTATCTGCTGCAGGTCGATATCGTACGTGCAGCCGTTGTTGTATCCGATCTTCGTCCACAGAATGTTCCGCTCCTCGGCGTCCCTGCGCCACAGAATCTGATTCGACGTCAGCGCAAAGATCCGTGCCTTGTAGCCCGCCATGCCGATCACGGATTCGGCGCTGCCGATCTTTTCCCACCGGATGCGGGAGCCGGACGGACGGCCCTCGAAGAGTTCATTCTCCGAAGTCGCCGCATAGAGGCACTCCTCCGAGGAGGTCAGTGCCACGACATGGTCGATCGGGCTCGTGATGCGTTTCCAGTTCAGGCGTCGGTCGGAGGGACTGGCGGAGAACCACTCTCCCGAAGAGTCCATCGCATAGAGTTTCCCCTGCAGGGCCGCCATGTATTTGACCGGAGTCGACGACTCCAGAGATTGCCATTGTAGCTGCTTCTGCGGATCGTCCAGCACAAGGATCTGTCCCTCGCGGTCGATTCCGTAGAGGCGGTTTCCGTCTCCGGTCATCCAGGCGAGTGCGGGGGCTTCGCCCCGGGCAATCCATTCGAGAGTGAAACGTCCCTCGCCGGGATAACCATATCCGGCCAAAGTCAGCGAGAACAACGAATTGTCGGGCTCGATGCTGACGCTCGAGCTGCCTACCTCAAAGTCGTTCGAGACGGGATGCGACGCCGGTGCGGTTTTGCATCCGAGCAGCATTCCCAACAACAGGATACACAAATTCCATTTCATAACCACCTTGTTTTTATTGTGAACTTACTTATCCTCAGGATTCTCCACTGGCTTCGGACCGTTGACAAAAACCGTCGTCGTGGAGATGCTCCGCTTGCCCGACGGCGTGATGACGATCGCCCGGATTTCGCGTTTCTCGCCCGGCGGAACGATCAGGCGGATCGGCTTCTCGTAGAGGTAATCGGTTTCCCGGGGCTCCTGGCCGTCGAAATTGTAGTAGATCGCCGCTCCCTTGACCGGGGCCTTCAACGTGACCGTAAATTCCGAACCGTAGAGCGTTTCATCGCGCATGCCGATCGGCGTCGGGACCCGATAAACGGTTCGCGTCGTATCGAGCCACGCCAGGTGCTCCGGAAGCCGCACTTCGAGGAAATTCGTCGAATCCTTGACCTCCACGGGCGTCCAGGCAATCTCCGCGAGGGCCATCAGCCGGGGAAGCATCATGTACTCCACCTTCCGATGGGTATCCATGTGTTCGGTCCACAGCGGGGCCTCGACTCCGATGATGTGTTTCTGCTGCTCGGGTGTCAGATCCGCAGGCGTGGGATCATAGGCGTAGACCCGCTCGGTAGGGTTGAAGCCCCAGCCGATTGCCAGAGGCTCCGCATGCCGCGGTCCCTGCAGGTAATCGAAATAGACATATTCGGTAGGGGCCATGATAACGTCGTGGTTCTGCTGCGCGGCCTTGATCCCTTCGCTGATGTCCCGCCAGTTCATCACCGTGGCATCCGGAGCAAGTCCTCCTTCGAGAATCTCGTCCCACCCGATGATCCGGCGGCCACGGGAGGTGACGAACTTCTCGATCCGCTTGATAAAATAGCTCTGCAGTTCGAATTCGTCCTTGAGCCCGTTGTCGGCGATACGCTGCTGGCAATAGGGGCACTCCTTCCAACGCTCCTTCGGGCACTCATCCCCTCCGATATGGATGTATTTGCTCGGGAACAGCTCCATGACCTCGCTCAGGACATCTTCCAGGAAGCGGAACGTCGCCTCCTTGCCGGCGCAGAAGACATCTTCGTAGATGCCCCATGTCTCCGCCACCTTGAACGGTCCAGGATCGTCGCCGCAGGCCAGTTCGGGATAGGCCGCCAACACGGCAAGCGTATGCCCCGGCAGCTCGATCTCCGGGATGACCGTAACGTGACGCTCCGCGGCGTATGCCACGATGTCGCGGATCTCCTCCTGCGTATAATACCCACCGTAGGGCGTGCTGTCCATACCGCAAAGCTCCGGGTCGTAATTGCTGATGCAGGTCTGCGCACGATAGGCGGAGACCTCCGTCAGGCGCGGATATTTCTTGATTTCGATGCGCCAGCCGTGATCCTCGGTAAGATGCCAGTGGTAGACGTTCATCTTGTAGCGCGCCAAAAGGTCGATCTGCTTCTTAATGAACGAGACGGGATAGATATGGTATCCCACATCCTGCATGATGCCGCGGTAGGAGTAGCGGGGCTCGTCGCGGATCTCGGCGCAGGGGACCGTCACCCGTTCGCGGTCGGTCGTGGCCGTCGAACACATCTGCAGAAGCGACTGAAGCCCGTAGAAGAGCCCCGCATCCCTGCCGCACACTTCGATTCCCGATTCACGGACCGTCAGACGGTAGCCCTCCGGATTGGAAATGTCACAAGCGGTCGTAAAGGTGACGGTTTTCTTTGCACGGCACTTTCTTTCGCTGACAACGGGAACGTCCAGACCGTATGCCCGGGAGAGATAATCCCGGAACAGGAACGCCTCTTTTCGCGCCGGATCGCTCCCATAGACGATCGCAACGTCGTCACCCGGGACGATCCGGAACTCGCCCGGCAAGGCCGTGACGGAGAGCGGGGCGGGAATAATCCCCAGGTTTCGATCCGCTTGCTGCGCCCGCGCGGGGGCAGTCACGGAGCCCGCACAGAGGAGCAGCATCCACAGCGCGGCAATTCGGGTCAACAGGTTCTTGGTCATCATCTTTATGACGGTATTTGCATGAATCGAAATGATTTTCTGATAAAACGGTTCTCCGACAGAGACTATCTGTCGGACGGCTGCTGGCTCTGCAGGTAAGTCATGGCTTTCTTCACATTCCCATACTTGAGAATCAAAGATTTGGAGTAGTCGTAATCCGTCAGGCCCATCTTCTCCATCAGCATCTGGACCGAACGGTCCAGTACCTTGTCATTCGTCAGGCGCACGTTCACCATGCTGTTACCCTCGACACGCCCGAGACGGATCATGACCGTCGTGCTGATCATGTCGAAGATCATCTTCTGAGCCGTCCCGCACTTCATGCGCGTGCTCCCCGTCACAAACTCCGGACCCGTGATCACCTCGACGGGATAATCCGAATACTGCGAAATCGGAGAGTTGGGGTTGCTTACGATCGACCCGCAGGGGATGCCGTGCGCACGGCACTCCTTCAGCGAGGCCAGCACATAGGGGGTTGTCCCGCTGGCCGAGATACCCACCACGATGTCCTTCGGCGAGATATGGTACCGCTGCAGCGTTTCCCAACCCTCGACAAGATCGTCCTCCTTCTCCTCCAGGGCCTCGACAAGGTGTTCCACGCCCCCGGCAAGCACCACATTGACGATGCCCTCGTCGATTCCGTAGGTGTTGGGCAGCTCGATGGCATCCAGCACCGACAACCGCCCGCCGCTGCCGCACCCGAGGTAAAACATGCGCCCGCCGTTCTTCAACTGCCGTTCGATTGCGGTAATCAGCCGGCTCAGATCCGGCAGCACGTCCCGGATAGCCAGGGCCACCAGCTGGTCCTCGGCATTGATCCCTGCAATCAGTTCATCCACACTCTTTTTCTCCAGATCGTTGTATTTGGAGGGTTGTTCGGTTAATCGTTTCATCTCAACATTGATTTTAATTTTCCCGTTTATTCGTACACGCTGCGTATCTTCTGTGCGTATTTCTCATACATTCTTTTCGACACGTCGACCGGATCCCCTTCGGGATGTTCGGAATAGGGTTCCGTCCCATGGACCCACTCCCATTCCCAGCTCCGGATCGCATCGTCCGTGGCCGCGGCGTCGAAGACCTTGTCGTGGCGGATGCAGTCGTCCACCTCGTTGATGAACATCTTCCACCGCCCCTTGTAGAAGCCCTTGAACAGCCCGGCCCACTGCTTGCTGGCGTAGTCGTGGAGGAAGGCGTCCTTCCCGCCCCACAGCGTCACCAGGTCGCGGGCATTCTTCTCATAGAGACGCGATTCGGATTCGGTCGTACCCCAACGCTTCGCATCGTTGATCCACTTCCCCAGCAGGAAGGCTTCGTGGGTCGCCATCAGTTCGTCCATGTCGTCGATCAGCTCCATGAACTCCCGGCTGTTGCGCTCGAAGGCCGGAAGATCCTTCGTCTCGTAATCCATGATGAACTTCTGCTGGATCTCGGTCGCATAGTTGCCGAGCACCTGTTTGCCGACAAGCACCAGATCGTACCGATAGCAGGGATTATCCTTCAGCCGGTCGGCCGAAGCCAGCATCAGCTCCCAGGCGTCGATGATCTCCGCGGGATCGTACGGAATACCCGTATAGGCCCATACGTTGTCCCGGTCGAAGGTCGGGCGCGCGGTAATCGTGCTCTCGTAGTTGCCTTCGTGCGCATAGGTCGTCCGGCGAAGGATCTCCCAGGCCCGCTCCATGTTCGCGTCCTGCACGCCGTAACGGCAATGCGCATAGTTCTTCAGCCAGCTCGTCAGGTCGATCTCATCCCTGCGCCAGACATGGTCCAGAAGCAGCGTATAGATCATCGGATTCTGCTCGATGCCCTCCGGAACGGCCCCGATGCCGACCAGTTCCCCCGCGGCAGGATCGTTCAACACCCGGGCGGGCTCCGTTGCCAGTTTCTCCGCGTTGCCGAACATCATGTTGCGGCCTCCGAAGTTGTGGAGCATGCACCAGATCCACGGCTTCCCGTAGTAGGATTCCGTGCGGTTCCACACGGGATTCTCCTCGCCCCAAAGGTCCAGGATGATCAGGTTGTCATCGGGAACTCCGCCCAGGTAGGCCTGGATCTGTTCGGGCTGCCAGAAATCCCGCTTGTCCACGAACAGCCACCCCTGCATCACCCAGACCGCCTCCGGGTCCACGTCGGCCATCGACCGGTAGACGGCATGGCTGATCTGGCTCAGGTAGGTGGAGTCGTTGCTCGGAGGATACATCTCATTGAAGGTATCGGCCCCGTAAAGATGGTCCGTACCGAACGTTGCGATCTGCTCCTCCATGAACAGGTTGCCGATTTTCCGGAACATCGGATCGTCGGGCTCCAGAACGAACGTATCGTCGAAACGCCCCTCCCAGTTCAGCCGCTTGACCTTCGCCTCGGGATATTTGTCCTTGAACGTGGGAGGAACGTGTCCCGTAAAGGCCGGCAGAATGGGCGTCATGCCCAATTCCCTCTCCCGGGCGAGGATCTGTTTCTGCAAGGCCTCATGGCTCTCCTTCCAGCTCGCGGGAAGAGGTCCGCACCAGGCGTCGATATTCCCCGCCCAGAACCACATGAAATAGGCCGGGCCCGTAAAGAAGCGGTCCATGTCCTCGTCGCCGAAGCCCAGCTTGCGGTAGACCCTGTCCCATACGGCGTTCTGTCCGGTCATGGCCAGCGGCATGTTGATGCCGTTCAGCGCCATATAGTCGATCTCGAACTGCCAGCGCTCCCAGTCCCACCAGGAGGCCGTATAATTGAACGTGCAGTAGTTGAAATAGTGCCGGTACTTGTACGGGGTCACCTTCCGAACCTTCTCCGGGACGGTCGGCACGGGATCCGGAAAATCCATGTTCGAGGCATTCCAGCTGTAGTCGCAGTGGGCGTAATGCTTCAGATAATGGTTCAGGGCGCTGGCAACGGAGACGCCGTTGTTGCCCCGCAGCACAACCTTATTGCCCTCCTGCTCCAGTTCGAAAACGTCTTTCCCATCCTCCTGGGGAATATATTCGACCTTGAACAGGTCGGCATGCGCGGGAACGACCCGCTCGATCAGCGCTCGTGCGGCCTTTTTGTCCAGGGTCCCTTCCCGGGCAGGGGCACAGGAGCCCACAAGCAACGACAACAGAATCCCCATGAGGGCGCATCCGCATATTCTACTCTTTTTCATGTTCATGATTGCTGACTCTTATCGGAATTATACATTCGTTTCATTTGAGGGGCGTATTTCCAATATACGGACGCAGCCTCCTCGACCTCGTCGCCCCGAGGGGTGTCGGGATAGGGTTCGTGGCTGTTGACCCAGCTCCACTCCCAACGGCTGATATCCTTGTCGAAAAGCGCGAAATCGCAGGGTTCGCCACGCGCCCGGCATGCTTTCACATAGTCGAAGAAGCGGATCCAGCGCTCCTTGTAAAACCCTTTCAGCATCCCGCTCCACTCCTTGCAGGCATATTCATGGATCGTGCAGTCCTCGCCCGACCACAGGGTAATCAGGTTCCGGGCGTTCCGTTCGTAAAGGTCCTTTTCCTCGAGGGTCCGGCCCAAACGGCGGGCGTCGTTCAGCCACCGGCCCAGCAAAAAGTCCCGACGGGTGGCAAGCAACCGGTCCATGTCGTCGATCAACGTCAGGAACTCGGAGGTCTTCGCCTCGTAAAGGGACCAGTCCCCGCGGCGATAGGCCTCTGCGAACTCCTGCTGCAGGCCATTGGAGTAGTTTGCCAGCGCCTGACGCACCACATCGACCAGATCGTAGCGGAATCCTTCGCTCCCGCTCAGCTCTTCCGAAGCCTTCAACAGCAGCTCGCAGGCTTCGAGGAACTCCATCCTGTCGTACGGGATATGGGTGTAGGTCCACACGGACTCCTCCTCGAAGGTCGGGCGCCCGGTGATGATGGAAGAGGTACCCCACCAGGGTTGGTGGCTGTAAACCGTCCGCTGCAGCACCTCCCAGGCCCGGGCGGCATCGCGGTTCTCTTTCCCGTAGCGGCGGCGGGCGTACTCCTTCAGCCACGAATCCAAGGGAATCGGGGTATCCCGCCAGACATTCTCGAGCATCAGGGCATAGATGGCCGGATTCTGCTCGATGGCCTCCATGGTCAGTCCGATACCCACCATGTTCCCGGAACCCGGATGGTGAAGTGCTTCGGCCGGACCGCGGGCTATTTCATCCATCTTCCCGTACAGACTGATGCGCCCGCCGAAGTTGTGAAGCATGTTCCAGATCCACTGCTCGCCGTAGAAGGCGTCCGTCCTCGACCACACGGGATTCACTTCGCTGTCCAGGTCCAGAACGATCAGCCGTCCGTCGGGAACGGCGTCGAACATCGCCTGCATCTGGGCCGGCTGCCAGAAGCCCGGACGATCGAGGAACATCCATCCCTGCATAACCCAGACGGCCCGGTCGTCGACTTCCGACATGGAGCCGTAGACCTTCGATGCGATGGCATTCAGATACTCCGGGTCTTCTCGCGGCGGGAGCATCTCGTTGAACGTATCGGCCGAATAGAGGTGATCGGTGCCATAGGTGGCGATCAGCTCCCCGAGAAACCGTTTCCCGATCTCGGCAAAAAGCGGCTCCGAGGGATCCAAAATATAGACCGGAGGCGCCACATTGGTATTGATTCCCCATTGCGTGGAATGCACCTTCGCCTCCGGGAAACGCTTCCGGAACGACGGCGGGACATGTCCGGTGAAAGAGGGCAGGATCGGCGTCATGCCCAGCTCCCGTTCCCGGGCAAGGATCTTTTTCTGCAGCTCCTCCTGGAATGCCATGAAACGCTCCGGAAGAGGGCCGCCCCAGCCGTCGAGATTCCCCATCCAGAACCAGGTGAAATAGGCCGGGCCGCTGAAAAAGGAGTCCAGTTCCTCCTTCGTGAAACCCAGGCTCCGGTACACCTTGTCCCAGATGGAGTTCTGACCGGTCAGTGCCAGAGGCATGTTGATCCCGTTCAGGGCCATGAAGTCGATCTCCCACTGCCACCGATCCCAGTCCCACCAGGAGGCCGTATAGTTGAACGTACAGTAGTTGAAATAGTGCCGATACCGGTACGGAGTCGTTATGCGGACCTTTTGCGCTACCTCGGGCATCGGTGTGGGAATATCCAGATTGGTTCCGTTCCAACTGATGTCGCAATGGGCGTAATGTTTCAGGTAATGGTTCAGGGCACTGGCAACGGAGACACCGTTGTTGCCCCGCAGCACGATTCGCTGTCCGTCCTGCTCGAGTTCGAACACGTCCCGCCCTTCGTCCCGGGGAATGTATTCGACCTCGAAATACCGGGCATGTCCGGGAACCACGCGCCGGATCAGTGCCCGGGCGGCCTTTACGTCCAACTCTGCGGAGACAGATGTCGAAAGGCCCGGTCCGAGCAGTACGGTACAGAACAGCAGCAGTCTATAAATGCATCTCGTCTTCATGGCATGTCACACATTCTTCGTTTGAAACAGACTCGAAGTCCGGAGCCGGCGGTCTTTGCAGACACCGGCTCCGGGCAGCCCCCGCAGGTTCATTCGTCCGCACTTTCTTCCTCTCCATCGCCACTTTCGGGACCTTCCTCGTCGGCAGGCTCGTCAGCTTTCAGGGGCCAGAAGGCTACGGGATCGAATTCATACCGCCACAAATCCCCGTTCGAGTCCAGGGCCAGCAGATCATCCCCGCATGCGAACACGTTGTCGTACATGTCCCATCCGGTACCGATCTGCCGTTTCGTACCCAAGGCATAATCGTCCGTGAGCGATACCACCCACATGTCACCCTTCGGATCGACCATAATGAGGTTGTTCCCGTATCCGAACAACTGGGTATAACCGCCCCAGCCGCTCCCCTCGATAGCCGTACAGTTGCCGAAATCGAAGGCTCCCGTCTGACTCAGCGGATATTTCCAGAGAGCGTCCCCGTTGACGGCCAAAATGGCCAGATCCTTGAACGGCACGATCTTGGACGATTCACCCCAGCCCCAGCCGATGTCGCCCTGGCTCAGGAAATCATAGTTGTCGGAGATCATGTACTGAGTGAGGTTCGAGAATTCGTTCCGGACAATGAACCGGTTCTCGGGCATGTAGAACATGATCTGCATATTCCCCCATCCCTCGCCGATCTGGCGCGGAGCCCCGTAGGTGCCGTCGGGTTCGGGCTGGAAAAGCATAAGTCGGCCATCCTCGTCGATCCGCACAAGGTCATCCCTGCTGCAAAAGATGGGCATGGTCACCGGATGCCCGAACGAATAGACCTTTTCCCGCGGAACCTCGCCCGGCATGTAGGAGCCCGTCACCAGAAAATAGGCCGTGCGAAGCTCCTCCAGCACCGGCTCCGTCCCGCTGACGCTCTTGATCCCGACCGGAAGCAGATACGGCTCGGCAACGGCCAGGTAGTCTTTCGAGGTAATGTCGACGTAAAGCGGGGTCGTCCGTTGCGCGCCCTTTGCGATGCGGGCGGTCGTCTCTGACATGGAATAGCTCCCCTCGGGCATCGGCTTGTAATCGGTGCCGTGGAACGTATTGTAGGAGTCGACAAGGTCCATGCGGATCTCAAACTCCACGGATATATCGGTCTGCGGCTCCGTCGGCCCTCCATAGAATGCCGAGACGGCGAAAGACTGGATTTCGTCCGTGATGTAGACGGTCTTCACGTTCAGGTCATTGTTCGCCTGCGGCATGTAGATGTTGACGTAAGTGTCGGCATCGACAATATCCAATCCGATGCGCAACCGGTCCGAGCAGGAAGAAAACAGCATCGCGCCCGACCAAAGGCATGCGGTCATCAATATGATCTTTTTCATCTCCTTATTCATTATGATTTTCTACCAATACGGATTCTGCATGAAACCTTCGATCTTGTCGATCTCGGTCTGCATGATCGGGAACATGTAATACTGGGGATAGGGGAAAACGCGTGTCTCGACAACCGTACGTTTGTAGTACTCCGGATCCTGCAGGTGCGTGCCTGCAGCAATGTTCATCCCGTACACCGGACCGCTTTCGGTATCTTCGGCGATCATCCAGCGATGGCAGTCGAAATACCGATGGGTTTCATAGGACAGCTCGATGCGGCGCTCCCGGCGGATGCGTTCGCGCATCTCATCCTTGCTCAGATTGGCCGGAAGATCCGGCATCCCCGAACGGTTGCGGATCTCGTTCACGTATTTGTACACATCCGACACCGGTCCCTCGGCCTCGTTCAGCGCCTCGGCGTAATTCAGGTAGACCTCGCCCAGACGGAAAAGGATCCAGGCTCGCAGCGTAAAAATATTCTGGGGAATGTTGCACGCGGGATTGGCGTGCTTGCGGAGCAGATAGCCCGTCGTACAATAGTCTCGCCCTTCGTTTCCGCGTCCGTCGGCTCCCGTGGACCACAGTTCGATCTGGTGCTCCTTGAATACCGCTCCGTTGAAATTGATCGTCGCATAGAAGCGCGGATCACGGTTCACATACATGTTGCTCACTCCGGCCAGCCACCGCTGGTTCGGTCCGTCGGATGTAGCAAATCCTGTCTCCGTATAACCGGAAGCGGAGTTGATAATGGGGCTTCCGTCGGAGTTGTAGCCCAGAATGGGAATCGTGCCGTCGGCCATCTCGTAGGCATCAACCTGCGCCTGCGTGGGATTGTAGCCCGACCATCCGCCCAGAGACCGCGGGAAGGAACATTTCTCTCCATCGCCATCCACCCCGCAGTTCCGCGCCAGCAGCACTTCACAGTTGTTGCGCTCGATAAACAGGTTCGAATAGTTTTCCACGGGGTCGTTCGAAGCCGCCCGATACAGGTCATAACCGGCTTTCCGGCAGGAGTCGATACATTGCCGGGCCGCATATGCCGCTTTTTCCCACCAGGAGGCATCCTTGGTCTGAGGGAACAGGTACGTTCCGTTCCCGTCCTTGAAATCCTTGTACAGGGGATTTCCGTTCCACAGGTCGCTGGCCCGGTAAAGGAGCAGGCGCGACTTCACGGCATACGCCGCGGCAGCCGTCACGCGGCCGATCTTGCTGGCGTCCGTGATGGTCATCGGCAACAGCTCGATCGCCCTGTCCATCTCGTCCAGAACAAACTGGATGCAGTCGTCCAGAGGACTGCGCTGCAGTTCGTTGAAATTGTCGTCCGGTTTGACGGTGCGATCCATGATGATGCACGGACCGTAGACGCGGATGATATAGAAATGGTAAATCGCACGCAGGAACAACGCTTCTCCGATCCATGTATCCTTCTCCTTCTGCGTGAAATCCTTGCCGACTGGCGTCAGATGGATATTCTCCAGAAAAACGTTGCATTTGCGGATCCCTTCATACATGTTGATCCACACCCGTCCGGTCGCATTGTAGGGGTTCATCGCACCGCGGTTCATCAACTTGCCGAACTTCTCCGGCCACGGAACGTTCAGCTCGTCGGATGCCAGCACGAACGGGTTGATGTCCGCCATGTCGGTAAAATGGTTCTCCAACGGAAGATCGGCATAGGCGTCCGTCAGAAACGCCTCCGCATAGTTGCGTTTCAGAAATGCCTCCTCAATCAGCAGATCCTCTTCGGGGGCCTTGTCCAGGTAGTCCGAGCAGGATGCAAAGGAAAACATCGAAATGACCAAAAACAGAATAATATGTTTTGTGCGTTTCATAGAATCGTCTTTTTTAGAAATCAATCTGTACTCCTATATTCACACTTCTTTGCAGAGGATAGGCGCCCGTGCCGTCGTTCGATTCCGGATCGATGATCTTGATGTAGTCGAACGTCAGCAGATTGGTGCCGTTGACGAACAGCCGCAAACCGGAAATGTGCAGCTTGTTGATCACCGCGTCGGGGAACGTGTAGCCGATCTCGGCATTGCGCAGACGCAGGTAGTTGCCGTTCTTCATCCACACGGTGGAGGTCACGAAGTTGTTCGGGTTGTTGCCCACGTCGATAGCCGGGTATTTCGCATCGGTCCGCCCGGGTGTCCAACGGTTGTCGTAATACTCCTTCAGCACGTTGTTCGAGCCCAGGCCGTCGTAGAACGCCCACATGCCGTATCCTGCCAGGTTGATCGACGTATTGGCCGCGCCGGAGAAGAAAACGCTGCAGTCGAATCCCTTGTAGGCGATCGTTCCGCCGAAACCGAAAGAGATCTCCGGAAGGCGTGCATAGCCGATCGGCACCTGGTCGTAGGAATCGATCTGTCCGTCGCCGTTGATGTCCTTGTAGCGTACGTCGCCGGGCCGCGGTGTCCCGAAGGTCTGGAGCGGACTGGCGTCGATCTCCTCCTGGTCCTTGAAGAATCCTTCGGCAACGAATCCCACATACTGTCCGATGCTCAAACCCTTGTTCGACAGGTAGGGATAGGCGGGTTTCGGCTCGTCGTTCTCGATGATCTTGTTCCGCGCGAACGTGAAGTTGCCCCTCAACGAATAGAAGAACCCTCCGGGTGTCGTGTTGCGGATCTCCAGCATGGCGTCCAAACCCTTGTTGTCGGCACGCCCCAGGTTCCCATAGGGAATCGACCACGGGTAGATACCCGTCGCACTCGGGATCGTCCCGCGCTGGATCAGAATATCCGAACGCTTCTCCTTGAAGAAGTCCAGTTGCAGAACCACACGGTCCTGGAACAGTCCCAGATCCAGGCCGATATCCGTCTTCCGGGATTTCTCCCACGTAAGATTCGGATTACCGATCGCATTCTCCTCCATGCCCGCATACAGCTGTTGCGTATCTCCGAAATAATAGGATTGTCCCTGCGTGTTGATCGTGCTCAGGAACCCGAAACGGATGCCCAGCACATCATTACCGACCAGTCCGTGCGAAACGCGCAGCTTCAGGCGGTTGATGGCATTCACCTTGAAGAACGGCTCGTTGGAAACGACCCATCCCAGCGACACGGAGGGGAAGAATCCGAACTGTTTCCCGCGTTTGAAGTTCTCGGACCCGTTGTATCCGAAGTTCCCCTCCACCAGATAGCGCTCCCCGAAATTATAGGTCACACGTCCGGCCAGACCCATGCGGCGGTAGGGAATGTTGGCCCGGGAGTCCGCGGCCGAAAGGTCGACATATTCCCGCTGGTTGACGAGAACCATCGCCGTCACCTGATGCTGTCCGAAGGTCCGCGCGTAATTGATCTGCGCCTCGGAGTACTGCGCCCGGTTGGTCGTCGTCGACTGCGAATAGCCCAGCGGCTGCTCCTCACGGTAGATCGGGCTGTAGAGATCATCCCCCGTCTCCGGGTCCTTCCCGAGGTATCGCTTGACGACGAACTCCTTGGGACGGTTGTTGTACGTGGCGGCATAACGGTCGTAGGAGAACAGCCCCCGGACGGAGAGGCCCTTCAGCAGGAACGACAGATCCCAGTTGATGCCCAGATTCGCCTGCACGGTCACGTGGTCCTGCGTCGAATATCCCGACTGCGTGGAACGTCCCCACGGATTATGGCCGACATAGGTCTGCGATCCGCCCGGCGTACCGTCCGGATTCAGTTTCGGATAGGAGATCGGCGAGATGAGGTTGATCGAATTGAAGATCTCGCTCGTCGAGAAACCCGGATAATGGCCGTTCTGAACAATCGCTCCGAGCCCCAGCTGCATGGTCAGGCTTTTCGACAGCTTCACGTCGACATTGTTGCGGAAGTTGTAACGCTTCATGCTGGAGTTCGTGTTGAACTTGTTGTTCGGATCCTCGCGGTACAGGCCGTTCTGGTAGGTGAAGCCCACGTTCATGTAGTACTGGATGATGTCTGTTCCCCCGCTGACGCTCAGATTGTTGATCGTCTGCATAGTATGCTTTTTCAGCACCTCGTCCATCCAGTCGACGTTCGGATAAAGGTAGGGATCCGATCCGTCCTTGTATTTCTGCAGTTCCTCGTCGGTCCACCGCGGATCCTCGCCGTTGAAGATCCGCGCCTCGTTCATCAGCGAGGCATAGGAGTACCCGTCGATGTATTCCGCACGCCGCAGGGCCGTCAGCAGGGCCGTTTCGGAACGGAACGTAATTTTCGGAGCCCCGACTTTGCCCCGTTTCGTCGTGATGAGGATCACACCGTTGGCGCCGCGGGCTCCGTAGACGGCCGTCGCCGAGGCATCCTTCAGGATCGTAAAGCTGTCGATCTCCTGGGCGTTGATCTGGTTCAGGTCCCGCTCAATGCCGTCGACAAGAATCAGCGGATTCTGGTTCCCCCACGTCGCGATACCCCGAATATAGATCTGGGCGGCATCGTATCCCGGTTCACCGCTGGCCTGACGGCTGATGATACCCGGCATCTGGCCGGCAATGGCGTTCGACAGGGAGGGCGTCGCCACCTTCGAGATCTCCTTGATCTTCGCCGTGGAAACAGCGCCCGTCACGGTCATCTTCTTCTGCACGCCGTAACCGACCACAACGACCTCCTCGACCTGTTTGGCGTCCTCCGCCAACTGGACGACCATATTGCTGCCAATGGACTCGGAAATTTCCACCGTTGTGTATCCGATAAAGGAGAACTGCAGCGTGGCTCCCTTTCGGGGCACATACAGGCTGAAGGCGCCGTCGATGTTGGTCGTGGTTCCCTGATAGCTGTTCTTGACAAGGACCGAAACGCCCGGCAGAGGTACGCCCGAAGGGTCGGTGACAATACCTTTCGCCAATACGTAGGAGTCGTCGTCGGCCGCTTTCGATCCCGCAGGAGGATCTTCCGGCCGTTGGGCGGTTATAGATTGTCCCCGATGGGCGTCACTGGCAAAAATCGGTTGCAGTCCCGAGATGGAGAAGAATAGTATGAACGAAAAAAGAGCACATGATATTCTCTCCTGTTTCCGGTTGGTTTTGGTATGTTTCTCCATGAATTGATTCGATTTAATGAAGGTTTCAAGATCTCACGGGGTGGTAGGTTAGGAATATTTGATGTCAGAATTTAATAAAAATATGCCATAAACTACGGTTTTGATTCGTAAAACAGAGGATAAATTGCACGAAGAACAGGGTTCTCTCATACCCTCCCGGCACGAACTAACAACCGGGAGCAGGTTTTAAAACGGCCCGCATGCAGGAATCCGGCCCTGCGAATCCCGGGAACCGATGGATAGTCCGGTTTCTGAAACCGATTATCCGTCATCAACATAAATCATGTGCGTAAAGTTTTAAGGTTATGATCACTGGTTCGGTTGTTTCAAAGGTTGTTGCGAACGTTTCCCGCCGGAGCGACCGCACGGGCATTCCGTCCGACACGATGAGAAAAACTCTTCGACCCGATTCGGGCTGAGCAGCTGCCACAACGACGCCACAGTCCAGCCCGGAGCGAAAATATCGTTGTAGAACCCTTTGCCGTTCTTCCCATAGTCCCAAGTCGTGTGTTGTACCACTTCGGGACAATAGCCGACACGGCCGATGCCGAACATCATCTCTTCGGACGGTATGAGTTGCAGCATGGAACTCCGGATCACGGCACTCATGAGGGAAAAGCGGGGTTCGCCGCAGGTTTTAGACAACCAGTCGAGTACCGAGGCAAATTCGAAAACAAAGACGTCGACGTGGTTGTTTTCCACCGAGACATTGCCCCAGCCGCGGGTATGGAAACCCAAGTCGCCGAGCATCTGGCCCGGAGCGAACGGCACGTCCCAGAGGTAATACCAGGATAAGGCGAAGCTGGCTGCCTGCCGACACAGATCCGTATAGTGCCGGCGCTCCGCACCCTTTGTGATCCGGGCCATATAATACATCGCCGTCGCGGCGTAGAGCGAAGCCTCCTTATCCTCGCAGTTGGCATCGAGCGTCGAGGAAAAATAGTCCGCCGCAGAGATGATCGCGTGTTCCAGATAGATGGCCGTACGGCGTGCGGCCTCCAGATAGGATTCATCCTGGAAATAGGCGTAGGCCATGGCCAGGGGTAGTGTCGCGGACGGCGTGCTCCCGCCCGTGGAGTCGACAATGCTCAAATCGTCACGGAATTTCCGCGGAAAGCTCCCGTCGGCCTGCTGAAGCTGCAGGAACCGATCCAGCAGGGTTTTGATCCGGCTCTCCCAGGCGCGATGAGTACGGCCGTAGCTCTTTTCGTAGGCAAGGTAGGTCAGCAGGGCGTAAACACCCTCGGACTGCCGGCGGATGCTGTAGACATCGGGCTCCCGCTGCTGCCGGAAGTCCACAACCTCCCGGAGCAATCCTCCCGGAGTGAAACCGTACTGCAGATAACTGTCGAAAACGGAGCGGGCGTTGCGGGCCAGTTCCGCTTGTTCGGTCTGTGATCCGTATTCCCATGCGTTGAAGGCATTCAACAGGACCCGGCCGATAAACCCGACCTCCGCAATTCCGTTGCTCCGGGGGTCATCGGTACGAAGTTCCACTCCCGAATAAAATTTCAGGGGGTAGTCATCCACATAACTCCGGGCGAAATACTGCGACAGGAGCGATTTGGCCGCAGCGGGCGTATAACGGACGGCAAGAGGCTGCGGATCGAGACGGTCGAATGACAGGCTCCAGAGCGAGGAGACCATCGCGGAATAGGAATCGCTCCCACCTTCGAAAACAGACCACGACAGTCGGCGCATCTCTCCTTTCTCCAGTTTGTCGAAAGTGCGCACCTCCGGAGCAAGAGTCAACTTGCGGATGTAAGAACGGGGCGCTTCGCTCCAGGGGTATCCGAAAACAAGCGCCGCGCGGCTGTCGACATTCCGGAAGCCGGTAAATCCCAAAGAGGTATATCCCGAAAGAATGACCTCCCCGGAATTGTGGCAGGCGAGTGCATCCTGCGGAAGGCTGTCTGTCCGCAGTACCGCACAGTATCGTCCCGACGGTTCATCGTAGATTCCGGTAAGCGGTGCGCTCAAACGGTCTTCCCTAACCTGCCAGCTGTCGCCGGTATGGAACGAAGGGGCCTCTTTCGGAGATCTCAGGTTCCGGTGATACCAAAACCCCGGCATATAGAACTGACAGTCGTCGTGAGCAAATTCCGTCCGATAAATATGCTCCAGATGATAATAGACCCGTTCGGCGGCCGTTATGGTAAGGATGATTTTCGTTTCGGAGCCTTTGCGGAAACTTTCGCAGCGGATCGACAGCGGCAGATCCTCTCCGGCATTCAGGACGGAGCTCCCCGGAGACTGGGGCTGTAGGTCGTAGACCCGGGACGGATTCCCGGGAGTTTTGATGTAGATGCGGCTCCCGAAGGATCCGGCGGATGCCGGGCTCCACATTATCGTGCACAAGCAGAAAAGTACTGTGAATCGAAGTTTCATCATATTAAGGTGGGAAATGGAAGGTGCGGGGGAAAAGCGCCCCATACAAAAGTACGAATCCCCCTTCCGGGGAAAGAAAATATCATCGCTATTAGCAAAAATCCCGTCTCATATTTATGCGGCAAAGAGGGGAAACAGTCGCCTTGCAAATCTTAAATATTTACAGATCATATATTTACACCGCAAGACGTCCAAAAAAGCCTTTTGCCAGGCCTGGAAAAAAAGTGTATATTTTATCTACAAAGTTACTACAAAAAAGTGGAATACGGAAGAATGAAGTAATAGAATTGATTTACAGAGGTTTCATTTAAGCTGCCGATTATCTCCAACGCCACCACAATCCTTGCAAAAGCCAAATTAAGACGCCGCTGCGTTACTTGTTCGTAACCACACCATAGAGGTGACGAAATGGGTAAGAATGGAAAAACAAGGCATTGTGATATAGTGAGTTACTGACAACTCACGCAACAAATCCGGTTACGGAAAAAGATTGCGCCGTTCCTCCGTGTTTTGCGTACCGACGAAGGATTCTTCACCGACTAATTTTGAACCTAAAAAATTAAGGACGATGAAGAGTACATTTTCAGTTATCTACTACCTCAAACGTCAGGTAGTGAAAAAGGACGGGACAGTGCCCGTCATGGGACGCATCACGGTGGACGGCAGCCAGACGCAGTTCAGCTGCAAACTGACCGTCGATCCCAAACTGTGGGACACCAAAGGGGGACGTGTCACGGGCAGAAGCACGGCGGCACTTGAAAC
Organism: Candidatus Alistipes faecavium; assembly: GCA_019118605.1. GTDB lineage: Bacteria > Bacteroidota > Bacteroidia > Bacteroidales > Rikenellaceae > Alistipes > Alistipes faecavium. The sequence continues at coordinate 11,786 of DWYP01000017.1, read as the reverse complement.
GAACCGTATGCTTGACAAGATGCGTGTGCGCATCAACAGGCATTATCAGGAAATCATGGAGCGTGACAACTTTGTCACGGCAGAAAAAGTCAAGAACGCCTTTCTCGGACTGGAACACCGCTACCACACACTGATGCAGGTATTCCAACAGCATAACGAGGACTATGCCAAGCAGGTGGAGGCAGGCATGAAAGCAAAAGGCACGCTCTTGAAGTACAAAACCGTTTACAAGCACCTGCAAGAGTTCCTTACCATCCGTTACCACGTGAAGGACATTGCTCTGAAAGAGCTTACACCCGCTTTCATTTCCGATTTTGAAATGTTCCTGCGCACGGACAAACACTGCTGCACCAACACCGTGTGGCTGTATGTCTGCCCGCTTCGGACGATGGTATTCATCGCCATCAACAACGAGTGGCTCACGCGCGACCCGTTCCGCGAGTACGAAATCAAGAAGGAGGAAACGACCCGCAGCTTTCTGACGAAAGATGAAATCCGCCTGCTGATGGAAGGCAAACTGAAGAACGCCAAACAGGAACTATATCGTGATTTATATCTGTTCTGTGCCTTCACGGGCTTGTCGTTCGCCGATATGCGCAACCTGACGGAAGAGAATATCCGTACCTACTTTGACGAACACGAGTGGATAAACATCAACCGCCAGAAGACGGGTGTGGTGTCCAACATCCGTATGCTCGACATAGCGAAGCGCATCATCGACAAATACCGTGGGCTGTGCGGGGACGGCAGGATATTCCCCGTACCCCACTATAACACGTGCCTTGCCGGAATCCGGACCGTCGCCAAGCGTTGCGGTATCACCAAGCATATTACATGGCATCAAAGCCGCCATACGGCCGCCACGACGGTGTTCCTCTCCAACGGCGTACCTATCGAAACGGTCAGTTCCATGCTGGGACACAAGAGCATAAAGACAACGCAGATATACGCGAAAATAACCAAAGAGAAGCTCAATCAAGACATGGAGAACCTTGCCGCGAGATTGAACCAAATCGAGGAATTTGCAGGTTGTACCATCTAAAACAGAGAAGCCATGAAACGTGACATAATCATTATAGAGGACAAGACCGTCAGCGTAACCGGTAACGAGATATGGATGACCGCCGGAGAAATCGCCGGACTGTTCCACACAGGTGTCCCGGCAGTGAACGCCGCCATTAAAGCCATCCTCAAAGCGGACGTGTTGAGTGACTACGAGGTATGCCGCTACATTCAACTTGAAAACGGTCTGTATGCGGATGTTTACTCGCTTGAGATCATCATCCCCGTCGCTTTCAGATTGAACACCTACTGCACGCACGTGTTCCGCACTTGGCTGGTGTGTAAAGCTCTCTCGAAAGAAAAGCGACAGGCATACGTGATGTTCATACAGAACGGGAAAGCCGGGTATTGCTGAACACGCATACGTGCCGACAAAAAGGAAACGGACAGCCCAATTTGAGTTGTCCGTTTCCTTTTTGTTCGTTTTCATACTTCCTTTATTCTATCGGCTTGCGATAATTCGCCTCCAGCAGTTCACGCAAGCCCGATTCGGGGTAAAGTACCTTTCCTCCTAAAAGGATATAGGGCAGCACCCTGTTGTTACGGTATTCCTGCAAGGTACGGCGACTTACACGGAGCAGTTCCGCCACCTCCCTGTCCGTCAGGTAACGTTCCCCGTCCAGCGGCGGACGGTAACTTTCCAAAAATGCGGAGAGCCATTTAGAGCCTTTGCGCATATTCTGTACCACGGTGGCAAGCGGCTCGTCCTCCAGTGTAAAAACATCGTTGTTCTCGTTCATCATAACTTTGGATTCAGTGGGTGAATAATAAAATTATCTGCCGCCGGGATAGAGCGTACCGATAAGCGGAATCAGCCTTCTGACTTCTTCCGGCTTGTAATAGAACCTGCGGTTTATCTGCGAGTAGCCGATAAGCCGCTTGTCGCGTAACGTCTGCAACGTGCGCGGGCTGATTCTCAACTGCCCGCAGACTTCCTCGCCCGTGAGCCATCTTTCCAGCCGCCCTCCGTCGTTCTTGCGCTTCAGGGCGGCAACCTTCTCCGAGAGGGCATTGAAGGACGCCAACATCATCTCGAAGGTCTTTTTCTCGATAGATACAATTTCCATATTCAAAACATTTCTGGTTTGCCGCAAAGGTAACGCCATCCTCATGAACGCATATCGTTTCCCACTGAAAGGCTGTATGTTGCGCCATCTGTCCGGGTTACGGAGCCATTTCCGATAAAAATCTTACGTGAGACACGTAGTGAGCTGTTAAAGCCCCTTTTGTTTATTGCCGAATTTTGCCGCAGAAACCAAAAGAAAGGACTGAATATGAAAGTAATAACGATGGAAAGTTCCGTCTTCACCGCATTGACGGAACAGATAGCCGAGATAGCGGCACACGTGCGTGCCGTTTCCGGCGAAAGAAAGGAAAAATCCACAGACAGGTTGCTCACCACCCGTGAGGCGGCGCACCTGCTGAACGTGAGTACCCGCACCCTCCAGCGTATGCGCAGTGAGCATCGCATCGGCTATGTGGTGCTGCGCGGCAAGTGTCGCTACCGCCAGTCTGAAATCGACCGCCTGCTTGCGGACTGCACCGTCATGGAAGACGCGGCGACACCGACGGAAATGAAACGCAACCACACGCTGCGCACAGGCGGCGGCAAACCCAAAGGAAGGAGGACGTGACGTATGGAACTGCTTACCCGAAACAATTTCGAGAGCTGGATGCAGAAACTGATGGAACGGCTCGACCGTCAGGACGAACTGCTGCTCTCCTTGCAGCCGTCCGGCAAAGCCCCGAACCCGATAGAACGTATCAGGATGTTCGACAACCAAGACCTCTGTATGCTGCTCCAGATAAGCAAGCGCACCCTGCAACGCTACCGCAGCATCGGCGCGTTGCCGTATAAGACGCTCGGCAAAAAGACCTATTACAGCGAGGAGGACGTGCTGACGTTCCTTTCCGGACACGTAAAGGACTTCAAAAAAGAAGATATAGCCTTCTACAAGGCTCGTATCCATAATTTCTTTCAAAAATAACCCATTAAAACATTTTTCAAATGGCAAAGAAAAAAAGCGAAAAGGACGTGCTGATAGTCCGTGACGAGAAGACGGGCGAGATCAGCGTGGTAGCCGGGCTGGATGCCGACGGTTCCCCCAAGCGTACCCCCGCGAAAGCGGAGAATGCGCAGAGTTTCCTGCAATTCGACCGCCACGGCGATGTGCTGGACAACTTCTTCAAAAACTTCTTCCGGCAGTGCAAGGAACCCAGCCGCTTCGGTTTCTACCGTGTCGCGGCAGACCAAGCCGACAAACTGATGGAGGTGATGAAAGATCTGCTGAAAGACCCCGAAGCCAACAAGGAACTGCTTGCGCCCCACAAGGTGGACACTTCCGGCTACGAAAAGCAGATGAAGGAAGAACAGACCGCCGAAAAGACGGAGCAGACGGAACAAAAGCAGGAAGAGCAGCCCAAAGAAAAACAAGAACAGGAAGAAATGGAAAAGAAGCAGGAACAGAATCAGGAAAGCCCGCAACAACAAACGCAAAGCAGACGAGGCTACCAACCCATTGACGAGAGCAAAATCAACTGGCAGGAGCTGGAAGAAAAATGGGGCGTGAAACGTGCCGACCTTGAAAAGTCCGGCGACCTTACCAAGATGCTCAACTACGGCAAGTCCGATTTGGTGAAAGTATCGCCCAAGTTCGGCGGCGAGGCTTTCGAGCTGGACGCCCGCCTCTCCTTCAAGAAAGACGGTGAAGGCAATATCAGCCTCGTGCCGCACTTCATCCGTAAGGAGCAGAAACTCGACGAGTACAAGGAACATAAGTTCTCCGACGAAGACCGTAAAAACCTGCGTGAAACGGGCAACCTCGGCAGGGTCGTGGACATCGTGGACAGGGAAACGGGTGAAATCATCCCCTCGTTCATCAGCATAGACCGCAAGACGAATGAAATCACGGACATTCCAGCAAACAAGGTGCGCATACCGGAGCGCATCGGAAAGACGGAAATCACCAAGCAGGAACAGGATATGTTGCGTGCCGGGCTGCCCGTGCGCGACAAGCTCATCGAACGCAACGACAGCAGGAAGTTCGTCACCACTCTTCAAGTGAACGTCGAGCAGCGAGGCGTGGAGTTCGTACCGGGAACCGGCAGGTCGCCGCGTACCGCCCAGACGCAGGAAGCCAAGAACAATCCCACGCAGGGACAGGCTCAGGGCATGGAAAATTCCGCAGCCCCACAGAAAGAGCAACGCCGCAACACGTGGACGAACGCCGACGGCAGCATCCGCTCCATCAGCAAATGGAGCGGTGTGAACTTCACCGACCAGCAGAAAGCCGACTACGCGGCAGGCAAAGCCGTGAAACTGGAGAACGTGACCGACAAACAGGGCTTCCACGCCACGATGTACATCAAGTTCAACCCGGAGAAGGGACGCCCGTATCGCTACGACACCAACCCCGACAACGCGCAGAAGGTAGCCCCGTCCAACGAGAGCCGTACACAGGTGGCGGTGAACAGCGAAGGCAAGACCAACGAGGCGACCAAGAACCTGAAAGAGCCGTTGCAGAAAGGACAGACCGCCCCGAAAGACGACAAACAGCAAAAGCAGCAAGAGAAGCCTCAGAAGAGAAACAATAAGGGCATGAAGATGTAACATCCCGTGTCCGCCACTAAATCCAAAGTAATAATTCATAAAAAATAATCAGCATGAAGACAATCATTGCAGAAAAGCCATCCGTGGCAAGAGAAATCGCCCGCATCGTGGGTGCGACAAAAAGAGAGGAAGGATATTTCGAGGGAGGCGGCTTTGCCGTGACATGGGCGTTCGGGCACCTCGTCCAGCTTGCCATGCCCGACGGCTACGGCATACGCGGCTTCGTCCGTGACAACCTGCCCATCATTCCCGAAACCTTCACGCTCATTCCCCGTCAGGAAAAGACAGAGAAGGGCTACAAGCCCGACAGCGGTGTGGTGTCGCAAATAAAAATCATCGCCCGTCTTTTCAAGGAAAGCGAGCAGATCATCGTGGCGACCGATGCAGGACGCGAGGGTGAGCTTATCTTCAGATACCTCTACCATTATATCGGATGTACCACGCCTTTCGTGCGCCTCTGGATAAGTTCGCTCACCGATAAGGCTATCCGCGAGGGGTTGCGTAACCTCGAAGCGGGCGACAAATATGACAACCTCTATCTTGCCGCCAAAGCACGGAGCGAATCCGACTGGCTTGTGGGCATCAACGGCACGCAGGCACTCTCCATCGCCGCCGGACACGGCACGTACTCCATCGGACGAGTGCAGACGCCCACGCTGGCGATGGTGTGCGCACGCTATTGGGAAAACCGCCGTTTTACGGTGGAACCGTTCTGGCAGCTCCATATTGCCGCTGACGATGGCAACGGCGAAGTGGTGAAATTCTCTTCTTCCGAGAAATGGAAAGAGAAAGAGCCGGCGACGGAACTATATAATAAGATAAAGGAAACAGGCACAGCTACTGTCACGAAAGCAGAACGTAAGGAGAAGACGGAGGACACTCCGCTTCTGTACGACCTGACCACGCTCCAGAAGGAAGCTAATGCCAAGCACGGCTTCACGGCGGAACAGACGCTTGAAATCGCACAGAAGCTCTACGAGAAGAAACTTATCACCTATCCGAGAACCGGAAGCCGTTATATTCCCGAAGACGTGTTCGTGGAAATCCCCAAGCTACTCGACTTCATCGGCAATCTGCCCGAATGGAAAGAAAAAGTCAATCTGAAGGCAGTGCCGACACGCCGCAGCGTGGACGGCGGCAAGGTAACGGACCACCATGCCCTGCTCGTCACGGGCGAAAAACCGCTGTTCCTCTCCAAAGAAGATAGTATCGTCTATCAGATGATTGCCGGACGCATGATTGAGGCTTTCTCTGAAAAATGCGTCAAAGACACAGCCACTGTTACGGCGGAGTGTGCCGGAGCGGAGTTCGTGGCAAAAGGCAGCATCATCAAACAAGCCGGGTGGCGTGCTGTCTATGGCGAGGAAGAGAAAGAGGAAACCATCCTCCCCGGCTGGCAGGAAGGCGACACGCTGGCACTGAAAGCCGCCTCCATCACAGAGGGAAAGACCAAGCCCAAACCGCTGCATACCGAAGCCACCCTGCTGTCCGCTATGGAAACGGCAGGCAAGGAGATTGAGGACGATGCGCTGCGTCAGGCTTTGAAGGACTGCGGCATTGGCACGCCTGCTACCCGTGCAGCGATTATCGAAACGCTTTTCAAACGGGGATACATGGAACGCTGCAAGAAGTCGCTTGTACCCACCGAAAAGGGGCTTGCCCTCTACTCGGTCGTGAAGACGATGCACATCGCCGACGTTGCCATGACGGGCGAATGGGAAAAGGAGCTGGCACGCATTGAGCGCGGGGAACTTCCTGCCGACACCTTCCGCAAGGAGATAGAGGCGTACACAAAGGAGATTACCTCCGAACTGCTCTCGTGCGACAAACTGTTCGCCCGCAGGGATTCCGGCTGCAAGTGTCCCAAGTGCGGAACGGGAAGTATGCAGTTCTACGGTAAGGTCGTCCGCTGCGACAACGCGGAGTGCGGGCTGCCCGTGTTCCGCCTGAAGGCAAACCGTATCCTCACCGATGAAGAAATCAAAGACCTGCTCACCGACGGACACACGAAGCTGCTCAAAGGCTTCAAGAGCAAGCAGGGCAAGAGCTTCGATGCCGTGGTTGCCTTTGACGGGGACTACAACACGACTTTCGTGTTCCCCGAAAGGAAAACGACCAAGAAATTTTCAGGACGGAAGAAATAATATTAACTTTGCCACTGATTCAGAGTAATGAACTGTTCTTCGATACCGGATTACACTCATACTTTGGACTTAGTGGTGGCACTCGGAGGGATACCGAGTGCCTTTTCTTTCTCCTTTCAGACAATTATCCCGGTCATGATTTACCATCCACTAAACTCCAAAGTAATGAACAACAAGAAGAAAAACGAAGGACAGACCGACTTTTCCTATTACGGTCTGTACCTGCTGGAATATCTCCGGACAAACAGGTTTGAACAGGCAACCGACGAAACCTTCATCCGTGAACGCGCCGACCGTGCCGCCGAAACGTATGAACAGGCAAGGCTCGAAGGCTATACCACCGCAGGAGCGCAAGAACTGGCGATGAATATATTGCTGGAGGGGCTTCGCTACTCCAAGTACGCCATCCTGCGCGAAGTCGTGGAGAACGAGTTTTCCGACGACGTGCCGGAAGCGAAGCGTGAATCCTTTACCAAAAAACTGCTGCCGCTTGTCGGAAACGTATTCTCCATTTATAACCTCTCGGACGACAATTTCGCCCTGTCGCCCGATTATGACCTGCTCTACACGGAGCTGACAGGGGCAGCTGTCCTCTACATAGAGGAGTATGGCGTTTAACCGCAAACAGAAACTGCGGGACAATATCGAGGCGATACGGACGGCATTCACCCTTGAAAGGGAACAGAGAGCGGCGACAGCTGAAGAACGGGCAATACTCCGGAAGTATTGCGGTTTCGGCGGTCTGAAATGTATTCTGAACCCCGCAAGGGAACTGACGGATGCCGTCCACTGGGCGAAATCCGACCTCGAACTGTTTGCCCCTACCGTGGAGCTACACAGGCTGATACGGGAGAACAGCCGGGACGACTTGGAGTACAAACGGTTTGTGGATTCGCTGAAAGCGTCCGTGCTGACAGCTTTCTACACACCGAAAGAGATAACAGACACCGTAGCCGATGTGCTGGCGGATTACAGTGTCCGCCCGTCGCGTGTGCTGGAGCCGTCGGCCGGTGTCGGCGTGTTCGTGGACGCCGTGCTGCGGCACAATCCCGACGCGGATGTGATGGCGTTTGAAAAAGACCTGCTCACGGGTACGATCCTGCGGCAGCTCCACCCCGACAAGAAGATGCGCATAGACGGTTTTGAGAAAATCGAAAAGCCGTTCAACAACTATTTCGACTTGGCGATGTCCAACATCCCGTTTGGTGACATAGCCGTGTTTGACGCTGAATTTCAAAGGAGTGAATCTTTCGGCAGACGCTCGGCACAGAAAGCCATCCACAACTATTTTTTCCTAAAAGGACTGGACACGGTGCGCGACGGCGGCATCGTGGCTTTCATCACGTCGCAGGGAGTGCTGAACAGTGCCAAGACCTCCGTGCGCAACGAACTTTTCAGTCAGGCGAATCTGGTATCGGCAATCCGACTGCCCAACAACCTGTTTTCGGACAACGCGGGGACAGAGGTGGGCAGCGACCTGATAATTCTGCAAAAGAACCTGCACAAGACGGAAATGTCGCAGGATGAACGGCTACTGACCGTGATACAGACGGATACGAAGACAAACCTGACGGACAACGCCTATTTCATCCACCATCCCGAACGTATCGTGCATACGACCGCGAAACTTGATACCGACCCTTACGGCAAGCCCGCTATGGTCTATCTGCACGAGGGGAAAACCGCAGGTATCGCGGAGGACTTGCGACGTATGCTTGACGAGGACTGTCATTTCAGGCTTGCCATGCGCCTGTATTCGGGCGCAATCGGGCAGGTACGGGAACGGCTTGCCGTTGAAGCAAAGGTGGAACCCCAAACTGCAAAGCTGGAAACGGTATCTTCGGCACGGGCAGAAGAAATCCCCGTGGATAAACCGCAGACACAACCGATAAAGGAAAAACCGGAAATAGAGCCACGCCAGCAAAATCACTCGGCAGCCGTGCAGCTCACCCTGCTTGACCTTTGGGGAATGCCCATAGAAGAACCTGTCAAAAAGAAAAAGACGGCGAAGAAAGGAAACACGACAAAACGAACTGTACCTAATCCCAAGCCGCAGGTTACGGCTGTACCTCCTGTTGAAACCGCCAAAGCTGTAAACGGGAACAAGGAAACAAAGCCGGAGAATACCGTTAAACAAAGCGACCCTGACGATATTTATGCCACACTGGACTGGGAAACCAATCCTCCCATCAACGGCTTTTACGAGATGATGATGGGTTTGACACCGGAACGGCGAAAGGAGCTTCGAAGGCTGGCTGCGGAACATCAGGAGAAACAACGGGTGGACGGCACGGATGTAAAAGCCGCTCCTGCCATACCGGAAAAAGAAGCGAGGAAACAGCCCGAAGCACAGCAGGAAGTCACCCCCGATCACGTTACGGACAATAATGCAAGTGTGAAACCGGCGGCTTCCCTTTTCCCGGAATTTGAAACGGGAAAGCCGAAGGAGGAACCTCTCGACCTTTCTCCCCGTCCGTTTAATGGTCTGCTGGAGCCGCACCACCGTGACGGATCTATGGTAATGGATGCTTCACGCAATCTCGGATATTTGAAAGATCTCACGCCTTACGGCGCGACCTTCCAACCGCTTGACCTGACCGGCTATCAGAAGGAGAAAGCTATGCTGTATGTTTCGCTCCGTGACACATACGAGCGTTTATACAACTACGAAGCGGAGTATCACGATGAAGGGGTGGCGCAACGTGAGGCGTTGAACACCTGTTACGACGAGTTTGTCATGCGTTATGGCAACCTCAACGCCAAACAGAATGTGAAGTTAGTGATGATGGATGCCGGAGGACGCGACATCCTTTCGCTGGAACACGTGGAGGACGGCAAGTTCGTCAAGGCGGACATCTTCGACCGTCCCGTTTCCTTCTCGGTGGAGAACCACGCCAATGTCGGCTCTCCCGAAGAAGCCTTGTCCGCATCGCTCAACAAGTACGGCACGGTCAATCTCGACTATATGCGGGGGATAACAGACAGTACGGAAGAGGAGCTGCTCAATGCCCTCAAAGGACGTGTCTTCTACAACCCGCTCGTAACCGGTTACGAGATTAAAGACCGCTTCATCGCGGGGAACGTGATAGAGAAAGCGGAGCGCATAGAGGCATGGATAGACGGCAATCCCGAAAGCGAAAGATTGCCGGAGGTGAAACAGGCTTTGGAGGCTTTGAAGGAAGCCGAGCCGCAGCGCATCGCCTTTGAAGACCTCGACTTCAACTTCGGTGAACGCTGGATTCCTACGGGCGTGTATGCCGCCTACATGAGCCATCTTTTCGACACGGACGTGAAAATCGCCTATTCCGCCAGCATGGACGAGTTTTCCGTGGCGTGCGGCTACCGCACCATGAAGATCACGGACGAATTTTTGGTAAAGGGCTATTACCGGAACTATGACGGTATGCACCTGTTGAAACACGCCCTGCACAACACCTGCCCTGACATGATGAAGTCCATCGGCAAGGATGAGAACGGCAATGAAATCAAGGTGCGTGACAGCGAGGGCATACAGCTTGCCAACGCCAAGATTGACGAGATACGCAACGGGTTCTCCGAATGGCTCGAAGAGCAGTCGCCGCAGTTCAAGGAACGGCTTACGACGATGTACAATCGCAAGTTCAATTGTTTCGTGCGCCCCAAGTATGACGGCTCGCACCAGACCTTCCCCGACCTCAACCTGAAGGGGCTGGCAAGCCGTGGTATTCAGAGCGTTTATCCGTCACAAAAGGATTGCGTCTGGATGATAAAACAGAACGGCGGCGGGATCTGCGACCACGAGGTTGGAACCGGTAAAACGCTGATAATGTGCATTGCAGCGCATGAAATGAAACGTCTGAACTTGGCACATAAGCCGATGATTATCGGTCTGAAAGCCAATGTGGCGGAGATTGCCGCCACTTATCAGGCTGCCTATCCGAATGCCCGCATCCTCTACGCTTCGGAAAAGGACTTCTCGACCGCCAACCGTGTGCGTTTCTTCAACAACATCAAGAACAATGACTATGATTGCGTCATTATGTCGCACGACCAGTTCGGGAAAATACCTCAGTCGCCGGAGTTGCAACAGCGCATCCTGCAAGCGGAGCTTGACACGGTGGAGGAAAACCTCGAAGTCTTGCGTCAGCAGGGCAAGAACGTGTCGCGGGCGATGCTGAAAGGGCTGGAGAAACGCAAACACAACCTTGAAGCGAAGCTGGAGAAGGTGGAACACGCCATCAAGTCGCGCACGGATGACGTGGTTGACTTCAAGCAGATGGGTATCGACCATATCTTCATTGACGAATCGCACCAATTTAAGAACTTGACTTTCAATACCCGGCATGACCGTGTGGCGGGGTTGGGAAACTCGGAAGGGAGCCAGAAAGCCCTGAATATGCTCTTTGCCATACGCACCATACAGGAGCGTACTGGCAAGGACTTGGGGGCGACATTCCTCTCCGGTACGACCATATCCAACAGCCTGACGGAATTGTACCTGCTCTTCAAGTATCTGCGTCCGAAGGAATTGGAACGGCAGGATATCCGATGCTTCGACGCATGGGCGGCGATTTTTGCAAAGAAGACGACCGACTTCGAGTTCAATGTGACTAATAATGTGGTTCAGAAAGAGCGTTTCCGCTACTTCATCAAAGTACCGGAACTTGCCGCTTTTTACAACGAAATCACCGACTACCGCACGGCAGAGGACGTGGGTGTGGACCGTCCGCACAAGAACGAGATACTGCACCACATACTGCCCACACCGGAACAGGAGGACTTCATACAGAAGCTGATGCAGTTCGCCAAGACGGGTGACGCGACGCTGTTGGGCAGACCGCCGCTGTCTGAAACGGAAGAGAAGGCGAAGATGCTCATCGCCACGGACTATGCCCGGAAAATGGCACTCGACATGCGCATGATAGACCCGAATTACGAAGATCATCCCGACAACAAAGCGAGTCACTGTGCCAAGATGATCGCGGAGTATT